>JBBQFM010000085.1:0-1981 GCA_038321975.1 Fimbriimonadales bacterium | reverse complement strand
GTACATGCTCGCGGTGCCGAAGACTCCGAGCCCACCTCCACCAAGGGCGGTATGGCCCTTCGCAACTTTGTGCCAGGCCTCGTAGCGACTAAATCCCATCAGCGCGCACACCTTGTTGACGTCCATCGGGAACTGCGGCTCCAGCCATCCGTAGAAGAGCGACCAAAGGTCATTGCCGCTCATTGCGCGCAGCTCGTCGCCTTTCTTCGGGTGCTTCAGCAAGTGGACGACCACCTTGCCGTTGTCGTCGAGCTCAAGCGGGAAGGTCTTGCGACCGTATCCATTGTCGTTCATCGATTCGGCGGTGAAGGATTGCAAAAGTTTGAGGGCAGTGTCGAACTTCTCTCGGTACTGCTGACGGTCGCCAGGAATGGGTGAATCGTAGCGGGGATCCTCGTCATCGGCGACGATATAAACCGCGCGCATCACGTAAGGGGTCTTCATCGGCTTGTAGTCGATGCGAAGCTTCACCGTGTCACGACCTGCATTGAGCAGGACCCAATTCAGCCCAGGTTTGAGTTCCACGATGGCGACGAACTTGCCATCGGTGACATCGAACTTGCTCATCGCCTTCCAGTCGAGGCCCGTCGCGATTGAACTGTCCGGGCAAGTGCCACGCAGGGTCACCACCGGATAGCGCACCAGGGTACCGGGCTCGAAGTTATCGACCGTAATCTTGGCTTGGGCCAGGGCAACAAGGGCGAGCAGGATGGTGCAAAGCAGGTTTCTCATGCGTGAAATGGGGATCAGACGCGGAAGATCTGATCGAGGAGAGCGAATACAAAGACGCCCAGGCTAACAAATCCGTTGAGGGTGAAAAAGGCCATGTTCACCCGACTCAAATCTGTCGGGGTCACGAGGCTCTGTTCGTAAAGTAAAAGTCCAGCGGCGAAAGATACACCGATCCAGTAAAAGACGCCAGCGCCAACCCCGATGCCACCGGCGATCAGAAATGCGATCGCCAACGTATGAGAGACTCGGCTTATCGTCAGCGCCTTAGCTTTCCCGAATGTTTGGGGGAAGGAACGGAGTCCGTGCTCCCGGTCAAACTCCTCGTCTTGAAGGGAGTAGATGATGTCGAATCCGGCGGTCCAGAAGAGGACCGCCCCGGTGATCCAGACGATGGGCAAGGCGAGCTTGCCCGTCGTACCGATCCAAGCGGCGGCCGGTGCGATGCCAAGGGATAGGCCGAGGACGAAGTGGCATAGGGGAGTGAAGCGCTTGGTAACCGAGTAAAAGAGGGTCACGCCAAGGGCGATGGGGCTCAAGGCGAGGGCCAGCGGATTAAGCATCGCTGCCGCGACAAAGAAAATCAAGCAGCTCGCAAAGAAGAAGACGTTCGTCTGGCGAAGCTGGAGAAGGCCCGCGGGAAGCGCGCGCATCTTGGTGCGCGGGTTCACGGCATCGATCTCGCGGTCGGCAATCCGGTTGAAGGCCATCGCGGCGCTACGGCAGGAAACCATTGCGATAACGATCCAAATAAGAGTGACGGGACCGGGCCACGCAGTCTTATACGCCCATCGCGAGCCCCACATCATCCCGATCATTGCGAACGGTAACGCGAAGATTGAGTGCTCGAACTTGATCATTTCGAGGTAAACGCGCAGAGCGCGCGTCCCTCGGACCGCCGTTGCCATCGACTCATTCTACGCGTTTGGCGAGATTTGGTGCGGAAACCTACTCCATGCCCTCAACCAAAAGCGGCAAACTCGCAAACTCTCGCGGATACACCTCGACCCCCTCGACCACCGCCAAGTCGTCTCCATTTCCTGCGCCAAGCGCCCGAAGCTGCCGGCCTTTCGACAGGACATTGCGTTCCATCGAGCCAACCGCGTTGTTGTACGCCTCGGTGGTCTTCCGCAGGTTGCGGCCGACCTTCGTCATATGCCCGGCCATCGATCGGAGGCCGTCGTAAAGACGGGATCCCACTCGGCAAATCTCTTGTGCGTTCTCTTTCAACTTCTCCTGCTCCATCGCACAT
>JBBQFM010000084.1:0-2101 GCA_038321975.1 Fimbriimonadales bacterium | reverse complement strand
CGGGAGAAGTACAGAAGCGAGTCGAGCAGGCTGTCCATCCGCACGGTCAGCCGCATCAGCCCTTCGAGCTTTTTTCGATTCTCCACGTCCGCGACGGCCGCGTCTTCGAGCAACTGGTGGGCGTACTTGTGGATGCCGCGGAGTGGCTCTTTCAAGTCGTGGCTCGCCACATAGGCGAAGGCGTCCAGCTCCTCGTTGGACCGGGTTAGATACTATGCTCGGGGCGAGCCGGGCGCTTCGAGAAATGTGAGCCGCTGACTGGTAAGCTCCAAAGGGACGATTCGCGTCATTCCCTCAACTCGGAGTCTCACCATGTCAGCGACCCACGCCACGGATTCTACCGTATCCGACTCGCCAAAGCTCTACCTTGCTTTCGATCTCGGATGGACTTCCTGGAACCTGGCCTTCACCACCGCGATGGCCCAGAAACCTCGACTTCGCACCATTCCCGCCCGCGACCTCGACGCCCTCCAACGCGAGATCCAGCTTGCCAAACAACGCTTCGGCTTCGGCTTGCTCGACGATACCCCTGTCTTTTCGTGCTATGAAGCCGGTCGTGACGGCTTCTGGCTCCATCGCTATCTCACTCACAATCATATCCAAAACCTTGTCGTTGATGCCTCCAGTATCGAGGTCAACCGCCGTGCCCGACGTGCCAAATCCGATTCCCTTGACGGTGCTAAACTTCTGACCATGTTGATCCGTTATCATGGCGGTGAACACAAACTTTGGAGCGTCGTCAACGTCCCCTCGCCCGACGATGAGGACCGCCGCCAACTCCATCGCGACCTCATCGCCTTGAAGGCGGAACGCACCGAACATTCCAATCGGATCAAGGGATTGCTTGCCAATCTCGGCCTTGATGCTTCAGTCAATGAACATCTTACGAAATGTCTTGGCGAGCTTTGTCAGTGGGACGGCAAACCGGTGCCGGCGGAACTTCAGGCCCGCATCTTGCGCGAGTTCGCACGCTGGAAACTCGTCGATGGCCAGATTCGCGACGGCGAGAACGCGCAGCGGCGTGCGATCCGTCGCGATGACACACCCGAGGTCGAGATGATCCGTCGGTTGCTCGACCTGCGGGCGATCGGTCCGATCAGTGCGATCCTCTTCGTGCGTGAGTTTTTCGGCTGGCGGAAGATTACGAACCGCCGCGAGTTGGCGAGCCTGGCGGGTTTGTGTCCGACGCCGTACAACAGCGGCGCGAGTCATCGGGAGCAGGGGATCAGCAAGGCGGGGAACCGTCGGTTGCGTTGGATGGCGGTGGAAATCGCCTGGATGTGGCTGCGATATCAGCCGAATTCGACGTTGAGCTTGTGGTATCAGCGTCGGTTTGGTCAGGGCAATGCGCGGGCGAGGAAGGTGGGGATCGTGGCGTTGGCGCGGAAGCTACTGATTGCGTTATGGAAATATCTAGACCAAGGAGAGGTGCCGGAAGGAGCGGAATTCACGCCGTGGGAGAAGAAGCTCAACGGCCGGATGCCTGTGGGCGTGTCGGCGTGATGTTGTGATGTGAAGAGATCAAGACAAGACAAGACAAAGCAAGAGCCTTGAGGGTGGAACCAAGAGCGTACCGGGCTATTGGGGGCGACCGTGCAGCGGCCGGGCTTCCTTCGAGGAGCCGTTAGTTAGATGGGTTCGCCCCCCAGTTCGGCTTCGGAGTCGTCCGCAGACGAACAAAGTAACGGGTGTTCGATGGCTGCAAAGTCGATCGACACGGAGAGAAGGTTGTGGCGGCGAACTGAGATGCCGCACGCCAGGACGAAGCCGTCGGCCAGGAGTTCTTGGGGACACAAATCGAGGCCGAGGAGGACAATCGCCGACGAACCGACTAGCGAGCCGTATCCAAAGCCGAACACGCTTGATTCCCCGCCCCACCGAGTACGGCGGGCCGAGGAATCAAGCGTAGAATTCGGAGCGACGATGGTTCGCGCCGAGGAGGCCGACCAACGCAAAAAAAGAAACATACTCAGTCGGGCTTGACGTCAGCGGCTTCATAGAAGGCGGCACGTCGTCTGTACTTCCGGGCGAAGTCCGCGTCGTTGTAGGTGAGGTACACGAGCCCCTCGATCAGGGTGATGAGCAAGAAGATGCAGGGGAC
>JBBQFM010000083.1:0-3458 GCA_038321975.1 Fimbriimonadales bacterium | reverse complement strand
TTATTCGAAATCTATTCCACCGAAAAGAGGTTATGCCCGATGAGGCAGGACCGCTGTATCCGGCGGTGCGCGATGCGATCCATGATGTGCAGGCTTATGCGCGATCCCACGGCGGCGAGATTCAGTTGGTTGGGGTTTCGGAAGAGGGTGACGTGAAGGTTCGGTTCACTGGGACTTGCAACGGGTGTCCAATGTCTGGCCTGACGCTGAAGCACGGGGTGGAAGAGCAGTTAAAGGTGCTTGTTCCGGGCGTTCGGAAGGTCGTTCAGGTCTGACTGGCACGTTTCGTGCATCTTAAATTTTCGAACCGCACAACGCGATTCTCCTAAACCCAAAACCTCTAGGCCCTTCCCATTCCCGGAAGGGCCTTTCTGTTTTTGGGAGGGGTCGGCTCAAGGCGGCACAGTGTCGCAACTGGAGGTTTCGCAACCGGGGAGGAGATCCTTCTCTCGCCTAGGCTCGATCGGGATGACACTCTTTTAAGAAGGGGAAGTGGACTCGCCAGAGCGAGTCCACTTCCCCTTCAGTTTCTCAATTGTGATTCTTTGCCACCAGAACTCGGCGAGCGAGTTCGCATCGGGCGAGGACAATGGCTCATGGCCGCCTGGGCTCCCCTGTAGGCGAGAAAGTCTCGCAACTTTGACGCGATTTGAACCTAAACCGACTCTATGTTCTTGGGAAGGACTCTGGCGACTGAAGAATCTCCTCCATCACCGAGGGATGTGCATCGCCTTGCTCGACGAGAGATCCCCGAAGTTAGTGGCTTGGCCTTTCCAGCGGGGCCGATCTCCGGACCGGATCATCGGCAAGGGCGCCGACGCTACTGGGCTAGTCTCCCTTGAGGCCGGGGGTCCATTTGGTGCTGGGCATGTGGGTGAGTTGGGCGATACGGGCCATAAAGAAGCCTACGGAGTCGCCAAATGCTTGTACGGTGAGGCTGTCGCTGCTGCCGGCAGCAACCGGACCGATCCGGGCGATGCAGCCGTAGGAGATGAGCTTTTTGAGGCTGGCTAGCTGCTTCGGGTCCTTGATCGTGAGACGCTTAGCGTCGTAGACGACCGGGTTCGGGGTGAATTTAAACTTGGGCTTGCCGAGGTCGAAGAGGCGGTTGAAATCGTTGATGACCTGCCCGCGGGTGACCGGTGCGGACGAATCGGGGATCGTGACCTTTGAGTTGGGGCTGATTTCGAGCACCGTCACGAAAATCTTCTCGGCTCTCAACAGCACGGAGCGAGCTTCGGCCTGGGTCACGACCGCTTGCTTGGTGTCTTGACCAACGGGGGCGTGCTTGATCTTGGGAATCCCCTGACCCGTGAAGGTCGTGGTCAGCAACACTGCTAATGCGAGGGTGTTCATATCGTGCTTACGGCGCCGCTTGCTCGGATCGCGTCGATCTCTTCAAGGGCTCTTCCCGTACCTACCGCCACACAGTTTAGCGCGTTGTCGGCAACTCTGACGGGTATATCGGTGACGCTTTGCAAAAGACGGTCAAGGCCCCGAAGGAGCGCACCGCCTCCGGTGAGGGTGATGCCCCGCTCAATCACGTCGCTCGCCAGTTCAGGCGGGGTGACTTCGAGTACGGTACACAGCTTTTCGGCAATCTGTCGGACCGGCTCGCTGAGCGCTTCGCGGATCTCTTCGCTGGTGATCTCAACGCTCTTGGGAAGGCCGGCCACGAGGTCTCGACCTCGGATCTCCATTCGAATCTCTTGCGGCAAGGGATAGGCGGACCCGATTTTGATCTTGATGTCCTCGGCGGTAGGGTCACCGATCATGAGGTTGTAGGCGTTGCGGATGTGGCGGATGATCGCCTCATCCATCTTGTTGCCTCCCAAACGCAAGCTCTGGGAGATCACGATGCCTCCCAGTGAGATAACCGCGATGTCGGTGGTGCCTCCCCCGATATCGACGACCATGTTTCCGCCCGGGGACGAAATCGGAAGTCCGGCGCCAATCGCGGCGGCCATCGGCTCTTCGATGGTCATCGCCTGTCCCGCACCTGCTTCTTTGGCAGCGAGGATGACGGCGCGGCGCTCGACGTTGGTGACTCCGCTGGGGACGCAGATTAAACAAGTCGGTTTGAGCTTGATCGGAAAGCGGGTGCCGCACGTTTTCTGAATGATGTATTCGAGCATCTTCAGAGTCGTGGTGTAGTCCGCGATGACTCCGTCCTTCAAGGGGCGGATGGCCATGATGTTGCCGGGGGTGCGGCCGAGCATGTCTCGGGCCTCGTTTCCAACGGCGAGCACACGGCCTTGCGGGGTGCTGATCGCGACGACGGTGGGCTCGGCTAGGACAATGCCTTTGCCACGGCGATACACGATAATGTTCGCCGTGCCGAGATCGATTCCTATTTCAGGTACTAGCTTCAAAGAGTGCCGTCGACTGTTCGCTGGGATCCCTCATCGACGCGCTCGATAGTGGCGCCAAGCGAAGTGAGAGTGTCTTCCAGTTTCTCATATCCGCGGTCGATGAAGTGGATGTTTCGGACGACAGTCTCGCCCTCTGCGCACATTCCCGCCAGAACCAAAGCCGCGCCCGCGCGCAAGTCACTCGCCTCGACACTGGCGCCACGAAGTTTGTCGACGCCCTTGATGATCGAGGAGCGCCCTTCTTGGCGAATATCGGCCCCCATTCGGTTCAGTTCCTGGACGTGTCCGATTCGGCTTTCATAGATCGTTTCTTCGACCACGCTGGTCCCGTCGGCCAGGGTAAGAGCGGCGGCCATCGGCTGCTGCATGTCCGTCGGGAAGCCCGGATAGGGCATCGTCTTAATCTTGACTTCCTTCAGTCGCTCGGTTGCGCTGACTCGGATCCAGTCGGAGCCATCGGTGACTTCGGCGCCCGCTTCGCGGAGCTTATTCACCAGCGCGGTCTGGTCCTCGGGAAGGATGTTCCGAACCGTGACATCGCCGCGAGTCATTGCGCCGGCGAGCATATAGGTGCCCGCCTGAAGTCGGTCGGCAGGAATCGTGAAGTGGGAAGGGGTCAGGCCCTTCACGCCTCGGATGGTGACCGTGCTGGTTCCCGCACCCTCGATCTTTGCGCCCATGCGGTTAAGGAAGGCGGCGAGGGTCGTAACCTCGGGCTCCATCGCAGCGTTCTGGATGATCGTATTGCCCTGGGCGAATACCGCGGTGGTCATCAGGTGCTGGGTCGCGCCCGCGCTTGGAAAGTCGAGATAGATCTCGGCACCCACGAGTTTGTCGGCTTTGGCGGTGTAGACGCCACCAGACAGGTCGACGGTCGCGCCAAGGGTCTGCAAGCCCTTGATGTGGAAGTCCACGGGGCGAGCGCCAATCTTACAGCCGCCGGGGGCGGGAATCGTGACGCTGCCGGTTCGGGCCATGAGCGGTCCGAGGAGATAGAAAGAAGTTCTAATCAGGCGGACGAGTTCTTCGTCGGGGTCGCCGTCGTAGATGTTGGAACAGTCGATCGCAACCGATCCCTTGTTCCAC
>JBBQFM010000082.1:0-3691 GCA_038321975.1 Fimbriimonadales bacterium | reverse complement strand
AGGGAGAGCCAACTGTGCTGACCGCGGATATTCCGAAGTGACTAGGCGGCTTCGGTAAAGAGCCGATTCCAGCGGGCCTTCTCGAGTCTCTCCATTTCGGCCGTCCGAATCCCGACGCGGAATGATCCGCTCGCTTCGGCGTCCGGCTTACAGTAGCGAACCTCTCCACCGCACGCGACCGGGCCGAACGGGCTCTCGATCTCGACTTGGATGATATCGCCTCGCTTGAAAGCTTGGGGAGCGAGCATTCCAAAACCGCCGGCCGAGACGTCTACGACTTCGGTTTGGACTGAACTGCCCTCGTACTGAACGATGCACTGCATCGGGGCCACGCTAATGCGGGCGTTTTCCTTCGCGGCGACGTATATGATCGCCTTTGCAAGTCGGAACACTGCGTCCTCTCCGCTTCGAAGGGTCATCACGGCCGGAAAGGTTGCAACCGACTCAGATCCGTGGACTTCCACCAAGACGTGATCGCCCAGTTCCATCCCAAACGGATTCTTGAGGCGGATGTGCATCTCCGTCTCGGTTAGGGCTTTCACCCAACCGGCAAAAAACTTGGCGTCCTTCAACCGTTGAAGGCGTGCGCGCTTATTTGCGAATGCTGCTGGCTTACTCATGACTCTTCAGCACGATTATCAGCATGTCATTGGTAAATCCACAGCAAATAGATGTGCAGCCGCCTAATTATTCAGCGGGGTACCCTGCCTTCTCTAGCATGAGCAAATCCCCAATCGAGCCTCAGTCGAGAAAAGCCACGACAGGAGAATTGCCGGCAAGCAATCTAACCAAAGCCCAAGACCAGTTCATTTTGGAGTGGGGTCGGATGAGCAGCAGTTGGGGAATCAATCGCACGATGGCTCAGATCCATGCCCTGCTCTTCGTGAGTGGCGTGCCACTGGACGTCAACGAGATCATGGATCGACTGCAAATCAGCCGCGGCAACGCGAGCATGAACCTAAGAGAGCTGATGGATTGGGGCATCGTGCGCCGTTTTCGCCGGCCCGGAGATCGGAAGGACACCTATCTGAGCGAGACGGACCCATATCAGATGTTCGTCCGGGTGGTGAAGGAGCGGAAACGTCGGGAAATCGATCCAACCGCTGAGGCTATCCGGGAAGTGCTTCAGAAGCTTCCGGAATCCGACACCTCGGAGGCAGCACAAACACTGCGCGCAAGACTGCAGGCGCTCCTCGAAATCTTCGATTTGCTTCATGCCGCGTACACTCAAGTCTTTGGGAGCGACATCTCGCTCGACGAACTCCAAGAATTACTGCAAAAGCCCCGTTAGATTCCCAGGTTTGACTTCGGTTCCCTCCCCATTTGTCGGGACGAGTGGTATGTTGCCTGTACACCATGGCGGCTCGATCAGGTTCAAGGATAGAGGAGACGTTAAGCCTAGTACCGGTTCTTGCCGTTCGCGACACCGTGCATTACCCAGGGCTTATCAACACTCTTCACGTTGTCCGAGAGCCCTCCCTCCGCGCTCTAAAGAAGAGCTTCGACGGCCGCCGCTTAGTGCTCGTCCTCAGCCAGCGGGACATGAGCCTCTCCGATCCGGGGGCCGGTGACCTGTATGCGGTGGGGACGCTCAGTGAGACTCTCCAGTCGATTCCCCTCCCCGATGCCAGCCTACGGGTTGCCCTGCGGGGCCTGAGACGCGCTCGAGCCACCCGGGTGATCTCCAAGAACGGATCGTTCTGGGCCGAGATCGAGGAACTGGAAGAGCTTGGCGCCCTGGACATCGAGACCGATGCGCTCATGCGTGCATGTGTCGACAGCTTTAGTCGCATCGTTCAGATGAACAAAGAGATTCCGCCGGAGTCTTTGGAGGGCGTCGTTCACGCCGAAACGGCTGGCGTTCTGGCCGACACGATCCTCCACCACCTCCCCATCCGCGCCGATGAGAAGCAAAGGCTACTGGAAGAGTTGGACCAGAAGGCTCGGTTGGAGGGCACCCTGCACCTGCTGAAGCGCGAGCACCAGATCCTCGAGCTGAACTCCCACATCGTCGAGCGCGTCGAGCGAGAGATCGGCGAATCGCAGAGAGAGTTCTATCTTCGCGAGCAGCTAAGGGTCATCCAAAACGAGTTGCAGGTTCGCGAAGATCGAGTCGGGGAATACGACGAGTATCGAGGCCGAATCGAAGCCGCCCAGATGCCATGCGAGGCCGAAGAGAAGGCGATGGCCGAGCTGCGAAGGCTCGATCGAACACCCGCCGCTTCCCCGGAAGGCATGGTCCTCCGCAACTATCTCGACACGTTGGTCTCCCTCCCGTGGTCCTTGGCTACCGAGGACCGAATCGATGTGAGGGCAGCTGCCGGACTGTTGGACGAGCGACATTTTGGGCTGGAGAAGATCAAGGATCGCATCCTCGACCACCTTGCCGTCCGGCAGCTTAAGGGCTCGCTTCGTGGGCCGATTCTCTGCTTCGTCGGCCCTCCCGGAGTCGGAAAGACTTCGCTTGGTCGCTCCATCGCCGAGGCGATGGGCCGGCGATTTGTCCGAATTTCCTTGGGTGGCGTGCGAGATGAGGCGGAGCTTCGGGGCCATCGCCGCACCTACGTTGGCTCGATGCCTGGTCGCATCCTGCAGGGAATTCGCGACTGCGGTTCTCGCAATCCGGTGATCCTCCTCGACGAGATCGACAAGCTCGCCCACGGTCCCCACGGAGACCCTACAAGCGCATTGCTCGAGGCCCTCGATCCGGAACAGAACTCCCGGTTCTCCGACCACTACGTCGAGACCCCATTCGACCTGAGCGGAGTGATGTTCATCGCCACTGCGAACCTCATCGAGAACGTGCCCGCGCCTCTCCGAGACCGTATGGAGATCGTGCCTTTCTCGGCGTACACCGAGGAAGAGCGCGCCGCGATTGCCGAGCAGTTCCTGTTCCCCAAATCGCTCGACGACCACGGCCTCTTGCCCGGCCAGGTCACCTTGCCGTCGGCGTGCATTGAGTTGTTAGTCCGCGACTACACTCGCGAAGCGGGAGTCCGCAACTTGCATCGCCAGATCGCGGCATTGTGTCGAAAGTCGGCCCGGCGCATTGCCGAGCACACCGCGACTCACGTTGATCTGAACATCGATCGGCTGACCGAATTCCTTGGTCATCCCCGCTATCGTAAGGCATCAGCGTCTCTGGTCGGCGAGGTCGGCGTCACCTGGGGACTCGTCGTGAGCGAGGCGGGCGGAGACATCATTCCCATCGAGGTCAGCCTCACCGAGCCCTTCGGGACAAGGCCGGAGTTGCGTTTGACCGGCAACTTGGGCACCGTCATGAAGGAGTCGGCCCTCGCCGCTCTCACCTTCATCCAAGCCTCTCACCGAGCCCTGGGCAGCGGTACCGCCTTCCGCTCCGACGTCCACGTCCACGTGCCCGAGGGCGCGGTTCCGAAGGACGGACCGAGCGCAGGATTAGCCATCGCAATGGCCCTCGCTTCCGCCTTCTCCGACCGAGCCACCGTTCCCGGCGTCGCGATGACGGGCGAGATCACGTTGCGTGGACGCATTTTGGCGGTCGGGGGAATTCGGGACAAAGTCTTGGCTGCGGCATCTGCGGGCATGACCACGGTGATCGTGCCGCAAGAGAACGTGCAGGACTTGGAGGATGTGCCGTCCAACGTGCTGGAAAAGCTGCGCATCATCCCGGTAGCGAATGCCAGCGAGGCATTCTCCATCGTCCTGGCGT
>JBBQFM010000081.1:0-4502 GCA_038321975.1 Fimbriimonadales bacterium | reverse complement strand
TCGACCATCACCACTGCCGACAAAATCGCAAGGGCCGTGTTCTTACTTCCCGCGACATCGACTTCACCTTGAAGTCGGTTTCCACCCGAAATTACAAATGCACTCATTCCAAACCCTCCGTCCGTGGTAGGTTCAATCCGCCTTAGTTTAGCGGAAATAGACGGCGAAGTCAAATTGTACCGTTTTGAGGGTCGAGAACGGGGGTTTGCGGTGCGGTGGCACCGCAATATTGCCGGGGTTCTGTTCATCTTTCGCGGATGAATCTCTGACGTATTTGTGAGTGCGGGCGTTTCGGGGTCCCAATGCGGTTTCCACAATCAGCCGCCTAGCGGCTGGCGCGGTCCTGCATGGCTTCCGGTGAAGCGTGTTGTTGTCGGTGAGCGACCAAACCCTCTCCCCCACGATTCCCCCTTGGGCAAGGGGAACCATCTCCGGAGGCTACGCAGTTTGCGCTAGGTCTTCCCTGGCGAATTCCTCGAAGTGGGGGAGGAAGATGCGCCAGTCGTCTCGGTGCTGCGCCTTTAGGTACAGGGGCAGCGACAGGTACGGGATGAAGTGGGGGCGCTTCGGGCGGCGGTAGAGCTTCATGTGCGCTTGCGCTGGCGTTTTGTCCGCCTTCTTCAGGTTGCACCTACGGCAGCACGCCACCAGGTTGTCCCAGGTGTGCGGACCGCCGGCCCACTTCGGCACCACGTGGTCGATGGTGAGGTCTCGACCTTTCACGCCGCAGTATTGGCAGGTGTAGTTGTCCCTCGCGAGCACGGAGTGTCGCGAGAGGCGCAGTTGGGGCATGGGGCGCCGCACCATGTAGCGCATCTTGAGGACCGAAGGCGCGTTGACGTCTCCTCGCACGGTCGAGAGGGGGATCTCCCTTGGTTGAAGAACTTCCGCCTTGCCAAGCAGCATTAACGCGATGGCGCGCCGCATGTTACATACGTTCAGCGGTTCGTAATTGCTATTCAAGACAAGGACTTCGTGCGATGACATCCAACTTTCTCCTAGCCGGTCTCCTCCGGCGAATGAACGGTCACACATGGCGCTTTACAAACAAAAAAGCCCGCGTGCACACGCACACGGGCCTCCGCTGAGCCTATGACAGGCACACGTATTATCGTGTCCCGCCAAGCTGGAGGCCAGCCTTGGTAGTCCGTATGGGTAGTTGCCCGAGTTGCCATGCTCTGATTTCTACAGACGTTGCAGTTTTGAGATTTGCGTCACAAATTGCAATGGGTGCCTTAACGACAGGTTAAGGCCTGCTTCATTGTACGATTGATTTCTTCGGTGTCGGGCCTTCTGGTCCGTTTGGGTGCGCCTCTTCGGAGGCTTTCTGGTCCCGATATGCGCGAGGCGCTCCGCTTTGGCCATTGGTTTATATCTTTTCCGGAGCCGGATCCGTGCGCGAGCTGGCGCCTCGCCTTTTCTGATCTCGATTTTCAGTTCCTGTTGGCGGCCGAACAGCAAACCAACTTAGGCATCAGTCAACGCGAGGAGAAGAAGGGCGAGTTGTTTGGGTTCCTAAAGCGGAAGTGAGAGTGGGTCAGCATCCGCGCCCATGCAATGGTCGGTTACACGCCTTCGGCGGGATCATTGCGAGGGTGCCAAGATTAGGGCATGGATGCAACTACCTATCGATGGGATGAGATCGCGGAAGATAACCCCATCGCGCTGCTCACTCGGCGAACCTTGTACGGCGAGAAGATGATGGTGGCTCGCGTGCGACTGGAGAAAGGGTGCCATGTGGCGCCGCACCACCACGACAGCGAGCAGATCGCGATCGTGATGTCGGGTAGCTGCGTGTGGCTTATGGGAGAGGAGCGGACGCCGGTTCCGATGAAGGGCGGCGAAGTGATGGTGCTGCCATCGAACGTGGTTCATGGCTTGGATGTGCTCGAGGACACGGAGATCATCGACGTGCTTTCGCCGATCGGGCCGATGGGCGTGGATAAGCAAGGCAAGTAATTTCTGGACTGCGCGAAGCTCTTCGCGCAGTCCAAATTTAGAGGATGCCTTTTGGAGGCATTAGGACTAGTTCGTCCACGTTTCGGTCGGTGGGCAGGTTGACCAGATCTCGGATCGCCTGGGCGACCGCTTCGGGCGGCATCATGTCTTCTTTGGGCGGGGCGAAGGATTGGCCTTCCCAGAGCGGAGTGTCGACGGAGCCGGGGATGAGGTTGGTGATTCGCAAGCCCCGGGAGCGGTATTCGGCTTGGAGGACTTTGCCGAGCATGTGGAGGCCAGCCTTCCCTACCGCGTAGCCGGCAGCGCCGGGGAAGACGTGGGTGGCGGCGATGCTGAGGACGTTGATGATTTGGCCGCCTTCCTCCAACATCCATGGTATTGCGGCGTGGCAGCAGTAGAGGGCGCCGAGCAGATTGACCTCGATTTGGGCGGTAAGGGCGGCCGCTTCGACTTCGTCGAACGGACCGAACTCGGCGACTCCGGCGGCGTTGATAAGGACGGGATAGCCTTCACCGAGGCGGCGGGCGGCGTCGATGAGGTCTTGGCACGCTTTGGCAGAGGTGATGTCGCAGGGCACTGGATGCGCGACTCCACCGGCGGCTTCTATCTCGTGGGTGAGCTCGACGAGTAGAGGGAGGCGACGGGCGGCGAGCACGACCTCGCATCCGTTCTTCGCGAGTTCTAGCGCGGTGGCGCGGCCGATGCCGCTGCTCGCGCCGGTGACGATGACTCGCTTAGCCAGCGGAGACCTCGAACATGTTTCTCGCATTCTCATGGAGTCTTACACGGGCGAGCTTGGCGGGAAGTTTGCCTTCGAGAGTCTTGAAAATCTGGAGGACGATGACCTCGGAGGTGGGGTTCTGACCCTCGAATTCGGGGAGGTCGCAATTGAAGTTCTTATGGTCGTAGCGGTCGACCACGAGCTCTTCGACAATGGTGTCGATCGTTCCGAGGTCGGCCATCATTCCCGTTTGCTCGTCGGGTTTTCCGGTCACGGTGACCTCAACAATGTAGTTGTGGCCGTGGCCGGCGGGGTTGTTGCACTTGCCGAAAAGAGCCTGGTTTTCGGCTTCCGAGATGTGGGGGTCGTGCAGGCGATGGGCGGCGGCGAATTCGTAGGTGCGGGTGAGGGTCATGGTGTCGGGGGTCCATTCTCCGTAGAAGAGTTCGGTTTCTTCTAATCGAAGGGCGACGAGTCTGGCGGGAAGGTCTTGAAGCCTGCTCGCGATATAAGGCATGAGGTTTTCGAGCGACGGGCTCTTGTCCTTGAAGTAGGGGATTTCGTCGTTGATGCTCTTCTGGTCGAACTCACTGAGGATTCGATCTTTGAGGATGTCGTCAATCCACTTGATGTTCACGACCATGCCGTTGAACGGGTCGACCTCGCCTTCGACGGTGACGTCCAGAACGTAGTTGTGGCCATGGTTGTAGGGGGATGCCCAGGGGCCGAAGAGCGACTTGTTTTCCTGCGGCGACAGCGACGGAAGCCAATAGCGGTGCCCGCTGGAGAAGGTGACTCGGCGGGTGAGACGAACGGCCATTACTTCTCTCTACGATACGGCTGGGCGAGGGAGCCGGGTGCCACCGTGCCTTTTCCTACTATGACCAATACGAGCAGGGCGACGATGTAGGGGAGCGCGATGAAAAGCTGGAACGGGACGTGCCAGCCGAAGGACTGGAACTTGAACTGGAGGCTCTCCAGGAGGCCGATGAGGAGGGCGGCGAGGAAGACGAACTGAGGTCGCCAGCGCCCGAAGGTGACCATCGCGATGGCGACGAAACCGCGGCCAGAGGTCATTCCCTCTTGGAACGAGCCGGAGATGGCGAGGGCGAGGTAGCCGCCGGCGAGTCCGGCAAAGGCACCGCCGATCGCGACTGCGGTCAATCTCAGTTTGTGGACACTCAGGCCGGCGGCTTCGGCGGCTTTGGGATACTCGCCAACTGACCGAGCGGCGAGTCCCCACTTGGTTCGATAGAGCAGGAACCAGATGGCGGCGACGCTGGCGACCATGAAGACTAGGACGGGGGTGGCGGGGGCTTTGGGGACGTCGATGAGGGTGGCGGTTTGGCCGAATTTGGCTCGGTAGAGGGTGCCGGTGAGGCCGAGTGCGAAGAGGTTCATGGCGGCCCCGACGACGACTTGGTCGGTGCCGAGGAAGATGGTGAACCAGCCGAAGATGAGGTTCATTCCAACGCCCGCACCGGTGGCGGCGAGGAGACCGAGCCACGGGTTTTTGGTCGCGAAGCTTACGAGCATGCCGAAGAACGCGGCGACGAGCATCGAGCCTTCGAGGCCGATGTTGATGACGCCTGACTTCTGGCCCACCGTCTCGCCGATGCTTGCGAGGCCGACGGGGGCGGCGTAGTGGAGGAGGGTGAAGAGCAAGGGGATCACGACATCCTCCCGAGTTTGAACCCCTCTCCCCACCGGTGGGTGAGGCGCTTTCCGGAGCCTCCCCTTGCGGGATGGTTCGTGCCTGGAGGGGGTGGGCAGGGTGGGGGTTCGACGCCCAGCGGGATCAGCAAGGCCCCGAGCAAGAATT
>JBBQFM010000080.1:0-4575 GCA_038321975.1 Fimbriimonadales bacterium | reverse complement strand
GCCCGGCCCCGAAATGCATCAATTCGTCGCCGGTACCGCCGGTGCGCCGTTCTACAAGCAGGGCGACTACGCGGGAAACAACATCGGATGGAAGCTGAGGCGTGTAAAGCATATCGACGAAACATACGGCTATATCGTGGTTGACATCAATGGAAAGAAGGCGACGATCACCTTCAAAGGCCGAACGTCCCCGGGGCACTACGTGCCGATGGATACGTACAGTTACACCGTTGGCTAGGCTCGTATACTTGCTTCACAGTGGGGAAGAGAACAGATAATCGCGCCAGGTGGGCAACTAGCGATTCCGAACCGCCCCTCGTTGAGACGGATGAGGAGGCTACTCGGCAGGCCTCGAAGGCTCTGGTGGAGCAGACGGTCAAGAGCAATTCACCCGTTGAGGGGCTCATTCGTTTGGACGCGATTCTCAAGGCAACCGTCGACGCGAGGGTGAATCGACTCCTCGTGGAGACGGAAAATGTCGCGTGTAAGAAGGGCTGTGGTTATTGTTGTTGCGTCAGCGTCAGCACGTTTCCGTTCGAGGTCTTCGCGATCGTTGACCACGTTGAACGAACGTGGTCGACCATTGCAAAATGGAAGCTTCGCTGCCGGATTCGCGCCTATCGAAAGAAGAAGGTGCGTCTGCAAAAGGGCGAGCAGCATCCGTGGTGCCCCTTCCTCATCGACAATTGCTGCTCGATTCACGTAGTGCGGCCGACCATTTGTCGAACCCACCATTCCACCGATTTGCGGGCCTGTATCCAGAATCGGATTACTCGACCTCCGGGCGCGCAGCCGTTCTATGAGGCCACATTCCCCATTTACGATGGGGTGTATGAAGGGCTTGGAGACCGCTCTGGACTGCCCGGGGGCTTGGATATGGCGGTGGCGGTAGGAATCGCCCTCGAGAAACCTGAGTCACTAAGCGACTTTATCGAGGGCCAAGATCCCTTTGTTGGCGCTCGCAGGAGCGTCCTTAACGGGTGAAAGTATTGCCGACGCCGTTCTGCTTGTAAGCAAACTCGTGGCCGTCTATCGAGAGTTCGAGAATTGGCTCTGCTGCACCCTTGGATACCGATTCTTGGAACAGAGTAACAACCGCGCCTGAAATAGTAATCGTTTCGAAAACGGTGAGTATCCCGTTCACATTCGGCTTGTCGATTGTCAAAGCCACCGTAGAGTGAATCTTTGGATCGCCAAGGAGTGCGATCAGGGCAGGGCCGTTGTAGGCGTTCAATGTCACCGTAACCGGACTGTAGGAGACATGTCCGGAAACGGCCACCGCACTGTAAACAAGGCTCAAGATCTCAAACGAGTGTTCGTTGCCTTTGATGGTTTGACCCCCATCGATCGTGGGGTTGGTGATCTTCATGTAAATTGAAACTGCCATGGTGATTTTCCTTCTAAGGTCGAACTCCCTTTGAGGGCGGGACCGAGATTGTAACGGCAGGCAGGCCATCCTGACCGCCAGTAAGAACGATGCAATCGCCGCAGAAGGACGCAGAGTGATCCATCATGGGCATGGGGATCGGCTCGCCCTCCATCCAAACGTTCCGTCTCGGATCGTAGATTTCTACCGATGTGATTGGGGATGCGTAGTAGCCGCCAAGAACTACGATCCGGCCATCCGGCAGAGATACGGCCGCATGTCGAGCTCGAGGAACGTTGAGCGGTGCGAGGTCGGTCCAGGCTCCACTGACTGGATCGTAAAGCTGCACACTCCCACTAGGTGCCATGGATGTGTGCTCCCGAATGGCGTCGCTGACCGGGTATCCGCCAATCACGACCACCCTGCCGTCACCCGTTCCGACCGCTGCGTGAAGGTAGCGAGGTTGAGCACCCGTCCCGGAGGACAGAGGCACCGCACTTTGCCAGGCCGAGCGCGAGGCGAAGGCGCGAGTGACGAGCATTGGTCCCGAAGCGACGGCGGCAATGATGCCGAAGACATTTCGACGTGAGACTCCTGAGCCATTGGCGTTTCGCATTGATGTTTCCTCTTAGGCTTTATAGCGTCTGCGGGCAACAAAAGCAAGTAGTCCGAAGCCGAATATCGGAAGTGAAGCTGGCTCGGGCACTGCTTCATTAAATTCCATTCCGCTGATCGCGACCGGACTCGAAAGGAAGTAGTCCTGGAGAAGCTTGCCGTCTCGCGAATACTGCTGCATTTCGGTTGAGGCGCCTCGGGCAGTCGATACCCAAAGGGTGAGGTCTTCTTGGTCGTAGGCAACCGCGGTCTCTTCGAGACCGCCCAGAGCGAAGCTGTCCAGCACGTCGCCGCCCAAAGAATAGTCGGTGAGCACGCCGTTCACGTTCATCCAAAGAGACTTGTTGAAGGGATCGTACGTGATTCCTCGGGTGGCCTGATTGGTGAGGAACAGCAAGGCAGGAGCCTCGAACTTGGCTCCCGTCACGTAGACATCGCCCGACTCGTTGACCGCGTAATTGCGGACCCCGTCGGTCGTTCCGTCGTTGGTAGAACCCGGCATGAAGTTCTGGTTCAGCCCCCCAACGAATGTCTCGCTCAGATCGTAGGAAGCTCCGAAATTGAAGATGCTATCTCCCGTAGTCTGGATTCCGTTGTAGACCGCAATGGGTCCCTCGCCAATGAACACAGACGGACTAAGCTGCTCGCTGGTGCCTTGTACGACCCCGAGAAAGGGGCTCGAAGAGACGGTGAAATAAAGTGCTCCCGTAGGACCCGTGTTTGCCGCCGCCAAGATTGGCAGGGCCACGCACGCGAAGGCGATTCCTTTCAAGTACATAATACGGGTTAAGGGTAGCACCTCGTAGCCTTACCTGGCAGGAAGCGCGCCCGTTATTGCCCATTAACCCATAAATATACGGGGGTTCCGTCGATGTCCAGTGACACCTTTCCTGGGGACACCGTTTTGAACTGCGCAGTGACCGGAGTCGGCGAGAGCGGCATCTTCTGCGCCCGCAAAACCGTTCGGTTCCCTATCGAAATATCCACGTGGACCTTGTCGCTGCGACGCGTTGGACTCCAAACAACAAGGACTCGGTCCTCGTTTGCATCGCCCCGTTCGAACTCGTAAGCGTAGACACGGTCCGTCTTTTCGACGATTCTTGAGAAGCGATAATCGCCCAATGTCTTGAGCAGGTGGCCCACTGCGTAGAAAGACGGCTTGGGCTGGTAGTTCCTGGTCAGGCCCGAGGCAGCGTGGAGAGAGGGTTTATCGTCGTCGTTGAACCAGTACAAATAGGCTCGGTCGATGTCCATTTCTGAGAAGAGAAGGTAGGACCGAACGATGTATCGAGCCTGCTCAAGGTCGGTGCTGCCTATCCACTCGCTGCCCTCGCCCGCCTTTGGCGGAGTCTTGGTCGAGGCGTCCCAGCCGAACTCGGTGACCCAAACCTGCTTCCCGGGCGCGTTCTGGTTGCGCCAGTCGATCATCGACTGGGGCGCCTTAAGGAAACTCGTGGCGCTGTCTTCGGGGTTGCTTCGCTCCCAGGTGGGCCAGAACTTTGCGAACGCGTAGGTGTGAACATTGAGAACATCGTAGAGAGGTTCGAGACCGCGGAGTAGATTGACGTCCTTGCTCCACTGGTCCTTGTCCCCGATCGCCACTGCGCAGGTCGAGATCAGCATCTTCGGGTCGCCCTTCCGCACGCCTCGAGCCGCTCCTTCAAAGAGCTGACGATATAGGGGGCCACTGAGCTTAGCCGGCTCGTTGTCGACCTCGAAGCTCTGCACGAGTTTACGGTCGCCCGAAGGCCCGAAAAATCTGGCGAAGGACTCGCCGTAGGCGAAGGCTTGTTTCGGCAGATCGGTCCACTTGGCTACATCAATGGAGGAAAACATCGCGCTCGCGTCGATGCCGAAGCATTCGGTCTTCCATTTGCCGTAGAGGCTTTGCCAGTCGACGCCATTCCTCGACATGGGGAACTGGGTTACTGCCGAGGGGTCGGTCCCCAGGTCCCACTCTACTGGGTGGTAGTCACGAACCAGGCGAGTAACCGGTTTGTAGAGGTCGGGTTTGAACTGGACCGTGTGGGTGTTCAAACCGATAAAGTCGCGCATTAGCGGCTTCTCTTTGGTGGTTTCACCCGGATGAAAATTAATCAAGTTGGGAAGGGCGAAAGCAAGAACGAGAGGAAGGAAAGAGTTCATTCGAGCCACTGAGATGAACCTACCATGTAGGCGCACGCAAGCGACCGCTCTCCCAAATTCATTTCGAACTCGGGCGTCGCCCCACCAGACCAGCCGCGCACAGCCCTCCCACCACCGAGAGGCCAGCACTGAGCAGCATCACCGCCCTAAATCCGTCCACAAACGACTCTTTCACCGCTCGGCCCTCTGGCCCCGAACTTGCCGCCGCGGCAAGCTTCGAACGGTCGAGTTTTGACCCGGGAAGCTTTTGGTTGAGCCCTTGATCGAAGACCTGCGCCATCAGGAGACCGAAGACCGCGATCGCAACAAGCCCCGCAATTCGAGAGATCGCGTTGTTAACGCCAGAAGCAATCCCCGCCCGGTCTTTGCCCGCAGAATTCATTACGGACGTCGTCAGGGGCGCAACCGTGATCGCCATCCCAAGCCCCAAGACGACAACGCCAGGGAAG
>JBBQFM010000079.1:0-4595 GCA_038321975.1 Fimbriimonadales bacterium | reverse complement strand
GATTCCGTTTCGAGAACCCTCGATGGGACGCCAAACTCGCTGCGCTCAAACAAGGCGTCCCTGAATATCGAGGATTCGCTCACGGGCGAAGTCTAGGACCCGAAGATGGAATTGGTTGAGTCTTTTGCGGGAGCAGAGCGCGACCTAGAGGAACGATTCTTATTGGCGCAAGCTCGCTCTCTCCGGAAATAGAACACAACCAATTCCCTCTGAGGGCCTTGCCTTCGCATGAGCGAACAGAAGCCCGAATTGCGGGACGCACTGTTTGAACGAAGTGAGTTTGCGTCCCTCGGGCTTCCGTGAACGAATACGCAGCGAAGGCACCGCCCGAAGAGGGAATGGCCAAGCGGAGCGCACAGGGCGCGAAGCGCCCTCCTAAACGCCACGGAGCGGCGAACACGAAAAGGCGCCGAGCGAGTTGGGTCGCATCGGCGCCATGGGGATTTGCGGGAGCTTAGGCCTTTCGAGCCTTTCGTCGTCGAACGACGCCAAGAACTCCGAGACCGAGGACCGCGTAGGTGCCTGGCTCAGGAACCGAACCCACCACGTGAACATCGTCCACGAAGATGTTGTTGCCCTGGTTGAAGCCACCGGCAGTTGCTGCGAACTTGATACCGGTGACCGTCTTGCCGGTATCGATCAAGCTGGTCAGGTTCCAGAACTCCCAACCCTGCTGATCGGGGTCATTGGCTTCTTGCTGACCGTGGTGGAAATCCTGGGTCATGTGCGAGTTGGAGTTGTCGCTATAGAGAATGTAAGCGGTCATATCCTGACCGTAGGAGAAGATCCAGGCGGACGCCGAGGTGATTCCGCTGCCGGCCACCGGGCCGAAATCCTGCTCCATCGAAGCATTCGAGTTGCTACCGCTGAAGTTCTCGATGCCGAACTTTGCGCTGAAGCGGGTGCTGTGCGACTTCTGGCTGGATGCGCTGATGAAGTCGACGGGTACGTCCGAGCCATCGCTGGGGCTGTAAAAGTCGCCCTTGGTGATCCAGTGATCGAGGGTGCCGGCGACGACGCCGAAGTTGTTGTTCTGAATAAATTCGTCGGCGGACGCAGCGCCGAAGGCCGCCAAGGTGGCGATGATTGCGAGAGAGCGAATTGCGCGATTCATGAGGGTGTCTTCCTTCCTTTCCTTCTGTGTAAACCGGACCCAAAGTGGCCCGGCGATAGAAGAGTGACACCGTTTAAACGGGGTCGCTATTTCGTTGCGATACTGTCACGCTTTTGTAACGCATCGCCCGTTCGAGTTCAAAAGATGCTTCGGGGCTCCTCCTCCGGGAACCCCTACTTCAGCCTTGAATGTTCCTGGCTGGCCAGTGGTCAATGCTCATCCCGAAGGGATAACCTTCGGGATGAGAGGGGTAGCGATGTCCGTTAATTCGTGTCGACAGCTCAGTAGCCAATGTTAACCGCTATGACCGTGGGGGAGGCGCAGGGGCGAGGGGTCCGGGAGCCGACGAACCTTCGTCGTGACGCAACAGAAACTCTAAACTAAATGGCTACGACCCCTGCCCGTCCCCGAGGGAGGGGTTCCCGGACTGCGCCCCGTTCCCTGTTCCTTCG
Source organism: Fimbriimonadales bacterium (assembly GCA_038321975.1). Taxonomy (GTDB): domain Bacteria; phylum Armatimonadota; class Fimbriimonadia; order Fimbriimonadales; family Fimbriimonadaceae; genus Fimbriimonas. The sequence goes on along the minus strand of JBBQFM010000079.1, from coordinate 3,029 downwards.
CCCTGATCGAAGGTATATTGAACTTAGAAACACCTCCCTGCCCTTCAACGACAGATTCCTGAGCTCGTAGCCGAGCAGGGAGGCGCTATTTGAGGAGGCAGGTGTATATGGATAGTTTCGGAGCTAAGGGAACCTTTACAAGCAGCGGTCGCGAGTACTCGATTTATCGACTCGGCGCCCTAGAGTCAAAGGGGCACAACGTCAAGCGGCTCCCGTTCTCGCTCAAGATTCTCCTCGAGAATCTTCTCCGCAACGAGAACAACCGATCCGTCTTCGCCGACGATATCGCTGCCCTCGCGAATTGGGATCCCAAGGCCGACCCGAGCAAAGAGATCGCCTTCACCCCCGCACGCGTCATCCTCCAAGACTTCACCGGCGTCCCCTGCGTGGTCGACCTCGCCGCGATGCGCGACGCGATGAGCAAGCTGGGTGGCAACGCCTCCAAGATCAACCCCCTGGAGCCCGTCGAGCTGGTCATCGACCACAGCGTCCAGACCGACGCCTTCGGCCGCGATGATGCCCTCCTCATCAATCGCGATCTCGAATTCGAACGTAACCAAGAGCGATACGCATTCCTTAAGTGGGGTCAGGAAGCCCTCGACAACTTCCGCGTCGTTCCGCCGAACACGGGAATCGTCCACCAGGTCAACCTTGAGCACCTCGCCCGCGTCGTCTTCGATAACAACGGCGTCACCTATCCCGACACCCTCGTAGGCACCGACTCCCACACCACGATGGTGAATGGCCTCGGCGTCCTCGGTTGGGGAGTGGGCGGTATTGAAGCAGAGGCAGCCATGCTCGGCCAACCGGTCTCGATGCTGATCCCGCAGGTCGTCGGCTTCCGACTTATTGGCAAGCTGCCCGAAGGTTCGACCGCGACCGACCTCGTTCTCACCGTCACCGAGATGCTCCGAAAGAAGGGCGTCGTCGGTAAGTTCGTCGAGTTCTTTGGCTCCGGCCTCCAGACCCTACCGCTCGCCGACCGTGCGACCATCGGCAACATGAGCCCCGAGTTCGGCGCCACTTGCGCCATCTTCCCAGTGGACGACGAGACCCTCCGATACATGCGCCTCACCGGTCGCAAGGAAGAGCACGTGAAACTGGTTGAGGACTACTTCAAGCAGCAGGACATGTTCTTCACCGCCGACACGCCGGAAGCCGAATACACCGACACAATGGAGCTCGACCTTGCCACCGTCGTCCCCAGCGTGGCTGGTCCGAAGCGACCGCAGGATCGCCTCAAGCTGAACGAAGTAAAGGGCAACTTCGAGAAGACCTTCGCGGGTCAGATTGGGGATCCCAATGCCGGCGGTGGACTCATCAGCCGAGTAATCGGACGAGTCTTGGGCACGCCCAAGCAAGTTCCCGCCCCAATCCCGTCGGGCACCGCGTCCGCAACCGGAACGCCCTCTGGCGGATCGATGTCCGGCTCTGTAGCGGTCATGGAATCGCCGTCCGACGGAATGGCGGGCGACGCTGAAGTCGTCCATGGTGACGTCGTCATCGCTGCCATCACGAGCTGCACCAACACCAGCAACCCTGCGCTGATGCTTGCCGCGGGCCTGCTCGCCAAAAAGGCAGTCGACAAGGGCCTGCGAAGCAAGCCATGGGTCAAGACGTCCCTCGCTCCCGGCTCCCGAGTCGCGGGCGACATCTTCGAGAAGGCGGGCCTCATGGACGCCATGAAGGAGCTACGGTTCCACGTCGTCGGTTACGGATGCATGACCTGCATCGGCAACTCCGGCCCCTTGCCCGTCGAGATCAGTAAGCAGGTCAACGACAAGAACCTCGTCGCGTGCAGCGTCCTCAGCGGAAACCGCAACTTCGAAGGCCGTATAAACCAGGACGTCAAAGCGAACTACCTCATGTCGCCGCCTTTGGTCGTGGCCTATGCACTCGCGGGAACCGTCAATATCGACATCCACAACGATCCCCTCGGTGACGATCTGGACGGAAACCCGGTCTACCTGAAGGACATCTGGCCGAGCCAAGCAGAGATCGCTGCCGCCGTCCACACCGCGGTCAAGGTCGAGCTCTTCGAGGACAACTACAAAGACGTCTTCAAGGGCGACGATAAGTGGAACGACATCCAAATCGCCGGGTCTGACACATTCGGTTGGGACGATTCGTCGACCTACATCAAAAACCCCCCTTACTTCGAAGGCATGAGCGGCTCCGCCCCCGAAACGGTGCCGGACCTCAACAAGATGACCTGCATCGCTCTCCTTGGCGACAGTATCACCACCGACCACATCTCACCCGCCGGTTCGATCAAGCTGAACTCGCCAGCTGGCAGTTACCTCACGTCGCACGGCGTCTCCCCGGCCATGTTCAACTCCTACGGTGCCCGCCGAGGAAATCACGAGGTCATGGTCCGCGGCACCTTCGCAAACATCCGCCTCCGAAACCAACTCGCCCCCGGCACCGAAGGCGGCTTCACCACCTACTTCCCCACCGGCGAGGTAACCACGATCTACGACGCGAGTTGCCTCTACCAACAAGAAGGCACCCCGCTCATCGTGATCGCCGGCAAGGAGTACGGCTCCGGCTCCTCGCGAGACTGGGCCGCTAAGGGCACCGCCCTGCTAGGCATCAAAGCCGTCCTCGCCCAATCCTTCGAGCGCATCCACCGCTCCAACCTAGTAGGCATGGGCCTCGTCCCCCTCGAGTTCACCGGCGGAGCCACCGCCGAATCCCTCGGCCTCACCGGTACTGAAACCTTCGACCTCGAGGGCCTCTCCGCCGCAGTAGAATGCGAATTCAAGACAGGCAAGTTGCTCAACATGAAGGCCACCGCAACGGACGGAACCGTGAAAGAGTTCGCCGTAAAAGTGAGGATCGACACCCCCCAAGAGCTCCTCTATTACAAGAACGGCGGCATCCTGCAATACGTGTTGCGGTCGCTAGTCAACGGATAAGGATTCCGGAGATGGTTCCCCTTTCCGGAGGGGGAACCGTGGGGGAGAGGGTCTCGCCCACCGACGACATTCACGCAAAAAGAAGGGCTGCTCCCTGCTACTGGAATACAG
>JBBQFM010000078.1:0-4994 GCA_038321975.1 Fimbriimonadales bacterium | reverse complement strand
CTCAAACTTCCTCCAAAACGCCGGTAGAGCTCGCGCCCATTTTCCGACTGCCCCCTGTCTTAGCAACTTTACCCGTCGGAGCTACTCAAAACTCCTTACCGGCAGTTCCACCAGGGATGCCTGGCAAGATAGATGTTTCAGTAGCCGTTCCGTTTCACTCTTCCATGTCCGCGCTTCGCGCGGTGGGACGCGGCGTGCGCGGCGTTTGTCGCTTCGCGACGGGGATGGGCGCTTCGCGCCCTTACGCTCCGCTGAGGCCATTCCATCTTCGGTCTCAGCCTTCGCATGATTCCGTTTCGAGAACCCTCGATGGGACGCCAAACTCGCTGCGCTCAAACAAGGCGTCCCTGAGTATCGAGGATTCGCTCACGGGCGAAGTCTAGAACCCGAAGATGGAATTGGTTGAGTCTTTTGCGGGAGCAGAGCGCGACCTAGAGGAACGATTCTGAGCGGCGCAAGCTCGCTCTCTCCGGAAATAGAACACAACCAATTCCCTCTGAGGGCCTTGCCTTCGCATGAAGCGAACCGAAGCCCGAATTGGGGGACGCACTGTTTGAACGAAGTGAGTTTGCGTCCCTCGGGATTCCGTGAGCGAATACGCAGCGAAGGCACCGCCCGAAGAGGGAATGGCCAAGCGGAGCGCACAGGGCGCGAAGCGCCCACCCCCCGCGCGGAGCGGCGGACGAAGCGAAAGAAAGGGCGGTCGAAGCCGCCCCGCCAACAAATGCCGACCCTACGGCGTCGGCTTGAAACTAACCAACCGAGCGCCCTTCGCGTCGCTGACGTTGACCCACACCGTGTGAGTCTTCGTATCAACCGCCGCATTCTTCGCACCCGCGGGAAGGTCGACCTCGCCAACGACCGAATTGTCCGCCGTCGAGATAACCGTCATCTTCCCCTTACCCGGGCAATAAACCCGCTGCAGCTTGGTGTCGATCACGATCCCGTCTGTCCCGGGCGCAATGTCGAGAGTCTTCAAGATGGCCCCAGTGGCCATGTCGAGAACCACAAGCTTGCCGTTCTTACCCGCCGAATACGCGTGCCCGGCCTTCTTGTCGAGCGCCAACCCATGAGGAGACTTCATGTCGCCGGTCGACCACGTCGCCACAACCTTTCGCGTCTCCGGGTCGATGACTTGGAGGTGATCGGTTGACTTGATGTTCTGGTAGATCCGGTCGGTCGTCTTGTCGTACTCGATGAACTCAGGAGCTTCCTCGATCACGACGGTTCCAACCAAAGCGAGTGTGGTGCCATCGAACACCCAATCCTGCTTGCCATCGTCTTCACAAACCGTGACCTGGCCGCGCTTCGTGTCGACTGCCACCAAGTCCGCCGGACCCGAAAGCGAAACCCGTCCGACAACCTTCAGCGTCGTGCGATCCAAGGCGACGAGCTCCTTGTTACCGCCCGCTACGAAGTAGCGATTCAGCTTCTTGGAGACCGCGATGCCGTTGATCGATCCCGTCTCGATCTCGTCGACCTTGCCTGTCTCGGTGTCGAGAACGGCAAGCGTGCCCGCGCCCGAATGGGCGGCGAGGATACGGTGGTTGTCGGCGTCGAATGCCATGGCGTCGAATCCGCCCGCCTTGGGCAGGTCGACCGTTTTGTCCATCGTCAAAGGAGCAGGTGCGATGAGAAGAAATGCAGCAGCGAGAGTAATCATGGGGTTTGTGATCCGCCGTGACGAGCCGCCTGACGCGCGGCTCGGACGTTAGCGAAATTGTTTGAAGGGTCGGATTTTTCGATAGGGCTTGCGCAGCCTGCTAAGAATAGCAGGCCAAGCGCAAGCGCGATCTTACGGGTTGATAACGGAGTTCGCATAAATATCCTTCACTGCGTCGGCGCAGGTCAGACTGCCCGACTGAAGCGGGTAGTCGCCCGGGAAAGTGTTGCCGAGGTAGGCGGGGTCAGGCACCGCGCCCTGATCGTAGCACCACTTCAAGGCATCCAACTGGCTTGCCGGTCGAGCAATGAGTCCATAGCCGGCGTATTCGGCCGAGTTCATTTGCAGCGACTTCGCATGTCCGTCTGCGAAACCGAAGTTGAATCGACCTGCGAAGCGAATGCTCTTCGAACTGACGTGGTCGGGATAGAGAGACAGAACGTTGTCCATAGCGACCGAGTAGCCGGGACCATCGTTACTGGAACCGAAGGCGACCATGCTCGCGGGCTCCGCGATCTGGCTCAGGCCACGTCCTGCGCGCAACGTCTGGTCGTTCTGATCCTTGGTCTGAGTCTGCAAGAGGCCGTAGCCGCTGTCGCTCACGAGTCCGTCGTTGTAGCCGAAACCAAGGCACAGGCCCGATCGGTTGATGTGGTCGTTGCAGTGGAACGGATCGCTGGCCGGCGTGAATGCATCGGAGCGACTCGGCGAATCGAAGAGCTGCCAGCTCTTTACATACGGGTACAAGTCGTTGTACCAAGACGTGTAGGCGCTAGTGTTCACGCCATCCCAACCGGGCTGCTTCTGCTTGGAAACAGTGGGCGAAACGTCATCGTAGTCGCCCACATACATGTGAAAGGCCAGCGCGATCTGCTTCGCATTTCCGAGATCGACCGTCTTCTTCGCCGCGAGCTTCGCCTGAGCGAAGACAGGGAAAAGGATGGCGGCGAGGATCGCGATGATCGCGATAACGACGAGGAGTTCGATGAGGGTGAAAGCCCGGGAAGGAGTGCGCATAAGTAGTAACCTCTCGTTCGTTAGCCTACAAATTGCCAGATGAAGGCAACGTTAAGCCCCAACATTCCTGAACGGGTTCTCAGCATTGAGTCGAATATTAATAGTGATTAGGGGCCGGGGAGCCATGTGGGACTGCGCGGGCCTGACCGCGCTTTTCACGCCGCGGAGCGGGCTCCGGAAACGGTTGCAGGAGGAAGGAGTGGCCTATCGCGCTAACATAACCTAAATGCGAACCGCCACCCTCATCGCCGTCCTCGCAACCTTCATCGCCGCCCACACCGACGACCCAAATCCCGCCACCACGCCCGTCCCCCAGCGAGGAATGGAGCAACGGCACGCCGGGAAGGCAAGAGAGATCGGCGCCCACAAATTCGACCTCCTCATGGTCGGAGACTCGATCACCCAGAACTTCGAAAAGACCGAGTACCAGCCGATCTGGAAGCAATACTTCGAACCCCGGAACGCGATCAACCTCGGCTACAGCGGCGGCCGTACCGAGAACACGATCTGGAACCTCCAAAACGGCGAACTCGAAGGCCAGACCCCCAAGGTCGTCACCCTCATGATCGGCACCAACAACGCCGACGAAACGAACTACCCGACCCACCACACCAGCGAGCAGATCGCCGACGGCATCAAAGCGATCGTCAAGCTCCTCCGCGAAAAGGTCCCCCACGCCAAGATCCTCCTCCTAGGCGCCTTCCCCTACGGAGACCAGCCCGACGCCAACTCCCGAGGCAAAGTCCTCATCCGCACGAACGAGCTCATCAAACCCTTCGCCGACCGCCGCCACGTCTTCTTCCTCGACATCGGCCACGTCTTCCTGAACAAAGACGGGAGCATGAACAAGCCCGTAATGCCCGACGTCCTCCACCCCAACCCAGCAGGAGCCCTCCTCTGGGCCAAAGAAATGGAACCCCTCCTCAGCAAACTCATAGGCGATAAGCCTAAAGGCTAATCCGGAGATGGTTCCCCTTTCCGGAGGGGGAACCGTGGGGGAGAGGGTTTTTTCGACAGCCAAGAAACAATCGACACCATCACGAACCCTCCCTCCGGCAATCATCAATCTTCAATCTGAAATCTTCAATCCCCCCAACCCCATGCTCTTCCTCCAGGCGATCATCAGGTCAGAGTTCATCTACGACCAAGCGCCGTACCCGTCCTGTCACGCCTCGACGATAGTCGAGACCAGGCACGGACTGATCGCCGCGTGGTTCGGCGGAACCACCGAGAGCGCGCCCGACGTCGCCATCTACGCCGCCAAGTTCCAAAACGGTAAATGGGCAACGCCCCAAAAGGTCGCCGACGGAAAGGGCTACGCCTGCTACAACCCCGTCCTCTTCCAACCCCGAAAGGGCCCGCTCCTCCTCTTTTACAAAGTAGGCACCGGACCCCAAACCTGGTGGGGCATGCTGACAACCTCGACCGACGAGGGCAAAACCTGGACAACCCCCAAACGTCTTCCCGACGGCATCCTCGGCCCCATCAAGAACAAACCATACGAACTCCCGGACGGCACCATCCTCTGCGGATCCAGCGAAGAAGCCGGTCGCTGGCGTGTCCATATCGAGAAAACCAAAGACTTCGGCGCTACCTGGACAAGAACCGAAGCCCTGAACGACCAAACCATCGGGGCCATCCAACCCTCCATCCTCCCACTGGGCGGAAAGAAGCTGCGAGCGATCGGACGAACCCAGCAATCCAAACTTTTCGCGATCGATTCGGAAGACGGGGCCAACACCTGGGGACCCATGCGACTCCTAGAAGTCCCCAACCCAAACTCAGGCACCGATGCAATAAGGCTCAAAGACGGCCGCTTCCTACTCGTCTACAACGACACCACCAAAGGCCGAACCCCGCTAAGCATCGCGATCTCAAAAGACGCCGAGCACTGGACCAAACAACAAGACCTAGAAACCACCCCCGGCGAATACTCCTACCCCGCCGTTATCCAAACCAAAGATGGTCTCATCCACATCACCTACACCTGGCACCGCGAACGCATCAAACACGTGGTGATCGACCCTAGATAGTGTCGACGCCATGTCGTTTATTTGCGCCGGTTCGCGCGGTGGGACGCGGCTCCGCCGCGGGGCGCTTTGCGCTGGGATGGGCGCTTCGCGCCCTGTACGCTCCGCTGAGGCCATTCCATCTTCGGTCTCAGCCTTCGCTTGATTCCGTTTCGAGAACCCTCGATGGGACGCCAAACTCGCTGCGCTCAAACAAGGCGTCCCTGAATATCGAGGATTCGCTCACGGGCGAAGTCTAGGACCCGAAGATGGAATTGGTTGAGTCTTTTGCGGGAGCAGAGCGC
>JBBQFM010000077.1:0-5881 GCA_038321975.1 Fimbriimonadales bacterium | reverse complement strand
CATTGTGCAAGATTCCCAACTGCTGCCACCCGTAGGTGTGTGGGCCGTGTCTCAGTCCCACTCGAGCGGATCATCCTCTCAGACCCGCTACCCGTCGTCGGCTTGGTAGGCCATTACCCCACCAACTACCTGATAGGCCATGAACCGCTCCTAAAGTGAATAAATCCTTTACTGGAAAGATCAGGAGGTCTTTCCGGCACATCTGGTATTGCCCGGTCTTTCGACCGTATATCCCAGGCTTTAGGGCACGTTGTTCATGTATTACTTCGCCGTTCGCCACTGGACCCGAAGGCCCCGTTCGACTTGCATGTTTTAGGCACGCCGCCAGCGTTCGTCCTGAGCCATGATCAAACTCTCCGAAGAAAGTTTGTTCCAATTCCTCATAACGAGGCTGGTTTGACTTGTTTTTGTTTTTTGTGTTCTCCTCATTGCTGAGGTCCCAGGTGCCACCGAGACTAGCTCGCAGGCTTTTGGGCCACGACCTCCGGGCTCTTCACCCTCGGGTTAATTAACGGGATTGTCTGTCTTTCGACAGTTCATTTTCCGTCAGAACTACTTATCTGAACGATCTCTCTATGAAGCTTTCAAGGTTCGTTTTTTTCGTTGCGGCTTTCGCAGCAACAGAGGATATTGTAGGCTCGCCGAAGCGCGTTTGTCAACCCCTAGTTAAGATTCTTTTCACAAACACGCGGCTTTTCTCGAATCGACCCCGTCTGTACTCTTTTGGGGCCTCCGGCTTTTGCCGGTTCGGCTACTTCACGTGACGCTCGATATCGGCAAACGAACTGAGCTTCAGCCAGGTAGGCAGCTTGGTTCGGAGTTCAGCCGGACCCTCTACCTTGAGTTCGCCCGTCTGAAGGGCAGTTCCGTAGGATAGGTCTCCCATCCAGATGTCCGTCATCACGCTCACCCGCGTCGTTGCAAGAAGGTGAGATTCCAATCCAGGATCGACCAAACACAGGTCCGCTTCCGTCCGCGAAAGGATTAACCACCAGTTTCTTCGATTCAGTGGAGCATCTGGGTACAGAAACTGGACCACAATTCGCTCTTCGGGCACCCTGATAAACTCGATCCGACGCCTCATGTCCCACATCAGCAAACCGGGGTCGGACTGTCGACCAGTCAACTCTTTCCGCGTCCACTGCTTGCCCCAGTGCCCGAGCTGAACCACGATGGGTCCCAATTCCTCGCCCGCCGGAGTCAGACGGTAAACGTCGTGGTGACCTCCCGATTCGACCCGTTCAACGACTCCAGCCAGCATTAGCTCTTGCAGCCGCTTTGATAATAGAGTCCGCGACATCAGAGGGACCCCCCGGTGAAGGTCGCTAAACCGCTGACTGCCCATGAACATCTCGCGAACGATAAGGGGAGTCCAGCGCTCGGTGAATACTTCGCACGCCTTTGCCACCGGGCAGAACTGTCCGTAACTTGTCTTAGTTGCCATCTCTTTCATCAAAACCAATTCAACTGAACCACGAACCCCAAACGGACCGAAAAATCTTCGGTACAGATATGGGACTAGTTAGGGTCCGTGCTCCTGAGACATTATTCTGCAAGTCAGTTGTAACTCGCAGGGCCTTTGCCCTCAGCAAATGATAAGGAGAACATGAACAACCAAACGAATAGCTACGAAGGACAGTGCTTCTGTGGCGCAGTCGCGATCGAGGTATCCGGCGAATCAGTCGGCGCCGGCTATTGCCACTGTGAATCGTGTCGCAGCTGGTCGGCCGGACCGGTGAACGCTTTCACTCTTTGGAAAACCGAGGACGTGAAGATTACGAAGGGAGAGGAGCACGTCGCGACCTTCAACAAGACTGAGAAGAGCAGCCGCAAGTGGTGCAAGCTCTGTGGCGGTCATCTCATGACCGCGCACCCGCTCTGGGACCTGGTCGATGTATATGCGGCCACGATTCCTGGATATCCGTTTAAGGCGGGCGTCCACGTGAACTACGCGATGACGGTGCTGCCGATGCATGACGGCCTACCCAAACTCAAGGACTTCCCAGCTGAGCTGGGCGGTACGGGAGAGATGGTGGCCGAATGACCCAAACGGTTCAAGTCAATACCAACAAAGCCCTTTGGGAGAAGGGAGACTTCACGCGGATCGCCGCAACCATGCGCGAAAGTGGCGACTCGTTCGCCGCCGGGCTCGGAATCACTCCGGGCCTGCGCGTGCTTGACCTTGGTTCCGGCGATGGAACTACGGCTATACCGGAGGCAAAACTGGGGGCCGAGGTGCTGGGAGTCGACATCGCCACCAACCTGGTAGAGGCGGGCAATCGACGGGCGCAAGACCTCGGCCTCGCCAACTGCCGGTTCCAAGAGGGCGATGCGAGCCACTTGGACGGGTTGGCCGATGCCTCCTTCGACCTCGTGGTCACCATCTTCGGTGCGATGTTCGCACCGAACCCGTTCGACGTCGCGAAGGAAATGGTGCGAGTCACCAAGCCCGGCGGGCGCATCGTCATGGGTAACTGGATACCCAACGACCCCACCCTGGTGGCGCAGATCCTCAAGATCAGCTCCGCCTATTCACCTCCTCCGCCCGAAGGCTTTGTCAGCCCAATGACGTGGGGTATCGAAAGCCACGTGATAGAGCGCTTCACGGGCGCCGAGATTCCGAGGGAGAGCATTTCATTCTCGAGAGAGACATGGACGTTCAACCATCCGGGCTCGCCATCGGATTTCCTCGCCGAATTCCGAGACTATTACGGCCCCACGATGAATGCCTACAAGGCCGCTGAGGCAACCGGCCGTACCTTGGAGTTGCAATCAGAGCTCGCGAATCTGTTCGAACGGCAGAATCAAAGCGAGGATGGGACATCCATTCCGGCAACCTTCTTGCGGGTTACCGTCGTCGTCTAGGCAAAAGCGTGGTGCTGCCCTTTTCCAGGCAGCACCACCCGGTCGGGTTGTCGGCTCAATATGATGGTTCCGCCATATGAGAACAAGCACACTCCCAATGCCATGCAAGCGCTATAGTCTCTTGCATGTCCTTTCGTCCAAATAGCTGCCTACCTTTGAGGCAGGGACGTCAGGCGATTCCCCCTGCCTCCTACGCCCTGTGCCCGGTGCCCTGAAAAAGTGCGCTTCCTCTACACCCTCACCGTCTTCATAAGCTCAGCGCTCCTCTTCTTGCTGCAGCCGATGATCGCCAAGATCATCCTGCCCAGATTCGGGGGATCGCCTGCGGTGTGGAACGCGAGCATGTTGTTCTTCCAGGCCGCGCTTCTCTGCGGCTACGCCTACGCCCACTGGAGTACCAAGCATCTCGGCGTGAAGCGCCAACCCTGGACTCACATCGCGATCATGGCGGTGGCCGGACTCACGATTCGGTTCTCCCTTCCCGCTGGCCTCAACTCGCAAGGCGCGGCCAACCCGACGCTCCAACTTCTTGCCCTCCTCGCGGTGACGATCGGCGCGAGCTTTGTGGTCGTCTCAGCGGGCGCATCTCTGCTTCAGACTTGGTTCGGTTCGACCAGCGATCCCGCTGCTAAAGATCCCTACTTCCTGTATGCAGCAAGCAACCTCGGAAGCATGGCTGCCCTCCTCGGCTATCCGCTCCTAATGGAGCCGAGCCTGAAATTGAGCGAGCAGGGGCGAGTCTGGACTTGGGGTTACTTCGCCTTGGTCGCACTCATGGCGGTCTGCGCTACAGTCACTAAACAGAAGCCCGCCCAGCCCGACCAAGAGTCCAAGGCGACCGAGCCGCTCACCAATAAACAGCGACTCACGTGGGTCGGCCTTGCCGCGATTCCCAGCAGTCTCCTCCTCGGAGTCACGACCTACCTCACGAGCAATGTCGCCCCGATTCCGCTGCTCTGGGTGATTCCGCTCACCATTTACCTGCTCACGTTCATCCTCGCGTTTGCTCGCAAGAACGTCACCAACGTCCCGATCCTCGCCCGGATCCTCCCCCTGTTGGTCACCCCGCTCACCCTCATCATCATCCTGGAGAGCAACCAGAGCAACCTCATCGTGTTTCTCGCCGGCATGCACCTTGCGACCTTCTTTGTGGCCGCCTGGATGTGTCACGGACGGCTGAGTGCCTCCCGCCCCGATCCCACTCACCTCACCGAATTCTATCTCTGGATCGCGGTTGGCGGAGTAGTCGGCGGCGCCTTCAACGCGCTCCTCGCCCCCGTTGCCTTCAACACTCTCATCGAATACCCGCTTGCGCTCGTCGCGGCCTGCCTGATGCGCCCGCGGATATCTGGATCCGCCTCCAAGCTGGACTGGATCTACCCCCTCGCGGTAGGTGTGCTGTCCGCCACCGTCTACTTCGCAACAAACGCGGCGGGACTTCCGCCGGGCGCGGCTCGGACGGCCCTCACCATCGGCCTACCCGCCATCCTGTGCTTCTTCGCGGTCGATAACCCTGTCCGGTTTGGAGCGGCCCTGGGGGTCGTGTTCGTGCTTTCTCAGGTTCTGCACACCGCGTCGGACAGCGCGGTTCTGCTCACCGAGCGCAGTTTCTTCGGCGTCCACCGGGTGCTTTCTGACGGCAAGGGACGCTTCACCAAGCTGGTCCACGGCACCACCCTCCACGGCATTCAGGACCACCAAAATCCGAAGACGCCGCTCACCTACTATCACCCCAGCGGCCCCATCGGCCAGGTGTTCACCGAGTTCTTCGGACCGAGGGCCAAAGCCCACATCGCGGTCGTCGGCCTCGGCATCGGGTCTCTCGCTGCCTACGGCCAACCGGGCCAGACGATCACTTACTACGAAATCGATCCGGTCGTCGAGAAGATCGCCCGAGACACCCGCTACTTCACCTTCCTCAGCGACTCGACCGCCACCGTCGATGTCGTGCTCGGTGACGCGCGCCTTCGACTCGCCGATGCCCCATCGGCCCACTACGGCATCCTTGCCCTCGACGCCTTCAGCTCCGATGCAATCCCCGTCCACCTGCTTACTGAGGACGCCTTTAGGATGTATCTGAGCAAGCTCGAACCTCACGGAATCTTGGCCGTGCACATTTCGAACCACTATCTCGACCTGGAGCCCGTGGTCGGGGCCGTCGCCCGAGACCTCGGTCTCGTCGCGATGATCCAATTGAGCGAGGCGAGCGATGATGAGCGAAAGATCGGCAAGCTTCAATCGACGTGGATGATCCTTGCCCGAGACAAGGCCGACTTCCAAGGCCTCAATAAGAACCCCGAGTGGTCTCTTCACGATCCCGATCCGCGTGAGAAGGCGTGGACGGACGACTATTCCAACGTGCTCGGCGCTTTCAAAGCTCACGAATAGCGGTTCGGCTCAAGAGGCGGCAATTACTCGCACGCGAAGCTGTCTTCCAAGTCCTCCACCCACATCGACGCCGCCCGACATTTCGGACGTGCAACTGGGTACTTGGTCACGAGAACTGTGATTCCTTATTGCAATAAACAACAACTTTGAAATCTATCGTTTTGCACGTGCGTCTATAATGCGAAATGCATTTACTTGGATTTGTACTAGCTGCAGGATTTGCCGGGTTCCATAGCTCAGCACCGCAAGCCGAAAAGGTGGGATTCCCTTCTCCGAAGGATATTAAGTCAGTGTCAAGCTTCGCGGATTCTGCCGCTCTTCCTCAGAGCAATGGACGGAAGCGGAAGTCCTCCTCTGATAAAGATATATCGATGGCCCTTGTTCAAGCCGAGAAGCTTGGCAACATCAAGCTCGATGGCGGAGGAATCTCCGGTTTACCCGTCACATTCGAGCCCGGGTCTCTCCTTATCGGCAAAGGTTTCTGGTTCACATCGGCTTCCCTCCAATACGTGGCTCCCCTTAGCATGGGACCCTACGATGCTTACTTTTCCGATGCGGTTGGCACTCCCGAGGTCCGCGGATTCGGCGTCCATTTCATCGGAGTCCACGCTCGATACGTGGTCGTGGA
>JBBQFM010000076.1:0-6158 GCA_038321975.1 Fimbriimonadales bacterium | reverse complement strand
CCTGGGGCCTGAACCAGAGCGGCGCAAGCCCGCTCTACTCCGAAAACAGAACACAACCAATTCCCTCTGAGGGCCTTGACTTCGCATGAGCGAACCGAAGCCCGAATTGCGGACGCACTGTTTGAACGAAGTGAGTTTGCGTCCCTCGGGATTCCGTGAACGAATACACGCGAAGGCACCGCCCGAAGAGGGAATGGCCAAGCGGAGCGTAAGGGCGCGAAGCGCCCACCCCGTCGCGGAGCGACAAAAGCGTAGCGCCCACCCCCGCGAAGCGGTGACTAGAACCTAATCCCGTACTCCAACGCAATCTTCCAAGCCCGATCCTGATCGGCCCCAAACGATAGACTCAACCGCCGCAAGAACCCGGGCACTCGGCGCGGACGATAGACCAGCCGAAGGTCGTACCGCGCCCGGAACCCCGGGGGTGGATTCCCGAGCTGACGCCGACCCTGAATAAAGACCTCATTGTTCAGCGCCCGAGCAAATGAGAAGGTCGCCTGATCGTAGGCGTTGTACTCAATCGTCAGATAATCCAAACCAAGGTTTCGAGCGATCTCCGACGTGATCGGATCGAGCAACGCGGGCAACGCATAGCCCGCCAGCGCGTTCCGAATGCGGGTCTCGGCCTCGCTGCGGCTTCCCGTCGTCAGCGTGGTCAGCACGTCTGTCTGCCCCAGCAGAGCTAGAATTCGGTCCTGCGAGAGCCCGGGCGGGTCGCTTTGGGCGGAGAGCACGAGGCCGCCGTCCTTCAGCAGATCGCCCTTCACGCCAAGCGTGATGTCGTACCGCTCGAAGTTGTCACCCGAACCCGGCGCGGTCAACGCCGCATGACCCTCGAGGTCCACGTTCGAGCGGGCGTCGGGCAGACCGTTCTGCACGCCGTAGTCGAGTTGCAGCGTCCCGCCCTGCTCCAGCCGAACCACCGCGCTGGGAAGCCGAATGCTGCCCTTTTCCAGCCCGAATGTTGCCGAAACGAGCGGCTCCATCAGGGAGCCCCTGATGGAGCCGGAACCCAAAACCGAGAGGTCGGCAGAAGAAGATCGGAGTCGTGCCTGGTTAGCCAAGTTGAACGAGAGGTCGAAGCGAGGGTTGATCGGATACGCGGGCGCCGTGCCGGTGCCCGGCTCCAGCGTCGGAACCACGCTATCCACGTTGCTGAGCACCAAATCCCCCTTGATCGATGGCTCGCTCATCGAGCCGCCAAGATTGATCGTCCCGCTCGCTGCCCCCGCGACATAGGTGCGGTTCTTGTAGCCCTGCCGGATGGAAAAGTCGTTCAGGTCGACCGAGCCGGTGATCGGGTTCTCGAGGATGTCGTGGAACCGTCCTTTGTCCAGAGTCGCGACCAGGGTCCGGAGGTCATCCACTCCGGTAGACGCGTTCGCCTTGAAGCTGCCGCCCAGCGACGACTCGCCCGCTAGGTCGAGGGCCAAGCGGGTTCCGCTAAGCTTCATGGAGCCTGTCACCGATTTCAGGGAGTTGTCTATCCCGATCCAACCGATGGTGGGTGCGTTCACCTTTACTTCGCCACCAAGTGTCAGGTCGTTGCTCGTGCCCGTCGCTGAGAATTCGCCACCGATCGTGCCGTCGGTACGAGCCGGATCCAAGCCCTGGGCGTAGGTCGCGATCTCCTTAAGATTCCTCTCGACCAGCGTGATCTTGGCGTTGCGGGGGCCAGGAGGGATCGTGCCCGGATAATTGAACGGGGCCGACAGGCTCATCTCCCCTTGGAAACCGCTGTAGGTATAGCCGCCGTGAACGTCGATGCCACCCACCATCTTGCCGTCCGTGCCCACGTGAGACTCAGAAACCTGTACTCGGTCGAACAGCAAGCTCAGCCCCTGGTCCTCCTTCGCCCCCGCAAGTGGGGCCAACAGACCGGATGCCTGTACCGACGCCAAGATATCTGGGCTCTTTGCCGGACCGCTCACTCGGAAGGAAATGTCCGCCGTTCCCGAAGTTGTCGCCAATCGACCGTCAAAGGCTCCCAGTGCTCGAAGGTCCAAGTGGTTCAGGTCGCCGCTGAAGTCCACGTTGTCGTTCTCCACCAACGAACCCTCTCCCGACAGACGCCCGACGGGTCCTTGCAGTAGCAATTGGTGGACCGTCCACTTCTGATCCACTCGAGCGAACTTGGAAGTCAACGTGCCGAGCCCCTGTTTCAGGTAGGTCAGGTTGTCGATCTCAAAAGTCTTAACGTCCACGTTTGGCTTCGAAACGGTGCCGCCCAGCTCCGCTCCCATCTTCACCAAGCCGGTGAGAGTCTGGAGATTCTCTTGCGTCTCGAACGGCAGTGAGCTTAGGTATCGGAGCGATCCTTGGACTAGGTTTTCTGCATGCAAGTTGAATAAATCAATCGAGCCTCCAATCGCCTGAGAATCGATGTTATAAGTAACTCCGCTGGCTGAAACATAGCGATCTAGCTGTCCAATCTCCGCGTCCCCATGGATGATCTTGCCGTCCGTGCTTACCGACCAGCTGCCATCCCCCACCGGGCTGTCGTTGACCACCACCTCGTGAAATTCGCCCGCACCCTTCGCAAGCACAAGCAGATTCTTGTGGATGTCCGCCGAAAGATGCCCGGACACGGTGCCGTCGAGAGTTACTGCCTCCCGAGTCTGAGGAGCGATGCCTCTAAGCCGCAGATCGGTGGCGTCCGCAACCGCGGTGCCGTCACCCGTCTTCCGGTTGTAGGAGGCACTGCCCTTCACTTCGCCCCGAGCTGCGTGGGCGACCGCGTTACTCAGCGTGGCCACGTCGCCGTCGAGTCGAGCCCGCCCAGATAGGTCGGTGACGTTGATGCTTTGCACCAACAGGTTGCCCGAAATCGATGCGTCCGCGATCGGATGCTTAATTGTGCCGCCAAGCTTCACCGAGGTCAGGTCCAGCGAGCCAATCGCGTCCTCACCTAAGAACTCCGCTGCCTGAACCCGACGAAGGTCGAAGTCGCCGCCAACTGCTCCCGTCTTGAAGACATAGCTGCCTGACCCGGCGAAACTCGCCGAACCGCGGGTTGCCTGCAAACTTGCGAGGCGAACGTCGCGCTTAGTCGCGCGAATATCCGCCGCAATCGCCGAGATCGACTCGCCCTTAAGATCCAGTCCGTACCCTTCAACCCGCCCCGTTACAAGCGGATCGGCAGGCTTGCCCGTGACTTTTGCGTCGAGGTTGACGACCCCTTTCACCGAAGGATTGACCACTCCTGGTCTGAGGCCTCGACCCACTACCCGCATGTCCAGCACGCCCCTCGGGTCCATTCTCCCGTTGGCGACGATGCTGCCCGCGGGACCGGCGACCACTCCGCGCTGGAGGACGACGCCTCCGTTCTCATAAGTCCCGGAAAGGGCGAAACTGCCGATGTCGTACCGCTTGCCCTCCCGAGAGTAAGACCCGGAACCCTTCACGTCGAAATCCGCATGGGGCTTTGCGAAGGTGCCGGAGAGGGCAGCGACGAGGTCAGCACGGCCATGGACGCCGGGAACCTTGAAGCGGTTGGCCAGCACGGCAAGATCCACGCTATCGGTGATCATCGCGCCGCTTAAGTTCTTGCCGGTGGGGCTCATTGCGACCATGCCGTGCACTGGGCTACCTTGGTAGCTGCCCTTCTTCAGGTCGATCACCGCCATCTTGGGATCGGCCCTTACCGATGCCACCGCGCCGGAAAGCGATTCCTTTCCGTATGCCACCCGGTCCGCCGTCACGTTGCCGGTGATTCGGTAGGCCTTCAGAGACTCGAATCCGACCCATCCGTCAAACTTGACCGCCGAAAAGCTTGTGTCCTTCGGAAGCAGTTTGCGCACCTGGAATGGGAGCGCCTGTGGGTTGCCGACGTGTGCGGTGAGTCGCCCAGCGCCTCGCGGCGCTTTAGTCCACTGGAAACTCCCCTCGAAGTCCACGTTGGTGTTCGCAGAGCGCGCGGCCGCTTTCCCGATCACTCCGTCTGAGGTCACCAATCCGTTGAACGAGCCGTCGTCCAGGCTGCTGTCCTGGTAGCGGACCCCATGTCCGCTCACCGCGACTCGTGCCTCGATATGTGCATTCTTTCCTTGCGGAAGATAAACTCTCACCGGGCCGGAGACCTTTACCGACTGGGCCGACAGCTCCTTCAGTTTGGGTGCGTCGGTCTCGATGAAATGCCTCATGGGGCCAGCCAATTCGAGGCCCGCGGTGATCGCGCTCGCTTGCAGCCCCTCGTTGGCCACGTTCTGCAGTCGACCACTCAGCGTTCCCACTCCATCGATCGTCGGAGTGGCGACGGCAACCCAGTTGTCGCCGATGCCGGCTACTTTCAGCCACGGAATCGAAACCGGGATCTGATACCGGCGGGGGCCAACCTCGTCGACCAAGACCACCCGGATCCCATCGATCTGCACCGAAAACGGAATCTGAGCCGGCGGCCCCTTTTGCTCGGGGAGGAGGTCTTGGATGAGAAACCGTCCATTCTTTTGCCGCCGAACTTGCGCGTAGAGATTGGAGCCGCGGATCCGCACGGTACGATCCGCCTCGCCGAGGAACTTCAGACCCGAGATGGAGAGGTGGTCGATCTGAGCAAGCACTCCGCCATCCGGTTCGTAAACCTTTGGCTTCTCAACCCGGATGAGGCCGCGATCCCAATCGATCACGTAGGAGGAGGCATAAAGCCGCACGAGGCCGGCCTTGGAGAGGTACTCAAATCGAACAGGGACGCCGGGTGCGGTAAGCGCGAGGACGCAGTGGCGCAAATACGCTAAGCCCCAGAAGCCCAGAATGAGCAGCGGAGCGAGAACCACTAATAACTTTATGATCCAGGCCCAGGCGCGAATCCGATTCCTCCCCGAAGCACACTGCGTGGGTTAGTCCAAAAGCGCTGCGGCTTCGGCCTGGTCCAACTTGGCCACCCGCTCCGCCATCACTTTCTTACTGAACTCGATTGCATTGTACGAGCTTCGAATGAAAGGACCGCTCGCAACAAAGGCAAAGCCCATGTCTTCGCCGATCTTCTCATATTCCTTGAACTCATTCGGATGCACGAAGTCATTGACCGGAAGGTGCTTCATCGTCGGCCGCAGATATTGGCCAATCGTCACCGCGTCCACGCCCACCTCGCGCAGATCTTGTAGGGTCTTAACCACTTCGTCTCGAGTCTCACCAAGGCCGAGCATAATGCCCGACTTAGTGTAAATCGACGGATCGAGTTCCTTCACGGTTCGCAAAACCGTGAGCGTTCGCTCATATTTGGCCTGAGGTCGAACCACTGTATGCAGTCGCTCGATGGTCTCGATGTTGTGGTTATAGATCTCCGGCTTCGCGTCGGTGACGTTCTTGATGCACCATCGCTTGGCCTTGAAGTCAGGCGTGAGCACTTCCACGATGCACAGCGGGTTCTGCTTGTGCAACTCGCGAATCGTCTCCGCAAACTGGCTGGACCCCTCGTCCGCGAGGTCGTCTCGTGCGACCGAGGTGACCACGATGTGCTTGAGTCCGAGGTCCTTCGCAACTCCCGCCACGTCGACCGCCTCGTTCTTGTTTACTTCGAGGCCCCGGCCCACCTTGATCGCGCAAAAGCCGCAGCTGCGCGTGCAAGTGTCGCCAAGGATCATAAACGTCGCCGTCTTCTTGCTCCAACACTCGGGCAGGTTCGGACAGCGCGCACTTTCGCACACCGTATGCAGGCTCTTTGCCCGCATCATCGCTTCAACTTCTTTGATCGCGTCCGGTCGAGGCAACCGGATCGTCAGCCACTCAGGGAGCCGCTGTGTCATATGATTATTATAGCTTTCGGGAGCCTCCCCTTGCCGAGATGGTTCGTGCCTTGAAACGGAAGGAGGAGGCAAAAGTCGCCCGCCGAAAAACAATCGTCAATATCCCAGCGAAGCTGTGTAGCCGACGATTGCATCGGCGTTAGCCACTGTGCTCGATCAGCAAGTTCGCGGCCCTGAAAGTCCGAAACAAAAAGGTCATCGGCAAAGCCGATGACCTTTGACCTTTCAGAAACTACACGCCCCTTAGTTAACCGTTACGTGACCGTAAGCGTAGCCGCCGTTGGCGTACGCGGTGATGACGACGTCGAAGTTGCCCGACGTCGTTCGGGACTTCGTTCCAGAGGAGGTTGCATCGCAGCTGACGTGATCACAGTTCGCGGGAACCGTGACCGTGCTCGGCACGCTCAGCACGCTGGA
>JBBQFM010000075.1:0-6840 GCA_038321975.1 Fimbriimonadales bacterium | reverse complement strand
CGAGACCGGGCTAGCTCGCCGATTGACTTTGAACTCATTGTATGCCTCCGATTTCCGGCCATAAAGCAAGAGTGCTTCGGTCGGTTTTAGTTTTGAGGCAACAACCCTAAGCTCGGTCGGTATTCATATGAGGCAATGCGCGGTCCAAACTCCGAACGAAGGATGTGGTAGACTTTGAGATTCCGAATTAGTGCCTTATGCTTCCAAGCCCAGATATTTTGAATGATTATGAGTACGGCAAGTTCGTGCTCTCAAACCTTGCGGCGAAGCGTGCAAAACAGCTTAAAGAGGGCGCGCCGGCCTTGGTTCAGATTGAATCGAACCACCCCTTAACCATCGCCTTGGCGGAAATCGCGGCGGGCAAGATCAAGCCGATCATGCCGACCGCCGAAGCCATTGTTGAGCGATCCCAAGTTCCGCTTCTCATCGACGAGACGGTTCCTGCGGAGCTCGGAATGCTTCTGCCCGCACTCGACGAAACCGAAGTTGCCCTCGTTTCGACGGCTGCTCTCGACGATCACGAGCCGGAAGGCGAACTTGACGCTGACGGCGAAGAGGTCATTAGCCTGTCCGACCTCGTAGATGATGAGGAAGAAGTCGCACCGGTTGCCTCCGAAGAGGATACGCTCTCTCTCTCGGACATCGCCGAGCAGGAGACTGCGGACGAAGAGTCGGAAGAGTAATAACCAATGACAAAGCGGGATCCTTACGAGGTCCTAGGTGTAACGCGAGACGCAGGTGCGAACGACATCAAGTCGGCCTACCGGCGTCTCGCGCGTCTTTATCACCCGGACGTTAATCCAGAAAATCCAGACGCGGAAGAGAAATTTAAGGAAGTAGGCGAGGCCTACTCCATCCTTGGCGACGCGGATACCCGGGCCCGATTCGACCAATACGGAATTACCGACGACCAGCAGGGCGGCGGCGGAGACTTCTTCCAGGGCGGCGGCGGATTTGGCGACTTGTTCGATATGTTCTTTGGCGGCCAGCAGGGCCGCGGTCAGCGATCTTCGGGTCGTGACGGGGAAGACGTTCGCGCGGATATCGAACTGACCTACAAAGAAGTTCTCACGGGAACTCACCGAGAGGTCACGATTACGCGCATGAGCGAGTGTTCGGCTTGTACGGGCACCGGCGTGGAAGGTGGGAAACAGCCGGAAACTTGTCCGACCTGTAAGGGTCAGGGACAGGTCACGGCGGTTCGCAACACTTTTATCGGCCAAGTTCGGACGGCCACGGTTTGTCCGACCTGCCAAGGGGCGGGCAAGCTCATCAAGGATCCTTGCCATAAGTGCCACGGAGAAGGCGTGACGCCCGAGACGGCAAAGGTGAACGTCACCGTGCCGGCGGGAGTTGAGCACGGGATGAAGATTCACATGCCCGGGCATGGCGGAGAGGGAACTGGCGGCGGTCGACCAGGCGACTTGTATGTCGTGCTGCACGTCGACCAGGACGCCCGGTTCGAGCGCAGGGGCCAGACGCTTTACACGAGGCTCGACCTTACGTTTGCGCAGGCGGCGCTTGGCGATCACATAGAAATCGAAGGGATCGACGAGTCGATTCCGGTCACGATTCCGGCGGGAGCCCAACCCGGTCAGCTCATCACAATTCGCGGACAAGGCTTGCCGCCTCTGCATGGTGGTCGAAGAGGCGATATGACGCTTCAGGCCAATGTGAAAGTGCCCACCAAGCTAAGCGAGGCCGAAGCGAAGCTGATTCGCGAATTTGCGGAGCTGAGGGGCGAGAACATGCCGAAGGGCGACGATCGCGGCGGCATTCTCGGTGGACTGTTCGGCAAGAAGAAATGAGCTGGATCGAAGTTCGTGCCCATTTAGATTCCGCGCCAGATGACTGGTCGGTTTACGTCGAGATCTTTCGCGACCACGGGGTCGAGAACACGATGGAGGAAGGCAACGCCCTCGTGGGCTGCCTTGTGCAGGTGGAGGGCACGCCAGATCGGCTTGAGGAGTTGGCAGCGGCACTTAGCTCGGCGGGTCTGACGGTTACCACGGGTGAGCTTCCCGAGGTTAATTGGGAACTCGCCTGGCGGCAGTTTTTCAAACCGCGCCGCATTGGCAAGAGGTTCGTGATCCGGCCCACATGGGAGGAGTTCGAATCCCAGCCTGGCGACCTTGTGATCGTGCTTGACCCTGGCCAGGCGTTCGGCACCGGTGACCATGCGACTACACGTCTCTGCCTTGAGTTGCTTGAAGCGGTGGATTTGAAGGGGAAGCGGGTTGCCGATGTGGGCTGCGGAAGCGGGATTCTATCCATCGGTGCCGTTTTGTTGGGCGCTTCGATCGTCGAGGCAGTGGATATCGAGGCTCAGTCGGTGGAGGTGACCCGCGAGAATCGCGATCTGAACAACGTTTCGTTCCTCGCCGAGGTAGCGGATGGATTTGACGGTTTGCCGCTTGGCACGGAGCATCCCGAGGCTGCGTATGACCTCGTGGTGAGCAATATCATCAGTGCGACCCTCATTCGGGTGGCTCCCGACGCGGCCGATGTGGTGAAGCCGGGCGGAGCTTGGATCGTCAGTGGCGTGATTCCCCAGAACTGGCCAGACGTGCTCGAAGCGGCCGAGCGCGCCGGCTTTGAACTCAAAGAAAAGCGGGAAGAGGACGGCTGGGTCGCGGCTCGGTACGAGCGCGTATGACCAACCTCCGTTCGCTGCCTCGTGTATTTGTGCCCGGCGCAAAGGCCGACGGGCCGATTGAGCTGCCGAGGGGCGAGGTCGACAAGCTTTGCAAGGTCTTGCGCCTTCTGCCTGGGGCTCAGATTGCGGTGTTGCCGAATGACGGGACGGTGATCCGATGTACGTTCCAAACCAAAGAAGCGATTCCGCTGGAAGTAGTTCGCCCGCATACTGAGCCTGCCCTTAAGCTAACCCTTGCCCAGGCGTTGCCAAAGGGGGACAAGCTCAACGAGATCGTTCGCAGTTGCACGGAGATAGGTGTCTCGCGGTTTGTCCTGTTTCACAGCGAGCGGTCGGTGGTGAAATGGGACGAGATGAAGACGGCAGATCGGGTGCTTCGCCTCGAGACGATCGCTATGGAGGCGGCAGAAGTTTCGTTCCGGACTAACTTGCCAACAATCGAATTTCTTCCCGATTTAAAGTCGGTTTTGAAGCGTTTTCCTCTCTCTATTGTGTTGTCGGAGGTTGAAGGTTTGAGCCCGAAACTTGCGCCGGTTGGGGTGGAGATGACGATTGTCGTGGGTCCGGAAGGCGGCTGGTCTCCTCGGGAGTTGAAGGAGATTGGCGACCGGGGGGTGACCCTCGGACCGCGCGTTTTGCGGGTCGACCACGCAGGGGCCGCGGCCGCTGCAATTCTTTTGCTTAATTAGGTGAAACCCATCCTATAATCGGGATGTCTTTATTGACAAGCCGCCTGCAATTTTGCGCGGCTGGAGAAAACATGAAAGGCTTCCACCGATTCGTCGTTCTCGCCGGAATCGCCTCGCTCGTCGCCATGGTCGGCATTGCCGGTCAGGTCGCCAAGGCGAGCAACAACCATGTGCCGTCTCGGATTAAGTCCGTGCAGATATTGAAGTCGCAGGCTCAGGATAAGGCGATTGCCACCTTGCGGGCAAAGACGCAGAAGGACAACAAGGACGCCGGCGGCTGCCGAGAGTAGGCGTTGCTACTTTCCAGCTACAACCTCTTTGTAGAGCGCCGACATCTTGCCCGTATACGTTCGAATGTCGAACCGCTCTCTTAGGTGGGGTCGCAAACGGGGTTTGAAGTTTTGAATCGTCTCGACCAAAGCTTTGCCGTTTGCGGCGAGGTCGTGGGGGTCGATGAAGGACATTCCGATCTCGCCGGGGAAGGACTTTACGAAGGAGGGGCTGGTGCTGACGACGGCGTCGAGGCCTTGAGCCAAAGCCTCGACACAGGCCAAGGACAGGCCCTCGTGGAGGGATGGTGCGAAGAACACCTTTGATTCGTTGGCGATGTTTAGGACGTCTTGCGGGCCTTGCTGACCGAAGAGCTTGACGTTATCCTCGAGTCCCAGCCGCTTGATAGCGGCCTCCACTTCGCCGCGCAGGTTCCCATCGCCGAGGACGGCGGCTTTGATTCCGGGGATGGTTTTCTTCGCCTCTGCGATCGCCTCCATCGCGAAAACCATGTTCTTCTGGTGGGCGAGCCGACCGAGCATGAGGATGTCCCAAGGGCGGTCGCCTTCGGGCCTGAACGCATCCCAGATGCTATCGTGGGTGGCGGTCTCGATGACGCGGTATTCCTTGATTTTCCAGCCCATCGACTGGAAGTTCTCTTTCACCGCTTGGCCGATGCAGGTGACAACGTCGGCGTGCTCGTAGGCTCGCTTCAGGAGGAATCGGTAGTAGCGCCCCCAGAGCGTGTTGTCGGTCTGCCACGGCTCATCGAGGTTGTGGGTGGTGATGATGAACGGTTTGCCGAGCTCTTTGGCGATCAGCGAGGCCATGGGCATCGAGCCGTGGTGGTGGGCGTGAATCAAGTCCATGGGATGCTCGCGGTTGATTTCGGCGAGCTTGGTTCGGCCGAACGGGGGCATCGTGAATCCGTATCGCTTTAGTGACCAGTAGATCGTGGGGTGCAGGACGGGGACGCCCTGGTCTTCCATGAGATAAGCGGCGTCTCGGTCGATGCCCACATTGAGCATGATGTATTCGATACCGCTGTCCCGCATGTAGGGAACTGAGTTTTCTAGGAGTCTTTCGATCCCGCCAGAGACGTAGGAGGGGACGACGTGGGCGACTCTGATCATAGGCGAACTCGAAAAGTATATCCGTTGGTGGGCCATACTTTCGGAGGTGTCCCCTGAGAAGCGTGCTCGGTTTTGCGTTGCGGTGCCCACGATCGGGCAGGTTTCCGAGACGTTTGTTCGAAGCCATGCATTGGATTTGTTGCCGGGCGAGACGGTGGTGGTGGCGAATCAGAAGATGCCCGAGGGTCAGTGCGCTTGGGATGTCGATGCCGACACTTTGGTCCTCCGTGATGGGCTTACGTCGTTGCGGCGGTTACGCCGGAAGATTAGCCACACGATCGATCCTTCCACCCCTTCCAGCACCCGCGAGAGCTGGGAGTACAACGCGGGGGATGCCAAGCGGCTGGTCGCTTTCATGAACGATCGCGGGGTCGAGGCGTTCATGGTCGAGTATCTCGACTATCTGCTGCCCTACATGAACGATGTGCTCGCCGCCGGGATTCGGTGGTATTCGTTTGGCCACGGCTACGATATCAGCCAGATGCTCCGTCAGCCTCGTTGGCAGAAGGAGTATTTGAAGCTGAATAAGTCGAACGGGGTGTTCGTTCGCACCGAATACGCCCGCCAGCGCTTGATCAAGTTTGGGTTGAAGGCAGAGCTGGTGATGGTCGTTCCGGCGAGTAGCACGGTGCCACCGTCTCCGCCTCCAGCGTCGGTTGAGTCGGATGTGGTCACTCTTCTCGCAGTCGGTCGGATGGTTCCGAAGAAGGCGCCGCTTATCCTCTTGGAATCGTTCCGGTTAGCCGTTTTGCAGGAGCCTCGGCTTCGGTTGCAGTACGTCGGTGGAGGGCGGCTGTTCGATCAGGCACAGGCGTATGTGGCTGACAAGGGACTTTCGCAGGTGACCTTGCACGGGGCTAAGCCGCCTTCTTTTGTGAGCGAGTTGTTTGCGACGACCGACATCTTTGCTCAGCACAGCGTCGTCGATCCGGAGTCGGGGGATGAGGAAGGTTTGCCGGCCTCGATTTTGGAGGCGATGGGGCGGGCTTTGCCCGTCGTGACTACGCGGCACGCGGGGATTCCGGAGGCGGTTTTGGATGGTCAGACCGGGTATCTGGTGGACGAGGGGGACGCTTCTGCCATGGCCGAGAGGTTTGTTCAATTGGCCCGCGATCCGGCCTTGCGGCGACGGTTAGGGTTAGCCGGTTACGAGTCGGCGAAGGAGCGGTATTCGTGGGAGTTCGGGGAGCGGCCGACGATTTTGCGGGCGTGCGGGTTTGGGGAGTCAGTGCGATAATCTCGTATGCCACAGTCCTTGGCGAACGTCGTCGTCCATCTAGTGTTTAGCACGAAACATCGGGCTCCTTATCTTCACAAGCCGTTGAGCGACGAGCTTCATTCTTACCTTGGAGGGATTCTGCTTAATTCGGGTTGTTCGCCTCTGGAAATGGGCGGAGTCGAGGACCACGTCCACATCTTGTTCGGCCTCTCTCGGACGATATCACTAGCCCAAGTCGCTGAGAAGGTAAAGACGAGTTCTAGCAAGTGGCTCAAAACGAAGGGCCTCCCCGAATTCGCTTGGCAATCCGGCTACGCAGCGCTTTCGGTGGACGTTCAGGGTGTGCTTGGTGTAAGGGAATACATTCGCGGACAGGAAGCACATCACCGGAGGATGTCGTTTCAGGAGGAGTACCGGTCTCTATTGATGGAGCACGGGATCGAGTTTGACGAGCGGTATATGTGGGATTGAGAGTTCCACGAAGAGGACATATTTGTGCGTTCAGTGGCGCCGAATCGCGGCCCTTCAGGCCGCATACCTTCGCGGCCCTACCCAGGGCGTTGCCCTGGGCTATCGATTCTCGGCCCGTTGGGCCTGAAGGCATCAGGCTTCTGCGAATCCCTGGTGAATTCGCACGCTACTTGGGGTCGCCATTACCGGAGGCACTCACGAATCGCCAGGGAGCCCCGGTAGCCCCCAAACGAAAATCAGGCCCAACGGGCCGAGAATCGATAGCCCAGGGCAACGCCCTTGTCCTTACCCACATCTTTTTTGGGATTGGTATCGTCCTTAGCTCATCTTAGTCACGCCACGGAGGGTGTGGATATGGATGGTTGCGTTTTGCCCATGGATTGGGCTCATCGTCAATTCGGT
>JBBQFM010000074.1:0-8633 GCA_038321975.1 Fimbriimonadales bacterium | reverse complement strand
AGATCGATGACCCACGAGTGCATGTAGTCGTCGTAGCCTCGGTAGAGGGCGGGGACGCCGGTGACAGGGTCGTAGTGTTCGTAGGAGTTCGGTCGCTGCGGATTGCCGTCGTGGAACAGAAGCCTGATCGCTTTCAAGACGGCTTCGCCGGCCTTCTCCCGGTAGGACGGAGAGACGAGTCGAGCGGCGTTGGCGATCGCATCCACGACGTGTGAGTTGGCCATTGGCCAACTGCGGCCATTCCAGGGACAGTTGAGCCGCCGCTCCTTCCACTCACCTTCCGCGCTGAACGTGGCGTCGGACATAGCAGTGGCGGGGAAGCCGGCAGGGAGCCAAAACTCATCTGGATTGGTGAGCCAGCGCTCGAGAATCTGGTCGGCTCCATCTAGGAGCTGCAGCGAGGGAAGCATCAAAGGATACAGGCCAGTCGCGGGCCTTGCCGGGGATTGCTTGCCCGAGCTGTTTCGGTCGCAGAAATAGTTTGCTTCCTTGTCAAACGAGAGATCGCGCAGACCTTGAAGAGCACCTTCGGCAAACCTTTTATAGGTGCTGTCGCCCGCACGGAAAGAGGCGATCGCCTCGAAGAGCATTTGGGCATATGCGGTGGCCTCGACCCCGCTGACCCGAAAGCTAGCCCACTTATCGGCCTGGTCACTTGCGAAGTCGTACCGGCTCATGTACTCCTGCCCGGTTTCGTTTTGGTCGAAGATGTCGTACATCGTGGGCCCTGCGGGGTCCTTACTGAGGGTTCGGTGATTGACGAAGTAGTCGGCGTAGTGCCGAAGGGTTCGGAGATGATCCTTGCCGACCGAACCAGGGTGTAGGCGATGGAGCTGCAGCAGCCCAGTCGCAAAGTCGGCGTGGTAGAAGTCGCGCGCGGGCCTGGCCGAATAGTTGTGGCCAGGATAGCTCCCATCATCTCTCTGACACCCGCCGAGGTTATCGAGAATGCCAACAGCAAGGGACGGATCTTGCATCCAGGAGACCTCGCGAAGGTGGGTCTGAGCGGAGTAGGTGATGAAGTTGCGGAAGAACCCAATCCCCTCGGTAACGAAAGGCGCGAAGCGCGCCGGTTTGCCCTGGATCGGGAGGTCCGGGATGTCGACCGTGTTGAGCCTCAGTCCGTACCATCGGTGCCAATAGGCGTTCGTCACCCAAGGATCGCTGCTGTCGAATTGGGGGACGCTGGCGAAGTAGTCGCGCCAAGAGTCGGCGCTTCGATCAATTGCTCCGTCCTCCCGTGCGGATTCGAGGGAAGTTCGGGCCGCTTGAGGGGTCAGTCCCGCGCCGCAGACAAGTTGGATCGGTCGACGATCCTCCAGCACGTAGTGCTGGACCAGATGGGCGAGCCCCTCAATGGGCTCGGTGCCGACATGCAACTTGAAATCCTGGGCAAGTCGCCCGTTCCGAAACTTCTCGGGTAGGACACTGGTTTCGTACAGAGGCGACTCATCGTGCCTTTGGGCCAGGTTGACGGTCCAAGACTGGCGCGGATGAGACGAGCCGAATTCGAGGAACAGGTCAATTCTCGGAAGCATCGAACCCTCGCCGCGAATCTGCTCAGCTTCCACCGCGGTGCGGTCGGGTTCGAGTTCGGCTGGCCAGGCCGTTTGGAATTTGGCAAGCAGAGAGTCGTCGGTGACCGAGCAGTCGGCAAGCGAAGAAAAGGGTGCGCCGTAGCTCGCTGGCTTCACGTCCATGAGGGACCAGAGGAAGACATGAATGGGCCGGACGGCGGTGACGAGCTCGAGTTCGGAGACCCACGCGTTGCCCTCGGTGCAGCAACGCCGTTCTCGCACCACGACATCGCCCGAGTAGTGCATGATCGTCAGCCGGTCGGGCCGCCATCCCTTGTGGTAGCTCTCGAACTTGATCGGCCGACCATCGGCGTCGACGAATAGGGCGGTGAACAGGCGAGGAATGCGGATGTCCGCGAAATAGCACTCGTCCCAAAATCCCGGCGCGAGGAGATGTTTGGGGAAGGGAGGCGCGTAGATCGCTCCCTTGCCTCCGCCAAGAAACCATTTATCCTTTCTGCCAAGGCGTGCGAGGGGGTCCACAATTGCGATTTTATCTGTGGTTGGAACGATCCGACCGATACTAGTTGTATCGTGGTTTTCAAATCGGAAGGTTCGTGCGTAAAGGCGTCTAAGCGAACAGCGCTTAGCTGAACAAATATCTTCCGAGAGCGTAAGGACAATTACCGATGAATTTGAACAAGCTTTCCAGCCGTCTGCGTGCGGCAAGCGGAGCGATGGCATTCCTAGTGCTTGCCTCGATCTCGTGTGCGCAGACCGTCGATAACAAGCCGGATGTGAAGCAGGAGGTCATGGATCGTGTGACCAAGCTGATCACCACTGCCGCCTACGTTCCGGGAATCGATTTCTCGAAGTGGCCGGCGTTCCTCGAAACCGAGAAACCGAAACTCGACGCGGCCAAGGACGACGAAGAATTCGCTCGGGCGATGAACGAGGCGCTCACCAAGTTTGGGGCAAGCCATGTCGCTTTCGCGACTCCGCGAGCCTCGGAAGCCCGACGCACGGGCGCGGTGGTTGGTATCGGCATTACATCGCAGCAGACTCCAGACGGCATCATCGTGGTTCGCACCGTTCCCGGTGCTTCGGCGGCGGAAGCCGGCCTGATTCCGGGCGACCTGATCACTCAGGTGGACGGGAAGAAGGTTGAGGGAATCAAGGGGATTCCTGGACCGGAAGGCACCTCAGTGACGATCACCGTCAAGCATAAGGATGGGAAGGTCCAGGACTACAAGCTGGTCCGCAAGAAGTTTTCTACGGTTCGACCGGAAGAGCTTACTGAGATCGACAAGGACACCGCCAAGCTCTCGATCTACACCTTCGATATCTCCTACGATCCCGACAACGTGGAGAACCTGATGAAGAAGGCAGGGAAGTATAAGAACCTGATCCTCGACCTTCGGGACAATGGAGGCGGCGCAGTCTTAAATCTGCAGCACCTTCTCGGCCTCTTCGTCCCGTCGGACGAGGCGGTGGGAGTGTTCGTCAGTAAGCGGTCGGTGAACAAGTACGTCGAGGAGACTCACGGTTCGGCGACCGATCTACAGGCAATCGCGAAATACTCGACCGACAAGATTCGCCCGCGACACAACTACAACGCTCCCCGATACACGGGCAAGGTAGTCGTCCTCGTCAACCAGTTCTCGGGCAGCGCATCGGAGATCTGTGCGGCGGGTATGCGCGACACGATCGGCGCTCAGGTGGTGGGCACGAAGTCGGCCGGTGCGGTTCTCGTCTCAGTGATGGTTCCGGCGAGCCACGGCTTCCTGTTCCAGTATCCGCTCGCGGACTATGTGACGATCAACGGTCAGCGACTCGAGGGTTCGGGCGTCACGCCTGACATCCTCGCCAAAGAAGCCCGTCTCCGCCTCCCCGGCGATCCTGACGAGGCGGTCATGAAGGCTCAGGAACTACTGAAGCACCTCTAACATATTGGGAGTGCTCTCGCTTGCGAGAGCACTCCCAAACTCTATAGCTCGAAGAGTCGGGCGGCGGTTTCCATGTCCTTATCACCTCTGCCGCTCATGTTCACGAGAACGTGATCGCCCTTCTTGAACAGGTTCGCATCGCGCAACGGCGCGAATGCGTGGGCGCTCTCGAAGGCAGGAATGAGCCCCTCGTTTCGAGCGACCCACTGGAATGAATCTAGGGCGTCTTTGTCGGTGACCGCGATGTACTCGACTCGACCGGTGTCCTTCAAATGCGAGTGCTCGGCGCCGACGCCGGGATAGTCAAGACCCGCTGAAACCGAGTGCGTCCCAATCACCTGCCCATTCTCGTCCTGCATCAGATAGCTGAACGAGCCGTGCAAGACACCGGGCGAACCGGCGGTTAATGGCGCAGCGTGCATCCCGGACTCGATGCCGTGACCTCCCGCCTCGACGCCAATAAGGCGAACCGACTTGTCGGGAATGAAAGCGGTGAAGAAGCCGATGGCGTTGGATCCTCCGCCCACGCAAGCAATGCCCGCGTCAGGGAGGCGGCCGAATCGTTCTTGATACTGCTCGCGAGCCTCGTCGCCGATGACCCGCTGGAACTCACGCACCATAAACGGGTAGGGATGGGGGCCGGCGGCGGTGCCGATGATGTAGTGGGTGTCGGCCACATTGGTCACCCAGTCGCGCATCGCCTCGTTGAGGGCGTCCTTAAGGGTCTTGGTGCCGCTCGAAACGGGGTGCACCTTCGCTCCGAGGAGCTTCATGCGGAAGACGTTGAGCTGTTGGCGGACGGTGTCTTCCTCGCCCATATAGACCTCGCACTGAAGTCCAAAGAGGGCGCACACGGTCGCGGTAGCGACGCCGTGCTGACCGGCGCCGGTCTCGGCGATGATGCGCTTCTTACCCATTCGGCGGGCAAGCAGAACTTGGCCGAGGGCGTTGTTGATCTTGTGAGCGCCGGTGTGATTGAGGTCCTCGCGCTTCACCACCACGTGAAGGCCGGTCTCCTCGCTCAGGCGCTGGGCGTGAGTGAGGGGGGTAGGTCGGCCGACGTAGTCTCGGAGATAGCCTCGAAATTCGCGGTGGAACGCTTCATCCGACCAGGCAACCTCAAATTCCCGCTCGAGTTGATCGAGAGCGGGAATCAAAGTCTCGGGAACATATCGACCGCCGAAGTCCCCAAATCTGCCACGAGCGTCTGGACGGGTCATTCAAACAGTTTAGCTGTTGAACGGGATCTTCTTGTCGGCCCACGATTTGAGCCCAAAGACGGCGGAGAGGCCGACCATGAGCGCAAGAAGTCCGAACCACATAGGTTTCCCTCGATTCGTGGTGGTCCTGATCCGCTTATCCTCGCCTTCCAAGTTCTTTTCCGCTTGAGGATCGTTAATGACGACGTTGCCCACATTGTCCTGGGCCTGAGCCTCTGATGAGGGTGTGTCGGTAGCTACTGGCGGGGTTTCCCCTTTGGTGGGGACGCTGCCAACTTCGGTTTGAGTGCGTTGGAGGCGCTGCTGGGCGGCGAGTTGCGCCTGGCTCTGCTCGGCAATGGGCTTACGATAGGCGCCGTCGCGAATGGGTGCAGGGCCGAGGGTGGCCATGGACCACACGGCCATGATGGCGATCGCTTTTGTCTTAATATCCATAGGAGAATCCTCGGTCTTGCCAGGAGCTTCGAAGCATGACGGGGCTTCGGGGGAGCTGAAGATCGATGAGAGGCGCGCTGGTGAGCGTTCTCTCCTTGATCCGAGTGTCGTAGTTCATCTTGAGGGGAAGGCTCCAGGTGACCATCGCCTCGTCCTTACTAATGATCGACCCGTTCATGATCACGCCTCCACCGCCGGTGCCGATGTTTCCACCGCCAACAAAGTTGGTGTAGAGGACGGCGTCGATCTGGTTGATGCCCTCGGCGACCGCGTGCATCAGAGTGTCGCCCATCACCGACTTGTACTTCATGATTCCCGTCGAGTCGACTGCCTTCGCGTCGTACGGCGGAATCCAGTTTCCGTTCTCGTCGTAGCGGCCTTTGGTGAACGGCGGGGTCATATACTGCAGCGGATAACTGTCGCTGAACCCGGTGGTGTCCCCCATGATCACCGAACCGCGGGCGGCGATGCCGAGCATGTCGGCCTTTTCGTTCGCCTTGTCGATCGTGGTCTCATCGGTTCCTCGAAATGACGGCTTGGTCTGATACCGAATCGAGCCAATGATGTGAGTGTTTCGGCCGGTGTATAGGGTGCCTTGCCCAGCAACCGTGCCTTTAATAAGGGCGTCTTGGGTGAACGTTACCGGCCCATGAATCTTGATCGGGTGGGCATCGGTGCCAACGAGAAGGGCGGATCCGGTAACAACTCCGTTCGTCGTGATGCGACTGTAGGCTCCAGCTCCACTGTTGAGGGTCTGATCCCAGACGTCCACAAAGGCGCCGACGTGATAGTTCGCATTTGCGGTGCCGTCCGCAAAGGTTGCTTTGGGGTCGGAATATGAGGCGCTCGCCGCCTGATAGTAGGTGATGTCGCTGAGGTCGGGCATGATGACCTCCTGCGTCGGGGTCGCATCGAGCATGCTGGTGGTGCCAGAAGTGCCTGAGTTGGTGCGCGACCAAGACTTCGTTCCGCCGACGTCGGCGACAACCGCACCCTCGACGTGATTGTTTACGATGGAGGCGTCGCTGTCGAAGATCACATCGCGCCAGTTCTCAAACTGACTGGTGCCTTTAGCGCCATGAGTGCCCGCGGTATAGCCTTGTCGTCGGCGCTTCTCATCGTCATTCGCACTGCCGCCATTTGCGGCTGCGGCCGAAATGTAGGACGCGTTGTCCCACTTCACGGGAGGCGTGTTCACAAGTCCGGCGGAGGCGGGGCTCAGTTTTTCATTGAGACAAGCGTAGACCGATCCGTTCACGGTAGGTGAGCCGTTGGTAAAGTCAAAGTTTCCGTTGGCACGCATGTCGCCGTTGACGACCAGGTCGTTGGGGCCGAAGCCGTCCATCCAACCGTAGTTGTTGACAAAATAGGTGTAGTCGAAGACCTGGCTGCGCGAAAGCTGATAGGTGGCAACCACATCGACGACCTTTCGGGGTTCGCCCGAGTCGACGACGCCGTTCCCGTTTCGATCGATCCAGCCCACGCTTCGAACGGTCACCTGGCGAGTGAACGAGTCGACCTGCGTAATGTTGATGACTCCCGCAGAGAACTTACCGACTCCTTCAATGGTGCCAGAGATGGATGCCTTGGGATCCCCAGGAGATGCTGAACTGCACGCCGCATCCATCGTCAGGAAGTTCTGGGAGATCTTAAACGGTCGCCACAGGCTTCGAAGGACTGCTTGGATTCCCGATTCGCAAAGGTGGGTTCCCTGGGTTTCCACCCCTTGGCGGGTGGCTTGCCTTACCGTGTAGGTGGCGCTATCGACGTAGCTGACCGCAGCTACGGAGAGCAGACCCATGAGGAGAAGGGTGGTCACCAAGGCGGCCCCCCGCATCGTTCTTTTCTTCAAAACTCGCTTTCGCATTTCTTTCTCGGCTTTATTGGGTGAGCTGCGGAATGTTTCGCAGGAAGATCGTCTCTCGACTTCGGCTGGTCACGTTCTCCGTTTTGTAGGAGTTCTTTTGGAGCACGACCATCACGGTGATCGAGCGGGTGATTGAGCCGATGCCAGGAGTAAACATTCGGTAGGTGGCATTCGACTGGGGGTCGGTGGAGGTGACGTTCCTCGCGATAACTCGCACGGTTTCACCGGTCAACAAGTTGAGAGAGCCGTTGCTCATATAGATCCGGCGGGTCACACTGTCCCAGGCGACCGGCATGATGAAGTTGCCGTTTCCATCTATTTGGGGCCGGCGGTAGGAAATGCCCATGCCGTCGCTGTCAACGGTGACCGCCATCGCTTCACGAAGCTCTTTCGAGATGCGACGGACCGCGGCTTGGGAGCCACCTTCCGCTTCCATCTTGCCTTGGCCCTTGTACCAACTGCTCATGCCCATCAGAAACACGCTGATGGCGGTGAAAAGGCAGATGACGGTTAGACTTGAGGCGGTAACCACCTCAGGAAGCGTAAAACCTCTCGTTCGTCGCGATCTCATGAGTCTCCTATAGGTTTGCGATTAGCGTGCCCAGCACGTATTTCTTCGTCACGCCGCGGTCGCTCCAACTTACGGTCACGATCACCCTTCTCAGGTCCAGGTCGACTTGCTCGATCTTCACCTTCCCTGATCCTCCGGGAAGGATTCGCGAAGGGTTGTCCAGAGCGCCGACGTCCGAGTTGGTAAAGCTGTAGGTGTTGGTGTCGATCGTCGACGTTGAATCGATGAGACCGTAACTAAAAAGCTGAGTCGGGCTTGCGTTGGAGTAGCCCAATCCTCGGATGGTCTCGAGCTGCTTCTGCGCCAGTCCCATCGCTTTGTCTTGGTAGTTCGCTTTGGCCCGCGAAATGTTGGCAACCGGCATCGTTGCGCCCACTAGCAGCGCAGATAGCGCGACCAGGAAAATCGCAAGCAAAACTTCGATGAGCGAGAAGCCTCTTTTTTGTTTCATTCCTTTCCTAATCATCGGTTCTTCACCTAAAGAGCAACAGGGGCGTGCGCCTTTCGCCGCCCGCCCCCGTATCGATTATTTTCCATTGCCTTTTAGGGCAACTTGTGTCCGTTCGGTGCTTGCGAACAGTCAGGCCTTGCGTCCATCGGCCCGATCGTGTAACTGCCGTTCATTGGGCACGACGGCCAGTATTTCATGTAGCTCGGAGTCAGGTTGGCTTGCACCGGAATCGCCGTTGGCGGTTGCCCGTTCTCCATTGCCCACTGTTCTTTTGCGGTCTCAATCTGCCTTAGATTCGAGATGCAGGAGTTGGTCTGACTGCGCGATCTTGCATGCACTAGCTGCGGAACGGCGATCGCCATCAGGATCCCGATAATCAGGACCACAATCATGATTTCGAGGAGAGTGAATCCTCTCTTTCTTTTGATCCGCATGGTCACTCAGATTGCTTTAGGCAGAGCGATTTCTCGCTCTGCCTGAAGTCCTTTTACGGGAGGACGTGGCCGCTGGCGGCGTTGGAGCAGACCGGTCGAGTCGACATATCGCCGATCGTGTAGGTGCCGCTGGTGGGGCAGGAGGGCCAGCTCTTGATGTAGCCGGTGGTGCCCGTCAAGTCGGTCTGTGTC
>JBBQFM010000073.1:0-9070 GCA_038321975.1 Fimbriimonadales bacterium | reverse complement strand
GGGCGCGAGGGCGTGCTGGTACTTCTCAGCGACTCGACCAACGTCGAGCGACCGGGTTGGGGACCTAGCGAGCGGGCGGTTAGCGAAGGGCTTCGGAAGGTAATTGGCGAAGCGGAAGGGCGCGTGCTACTCACTACCTTTGCCAGCAACCTGCACCGAATGCAGCAGTTCTGCGAGATCGCGAACGAGATGGGGCGGAAGGTGGCGGTGGTTGGGCGCCGCATGGAGCAGAACCTCGAGATTTGCGAGCGGATGGGCTACATCACGATTCCGAAGGGGAGTCGGATTCCGCTTCAGGATTTGCCGCGATATGCTGACCACCAGGTTTGTATCCTCACCACGGGATCTCAGGGCGAGCCGATGAGCGCGCTGGTGCAGATGTCGAAGGGCGAGTACGGTCGGTTGCAGATTAAGCAGGGCGACACGTTGATTTACTCCGCGCGACCGATTCCGGGCAACGAGGGCGCGATTTGGCGGACCATCAATCGCCTGTTCAATCAGGGCTGTCGGGTCATTTACGAAAGCCCGACCCCGATCCATGTGAGCGGCCACGCGTATCAGGAAGAGCTGAAGATGATGATCAATCTGACGCGGCCCTACTACATCGCGCCGGTGCATGGCGAGCCTCGGCACCAGTTCCTTTACAACCAGATTGCGAAGGACATGGGCTATCCGGAGCATCGGCTGTTTACGATGCGGGACGGCATTCCTTTGAATTTGGACGACACTTCGGCGTTTTACGGGGAAGCGGTCCCTTATGGTCGCGTGTTGATCGACAACAGCGGGACGCCGGGGATTACGGATGAGGTCTTGCGCGATCGGTACAACGTGGCGAACGACGGCATCGTGGTCGTAACGATCGTGATCGACGTCGAGAAGGGCGAGCTCGTTGGCGAGCCGGCGCTTCAGGCACGTGGTTTCCACGGTCCGGAAGGGATGCTGGACGTGGCTTACGACTTCCTGTTCGATGCGTTGAGCGCGTTGAGTCGGGACGAGTTGAAGGACGTGAGTCGGGTGCGGCACGAGGCGCAGGACGTGGTTCGGAGGATTATTCAGAAGCGGGCGTCTTTGCGGCCGTTGGTGTTGCCGACGATCGTGGAGATTTAGGCGGGGGTTATCCCCTCTTCGCTCGTCCCTGGTTTCCCTTCTGCGCCGGGGCGCTCTCTAGGCTGTCGGCCTATTCGTTCGCTTTCTAGTCCCGGCTTGCGCCGGGGATCCGCGGCTTCGCCACGTGTGCGCTCCGCTGTGGCCATTCCGTCTTTGGCCTGAGACTTCGCTCTATTCGTTCACGGATCCCTCGATGGGACGCAAACTCGCTTCGCTCAAACAAGCGTCCCTAGTATCGAGTGCTCGGTTCACGAAGCGAAGTCTAGGTCCTAAGACGGAATTGGGTTTTCTTCAGGGTGCTGGGTTCAGGGTGCAGGTTGCCGGGGGGATCAGCCGTGATCGGGGGAGGCCGCTCCGCGGGCGGGAAAGGGCGCGAAGAGCTTCGCGCAGTCCAAAAGCCTTGCTCGGAGTAGGCAAAGGGGGTGGGTTTTGGGCGGGGGCTAAAGGGCCTATTCGTTTGAAAGCGGGCTTATACTGACAGTGATATGAACGATGGCGATTCGAAGGTAGGTCAGGCACGCCTGACGGAAGAAGAGGCGGAGATGATGGCTCGTCTTCATGCTCAATTCCAGGGTTCCGAGCTGCGGCTTTCGGAGGTCGCCAAGGCCCTTCATATCTCGCTGGAGGAGGCGGAGGCGCTTCTTGGGGCGGTTCGGCATAAGAAGCTGGCCGAAGAGCGCATTGAGACGGTAAAGCGGAAGAATCGCGTTTGGCTTACTGCTGGGGCG
This sequence comes from Fimbriimonadales bacterium, assembly GCA_038321975.1. GTDB lineage: Bacteria > Armatimonadota > Fimbriimonadia > Fimbriimonadales > Fimbriimonadaceae > Fimbriimonas. The sequence goes on along the minus strand of JBBQFM010000073.1, from coordinate 7,235 downwards.
GCACTTTGCCTCATGTTCCTTACTGCGGCAGCGATTCTTCAGGGAATCGCCAACCGTCGCGCTGCGATCGAGACCAGTGCTCCGGATGCGGATGTCATTTATTCGCAACCTACAAGGGCATACGAACCGGGCGCGGCGATGAAGGCGAGTTCTTCGGGTGTGGCTGGGGATGCGATGGCTGCGAAGACGTCGGACGTTGCGCCGACGGCGAGCGCCGGTCCAATTGCGGCTGGTCGGTAGGGTCGTCCGCGTTTGGGATCTCGGGGCGGAGCCCCGAGCGCGACACTTCGGTCGCGGCTACAGATCGCGGGAGCGATCTAACGGGCTTTGCGCGCGCCGCGATCCTTGGAACTTTGTCACCTACCTTCCATTAGGGTGAAAAGAACCATAGTATAGGAACGACGGCTGGACATGATTGCACCTACCCAATTGCTTGCGAGATTTAAGAACGCCAAGACGCGCGAGCGGTCGGAGCTGTACAAGAAGCATCCGCTGGCCATTCGGTGGTTTCACTGGATCAACTTTCCGGTTTTGTTCTTGATGATCTGGAGCGGGCTCTTGATTTACTGGGCGAACCGCGTCTTTACGATCAACTTTTTGGGGATCCATATTGGTCCGCTATTCTCGGATTCGATTTATGCGCCGCACGCGCCTTCTTGGGTTCCTGATTTCTTTGTGACCAAGTCGACCGACGACGCGGGGCATGTGACTCGGTTGTTATGGAGCATGGATGCTCGGCTGGCGGAGGGGATGTCTTGGCACTTCTTCTTTGCCTGGATCTTTGCGATCAACGGGGCGCTGTACGTTTCCTATCTCGTCTTCTCGGGGGCTTGGAAGAAGCTGGTGCCGAAGCCGAGCGCGCTGAAGGAATCGGTCTTCGTGGTGCTCCATGACTTGCGTTTGTATAAGAAGCCACTCCCGGTTCGCAAGTACAACGCGGCCCAGCAGATCACCTATACCGGCGTGATCTTTATGGGGCTGGGGATGCTGATAACCGGGCTTGCGATTTATAAGCCGGCGCAGCTCGAGTGGTTGACATCGCTGATCGGCGGGTACACGGTGGCTCGGTTCCTCCACTTCTGGATCACGATGGCGTTCCTTGGGTTCTTTGTGGTGCACGTCGGCCAGGTCATCAAGACGGGGTGGAACAATTTTCGGGCGATGGTGACGGGGTATGAGCTGGTGACGCCGGATGAGAAGTCCGTTTTGGAGGCTGAGTAATGGATCTCGAACCGACTCCCGATGAAGTAACGCCGGAAGAAGTGACGCCGGAACCCGAACGGTCTGAAGGGCAGATCGTGATGGGTCGGATCTCGCGGAAGGGGTTCCTTTGGGCGGGGGCGGCGGTGATGGGGGCTTATGGGGCCGGGCATTGGTTGTTTTCTCGCCGCGAAGCAGGCGGGACTCAATGGCCGTTCCGGCGAGGTCTCGAGGCGAACGAGGGGTTTTGGTCGGACACCTTTAGCGAAGCGCATAAGGCGCGGACGTTCTCGGAGAAGGATGTTCAAGCGGAGCGGCAGAATGGCGACGATGGGCTGGACGAGGACTATGACCCTTCGACCTGGTCACTCTCGGTGATGGGGGTGAATGGGCAAGAAGAGCCGATTACCGTCACGATGGAGGAGCTTCAGAAGTTTCCTCACACCGAGATGATCACCGAGTTGTGTTGCATCGAGGGATGGAGCGTGGTGCAGAAATGGAAGGGCGTTCGGCTAATCGACTTTGCGAAAAAGTATCCACCGCCAACGGTCAGCGGAGGGGATCCGGATTTTCAAAGGCTCGAGGACCTCGTGCCCTACGTGGCAATGGAGACGCCGGACGCGGGCTATTACGTGGGGCTGGACATGTACAGCGCGCTGCATCCGCAGACTTTGCTGTGTTGGGAGATGAACGGACATCCCCTCACGCTAGACCATGGGGCGCCGTTGCGGTTGGTGATTCCCGTGAAGTACGGCATCAAAAATATCAAGCGGCTGGCAAAGATCACCTACACCACGGTGAAGCCCAAAGACTTCTGGGCGGAGCAGGGTTACGACTGGTTCGCTGGCTTATAGGGTTCTAAGCCGGGACCGGGTAACGCGGCCTCGCCCCAAGCGTTGAACTCTTTGTAACCCTGGCGAGGACGTCTTCAACGAAGAAGACACCACCGAGCCGCGGGAGGAAAAGATGAAAAGACTTGGAATGAATTTAGTAACCGTCGGACTCGCAGCCTCTATGGCTATCCTGCCCGCGATCTCCTCGGCGGACACTTATCGCCAGCATCGACAGGGACAGAAGGAAACTTGGAAGGCGGTCGGCATCGGCGGCGCCGCGATCGGAATCCTTGGACTTCTGACTCACGACGACACCCTGGCGGCAGCGGGCGCAGTTGGCGCTTTGTATGGCGGTTATCGGTATTCAGAAGAGGATAAGGGCCATCGGTCGAACGGGCGAAACAATCGCTACGACAACCGTAATGATCCTCGCTACAACGATCGGTATGACAACCGTCGAAACGATCGAGGCGACGACCGCTACGATAGCCGGAATGATCGCCGATCCAACGATCGGTATGACAACCGTCGAGACGATCGAGGCGACGACCGCTACGATAGCCGGAATGATCGCCGATCCAATGATCGGTATGACAGTCGTCGCAATGATCGAGACGACGACCGATCCGATAGCCGGAACGATCGCAGACCCAACGATCGGAATGACAATCGTCGCACGGATCGGAATCAGGATCAGAGTGGCAGCGGCCACAGCCGACGCGGTCAATAAGCTCTCGTGAGCGGGGAGAGATCCTTCTCTCGTCTTGGATAACACTGGTTGATAAGAAGGGGACTCGCGGGATCGAGTCCCCTTCTTTTTGCACGATGCAGAAACCCTTGTATTTAGGCGGTCAAACCCTCTCCCCCACGGTTCCCCCTTCGGAAAGGGGAACCATCTCCGGAGCGCCCTCCCCTTAGTACACTAAGGGAGTGAGTCTCATTGCCCGGATGTCCTCGACAGGACGTCGGGACTTCCACCAGAAAGTTTTCGATCGAATGCCTTCGCTTGGGTATCGGGATTACCGGAACTTTCAGAGCGGTAGTTTTATTTCGAACGTTGGGACGACGGTTCAGCGGGCGGCTATTTTTTGGCACGTTTTCACGCTGACCCACAACAACCTGCTGGTTGGCGCGATTGGGCTGGTTCGGGTTTTGCCGCTGCTTCTCTTTGGGCTGTTTGGCGGCGTGATGGCGGATCACTACGATCGGCGGAGTGTGATCTTGTGGAGCCAGTCGGTGATGGCCCTGGTCGCGCTGATGATCGCGGTTTTGACCTTTTTCCACTTGGATAGTCTGGCTTGGCTGTATGTGGTGGTCGGTCTTAGCGCGGCGGCGCAGGCGTTTAATGGGCCGGCCCGGCAGGCGATGATGGCGAATATGGTGCCGGCGGAGCACTTCCCGAATGCGGCGAGCATCAACGGGATTGTTTGGCGGCTGAGCGACGTGTTGGGGCCGGTGATCGCGGGGTTTCTGATTGCTTCCCACGGGCTGTGGGGCTTCAATGGGTTGGCGCTTTCCTACTCGTTCAACTTCCTCTCGTTCATCGCGGTGCTGATCGCGGTTTGGGCGTTGCCGAAGCGGCCGCCTACCCATAACGAGGCGACGAAGAAGTTTTCTGATGTGATCGAATCGATCCGGGATGGGTTCACTTTTGTGCGCAAGGCGCAGGTTCTGCGGAACGCGATGTGGATCGATTTCTGGGGGACGTTCCTTTCGGGGGCGGAGGCGTTGCTGCCGGCTTTTGCGACCTCGATCTTGCTGCTCGACTCTCGCGGGTACGGGATTCTCGCGGCGGCGGGCGGGTCGGGCGCGATGATTGCGGCGATGGCGATGGCTTGGATTCCGACGATTAAGCGGCAGGGTCGGTGGGTGATTATCATGATCGCGCTGTACGGCGCGTTCACAATCTTGTTCGGCGTAAGCCAGTCGCTTTGGACGGCGATCATTTTCCTCGCGGCGACGGGGGCGGCGGACATGATCAGCACGGTTCTGCGGCAGACGATTCGTCAGTTGGCGACGCCGGATTCGATGCGGGGGCGGATGTCTTCGATCGGGATGCTGTTTCAGGTGTCGGGTCCGCAGTTGGGCGACTTTGAGGCGGGCGCTTTGGCGCACGGGGCGGGCGGGATTCGGGGGATCGGCGAGCGCGGTTCGATCATCGCGGGCGGGTTGGGGTGCTTTATGGTGACCCTTTGGTATTGGATGCGCGGTCGCGCGTTGCGCGATTACGAGCACACGTTGCCCCTGTAGGGATTGGAGATTGAAGTTTTCAGATTGAAGATCCGGAGTCGCTAATGCGACTCAGCCGAACAATGCTGTCCGCGCCATTTCTCTCGAATCTTCGACACAGTCGAACAGGCACTCTTCAAGCACCTCTCGGCTAGCTGAATTCTCGGCGATGAGTCTTCGGACGGCACCCTCGCGGCAAAGCGAACAGGGGTTGTGATGGTAGATCCACTCTAGGAGTGGGCCCAGGTCTTCGGGCTTGCGCTTGTCCAAGATGTGGTGCGTGCACAGCGCGACTTCGTGTGCATCGTCCTCATCGTCAAGTTGGTTGGCCAGGCGGAGGAGAAGTTGCACGTCGCCAGTTTGGTAGTTGTTTCTCATCAGGCCGAACGCGTCAACGCGGGGAACCGGTGACGTGAGAAGATCGAGGGCAACCGACCGTACCTTTGGATGCTCGATATTCGAGAGTGCGGTGAGAAACAGCACCTCGGTTTCTTCGTCTGCCTTTCCCCAGTGGTAGATCAGCCACTCAGGGTCGAGAGGATAAAGGAGGCGGCGAAAAACTTGAAGAAGGCCAGTGCGCCATTGGGGGTGTAGATCGCTTTCAAGCAGATTGGCGGCTTTCCGGACGTCGGCCTTGGTAGCAACTCTGGCCCAGGCCAAAATCTTGGATCGGTTCTCCTTTGGGTTGTCGAGCAGGCGGATGAGGTCGGCGAAAGTGCGCGGCTTTCGGTCCGGATTGTACGGCTTTGTGACCAGGGAAGATTCATACAGCTCGATGCAGCGCTTGGCGTTGTCACTGCCAATCCCTTGAAGGAATAGAACGGCTTGAACCGGTTCGTCCTCGAAGAACGGGTCCAACCAATCTTTCACCATGTAGGCGTCCCCTTTATCCACTCTTGGTGAAACGTTTTCGATCAGCCACCCCAAGCCGTCTTTTCCGTCGATCTCGATAATCTCCTCGGTACCAAACGCTGGGTACTCATCGGTCGGCGGATTAAGGCAGGATTGGTAAACGGATTCTTTAGCGGCAAGGTCCCCTTCTTTGGCGAAGCAAGCAACGATTTCCAAGCGGTGCCATGCCTCTCGGCTTCCGTTTGATTCGGGTAGCGCCTGGATGAGTCGCTCCTGAATACGACCTTTGCATCCGGAATGATTGATGAGGTCAATGAGATATTGAGGTGTGCGGCTCTCGCCGAGGAAGTGGTCTCCGAGCGAACGGAGGCAGGCCTCCTCTATGATGCCGACGTAGGGAGTGGGGTCGCGGGACTGAAGATGCAAGACAGCGCGACCCAGTCCCTTACGGACTGCGTCGTAGAATTCGGACTCGCTTTTGATTTGCCATGGCATTCGGGGGAGATTGTGAACGGCTTGGACGTGCGGTCGGGACGTTGGACTGACACCGGCGGCCTTGGGCCGTCGCACGACACGACGGTCGCGGAACCCCCACCCTGCCTTCCCTCTCCCGGCACGAACCATCCGGCAAGGGGAGGCAAGGCTCGCCTTACCACCCTAAATTCCGACACGCATCGAGCCGATAACCCAATTGAGAATGAACATCTCTTCTACCCAGGCAACCAACGCCGCCCTTCAGGGTGTGCAGGGCACTTCCGACGCCAAGCGCGCCGGTCTGCAGATGCAGTTGCTTAAGAAGACCCTCAACTCCCAACAAGAACAAACGATGGAGCTGATGCGGATGATGGAAGGCAAGGGCAACGTCATCGACATCCAGGTCTAAGCCCTTTGGGACTGCGCGAAGCTCTTCGCGCCCTCGAAATCGCCAAGCTCTTGGCGCCTCGGTATACCGGGGCTGGCAGCGCCAACAGGTTAGCGCAGAAAGAGCGCGAAGTGCTTCGCGCAGTCCCAAAGCTTCGCGCCTTACAACTCGTCTTCGGCGAACAGCGATGGTTCCAGGGCCTCTTCGGCCGTAGGTTCCTTCATGGGCTCTCCAGCGATCACAAACGTATGAGTTGCCCATAGGCTTCTCGCGTCGAACCCTTCCTTGGGCGACGGCTCGATGTAGTGGATTCTTGCCATCCAGATCCCGCTCACCAGCTCGGAGTTCGAGGGCCCCTTTCTCGCCTGATCGGAGGTTGAGGATTTGACCCTTCTCTGAGGTGAGACGGATGGGGCAGTTCTTTCTTGCGGCGCCTCGCAGGATGGGGACGACGAGGTCAGCGTCGATCATGAGTTCGAGTTCGTGGCCGAAGGAGCTTCCTTTGCGCTCCCTTGAGAAGCGGGCGAACTTGGTGTACTCCTCTTTGAACTCGGCTGCGTTTGATCGGAGGAGGTTCTCGGCATTCTCTTCGCGGAGGTAGGCGAGGGCTTTTTCTCGGTCGAGGACGATTTCGTGGGGCAGGAGTTCGGCTCCGAACTCGAAGGCGTCGGAGTCGACGACTAGGTTGAGTTCTTCCTCAGATGAACTGAGGGTTTGCCTTTCGCCGCTCTTGGCGTAGGCGAAGAATCGGAAGATTCGCTCGGCTTTGACTTTCGAGTCGGGGGTTGGGAAGGCGGAACCGGTGGAGAGGGCGACTCGGTTGTCGGTCTCGGGCGTTAGCCAGGTGTCGTGAGCGAAGGCGATGGCTAGGAGGACGAGGACGAGGAACAGCATGGGGACTTGTTTACGATACCAATTTGGGACTTCACGAAGGCCTTTTGGCGCCTCGCTGTGCCAAGGGTTTTCAGCGCTAACAGGTTAGTGCAGGCAAGAGCGCGAAGGTCATCGCGCAGTCCCAAGGGCTTTGCCTTCCGGACGGCTTTCGACGGGTGAGATCCCCCCCCATGGTTCGGGATTTTCGGTGTGTACCATAGGCTTTCGGTAGGCGTCACAACCCTCTCCCCCACGGTTCCGCTGTTTACCGGCAGGACATGGTATCCACTTCCGCCAGCACATGGTATCCAGTTTGGACTCGAGTTTGTGTTCATAGTTCATGGAGGTAGGAGAGTGGGAATCCAGCGAAGAATGCTCTCATTCCG
>JBBQFM010000072.1:0-10011 GCA_038321975.1 Fimbriimonadales bacterium | reverse complement strand
AGCCCCGCAATTCGAGAGATCGCGTTGTTAACGCCAGAAGCAATCCCCGCCCGGTCTTTGCCCGCAGAATTCATTACGGACGTCGTCAGGGGCGCAACCGTGATCGCCATCCCAAGCCCCAAGACGACAACGCCAGGGAAGAAGGTCGTCCAGTACGAACCACCGGTGCCTGGCATCGCGAACAACCCAAATCCGACCGCCGAAACCAGTGGCCCGAGAACGAGCAGCCATCGAGCGGGATATCGCTCAAGCAGGCCGCCCGACCAGCGTGAGAGCGCAGCGACGAGCACGATGAACGGCACGAGGGCGGTCCCCGCGGCGGTCTCCGAATAGCCTTGGACCTGAACCAAGTTCATCGGAAGGAAGAAGAACACCCCGCTCAGAGCGCCGTAGAGAAAGAGTGTCAAAAGGCTCGTCCCAGAGAAGTCGCTCGACTTGAAGAGGGACAGCGGAAGCATCGGCGCTTTCTCCTTCCATTCGGCAACCACGAAGGCCACCAAAACGATCGCGCCCGCTGCAGTTACAACCGGCATCGACTGGAGAAAGCCGAACACGACACCGCCAAGTCCCAAAGCGGCAAGCAGCGTTCCAAGCCAGTCGACCGAAGCATGGTCCTTTCGAGCCGGGGTCGCGGGTATCCGAAACCGAATGACGAGGAGAGCGCACGCTGCGATAGGGATGTTGATGAAGAACACCCAACGCCAAGACGCGTGCTGAGCAAGCACGCCTCCGAGCACGGGCCCAGCTGCGGAAGCGATGGAAGTAACGCCCGACCAGGTGCCGATCGCCTTTCCGAGATCCTTCTCCGAATAGTTCACGCTAAGAAGGGCCAAGCTGGTGGGCACCAGCAAGGCGCCACCCAGGCCCTGAACGGATCGGGCAAAGATGAGTTGCAGGATGTTCGGTGCAAGACCGCACCAAACCGAGGCGGCGGTGAATGCGATCACCCCAAGGCTGAAAATCCTTCGCTGACCGAACAAATCGCCAAGGGAGCCGCCCGTCAGCAGCAAGGCGCCCAGCAACAAGGTGTACGCCTCGACGATCCACTGGATCTCGGTGGAGTTGGCATGGAGGGAAGTCTGGATGGCGGGAAGGGCAACGTTGACGGCGGTGCCGTCGATGAACGCCATCGTCGACCCAAGGATCGATGCGATCAGAACCCAAGTGGCACCCGACGCGAATTTCGCGTCGGACGCCGGGACCGCCGATTTATCGCATGGCGCGTGTCCGTAGTTCAGCTTGCGTTAGTTTACGGCGGTAACCGGTGTTTGTTTTGGACGTCACTGCGCAAACGAACCGCAATGGCCTCGCTTCTGCAACACTTAAGACATAAGACCCTACGGCGATGCCCAAACTATCGTAGACTCTGCATATAGTGGCAGGCCCCTCAGACGGTTGGGTGAACGCGCCCAGGCTTGATCTGGGCGGCATAGCCACCCTGTCTCCTCGCGAGCAACAGGTTCTTAGCTTGGCTGCGACCGGACTCCTTGATAAGGAGATTGGCCCCGAAATGGGAATCTCCCTGAACACCCTTCGCACTTATTGGCGACGGATCCGCGAAAAGGTTGGAGAAGGTTCCCGTAGCGCGCTCGCCGTCGCCTACGTCGAGAATCTGGCAAAATCGCCCCAAACGTCCGACTTCGACCCAGACTGGGAGGTCGATCTAAAAACCAGAGTGTGGAAACGGTTGTCGCTGCGCCCGATGCCTGCAATTGGCGGTTTCGGCTATACGGTGCCACTCGACGAAGTTTTGTCGTCGATGCATCCGGAGGACGAGCCGAGGGTTCGTGAAATGATCAATGGTTTAGACCCGACGACAACCTACTTCAGCTATGTTGCCCGTATGATCACCTCAAATGGGCAGACGACGGCAGGTGCCTTTGTTCGGGTGATTCGAGACGAACACGGAACGCCAATCAAGCTGCTCGGCCGAAGGTCTCCGGCTTACAACCTGGTTGCCGATGGCCCGGTGTTCAGTGATGCCCAAACTCATGAAGGATGGATTTATGAGCCCAAGACGGGAAAACTCCACGCCAGCGACGAGATCAACCGCATGCTCGGGCTGACCGTCGGCCAGCCTCACGACTTTGAGGAGTATGCGCGGCCTTTCGTGAGAGAGGACTTCGAACGGGGCCGTCTTGTCTTGGAACGCATCAGCGCGAAGGAAATCAAATCTGCCACCTACGACTTACACTTCCTGGATCCTTCGGCAACTCAAATGATCCGCGTCTTCGTGAACGGAATTCACAATCAGAGTGGAGAAGTTGTTCGAATCATCGGATACCGAACGTGGGTTGGGCTTGGCGGCGCAGTCGAAACTCGGCCCGCCGTGCCCACTGTGCAAGTGGGATTTTGGGCGAAAGATCTTCGGTCGGGCAGCTTCCTGAAGCCAGACGGGGACTTCTGCAAGATCTATCGGGTGGATCCAAACTCGGCCACGCTCGACCAAGACATCCGGTCGCGCTATCTGCCGGCAGACGCCGGACCTGCTTATGACTTCATCGATGAAGCGGTCGCGGCCGGAGAGACGAGGGGCTCGCGCTCTTTCGAGTTGGTTTTTGAGGATGGCAGCCGTCAGTGGATAAGGCTCGAATTCTTCATCGAGACGGACCGGGAAGGGTTTTCCCGGATCAATGGAACCGTATTGGCCTTCGAAAGGTAGATTCCTTCCTGTGAGCGTGTGCGGTCTCGTCGGGCAGGTGGCCCTAGCCTTGGCGTCTCCCTGCGGAGGGACCGACGGGTTCGCCATGACTCATCAACAGTTCTGGCATACCTCCTTCGGCACCAACCCCCGAATGCCGCTCGCCGGCGACGCGGATGGCGACGGGCGTGCTGACCTCATCTACCTCTGGCCCTTGTCCGACGGGATCATCGACATCTCGCGGACGTCTGCCCTCGGGAAACCGATTTACTCGAACGCGGCGCGAAAGGATTTCGGAAAGGATGGCCTGGTGGACGCCAGCGGTCCATTCGTGCGAAAGAATGCGGCCGACTTCATGGGAGTGTTTGCGGACGGCTCGGTGCGGATCGCGTGGGGAATGCCCTCAGGGACAAACAAGTACGAGCACGACGACCTTGCCGCCACGATTCCCCTAGCCTCGATCCCGAAGTTTCCGGTGCGCAGCGCGGTTGCCGACTTTGATGGAGACGGCAAGGCCGACGTGCTGCTGGTGGATGCCGAGGGGAAGCTCCTGCTCCTGATAAATGTGTCTGACAAGACGCCAAAGTTCGAGCCTCACCCCCTAGCGACGAGGCTCCAGAACGTGCGTCAATTCGCAGCGGGAATTCTCGGGTCCGCTCCGAAGGGACAGTGCGTATGGCTCGACGGTAACGGGGCGGTCAATCGCGCGACGGTGGGTCTCACCGACCTCGGAACTCCGGCGGTCGTCATCAAGACTTCGCCCGAGGAGCACATGGTGGTCGGCAGGTTTCGGGGCGAAAAGGCGTCCGACATCCTCGTGGGCCAACAGCTCCTTCCCGGTGGAGAGCCAACGCCCATCATCATGCCCGACCTCCCCCGTCTTGATGAGGCCAAGGGCGACGGTCCGTGGTTTGCCTCCGATATCGATGGAAACGGGAGGGACGACCTTATTCGCTATCGACGAGCCAAGGAGCGATTCAGTGGCGAGGACACCTATGTGCACTTCTCGTACCGGGAAGGCGAGGATAAGGGCTACTTCTGCAGCACGAACGACGGCCTGCCCGACGTTTGGAAGACGGGGAAGATCAAGCCCGGTGGCCTCGATCTGGTGGCTCTCGGCTGCAAGGTCGGCCACCGCGACATTCTCCTTGAGCTTGAGTGCTTCGAAGACGTCAACGAAGTCGAATTGAAGCAGCATATGGAGAGGGCCACGAAGTACTTTGCCTCCCTTCCGATCCATAACCCCGACGGCACGTCGGGCATTGCGCTTCACGTTATGTATCAAAAGCCGTGGCCCAAGTCAGAGCACGACCGGTTGATGGGCAACTTCGATGGCAACTTCCCTCCGATGGACCACCGTGGGATCGTGCATACGATGTTCGCCGAGAACAATGGGCCACTTGTGAGCAAGGTCAATGGCGACAACGGCCACTTCAACGGCCACTGGGCCGAGTTCCTTCACGAGTTTGGCCACCAGCTTGATTTGGTCCACGACGGATTCTGGGGCTCTACCAACTACGCCCTCTATCCGAGCCTCATGAGCTACACCTACTCGTACAGCCTCGGGGATAAGGGAGAGGCGATCGGCTATTCCGACGGGTCGTTGGCATCCTACGTTGCCGACGAGATGAGTCTCTCCGAAGTGCTCCCATTCCCAATCGACAAAGTTCGGTTCCTCTCCGGAGCGCCGTATCACTTCCACATCAAGTCCTCCTTCGACGGGCGAAACACTCTGGTGGACTGGAACTGGAACGGCGTGTATGGCGAGGGGAACGTGGTGGCCGATGTCAACTACAGCCACGGCATGAACATGGGTCGCGAATACTATCTCGGCAAGACCCAAAATGCGCCCACCCTTGTTGCCCAGAGCCAGGGCAAGGCAAAGCTGATGCTGATATTTGCCAAAGGGACCAAACTGGTCGCCCGAACCTGGCTAGGCACGAACCGAGATAGCGAGGGCAATCGGTGGTCTGAGGATCGGGTCGTCGACGATGCGGGAGTCCTCGGGGATCCCACCGGTGCCGAAAACGCGGGTGCCACTTGGGTTTCGTACCCAACCGCTCAAGGTGTCGTGCTCCGACAGATTTCTCAAGACAGCGATGGCAATCCAGTCATCGGCGAAGCGAGGCTCGTCCCCGAAACCGCGGGTGCACAGGCGACCTTGGCGAGCTTCGACAACCGTCTCGCCCTATTCCTTTGGCGAGGGAAAGACGAGCCGATTGGCTTGCGCTTGATCCGAGGCGAAGCCTCGGGAATCACCTCTCAATCGGAAATTCCGCTCGTGGTAAAAAGTGAGGTTCCAGTGGGAGCGGTAGCCGGCCCCCTCACTGGTAAGGGTGCGTCCATTTGGTTTTCGCGGCTTGAGGGTCAGGGCCAGAATCGGGCCCACACGGAGGCGATTCTTCTCACTCTGGGGCCTGACCGAATCCTCCGGCAGGCGGTGAGGGTGTGGATGGACGGGCTTTACTCCGGCCACCGAATGGCCCTGCTCTGGCAGAAGGAGCAAGGCCTCGGCATCATGGGACGGCTTTACCACTTCGGCGGAGGAGTCACGACAAAGGACAGGTCTTACGCCGAGCAGTACATCACGATGAACGTGCCGTATGGAGATGTAGGTCAGGCTTGGCTCTCCCGAAGATACTTCGAACCAAGCTTCACCAGCTCTTCCGCCCCCGCCGCCTGCTTCTTTGATGGAAACATCGTCTACGCCCTCCGCCGGTATTTCGACAATCCGAACGACAACGACTCAATCGGCCTGTTCTTCTACGGGAATGGAGCCGGGCCGAGAAAGATGGGGGACTTCGACGACATTGGCCACATTCGAGACTTCGGGCTAAGCCACTCGATTAAGGAAGTGGCGAAGTAAGGACGAATGACGAGTGACGAGTGCTCATCACTCATCGCCTCGCCCTTACTTCATCCCACCCGACGCAAGCAGCGTCTCTCCGGTGAGCCAGCCGGACTTGTCTGAAGCGAGGAACACCGCGATAGGAGAGATGTCGGTCGGCTGGCCGATGCGGCCGAGAGGGGTCTGGGCCACGAGGTTTGCCTCGAAGTCGCTTCCGATGATTCCTGCGGATATGCTTCCTTCCGTCTCGACTCCACCCGGGTTGATCGAATTCACTCGGATGTTCTTTGGTCCAAGCTCCTTGGCCAAGACGTGAGTCACTGCGTCGACTGCGCCCTTCGTAGCGGTGTAGACCACCGAGTTGACGGGGGCGAGGCGGCTGACGACGGAGCCGATATTGATGACACTGCCACCGTTCGGGCCGAAGTAGGTGACCGCTTCTTGGGTGGCGAGGATCAGGCCGAGGACATTGATGTTGAAGTGCCGATGAAAGTGCTCTTCGGAGACGTCCTCTAAGGGGGCAAACTGATAGACGCCCGCGTTGTTGACAAGGATGTCTAGCGATCCGAAGGCCTTCTTGGTTTCCTCGAATAATTTCTTGATGTCGGATGCTTTTGACACGTCGGCCTGAACGGCAATAGCGGTTCCGCCGGCCCTGACAATCTCACTCACTACTCGGTCGGCGCCGTCTTGGCTCGACGAATAATTCACGACCACCTTTGCTCCGGCGGCGGCCAAGTCCTTGGCAATTCCTGCACCAATTCCCTTCGATGCGCCCGTCACGACGGCAACTTTTCCGGCTAATTCACTCATTTGTTCTCTCCAGTTCCATCTCCAATCAGTTTGATAGTTAGATAACTGTCTTACTGATAACCGATGGTAATTGGGTCTACGCAGGGTGTTGCGATTAGATTTCAGAAAGTTTTGTTAAATAGGCGGAAAGAGTTTCGCGCTCTAAATAGAGGTTCGCGAACTTGCCATTCTTGACAATCCGAATGAGCCCCGCATTCTCAAGTTCCTTGAGGTGGTGGGAGATAGTGGCCGGGCTCACCGGATGGCTTTCGCAAAGCGCGCTGCAAGGCGTGAACTGCTTGCTAGCGCCGATCTCCTTGAGCATCTGATACCGCCGCGGCTCCGCCAACGCCCGAGCAATCAACTCGAACTGCCGGTCGGAGAGGGTCATCTCAGCGAAGGAGGCCATCCATTCAAGGTACGCCAGCGGGGAGGGCAATGTCTACTCTCTCTCTTCAGGGCCTAGGGAACTGGAACAAGAATGGGACAGGGGGACAGGAAGAGAATTCCTCATGTGGAACCTTTAGCCAGACCAAAAAAAGGATGCGAGGAACTTTGAAGGGAGCCACAATCAGGGCAACGTGTTTGTAATCGCATTGCTTAACTTGGCGGGAGCCGCTGCTGGATTCGATGCCCCATACTACTGGTCGAGCGACACCTTGTTCGTCCCTTTAAAGAGTGGCCTTTTGAAGCTGCAGGTGTACTCACCAGACATTGTTCGGGTGCGCTACCTACCGACCGGTTCGAAGCCCGACGTTGACCTCCCCGTGATCATCGGTAAGCCGCAGCCGGCCAAGTGGACGAAGGCATTTCATCACCCATCGATCGTGGAATTGAAGACTGCCAAGGTGTCGGTCTTGGTCAACACGAAAACGGGACTTTTGCGGTTTCTAGACGCCAAGGGGCAGTCGGTTCTGAGCGAGTTACCGGTTTCGCGGATTAAGAATGGGGCGGCGACCGGGCGCTTCGCGCTCTCACCTGGAGAGGGTATCTACGGTCTTGGGCAGCACCAGCAAGGGCTGATGAACTACCGCGGCTCAAAGGTCAAGCTTGAGCAAGAGAACCGTGAGATCGCGGTGCCGATGCTCCTCTCGAGCAAGGGGTATGGACTCCTCTGGAACAATCCTTCGGCCGGACTCGTGGACGCCGCCGGAGGCGACGAGATGATCGTCCCGTCGAGCATGCTGAGCCAGGAGGATGGCACTCTTGGTGGACTCACCGCACGATACTACAAGGGTAAAAACTTCGAGCAGCTGGTGAAGACAGAACCGGATTCAAGTATCGATCACGTCTGGACCAACACTCCGCCCGCGGGCCTCGACAAGACGAACTACAGCGTGCGCTGGAGCGGATTTATCACGGCTCCCAAGACGGGGGACTACACGTTTATTGCCACTGGTGACGATGGAATCCGCCTCAAGATTGACGGTAAGACGATCATCGAGGACTGGGCCAGCCGACCCGAGGTAACCGTTCGCAAGAAGATCCACCTGAATGCGAACCATCCCCGCCGCATCGAGTTTGACTACTACCAAGACGGCTACGATGCGACCGTTCATCTTGGGATCAGCACGCCGCCCAAGAGCCAAGATCTCGTCTGGACCTCGGGGCGTGCGAACCGCATCGACTACGTTTTCTTCTATGGTCCTGATCTCGAGCGGGTCATTGCCGGCTACCGAGAACTCACCGGCAAGGCACCGATGTTTGGTCGCTGGGCGTGGGGTCTCTGGCAGAGCCGAGAGCGGTACAAGACCCAAGATGAGCTGATCGACGTTGCCGACTGCTATCGAAACGCGAAGATCCCGCTCGACGGGATCATCCAAGACTGGCAGTATTGGATCCCCGACGGTTGGGGCTCTCACATTTTCGACCCGGCGCGTTATCCCGATCCTGCCGCTGCGGTGGCCAAGCTCCACTCCAAGCACGTCCACACCCTCATTTCGGTTTGGCCGAAGTTCGTTACCGGCTCCGAGACTCAGAAAACGATTACCGCGGCGGGAGCGATGCTCAAGCCACCGATCCCCTACCAGGGACACGACGAGCAGTGGTATGACCCGTCGGGCAAGGTTGGACGGAAGACCTACTGGGGCCTCGTCGCGTCTCATATTGCCAAGTTCGGCTGGGACGGCTGGTGGCTCGACGCAAGCGAGCCCGAGCTCGGCGCCCGGTGGGGCGAGTTTCGCGACTATCAAACCGCCGTCGGACCGGCAGCTCTGATCTACAACGCGTTCCCATTCCTACACACGATGGGTGTCTATCAGGGCCAGCGGGCTCTCACCGACAAGCGTCGCTCGATCATCCTCACCCGGTCTGCCTATGCCGGTCAGCAGCGCAATGGCGCAATTGCTTGGTCCGGAGACATCAACGCGAGTTGGGCGGTGTTGCAGGCTCAGATTCCCGCGGGATTAAACTTCTCGCTCTCCGGCATCCCTTACTGGAACACTGACACCGGCGGATTCTTCGCGTATCAGCCGATCGAGGGCGCGGAGTATCAGGACATGTTTGCCCGATGGTTCCAGTTCAGCACCTTCGTGCCAATGCTGCGGATTCACGGGACGGGCGTTGCCAAAGAGATCTGGCGCTGGCCGGAACCGACCCGATCCAACCTTATCAAGTTCGATCGACTCCGCTATCACCTTCTGCCCTACATCTACTCGACCTCGTGGGCGGTGACTAACCGCAACTCGACGATGATGCGGGCCCTCGTCCTCGACTTCCGAGAGGATCCTAAGGCACGCGATCTTACGGACGAGTACATGTTCGGCCCCAACCTCCTCGTCGCCCCGGTCACCACGCCCAAGACCAAGAGCCGCTCGGTCTACCTGCCGAAGGGTGCCGATTGGATCGACTTCTGGACCGGCGAAACCTATCGGGGCGGCCAGAGTGTCGACGCCGACGCAGTCGGCAAAGAACCCATCTTCGCCCGGTCAGGCGCGATCCTGCCGTACGGACCGGAGGTCCAGTCCGCCGAGGATAGGGAAGATCCGACCGAAATCCGAATCTATCCGGGGGCAGACGGCGAGTACACGCTCTACAACGACCAAGGTGATGGCTATGCCTACGAGAAGGGCGCATACACGACGATCAAGCTGCGGTGGAACGACCGAACTCGGACGCTTTCGGTTGGCGGACGAAGCGGTAGCTATCCGGGCATGCCGGTGCGACGGAACTTCCGGGTTGTGGTCGTGAAGCCCGGGAAGGGCGTCGGAGTTCCGTCGGCGAAGGTGGTCGATAGGGTGGTCTCGTACGGCGGGCGGCCCATGAGCGTCCGGCTCTGAACGCCTAGCCCTTCAGCGGGTGGGTTTCAAGCCAAGACTTTTGTAGTTCAAGGAATGAAGTGAGGGACCCTCGGTGTGGAGAGGGGTTCTTCAGTCGCTAGGGCGCCTTCTTAAGGAGAACCTCTGTTTAGGTTCAAATCCGCGTCAAAGTTGCGAGACTTTCTGGGCCACCAAGTAGGCCCGAAGGGTCGAGAATAAGGTAGCCCAGGGCAACGCCCTGGGTGAATCCGACTCACCTTCTGAGCCCTGAAAGGGCGGCCAAATATTTCGCCCCTACAGGGCTTGGAGATAAGGTAGATCCCCAACCAAGAGCGTTGCCCTTGTCCTTACCCACATTTTCCCCCGGTAGCGATTTCTATGCCAAGTGCGATGTCTTGAAGTCGGTTCCACCCTCGCCAGATTGTCTGCCAGCCTGGCTCGCCGTCGGATTTGCGTCCCAAGAAGCCTCCTAA
>JBBQFM010000071.1:0-12172 GCA_038321975.1 Fimbriimonadales bacterium | reverse complement strand
CGCCCAGAACACAAGAACCGAATTGACGATGAGCCCAATCCATGGGCAAAACGCAACCATCCATATCCACACCCTCCGTGGCGTGACTAAGATGAGCTAAGGACGATACCAATCCCAAAAAAGATGTGGGTAAGGACAAGGCCCTTACCCTGAGCATTGTCTCGGCTGGTACTTACTCGTTCGATCCGAATCCCGATCTCTATCACCAGAATGAGACGGTGCTTTTTTCGCACATCGTCCCCCTGCCTAACCCGACTACCCTCGACCTGCTCGGCACCTTCAGTACGAGCACCTCGGTCGCAACCTACTCGAACGGCGTTGACTCGTTCACACTGGACTTCGTCTTCACAAACACGACGTTTGCCGGTGGCGCTAAGACCGACCAGGGCACCTGGACCTGGGTAGGCGGCACCGCTGCCTACGCGACGGTCACGGGTGGCACGGGTACCTACTCGGCCACGTACAACGCGGCCGATGGCAACTTCTCGTCGACCACGATCGCCGGAAATCTGGACGCTGTTCCGGAGCCTGCTTCGATGGCAGTTGTTGGAATTGGCCTCCTCGGCCTGGCCCGACGTCGCCGAAAAGCCTAAATTCGTTCTGGTGCCACTTCCAAGGAAGGAGGTGGCACTTTTTTGTTTTGTTCCGTGTAATACTTAACCTAATGGTTGAGTATTCATCCGCGCCGACCAAGGTGTTCGAGGCGCTTTCTGACCCCAATCGGTTAGCGATCGTGGAGTCGCTGTTGGACGGCGAGAAGGCCCTTTCGCAGCTCGCCAACCCGAGCCATATCTCCCTGACCGCCACGCTGAAGCACCTCAAGATTCTCGAAGAGGCGGGGCTGGCCATCTCGGAGAAGCGCGGTCGGGTGCGATTTTGCAGGTTCAACCCGGCGCCTCTCCAGGAGATGAGCGAGTGGGCTAACTCGGTGACTCACCTTTGGAGCAAGCGCCTCGATTCGCTCGATCGCTTCCTCACGCGAAAGCATGGAGGCCTCTCGTGAGCGAACCTGCGGTCCTCGTCCGCCACTTCAACTTCCCACCCGAAGACGTTTACGCAGCCTGGGTTGACCCGGAGCAGCTCCGAGAGTGGTTCGCCAACGGCGAAGACCTCGTGGTGGAGGAAGCAAGCCTCGACGTCCGTCCCGGGGGCGAATTCCGAATCCGACTCTACGATGGCGAGGACCACATGTGCGCCTTCGGCACCTACCAACGCGTCGAGCCGCCGAACTTGCTCCAGTTCACTTGGAAGTGGGAGGAGAGCAGCATTGAGAAGGGGGAGAGCCTCGTCACCGTCGAGCTCAAAGGCTCGGCCGGACAGACCCAGCTCACCCTGACTCACGAGAGACTTTCCTCACCCAAGTCCATCGAGGCTCACACCGCCGGATGGACATCCCTCGTCACCCGACTCGGAGCTTTCTTGGGGAAATGATGAGTGATGAACGTCGGGGGGGGTCCATCCCCCATTCATCATTCATCACTCCTCATTCATCATTTTCCTCCCACGGACCAATAAAACATGACTGAAACTCAAGACATCACGGCCCTTCGCAACGCCATCGTCGGCCAGCTCAATCGAGCTGCCGGTCGAGCCACCTCGACTCTCGCCGCGACCCCCGCTGACAAGCTCGACTTCAAACCAAGCGAGACGTCGAAGTCGGTCCGCGAACTCGCGCAGCACATTCTGTTCGGCAACTGCCTGGTCCTCGGAGCTATGGGCGTCACCGCCACCGAGAATCCGGAGGCGACCGATGTGCAGGAGATCTCCGACAGCATCGCGTCAACGACTCAGAAGCTAGTCGACATCGCCCAGAACTCGAGCCCGGCTGACTACGAGAAGACCCACGAGTTCTTCGGCCACCCCTTCCCGCTCCCCAATCTGCTCCTCACCGCCGACTGGCACATCGCCCGTCACGTTGCGCAGATCGACTATGTGCAAACCGTCTATGGCGATCTGGAAGATCACGGATAGAATAGGCGCGTGCTCGCACGCACCTACCATTCTTTGCTCGCTCTGGCCATCGTCTCGATGGCCAGAGCGGACGGGATCGTGTATTCGGCGGCACCGATTCAGCGGGCGAGAGGCCGCTTCGTAAAAGCTGGTCCCGCACACCTTTTCCGTTGCGACACCAACGGGTCTCATATCCGCCAAATCACCTCTGGCCCCTACGACGACACCGATCCTGGCTACGACGAAGCCAAGAAGGTCGTGGTCTTCTGGCGTCGCGATCCTCGCGATCTCATCGGCCGCAATTGGCTTTGTTCGACCCGCCTGGACGGAACCCACTTCCGCAAGCTCCCCAACCCCTCCACTACCGATTTGGAAGTCGAAGTTCCCACGGAGACGACTGAAGAAGATGAGATTCCCGGGAGGTTCTCCAAGACCAATGGGACCGCTGAGGCATACCAAATGTCGGAGTTGCAAGATGGCTCGTACGTCTACGGCTACCGATGGGAAGATCCATCGCTGATCGGATTCAAAGCCAAAGGCAAGAAGCCAAAGCAGTATCGCGCGTTTAAGATCGTTCGACGCAAGAGGAGGTCGGTCAAAGTTTTTGACGAATCGCAACGCCAAAGCGAGGGTGGTGCTGCCTTTTGGATCGGAATGGGCAAAAGGTCGATGCTTCTTCAGCGAGTAACTGTGACTGATGACGGCTCCGAGTCGGAGCTATTCGTCCTCGAAACCCGGACCGGTAGGGTCACCCGCCAAGCGAAGGGACTCTTCTTGCTGGACTGTGACGCCATTTGGACTAAGTTCTTGGCGACTACTTGGGAATGGGGTGGCGGGTTCGACAAGTCGGGGGCAATCCCGAGGCAGCAGCTTCAATTTTGGGACCCGATAAAAAATAGGTCCAGCAAACTCGGTCGCCCGTCCACAACGTGCCTCGGCGCTTGTCTTGTTCCAGAGGACCGGGCAAAATGATATTCGCCGCTTGCATCCTTCTCTTGGCACCCGCTTCCCGGTTCGACATCGTGTTTTCGGCCGAGCGTTTTGGCGAACACCTCGAAAAGATCTATCCACTCGGTCCAATGCACCTTTACCGATGCCACTCCGACGGGTCGGGGCTCGAACAGCTGACCGATGGTGACTCCAATGACACCGATCCGAGCGTCTCAAAAAACGGTCGTTCTGTCCTATTTTGGCGGTCGCCTCGGCGCGTCGGGTATCCCTGGACACATCCTCCGTATCGGCTCTTCTCGATAGACACGACCACCAAAGCCGAAAAGTATTTGAAAGTCAAATGGTCCAGCCATCCACCCGAGGGTGCAGCAAGAATCATCGAGCGGAATGGATCGATGGTGTTCCGAGGAGTTCGTTCCTCCTCTGAACGTGACTATCTGTTGAAAACCAAGAAGGGCCGTCTCATTCGGCAAGCTGACCACGCACTTGCAAGCGCAGATGCGAGGTACGTGATCGCAACCTCACTTGGGGAGGGCCAGACCCTTGTGGACTTGCGCAGCGGAAAGAGTCAGAGACTTGGAGGCGTCTGTGCTGACTGGATCGGCGACCATACGATCGCGGCACTCAAGCCAAATTCGGTAAGCAAAGACGGCGACTTCTCTCCGGAAGGAAAGATCGTTTTGATGAACCTTCAGGGACGCGTAACGGATTCGATTGACTATGTCGATTCTAGTGAGAACGAAGGGTGGGATGGGCTCCTCACCGACGTTTTGGTTTACTCTTCTCACCCAGTTCCTCTTAAGGACAGGCGCTTCCTATGGACGGCCCATCATCAGATGAGCGATGGCGGCTACGACTATTTGAAGTTGGTCGATTTCAACAAAGGCTCGGTTGAGCCTTTGTGCGAACACACTCTAGATGCCGTCGCCCCCGATGGCAACTCATTTCTTACCTCGCACTACAAATGGGTGGGGGGATATAAGGGAGTCGGGACGGCAAAGCTAGGCACGATGTATGTTTGGGACGCAAACACACTGGCTCATCGATTTATCGGCTTCCGGAGAATGATCTGCTGGGGCGCGTGCTTTATTCGGGTCGCTCAGCCCCGCTGATCCACGGTCACCGACGGCACCCTGACCGGTGGGTTGCGCCTGGCGCGGGGGCGTAGCTGTGCTCCCCGGCACTCCGAAACGTCGCCCTCTCTCCTTTCTTCAATCCCGAACCGCTGAGCGCTCAGCCGTCAAGTCTGCCTTCCTTTGAGCACGAAACATCTCCGCACACTTGACAGCGGGCCGCGATCTCGCAGACTGGCGGTTCATTGATGGCTTTGATAGCTAGCCACCAAAGCCGAAACGTGTTCGGTGTTGGGTGTTGGGTGTTGGGTGTTGGGCCGGAAGTCATCCCTCCGGCCCAACCCTCACTCCGTCACTTCCCGCCCCTTGCGTCCTTATCCACTAGACCCTGAATCTTGGCCTGATCCTCCGGTGAGATTCCCAGGGTGCTGAGCAACGTGTGGGCCATGACTTTGTTGCCTTCGGGATTCATGTGGACGCCGTCGCCGGTGAGGAGGTTGTCTCGACCGCCGGTGGTGTCTCGGTAGGTCTTGATCAGAGCTCGGAACGGCTTCTGGTAGTCGCAAAAGGCGAGGTGGTGCTTCCGGGCGATGTCGCGCAACGCCGCGTTATATTTAGAGGCTTTGGCGTTCTCGCGATTACTCAGATCTTCGTAGATCACGGTGGTCGAAAGCATCACGACGCGGATGCCCTGCTTCTCCGCCTGAGTCACCATCTTCTCGACCAACTTCCGGTACTCCTCAAGTGGCACTGCCCTTGGGCCGTCGCCCATCGGGTGGTTATCGTAGAAGCCGTGCCAAACGTCATTCACGCCGACGCTGATCGTGAGCATGTCGGGCTTCATGTCCATCACGTCCTTTTGGAACCGCGCGATCATGTCGGTCGACTTGTTGCCTGAGATGCCGACGTTGTTGACCTCGATGTGTTGGCTGGGATAGAGGTTGTTTAGGAAGTGTCGGAACAGCCACACGTAGCCGGTGGGACCCTCGCCGAATTGGGTGATACTGTCTCCGAGCACGGCGATCTTATGGACGCCTTGCAGCGAAGCTGGGAGCTCCTGGGCAGGAGCCAGGGCGATGGCGGCGAGAAGTGCGACGGAGAACTTGAGCCGAGACAACATGATGCTAGGGAGCCTACCAGCATGAGTTTTATGCCGGGGCTGGAATTGTCGCGACGTTTCTTCGAAGAAGCGGTCGCGCCCCTTCTCTTGCATGAGCTTCCCGATTTGTCGTACAGCGCGGGCAAGCTCGGCGGCGGGTCAGATGTGCTTGGATTCGACACCGAGATGTCGATGGACCACGACTGGGGTCCCTCGGTCACCCTCTTCCTTCCTTCTCTGGATTTGGCCGCTTCGGTCGATACGGCTTTAGGGGGCTTGCCCGACGAGTTCATGGGCTTTCCGGTTGGGTTCGCGCCGAACTCGGACGGGACGACGCACCTGGCGGCCGGCGGCAAGCACCGGGTGGAGCTGACGACAGTTGAGCGCTTCTTTGCCGACTACCTAGGTTTCGACATCTCGGGCCAAATCGAGCCAGCCGACTGGCTGACCTTCCCGGAGCAGAAGCTGCGGACCCTTCGATCTGGCGAGATCTTCCGCGATGACCTGAGACTTGCTTCCACCCGCGAGCGGTTCGACTACTACCCGCATGACGTCTGGCTCTACCAACTGGCATCGGTGTGGACGAGGATCGGGCAGGAGGAACACCTTATGGGACGAGCGGGCCACGCGGGTGCTGAGCTTGGTTCGAGCCTCATTGCTTCACGGCTGGTGAGAGACATCATGCGGCTGTGCTTCTTGATGGAGCGCCAATATGCGCCTTATTCGAAGTGGTTCGGCACCGCGTTCGAGCAGCTTTGTGTCGGGCCATTCTTGATCGAGCACCTAGAAGCCGCGCAACGAGCGACAACGTGGCAGAAGCGACAAGCGTGCCTAGTCCCCGCTTACGAGGAGTTGGCACAGAAGCACAACCGGCTCGAAATCACCGATCCGTTGCCTGATCGAGCGATTGACTTCCATGGTCGACCGTTCAAAGTGATCCACCTCGCCGGCGGCTTTGCCGACGCCATCGCCGCTCGAATCGAGGATCCAGGGATCAAGGGACTCGCGTCTAAGCGCCTGATCGGGGGCATCGACGTCTTCAGCGACAGTACCGACCTTGTAACCTATCCAGAGTGGCGAGCGGTGTTGAAAGGCCTCTACGAGCTCAAACTGTAGCGTCGGCGCTTCCTTTATTACAACAGTGCCATCGCCGACCGCGCCTGCTCTATGATGCGCTCGGCTCTCTCATTGCCATCCGTCGTCCGCCGGTGGGTCAGCAGCGCGCGCAGCACTTAATGTTTGATTACCACCAATCCCTTCTTCAACGCGTTCGACCAAACCTTCTGGAACTGGGAGGTCATGTTTTGCAGACCGTGCAAATCGAGGCCAGTAAGGGTTTGGAGCACGTCCGGGTTCATGAGGGTGAGGAAGTCGATGCTGTCGTGTACTCGCCACAACTCCATCGCCAGCGCTCTGCGCTGAGGCAGGTCAGTCTTGGCAAAGTCGTTCATCTTCACGGCAAGACCGGTGATGTTGTTGCGAATCTCCTGAACCCGCTTCGGCCAACTCTCGGCGACCGCATGAGTCTGCTTTGTCACGTTCGACCAAGCCGCGCGGGCGAACGCCATGCCGTCTTCGAGGGCACTTGTGCTCTTGGTTTGGGCACCCGCCGAAGCAACCATGCAAAGAGCTATCGCAAGCGCGAATCGTCTCATGATAGAAACTCCCTGGGGTCGGCGAACTTGCCTTTCAACGCAGTCGCGGCGGCGGTGAGTGGAGACACCAGGTGGGTGCGAGAGCCCTGGCCCTGTCGGCCCTCGTAGGGTCGGTTGCTGGTGCTTGCACTTCGCTGGCCGGGCTGGAGGATATCGCCGTTCATACCAAGGCACATTGAGCAACCCGCGCGGTGCCACTCGAATCCGGCATCCACAAAGATCTCCTTAAGCCCCTCGCTCTCGGCCATTCTCTTCACCTCTTGGCTGCCCGGGACCACCATGCATCGAACTCCGACGGCTGCTCGGCGACCCTTTACCAGGCGAGCGGCTTCCCGCAGATCCTCGATGCGCGAGTTGGTGCAAGAGCCGATAAAGACGGTGTTCACGGGCAAATCCTGCATCGCCATGCCCGGCTTCAGACCCATGTACTTGAGCGCCCGCTCCTCACCCGCGTCCCGCGGCTCGGGGATGGGCTGGTCGATATCCACGGTCATCGCGGGCGTCGTGCCCCAGGTGATTTGAGGTTTGAGCTGGTCGATATCGAGGCACTCTTGTCGACTGAAGTCGTTCACGTCATCCGTTTTGAGGGTCAGCGCGTGCTGGGCAAACTTGTCGAACTCGGCTTCCTTCGGGGCAAATGGTCGGTTGCCCTCCGCGATGTAATCGAGCGTGACTTGGTCGGGGGCAATCATTCCCGCGCGAGCCCCCATCTCGATCGACATATTGCAGATCGTCATCCGCCCGCTCATTCCGAGCTTGCGAATCGTGTCGCCAAAGTATTCGACCACATAGCCCGTTCCGCCGCCCGCACCTAACTTGCGGATGATGGCGAGGACGATATCTTTCGCGGTGACCGCTGGCCCCATTTCGCCATCGATCTGAATGCCCAAACTCTTTGGCTTCGCGCTCGAGCGCAAGGTTTGGGTCGCGAGGACGTGCTCGACCTCGGTCGTTCCGATACCAAATGCAAGCGCTCCAAACGCACCGTGAGTGGAGGTGTGGCTATCGCCACAGACGATAGTGAGGCCAGGAAGTGTGATACCGAGCTGCGGCCCGATGACGTGGACTATTCCCTGCTTCTCCTCTCCGTATCCGAAGAGGGGAACGCCGAACTCGGCACAATTCTTGGCGAGTGCGGCAAGCTGTTTGCCGCTCAAAGTCGACTCATCGATCGGGCGACCGTCGGTCGGCACGTTGTGGTCCACGGTGGCAAACGTGAGATCGGGTCGGCGTACTGGTCGTCCGAGATCGCGGAGGCCATCGAACGCTTGGGGAGAGGTCACTTCGTGGACCAAATGTCGGTCGATGTAGAGCAGAGCGCCTCCACCGGGCAGGTCTGAAACGATATGGCTGTCCCACACCTTATCGAAGAGGGTCGAAGGCATATTCTATTGTACGTTTTAGGAACCGATGAACGATGAGCGCGGGGGGAAATGATGAGTGATGAGTGCTGAATGATGAGCGGGGAGAATTCGAAGGTAGCCCATTTTGATCAACTACCCGAAACCTCCCCATTCATCACTTACCGAACAGCCACCCGATTCCTACCCGACCGCTTCGCGGCCAGAAGGGCGGTGTCCACCCGCTGGAATAGCTCGTCGGCGGATTGCTTCGGGTCGGCCTTGCAAACCCCGATGCTCACTTGCAGTTGAATCTCACCCTGAGGGATGACGCACGGGTTCTGGGCGAGGGCTTCTCGGACGCGGTCGCAGACTTCACTCGCCTGCCCGGCATCGGCGCCCCACATCACGATCAGGAATTCGTCTCCGCCCCACCGGGCGATCCAGTCGCCCTCTCGAATGCATGTTCGGGTGGCGTTTACTACGTGCTTAAGGCAAGTGTCGCCCGCTCCGTGGCCGTATTGGTCGTTAACTTCTTTAAAGTAGTCAATGTCCATAAACGCGATCGTGAGCGGATCGCCCGAGCGCCCGGATCGGGAAAGATCTTGGGCCAAGCGGGCGGTGCAGAAGCGGCGATTGTGCACGCCAGTGAGCGCGTCGGTGATCGTCCGCTGCTCCAACTCGTGGATCATCCCATCAAGCTGTTCGACCGTTCGCTGGGCATTCTGCATGAGTTGCCCGACCTGGTCGCCATAGTTCGTTGGCAACTCGCCTCGGCGTCCATCGTCGACAAAATCGCGCAGGTAACGAGACGTCATTCGCACGGGTTCGAGCAACGAAAAAATCGCCCAAATGCTTAGGGCGGCGCCCAGAAGGCTGGCACCGATGTAGATGAGGACCGCCTTACCCACGGGCATTGTGTCGGGTCGCGTGAGCAAGTACACAACCGCGATAAGGACGGGCATTTGGGACCCGACAAAGCCCACGAGCAGAATTTTGCCCGCGTAACCAATTCGGTCCGGCAGCCTTGAAAAGGCCGCGTAAAGCTTCAATCTCCGTTCCAAAATTCTCCCGAAAACAAAGGTCCGCAGAAGTGGACCAAACTATTAACTATAGCGCAATAGTGCCCACCTGATGCAAGGACGTTTCAATGCCGATCATTGTTCGTGGCGTTCGATTGAGGTATAACCTTTTTTCGTCCGGGGAGTTGCCCGAGTGGCCAATGGGAACAGACTGTAAATCTGTCGGCGAATGCCTTCGCAGGTTCGAATCCTGCACTCCCCACCAGACCGCCTCCATAGCTCAGGGGTAGAGCACTTCTTTGGTAAAGAAGAGGTCTCGAGTTCGAATCTCGATGGAGGCTCCAGGTTTTTGGAACCTGAAATGTCCGATTATTCCCCCTTTAGCCCAGGCTAAACATCTCCCGTCTCTCAAATGGTCTCTCAATTGCAGCTTGTACGCTCGTCGAAGCTGGCTTAGAAGCAAGTGCCAGCGGAAGTCCACCTATCCATCACAAATTAAGAATATGGAGAGGGCTATAGGAAATTGCAATTCGATCCTCGCGCGACGCAGAAAGAACGAGGCCAGGTTGCAAAAATGGCCAAAGCAGAAGCCCACGGGTGGGCCTTGACGGAGGATGTTCTCATCCAGGTCTTGAGCCCAGTGTTCCCGCTTTCTCCGTTGCCAGACTTGTCGAGCTTTGAGTCTGACTCATATGAACCTAGTACTTGCATGAGAGCCTTTAGAAGCCGTCGATGGGACAAAATTGACGTCGCGGAGCTGGAGCGTCGACCGCACTGTATCTTTTATCTTGAAGGAACATCCCTGTGCTACTATTTGCCAGGCCTGCTTCTTCAAGTAGCTGGACTTCCAACCTCTCAACTTGCCTTCTCGCTCAACCAGCTCCTAAGCCCTTCATTTTATGCCGATGACAGGCTCTTCGAGGAGCGAATTCAATGCTTGAATGAGCTTCAGCGAAAGTCCATTGCGCAATGCCTCAAGCTTCTTATGGACGACTCTTCAAAGCGAGGTGAAGAATCGGAGTGGGCCTGCTACCGTGAGTACTGGACAACCATACTCGACCCTAGCGACAAAACCTTGAGCGTTGCGGCTGCTTTTCGTGCTTTACAGAGAAGATCAATTGAGGAATTTGGTTGAACCAGAACCGTCAAGATTTTATGGTCCCCTTAGCTTATTGGAGTGAAATTGTCGAACGCAGGTTCGATTGTCTGAACGGGAGGACGGAGACGGCTAGGACCGTCACCGG
This sequence comes from Fimbriimonadales bacterium, assembly GCA_038321975.1. GTDB lineage: Bacteria > Armatimonadota > Fimbriimonadia > Fimbriimonadales > Fimbriimonadaceae > Fimbriimonas. The sequence goes on along the minus strand of JBBQFM010000071.1, from coordinate 1,838 downwards.
AAGGCTAAAGAAATGCCGACAGTCAGCTACCACACCGTAAATGGAAGGATTCGGTCTACGGCCACTCCGGGCACCTACGCGCTTTTGCTTCCGGACGGTCTGGGCAATGTCGTGCAGACCCGCCCGAACGCCGCGGTGTATCGCCGCTACTACAACCAGCAGCGGCCTCACTCGTCCCTTGGCTATCGCCCCCCAGCGGTCGCCGCCCAAGATTGGAAACCTGCTCGGGCTACGCCCCTCCCAGGCTTCCAGTCTTCTCATGTTAGAATGCGCAGAAGTCTGAGGTTATGAATGGCCTACCAAATGGGGGCAGACCAGGGGCGCGGCCCGTCTAGCGGGTTATGACGACTGCTAATGCCTGATGGGCGGACGTTCTCCCGTTCGGTCAGGAACGGAGCATGCGTGCCAGGTCATCGTTTCCGCGAGCCTGTGCGATGTCCGCCGCCGTTTTTCCGAACCTGTCTTTTGCCGAAAGCTCGCACCCCTTCAAAACCAGTAGCTTGACGATTTCCGCGGATTTGGCCGGGCCGTAGAGGGCAACGGCGTGCAAGGTGGGGCTGACGTTTGCGTATGAATACGCGCCTTTCTCTGGACAGATCGGATCCTGGGTGGTTCACCGGCCTTCAACGCCCGAATAGTGCCTCGCCCTTGCGTACTGCTCGGCATGTTTGAGGTCCGTGCGCCTGTGCCCCCAGCTCCCCACCCACTCGTTGCGGGGACGCACCGTCCCGACGGTCTCCTGGAGCGTCGAGAAAGCAATGTTAGGATTAATCGAAGGAAGTGTATCGCTCTGATCCCCCAGACGCTACCGTGTGGGTCGCGACTCCTTTGGCGCTGATAGAAACGACGGTCGGATTTGGATCGGTCGTATAACAAGAATACACGACACTGCCTTCGCCCACAGTAGTGGGATAACAGATACCTCTCGAAGAAAATACAAGCGAGTACGCTGGCACAGAAACGTAAATGATGGTGCCGAAAACGCGGGCGTATAGCGAATAGAGTCCGATTGCTATGCAACAAACCCCTAACGTCCTCTTGAAGAGCAGCTTCCTCTTGTCCGTCGAACTGTTCTGTGGCACGACTACCTTCGGAGTGGTGTTTTCATCCATTGCGAACAATCCACTTTTGCCTTGCCATAACCGAATCCTTGATTCAAAGAAAGATTCCCGTGTCCGAGAGCTGTCTTACACAGCGATTCGCAAGATCCCTTTCGGCCGGCAAGGTGCTTGCCAACTGAGTTATTGTAGAGGTCCATGCAGGTGTCCCAATAGTCGTATGACCCAACTGGGCTATTGATGTACGGCTGTTCATGCCCGTTTAACACGGATGACGCGCAAGCTGCTCCACAGTTCCGATACATTTCACACGATCCCACGCAGTGCCTCATCGCACCTCCAGGTCCGTCGTTCAGGCACAGATCACTCATCTTCGAGTCTGTGATCTTCATACCCTTGCAGAAGTCTCGACCGGGCCTGGAAACCATCTGATGTGGCCGAGTTTGCACATCCTAGGCAGTCAATCTCATCGCTCAGTTGGATCTGGAGTCTGGGCGGACATCCTAGGCCAGAAGCGAACATTCCTTGGAGCCCGGATGGGTCGAGAACATTGCTGGGATTCGACCGCACGTAGGTGAAGTCGCCGTCTTCAAGAAGTCTAAGTGAATGTCGAACAACCCATTGCTGGACCAGTGCCCCTGGTCTGCCCCCCGAAAAGGTAGCCACTCATAACCTCAGACTCAGCCGTTAAAATCGGCAAGGAGTCTGAAAATGAAGCGAAGCAAATATACCGAGGAGCAGGTCGTCCGCATCCTCGCTGAGGTCCAAGCGGGCCAGACG
>JBBQFM010000070.1:0-12381 GCA_038321975.1 Fimbriimonadales bacterium | reverse complement strand
GAGACCGGGCTAGCTCGCCGATTGACTTTGAACTCATTGTATGCCTCCGATTTCCGGCCATAAAGCAAGAGTGCTTCGGTCGGTTTTAGTTTTGAGGCAACAACCCTAAGCTCGGTCGGTATTCATATGAGGCAATGCGGGAACCCCGCACCCTTGAAAGATTGGGGTATATTACTAAGCTAGCGCGACACTCCTGTGCTCGTGCCGACTACGAAAAGAATTTCCATGGCGACCTATCGAGGAAGAAAGACTGACATCTGCCGCACGGTCGGCTTTGACATTTGGGGACGGCCTAAGAGCCCGGCCTCCAAGCGTGCGTACCCTGCGGGGCAGCACGGCCCGAACCTAAAGGACCGACGACAGTCCGAGTACGGCGAGCAGCTGCTGGCGAAGCAGGTCATCCGACGCTACTACAATTTGCTCGAGAAGCAGTTCTCGAACACCTTTAAGAAAGCACAGCGAATGCCGGGCAACACCAGCCTTAACTTCCTGCGACTTCTGGAGTTGCGACTTGCCACTGCGGTTTGGCGACTTGGTTTTGCCAAGACTCCGTTCCAGGCCCGACAGATGGTAAGCCACTGCCACATTCTCGTCAACGGTCGAGTGGTCAACATTGCGAGCTTCTTGCTCAAGGTTGGCGACCAGATCGAGGTTCGAGATCGAGAGTCCAGCCGACGCATCGCTCGAGACAATCACTACGAGGGCGCGGCAGTTCCTGCTTACATGGAAACCGACGTGCAGAACATGCGCGGCAAGGTTATCGCTCTTCCCGAGCGAGAGGACTTCCCCAAGTTCTTCCAAGAGCAGCAAGTAGTCGAATTCTACGCACGATAAAATTCGTTCAATATTCTTGTACAAATGAAGCCTTTGCCATTTTGGCAAAGGCTTCTTTCGTGTATTTGGGCACATAATGCAGGCGTACGCACGTATTTTTCGTGAGCCTTGTTCATCTAGGGGGAACGCAATCCTATGAAACGATTCCGCAAGTTGCTACTAGTCAGCCTCATCGCCATCGCGTCGGTCTCATCCTTCGCTCAATCCAGCCCGAAGGACGTTCTGAAGGACATCCAGACCCTTCGAACCGATACGTTCGCTAAGGCTCGAGAAGCCAAAACTCGGGTGGACATGAACACCCTGAACGCGTCGATCAAGCAGAAGGCGCTTGATGCAGTCAAGGACACGGACGCATCCAAGATCTCTGCGAAGGACGCCTACGATTGGGCCCAGGTTTACTCCCTTGCCGAGAAGCACAAGGACGTTTGCAACCTCCTGCACCTCTACCTCTCCACGAACTCGGCGGCCAGCGAGCGATATGACGTGCAAATGCTGATGATGCAGAGCTGCAACGCCCTCGAAGAGGGTGACATGCTCGCATCTACTCTGCGAGACATCAAGCCGACCAACACGATGCAGAGCAGTAACCTCGCGGTGCAAACGGTGTACGAATACATCGACACGGTCGAGAAGAAGAAGGGCAAGAAGGCCGCCCTTCAGACCCTTGACGCCGTCGAGAAGTCGATGACCTTCGACGACCCGAAGGTCACCGCCCAGAAGCGACTGGACACGATGAAGGCGAATGAGGCGAAGACCCCCCCGACGACGGCTCCGAAGCCGGATGCCGAGCGACTCGTGACCTACGAAGCCCAGGCCAAGGATAGCAACGCGAACTACCACTTCCTGTTCGTAGACAAGAAGGCTGACCTTCTCAACGAGATGGGCAAGAAGAAGGACGCGATCAAGCTCATCAACGACTTCGTCGGCAGCCTCGATGAGAAGTCGAATGTTCGGCGTAGCGCGAGCGGTTCCCTCACCCGACTGAACGTCCTCGACAACGCGGCTCCCGCGATCGTTCGAGAGCGCGGCTATGGCGACTTCCCTGGTCTTGAGAACCTTAAGGGCAAGGTTGTCGTTCTTGACTTCTTCGCTCACTGGTGTCCGCCCTGCATCGCGTCGATCCCCGACATGCGGCAGCTGTTGGCCGACTACAAGGACAAGGGGCTCGAAATCTACGGAGTGACCACTTACTACGGTTACTACAAGCAGGAGCGAGGCATCGATAAGGATGCCGAGTTCGGCAAGATGAAGGACTTCATCGCCGAGCAGAATATGACCTGGCCGGTGATCTACGGCGAGCGAGCCAACATGGAAGAGTACGGCGTGACGGGCATTCCCGAAGCAGTCGTCATCGACAAGGCAGGCAAGGTCCACAAGATCCACATCGGGTACGACAAGGCGAGCTTCGCCGTCTTCCGCAAGGAAGTCGAAGAACTGCTCAAGAAATAGTTTCCTGAACACTAAGCGGCTGCCCCATGTGAGGCAGCCGTTTTTTTTGTGCCCGGAACATGGGTTTTATTTGTCAGGTCATCAGCTTTGGGACGAAGTTTCGGCTGAAACCCCACTAAGGGAGAACTGACAATGAAGAAAGAAATTTTAGCTGGCGCACTCGCCACTCTGTTGGCCGTTGGAATGGTTGGATGCACGCCCGAGGGCCGCGACAAGTTTGACGCGGCAGGCGAGAAAAGCGCCGAGGCGACCAAGGCGACTGGCGATGCGATCTCGACCGACGCAAGCAAGTCTGGCGAAGCGGTTGCCAATGGTGCCAAGGCTGCTGGTCAGGCAGTCGCTAACACGGCCGAGAACACCAAGAAGGCCGCCGACAACGCGGCTTTGACGCTTAAGATTAAGCAGGCACTCTTGACGGCTACCGACTTGAAGACTCGGGATTTGAATGTGGACACGATGGACGGCAAGGTTGCCCTACGTGGCAGCGTGACGAACCAGGATCAGAAGGATCGAGCCCAGAAGATTGCGGAAGGCATCGCCGGTAAGGACATGCCCGTCACCAACCAGTTGACCATCGACGGTCAGAAGTAACTCAATCCGGCGACTCGCCGGTGGTCCTAAGCTGCAAGCCCCTGGATCATCGGCTAGTCGCCGATACTATTTGGTCGACCGCCGAGAGCCAATCGCGAAGGTTTTGGTCAGTAACCTCACCCATCACACTCACTTGGAACGCCTTGTCCCGATAGGGGCCCTTAACCTCATAGAGTACGAAGCCCGCATCGTGGTTGGCTTCATAGAATTCTTTGAAGGACCAGTCTCTGGGGAGGTTGGCGGCGACGAGAGTGCAGGAAGCTTCTGAGCTCTCGACCAACGGAGTGATTCCTCTTGCTCTTAGTTCGTTTCTGAGACGGCTGATTTGCCGAAAGTAACGAGCGTGGCGTGCCTCAATTCCCCCCTGATCGCTAAACTCGCGCAACGCCTGTCGGAACGCGGCGAGGGCAGGAACGGGAGGGGTTAGCGGGGGCGACTCGCCCTCGTACATCGGCAGACTCAAGTAGTAACTCCGTCTCGGATAGACTTTCATGTCTTCGGCAAGCTTCGGCCTGACGAGAACGAAGGCGACCCCGGGAATTCCATGCAGGCACTTATTCGCCGATGAGGCGATGGCGTCGACGTTTTGCCAGTCTGCTAGGTCGGCTCCGAAGGAACTCATCGCGTCTACCAAATATCGAGTGCCCGCCAAGCGGCAAAGCTTGGCGATCGCCGCGACGTCATTGAGGCGGCCCAGGGTGGTTTCGTGATGCGTGCAGATAAGGGCTTCAAAGCCCTTAGTCAGTTGATTGGCGAGCGTGTCAAAAGGGATGGGGTCTTCCCAGGGGACGACAAATACCTCGTACGGAATTCTATGCACGGCCAAAATGTCGGCAATCCGAGCGCTGTAGTAGCCATTGTCAATCACCAAAACCGGCCCGCGTGAAACGCACGACGTTACCATCGCTTCCACCGCCGCCGTCCCCGACCCACCAAGCAAATACGGCACCCAGTTTGAGTCCGGATAGACACCAAGAAGCCGGCTTCTTACTTCCCGAACGAGTTCGAGAAATTCGGGGTCTCGGTGATTCAGGTCCGGCATTGCCCCCGCGGCACGGACCGTGTCGCTGGTCATGCACGGACCAGGGGTGAGGAGGATCATGCGCGGGTCGCGACTTTGAGTTCGCGGACGAGACCGATCACCTTGTCCCTTCCCTTCCCCTCATCCCATTCGCGGGCAAGGAGATCCACAAGCCAACTGCCCACAACCGCGCCGTCGGCGACCTCGCAGACCATCCGCACATGCTCGGGTTTGGAGACTCCGAAACCCACACATACGGGGCAATCGGTCTGTTGCTTTATTCGGTTAACCAGGCCCTGCACGTCCGCTGGAACCTGATTTTCCGCACCGGTGACTCCCGTTCGTGAGACCGCATATACGAATCCGGTCGTTCTGTGGCATACCTCTTCGATCCGCTTTTCGGTGCTGGTAGGCGCGACGAGGAAGATCGTGTCCAGTCCTGCGGCTCCACTCGCTTTGCCCCAGGCTTCCGCTTCGTCGGGGACGAGGTCGCTGATGATCGTCCCCGCGACGCCCGCTTCGGCGCTCGCCTTGGCAAACGTCTCGAGCCCAGTGCGCAGCACAGGATTGTAGTAACCCATCGTGACGATCGGGATATCCAGCTTGGTCTTCGAGATCGCATCCAATATGGAACGCGGACTCACCCCACGATCTAGCGCTCGCTGGCTGCTTGCCTGGATTGTCGGACCTTCGCCGAAGGGATCGCTGAAAGGGATACCCACTTCGAGGACGTCGGCCCCCGCTTCAGCGAGCGCTTCCAGGATGGCGGGCAATTCGTCCAGCGACGGGTCCCCCGCGGTTACAAAAAGGACAAGTGCTTTCTCGTTACGCGCCTTAAGCCATGCGAACCGGTCGCGAAGGGTGTTCATTCACACCTATTTTGGCCGGTTTAAGGTGGGGGGAAATGATGAGTGATGAATGATGAGTGATGAGCGGTCCGGATTCATCACTCCTCACTCATCATTCATCACTCCTCTAACCTCCAGATTTCTTGTTCGGCTCGAACTTGGCGCCCTGCATTTCCTTCCACTTGGAGAACTGAGGAGTGGTCATGACGGCGTAAATCTTGGTCTCGTACTCCTTCTTCTGGGCTTCGAGCGCGATCCGCTTGGGCTCAATCTGCTTTACCACTGCCATTCGCTTCTTCTCAAGCGCCTCTTGAGAGACGGTTGTGTCGTTGGGGATCGTCATAAGTGCGTTGGAGAGTTCTTCTTCGAAGTCCTCTTCCTTCTTGGTCATTTCGGTGACGAGACCCGAGATGGTCTTGACCTGACCGGCTTCGAGCCCGATCGCCTTGGCGATCTCGGAATCCGGGAGTACGATCACGCCGCTCTTCTGCAGGTGGATCTCCAAGAGGCGACTCTTTTGGGTGGGCTCGAGGATCGCCATGATCTCTTGGGCGGTCACCACGTTGAGCTCTTCGAACTTCTCTTCTGCGGTGCCCGGCTTGGAGAGGGCTTGCTGCTTGGTCATGTAACCGTCCATGATCGCGGTGAACTTATCATCCTGATCCTTGGTGAGCTTGATCTCCGGCTTGACCTGGTTGTCCCCGGCAAGGAACGCGCTCGACAGGGCCACCGTTAGGTGCGGTTTTTCACCGACACCGGCGAAACTGGCGGAGAGCAAGGCCGCGCTGGCAGCAGCGACCAGAAGAGAACGCAACATGAAACCCCTCATATGTATTAGGAAGACGCGTATTCGCGGCCAGAGAGTTGCCTATTTCACTCGCGGATCAAACTTTTTACCCTTGAGGGCGGCGAAGTTCGATACTTGCCTGGAGTTGAGGAGGCCGATCAGCTTCTTGTCGCGATCGCGCTCCATCTGAATCAACCCGGGCAGCGCTTTTCTCTCGGCCTTCGCAACATCGATCTGCGCTTCCTTATTGATCCTTTCGGCCTCCGCTTTGTCCTTGGCCTTCACATTCTGATACTTCTTAAGGGCGGCTTTCAGGGCTTTGTTCTTGACCGTCTCAATCTTGATTGCCTCTTGCTTAAAGGTGTTTCGGTAGGCGTCGAGCTGACCGGTGGTCATCCCAACGCGGGTCGCAACCTGCAAATCGGTTAGCGATGGCCAGCCGACGCGCTGCAACGTGATCTCACGAAGCCGCTTGATTTGGCCGGGCGAGAGTTGGGAGAATACGTTTTTTTTGAGTTCACCCAGGTATTCGATCAGGACCCTCTGGTCTGGCCGCTGCTTCTTGGCGCGCAACTCTTTGTCGTAGGCGATCAGCTTGTCTCGGTGGAGGGAGGCAAACTGATTCATGCGATCCTCTTGAGGCTTAGAAACCCCCATATCCGTCTGCACCGACTTCGCTTGCAGCAGGATGAGATCGGCGACGTGAACGTCGAACGGATCTGCGGATTGGGCGTCGGCAAAGGATGCAAATGCGAGAAGGGAGCAAGCTACGAGAATTCTTTTCATGAGGTTGTTAAGCGGCATCCGGCGGATTGACCTGGCGAGATGCCGACAGTTCCTCGCCATTAGAGTGAATTACGTCGAGCTCGGTTCGAATCCTCAGCTCTTTGACGGCCGCGCGGAAGCTTTCGCTCGGATTCACCGTCCAATTGATCGCGAAGGGACCGGTCGAATCGTCATGCATAACTTCCAAGAAGCAATCGAAGTCGCCCGGGTGCTCCTCGACAATCTGCCTTAGCTTGCGCATCTGATCGGGCATCGATTTCCAAATTTTGAGGGTCACCGTTCCCACGACCGCAGAGCCCGCTAAGTCGGGAAACAATCCGGTGTCGAGCGGCTTGATGTCCTCCAGCCGGATCTCGATCGACTTTTCGCCCCGCATTTCGCGGTGCATCACGTATCCCGTCGCCATCACGACGGTGTCCTTGACCAGGTAGTCGCGGAGCTTGTCGTAGGCTCCGGGGAACACGGTGACGTTGGCTTGGCCGCTGAAGTCCTCAATCGTGAGGGTCGCCATCTTCTTCCCTTCGCTCTTGGTGATAATCGTTCGCAGCTTGGCGATGACGCCGGCGAGCTTGACGAAGGTGTTTTCCTCCAGCTCCTCGATGCTGGCGGCCGAGTGAGACGAGCTCTGACTTAGCACTCGCTCGTGCCCACGGAGTGGGTGATCGGAGACGTAGATCCCCATCACTTCCTTCTCCATCGAGAGGTTCTCGTTTCTTGATGGCGGATCGCACTCTTGGAGGGCCGGCAAGGACATTGCCTCTGGCTCACTTCCCTCTCCGAACAAACTGTCCTGGCCTGCCAGTCTCGAGCGGTTCTGGATGTCTGCGTAAGAGAGGGCGGCTTCTAGGTAGCCCAGAAGCTTCCGTCGATTGGTATCGATGCAGTCGAGTGCTCCTGCCCTCACCAATGCATCGAGTGCGGTGCGGTTCATGCCCGCGGGCTTGGTGCGGTCGACAAATTCGAAAAGGTGGGAGAATGACCCGTTCTCGGTTCGCTCGGCGATGATGCCTTCTACAAGTCCTTCGCCCACGCCCTTGATGGCGGCGAGCCCGAAGCGGATGGCGGTGTTTGGGGCGTCCTTTCGCTGCGACTTCGTCTTCTCGGCACCGCGCGAGCCGTTTGCGCCGTCGCCCTCGATCGAGAAGTCTCCGAAGGAGAAGTTGATGTCGGGGGGGAGGACGGAGATCTTTTGCCTTCGACACTCCTCGATACAGGCGGTGACTCGGTCTTCCTTCGAGAGGTAGACGCTAAGCAGGCCGGCCATGTACTCGACCGGATAGTGCGCCTTCAGGTACGCGGTTTGGTAACTGAGGATTGCGTAGCAAACCGCGTGAGCCTTGTTGAATGCGTATCCGGCGAACGGAAGCAAGAGCTCCCAAACTTTGTCGGATGCCTCGATGGAAACGCCCCTTTCGGTTGCACCCGCGCTGAATTCCTCCTTCATGGAGGCCATCGCACCCGCGTCCTTTTTCCCCATCGCTCGGCGGAGGACGTCCGCTTTGCCAAGGCTGAATCCAGCCAGGGCTTGCACAACCTGCATGACCTGGTCTTGGTAGACGATGACGCCGTAGGTTTCTTCAAGAATTGGGGTGATGTTCTCGTGAAGGAATTGAGGTTTGAGGCGTCCGAATTTTGTGTCGATAAATCGAGGAATGTGCTCCATCGGGCCGGGCCGATAGAGCGCAATCATTGCCGCGAGCTCGCGGATGTTGTTCGGTTTGAGCTGCTGGACCCAGCGGGTCATGCCTCCGCCTTCTAGCTGGAACACGCCGGTGGTCTCGCCCCGGCTGAGCATCTCGTAGGCTTTGGGGTCCTCGTCCGGGAAGGCTTGAACATCAATATCGATCCCGCGGGTCTTCTTAATGTTCTCGACCGCTCGGGCGAGGACAGTGAGGTTGGACAGACCCAGGAAGTCCATCTTGAGCATCCCGATCTTCTCGAGGATGCCCATCTCAAAGGCGGTGATCGCCTGCCCGTCGTTACCTCGGTAAAGCGGGATGTAGTCGACCAACGGCTCCTTCGAGATGACGACGCCGGCCGCGTGGACGCCCGAGTTTCGGGCCATTCCCTCGACCGTCTTGGCGTCGTCGTAGAGACGCCGCATTCGCGGGTCGCCTTCGAGGATCTGCCTGAATTCGGGAAGTTCTTTGAAGGCGCGGTCGAGTGACCAACCCGGGAGGGTGGGGATGCACTTGGTAAGTCGGTCGGTCTCTTGGGGGGTGTAGCCCTGCACTCGGCCGCAGTCTTTGATCGCCGCCTTTGCGCCAAGGGTGCCGAAGGTGATGATCTGGGCAACCCGGTCTTTTCCGAACCGCTCGGTGACGTAGCTGATGATTTCGTCACGCCGAGCGTCCTCGAAGTCCATGTCGACGTCGGGCATCGAGATTCGCTCGGGATTGAGGAATCGCTCGAATGTCAGGCCGTACTCGATGGGGTCCACATCCGTAATGCCGATGCAATAGGAAACGAGGGAGCCAGCGGCGGAGCCGCGGACGCCGAAGTAGATGCCACGTTCTCTCGTCGCCTGGGCGAATTCCTTAACTAGGAGTACATAGTCGCTAAATCCGGTCTTGTCAATGACACTCAGCTCATACTCGAGCCGCTCGACCGACTGGTCGGGATCCTTCATCCGCTTCTTCAGGCCCTCAAATGCGAGGTCTCGAAGGTAGCTATTGGTGTTCATCCCCTCGGGAATGTCCGGTATGGGCATCGGAGCTCTCTGCTTGTCGAGCTCGACATTGCACATCTCGGCGACCATTGCGGTGTTCTCGATGGCCTCGGGAAATTCCTTGAAGAGCTCGCCCATCTCTTGCTGGCTCTTGAGATAGAACTCGTCGGTCTGAAACTTCATCCGGCTCGTGTCGGCCACGAGGGCGCCGGTTTGAATGCAGAGAAGAACGTCGTGCGGCTGGGCGTCCGCTTTGCAGAGGTAGTGGGCGTCGTTGGTGGCAACGAGAGGGAGCTTCAGCTCGCGGGAAATCTTGATCAGGTTTTCTTGGATCGCGGCCTGCTCGGGAAGGCGGTGGTCTTGTAACTCGATGAGGAAGTTGCCATGCCCGTACATCTCGTCGTACATGCCGGCGATGTACTGAGCGCGGTCATAGTTCCCTTTCAGCAGTTCTTGGCAGACCTCGGAGCCGAGACAGGCGCTGGTTGCGACGACGCCTTTACTATGCGCACGTAGGATGTCATGGTCTACACGGGGCTTGTAGTAGTAGCCTTCGAGCGCGGCAATGCTTGAGAGCTTGCAGAGGTTTCGATAGCCTTCCAGATCCTTCGCGAGGAGGAGAAGGTGATATGCGCTCTTCTCACCTTCGACCTTGCGGTTTTGGATCCCTTGAGGTGCGACATATGCTTCCACGCCAAGAAGGGGCTTGATGCCCGCCTTCTTGCACTCCAAGTAGAACTCCATGACCCCAAACATCACGCCGTGATCGGTAATGGCGAGGGAATCCATCTCCATTTCTTTGGCGCGCTTCACCATATCGGGGATGCGATTGGCGCCGTCGAGGAGGGAGTATTCGGTGTGGTTATGGATGTGGCAGAAGGTCTTTGACATGCGTCGCGAGGGTGGGAGTTACCCTCTATTCTGACGTGCGACCGCCTTCCGACGCCGCAGGTTTGTTCACTTTGCGTGGCCAGGGACCCTTGGCCCTACATTCACGGTCAAACGCCGTGTGAGTAGCTTTCGATCGAGGGTCGGTGACCACTACGTTGAGATTTGTGACTGGGTGGACTACCGTCCGGACCCCCACTGGTGGCAGTATCTTGGATTGCCTGCGGCGGCCGTGTTGACATCACTGATACTTCCCTTACCGCTCGTAGTCGTCTGCGGCCTGGTTTCGGCGGTGATTTGCCTTTCGTTGATCGTGCTGGCAGTGCTGGTCGTTCTTGGTTACGTTGTCGGGCGGGCTGCTTGGGATGCGCTGGGCGACTGGTCGGATAGTGTAGCGGCCTCTACTTCGGGGCGCGCTCCCGCCCGCTCACGTTGGTAGACTCGGCACAAGATGCGCAATTACCGATCCCTTCTTCTCGGCTGTCTAGCGATTTCCGCGTTAGGCTGTGGCGGCGCGACCGACTCCGGGGTTTCCCCGGTGCGAGCCATTCATCTGGCCAAGTCGGTGAACGCAATCGACGTGGTTACCGACTTGAACGAAATTGCCGCCGGCCTCGCATATGGCGATGCCTCATCCTTCGCGAACGTCAGCACCGCCTCGCCTTCGATCTTCGTGAACAACTCGGGGACCGGCGCTAGCATCGCGACCTTGGATGTTTCGTTGGTGGCGGGAAGCGCATACACGGTCGTCGACTACGACCCGATCGCAGGTGGCGCTCCGGTGGTTGGCATGATCATCGATGATCGAACCGCTCCGGCCGCCGGTAGCTTTCGGTTCAGAGTTTTTGAGTTCGCCGATTCGGTTCAGAGTGCAGTGGATGTGTATCTTTTGTTGCCTGGACAGGACATCGCTACGGCAGCACCGGCGGTCAGCGGTCTGACTCCACAGACGGTAAGCGGATACACCTCCAAGGCACCGAACAATACCACCGGTTATCGAGTGGTGGTGACTAACACAGGGTCGAAGACGATTCTCGCGGACCTGACTTCCTTCGTGCCCGCAGCGGGGCAGATCGACTCGATCGTGCTGGAGTCGGGCAGCGGGAACGCAATCACGTTCCAGTGGTTTACGGAGTAGCCGGTCTCCGGACCCCTCACCCCTCATGGTCATTTAGTTTAGGCTTCAGAACCCCTCGCCCCTCAGGGGGAGAGGGGCAGGGGTGATGGGTCCGGGATCTCACAAACGTTCGTCGTGACGCAAGAGAAAACCCTAAAGCAAATGGCTGTGACCCCTGCCCCCCTCCCGCGGCTTCGAGACTATAAATTCGGCGCGACTTTGTCGGTCTCGCCGATGATGTAGATCATGAATGCGGCGGCGGCGATCTGCAGGACTTGATTGAACATCAGTAGGATCCCGAGAGGGCCGCTGAAGACCGCCCCAATGGCTGATCCCGCAAGTCCGAGAATGCCGAAGAGGATCTGGACTCCACAGAAGAAGTTGACGACGTTTCGGACCGACTGGATCTGAAACAGCAAACCGAGGCCAAGCGCAATGCTAAGGCCCCCGAGGATGAGGGAGACGTATCCGAACAGCCCGAATCCCAACTCCTCCCCCATGAATTTATCGTGACTGTGCACAAAGGCCATGACGATGTTGTAGACCCCCTCGAGGATGTACAGCACCGACAGTCCATAGTAGGCACCCCATACCCATTGAGGTACGTAGGGACCAGATGGCTTCTTGACCGCCATCACCGGACGGGCAACCGTCTTCACGTCGGCTTGGCAGAACTGGCACTGTTGGGCCCAGTCTGGCAACGAAGCAGCACACTTCGGACAAGTAATCACGGGACAATTGTAACCCCTCAAGAGGGGCAAGACAAATAGAAAAGCCCCGCATTGCTGCGGGGCTTCCTAATATTTTAACCGGGCGACGCTCTTATCTCGCGGGACCCTGCGGACCAACTACTTCCGACGCTGAGGAGCTTAACTGCCGTGTTCGGGATGGGAACGGGTGTGACCTCCTCGCCATGGTCACCCGGAAACTGTGCAGCGTTAAAAACGCTTTGAAAGTTGCACATGATTGAATAGAAGCGCACCGAACTCTCGATAAAGCTTAGAGTTTCAAGCCCTCGGCCAATTAGTATCGCTTACCTTAATGCATTACTGCACTCACAGCTGCGACCTATCAACCCGGTAGTCTTCCGGGGGCCTTACTCGTTAGATGGGAAATCTAATCTTGAGGTGTGCTTGGCGCTTAGATGCTTTCAGCGCTTATCACGACCCGACGTGGCTACCCAGCGTATGCTCCTGGCGGAACAACTGGTACACCGGAGGTCGGTTCGCTCCGGTCCTCTCGTACTAAGAGCGACTCCTCTCAAATTTCCTACGTGCGCAGTGGATAGGGACCGAACTGGCTCACGCCGTTCTGAACCCAGCTCGCGTGCCGCTTTAATCCGTGAACTCCGGAACCCTTGGGACCGTGTACAGCCCCAGGATGCGACGAGCC
>JBBQFM010000069.1:0-14325 GCA_038321975.1 Fimbriimonadales bacterium | reverse complement strand
CGAGACCGGGCTAGCTCGCCGATTGACTTTGAACTCATTGTATGCCTCCGATTTCCGGCCATAAAGCAAGAGTGCTTCGGTCGGTTTTAGTTTTGAGGCAACAACCCTAAGCTCGGTCGGTATTCATATGAGGCAATGCGCCATTGGTCGGCAACCGAAGGTAGCCGGTATCCTTACCCACATGTCCGAGTTGCTTCTTGAGGTTGGTTGCGAGGAGCTGCCGGCTACGTTTGTGCGCAAGGCGTACACGGATTTGCTCGCGAGCCTTACCGCCGCCCTGGAGGACGCGGGCATTCTCGTCAGCCCGGGCACCGTCTTCGGAACCCCTCGTCGCCTCATCGTCTCCTTCCCCGACCTGAAAGACCGACAAGAAGACGTCACCAAAGACCAACGCGGCCCCGCCCTTAAGGCGGCCTACGGCGAAGACGGAAACCCAACCCCCGCCCTCCTCGGCTTCTGCCGAAGCCAGGGGATCGAGCCTTCGGCTTTGCGGAAAGACGACCAATACGTCTGGTTCACCAGAACGATCGAAGGCAAACCGACCTCCGAGTTGCTACAGGAGATCCTCCCGAAGGCGATTCGCGGACTCGCGTTCGACAAGACGATGCGCTGGGGCGCATCGCGCATGCGATTCGCCCGACCCATCCGGTGGATTCTCGCCTCCCTAGGTGGCGTCACCGTACCGTTTGAGATCGAAGGAGTGGCCGCCGCATCGGTGAGCCGCGGGCACCGCTTTTACGCGCCCGAGTCCTTCGTCGCAACTTCGCTCGACGCCCTCATCAAAGGCCTGCGAGAGCGCAAAGTCGAGCCCGACCCCGAAGTCCGGCGCAAACAAATCGTCGACGGCGCTAAGTCAGTGGCCGAAGGCGAACCGCAAATGGCGGAAGCCCTCATCGAAGAGAACGTCTTCCTCACCGAGTGGCCCACCGCGATCCAGGGCCACTTCAAAGAGAGCTTCCAAAACCTCCCCCAGCCCGTGCTCATCACCGCGATGGCGAAGCACGAAAAGATGTTTCCCATCCGCGATCAAGCCGGTGAGTTGACGAACCGATTCGTTTTCATCCGCAACTCGGGCGAAGACGACTCGGTGCGAAAAGGCTGCGAGTGGGTGCTCAACGCCCGCTTTAACGACGCCCAGTTCTTCTATTCCGACGACCAAAAGCACTCGCTGGAGTACTTCCTTGAGAAAACGAGCGGCATCCTTTTCCAAGAGAAACTGGGCTCCGTCAGACAGCGAGCGGATCGCCTAGCGGCCCTCGCCGAAAAGGTTGCGGAGAAGACTGGAGCCGATGCCGAGGAAGCGGAATACGCCCGCAAAGCGGGCCTCTTCGCGAAGGCCGACCTCAGCACCGGCTTGGTCAGCGAGCTCGCCTCCCTGCAAGGAATCGTGGGCGGCGAATACGCGAAGAAAGAGGGATGGCCCGAACCGGTCTGCTCGGCGATGGCGAGCCACTACGATCTGAGCAAGAATCCTTCTCCCGACTGTCCCGGCGCGCGAACCGCCGTGAGAGTCACGATCGCCGACCAACTCGACAAGCTGGCTGGCTATCTCGGCCAAGGCCTCGAGCCCAGCGGCTCCTCCGACCCCTTCGGCCTCCGTCGTGCAACCACGATTCTCATTGAAGCCGCATGGGATTGGAAAGAGGCGATGCCTTCCTATCGCTCCCTCCTCGACATCGCGCTGGACCTCTACGTCGAGCAGGGGGTCGCGCTTGACAAAGACAAGGCTCAGAAC
This sequence comes from Fimbriimonadales bacterium, assembly GCA_038321975.1. Taxonomy (GTDB): domain Bacteria; phylum Armatimonadota; class Fimbriimonadia; order Fimbriimonadales; family Fimbriimonadaceae; genus Fimbriimonas. The sequence continues at coordinate 12,590 of JBBQFM010000069.1, read as the reverse complement.
GCGCTGAGTACCGTTTTTGCTTCGCGCTACTCCGCGATGCTCCCCGATGCGCGGCACGACATCCTCGAAGGATCGCTGCTCGCGGATGCCACCTCGCCTCGAAGGGTGCGCCTGCACGTGAATTCCCTGAGCATCCTCGCGGCAGATGTTGCGTTCGTGCAAACCGCGACCCGACCCCTCAACATCGTGGCCGCAGCCGAGAAGAAAGGCGTGCATTTCGTTTCGGTTCATGCCCTTCAAGCGGTGGATGCGGGCAGCCTGGACTCTTCTGAAGGGGCAACCCTCCTCGAAGCACTGAAGAGCACGGACGCCCCGCTCGACACCGCGGTTGAGGCGGAAGACGCGCAGGCCGTCGCCAACCACCTTCGGACGCTTAGCGCCCCCATCAACGAGTTCTTCAACTCGACGATGGTGATGGTCGAAGACGAAGCCACCCGCACCGCGCGACTAACCCTATTGCAGGCCGCATCCGTCCAGCTCCTAAAGGCGGGCGACTTCACCAAGATCGTCATCGAAGGCTGAAATAAGCCTCCCCATGCGGCGATGTTTGTGCGCCGGAGGGGGAGGGCAGGGTGGGGGTTCGCTCGCCGAAAACTCGGCGCTTGCTTACTCCGCTGGCGCGGCGGCCGGAGCGACTTCAGCCGCCGTATCCGTCGATTCCGCCGCGACTCGCAGCATGTTCAACACGAACAGCGTGGTGTCGGGAGCGCTCAAAAGCTCGACGCCATCGGGCAACTTGATATCTCCGGCCGAAATATTCCCGCCGATCTCGATGTTCGTAACATCGACCTCGATATGGTCTGGCAGCGCCGAAACCTTGCCTCGAACCTTGATGTGGTCTGCGGCCTGAGAGAGCATCGCGTTGCTGACCGAGTCCAAAATGGCCGGCGTACCGTGCATCGTGATCGGCACATCGGCCTTGATCATGTCGTCTTCGGCAACTACCTGGAGGGTCACCGCCAAGATCAGATGCTTGATTGCATCGTGCTCAACATTCTTAACGACCGCCTTGGTGGCCTTTTCTCCGCCGATCTGAACGTTCACACGTCCGTGACTATCCGGGTGAGAGAGCGCTTTGCGAACGTCAACGAGCGATGCGGAAGCCAAGAGGGGCTTGTGATCGCGGCCGATCAGCGAGATCGGGACCGAACCCTCCTTACGGAGTTGTTTGGCTTTTGCGCCGCCTTCGATTCGGGGGGTGACATTGAGAGTTGACATAAAATCTTCCTTGCGCAGGCATCAGTTGGCCCACAGCTTAGACACGCGTATGTCCGGGTCAAGTTTCCCTGTTAGGACCAGTCTACACACTCTGGTGCTCGATCAGTTCAAGAAAGCGCCCCAATCTTGAAATTGCAGATTCAACGACTGGTCAACGCGGGCCCGATTACCGACAAGTCTTATGGAGAGATTCATGAAGAAACTGACTGTCGCCGCCCTCATCGCAGGCCCTTTCGCCCTCGCGTTTGCCACTTTTGCCCCCACATATAAGCTCACCCTTGACGGTCAAGTCGTCACGACCGAAGGCACCCTCATCAACGGACGCCTGTTCGTCCCCGCCGACTCTATCGCCAAAGCTCTTGGCAAGAGTTACACATACAAACCCGGCTCAACCGTCGCCACGATTGACGCAAATGGCGGTCAATTCCAAGCAACCGGAGCGGAGGGCAAGACCGGCTCCTGGCTCTTCAACGGCCGCACCCGAGTGATGTTGGGAACGAGCTTCGAGGACCTGAATGACCGAAAAGTCATCAGCCTGGAAGTCCGAAACGCCGAACCGACGAAAAAGGGCTACAACTTCGGATTCCAGAACACCAAGTACACACTTTACGATGCCGACGGCAACTCGATAGAAGGCAACATCGTCAGCGACGACTACTACTCCTACGACATTCAGCCCGCCACCATGAAGCGCATCCAGGTCAAATACCGGTTCACCGAAGGCTTCAAGCCCGTCCGAATGGTCCTCAGTCTGCAGACCCAGATCAGCGGACACCCGCCGAAGGACGAAATCTTTAGAATCTCGCTGGTTCAGTAGGTCTTGCTGTCGATTTCTGAACGCCTCTTGTCCTACCCACCCCTTCGAGTTCAAAACGGAACTCTCTAGAGTTCCGGAGATGGTGCCCTTCGCGTAGCGAGGGGAACCGTTGGGGAGGGGAGGCAGCAACTTAACTACGAAGTCCAAGTCACTTCCGCGGGAAAGGAATGCTGAAGGCTCATAGCCCCTCGCTCTCGACAGCTTGCAGTTGAACCAAGGGCAATAGACTCTAACACCCGCAACTCGGGATCTCATTCACTCAACGCCAAAAGCGCATACGTCGCCAACCAATGTTCGCCCATGTACCCATCCGTCAGATGAGGCAACGCCGCTTGGATGAGCACATCCGTGTCGACATCGGCACCAATCCCCTTCCAACACCAAGCCCGACTAAGGTTCAGTCCGTCCAGATGGCCAATCCGGCCGTCAGACCGGTCCGACACCGAAACTGGCTCCAACAGACTCAACGGAAGTGACGGCAGATACCGATCAAACCAAGCTCGAAATTCCCCCGCCGACAGCACCCGGCTCATCAAAAGGGCCTCGGTAAGCGTCGGCGAGAGAAAATCCTCGCCACTCGGCTCCAGCCAAGGAGCAGCATGGTCGCCACCAAACCGGCTCACTGCCCACTCCCTGATTACCCCCGACAACTCAGGATCGCGCAACTCCGCCCACTCGAGCGCGAGAACCAGAGCGAACGCCGTGTTAGCGTGGGTGCCCGCGCGCACCGGGTAGGTCAATCGAGGCAGATAGGAAACGAACCGCGAGGCGAGAAGAGACGCGATCGGCTGCAGCGCATCTGCCCAAGAACCCTCGTGCCTCGACGCCTCGTGATGCAGCGCAAGGAGCCAGCCCCAGCCGTACGGCCGCTCGAACGACGGCTGCCCCTGCAGGTAAGCAAGCTCTCCGGCCGCCTTGGAGGGAATGAGCGCCCAATCGGCCTTGGCGTAAACCTCGGGTGCCAATTCGGGGAATAGCCGAGCCAGGCGAAGGACCTGCCACCAGGCGTGAACGCAGCTGTGCCAATCAAAGCTGCCATGAAAGATCGGATGCAGGGCCGAAGGTGTGAGGTCCTCCGGCCCCTTCAACACATGCTGAACGGCATGTGGATACTCACGATCCACATGCCCTAGGGTTGAGCGAGCGAACTGAGTTGCCAGCTCAAGGGTTAGTTGACTACTCGCCGCCGCCACCGCCGAGGCTACTACCACCACCGCCGCCAAACCCACCGCCGGGCGGCCGAGGCAGGCTGACTTGGCCGACGACCTTCATCGAGCCCTTATCGATCTTGAAGATCATGTCGCCCTGCGCGACGAACAGGAAGCTACCGTCCGTGACCATCGACTCCACCGGCCGACCACCGAACTGGAACCCTCCGCCCTGACCTCCGCCAAACCCACGAGGGCCAGCTTGAGGGGGAAAGCCCTGGGGCGGCTGCTGGGCTCTCGGAGCCGTGGTGAGTATGTGAGTCGTCACCCGCGGCATGAAGTCGTAAACCCCGCCCTTCAAAAGGTAAGTCACGTTGCTGTTTCGAATGAGCGAAGTGAGCGCACCTTCAAAGGTCTGATTCGAGAGTCCGGCGGTAATCGATCCGCTCACTTCCGGCGAGATCGTGTAGGAGACGTTGGCCGCCTCGCAAACTTCCTTGATCGCGTCCCGGATATCCGTGTCCTGAAAACTCTGATTGATGTAGCCCACTTTGGATTGGGCGCTTTGGGCGTAGCTTCGCGAAACGAGCGTGGAGCCGGCAATCGCCAATACCGCCACCCCCGCCACGATGCCGATTCCTGCTCTAACGAACGTCATGAGAAACCTCCTTGCACTAGGCACTTAACATCTTCCCGATTGGAAGATTCAGTTGCCCTTATTGTAAGGGGAAACGAATCTACAAGCCGGCAAATTCTCGGTATCGCTCGAAAAGGTTGTGCGCGGCCGGATAACAAGAGTTGGGCGACATGAAGTGGGGAAACTCGAAGGTGATAATTTTCTCCGCCACTGCCGCCGCCGCTTCGAGTTTGAACCTGAGATAGCGCCAATCAGCCGGCGGAAACTTAATCGGCATGTCGCGGTCGAACGTCTCCAGGTTCGACCAAACCGTCACCCCATGCTTCTTTCCTAGCTCGCCGATGCCCTCCACGAAGCGCGGTAGCTCTTGGTAATGAATCTGCCCGTCCTGGAATGCGCAGATATCGAACGCCCCTTTCGTCTCATCAAAGATCCGCTCCCAGTGTTCGAACGAATCGTCGAGCGACATAACGCTCCCCCCGCTAAACTGCTTCGCCCCCTGAGGGAAGGGCGAGATCAATACGGGAAGATCCTTCGCCTGCTTGCAAGCCGCCCCAATGTGATTGAACAGCTCGATAATATTCGCGCTATTCCGGCTCGTTTCGTGGCACATGTACCACCCCTTAAAAGACTTGTGGTGGCCGTAGCGCTCGGTCGCTTCTTCGATAAACGCCTTGTTCACTTCCACCTCATTCCACCAAGCCCCCCGCATCCAGTGGTAACCCGAATCGTAGGTGCCGAAAAACAGATTCAGGTTGAACTCATCCGCCAATGAGAACAGAATCTCACCAAGATCTTCATACACCGGCAAGAGGTTGGGGATCGACTTCGCCGGGAAAATGCACTTGTTCTGGTACCCCGCCCGAATGATGATGACCGTATCGATCCCAATCGTCTGATAAAGCCCAAACTCCCGCCGCCACTCCCCCTCCCCCCAGTTCTGGGAAGGAATGTCATGCGTGATCTCGTCAAGAAACGTACCGGTGATTCGGGGAGCCGTTGGCATTGTGAAGAGATTACACCCGGTCCGGAGATGGTTCCCCTTTTCCCAAGGAGAGTGTCGGATTGCAAAAGAGGACGCTCTAGATGTGGCGTTGGCGTCCCCGCCGACGATCCGGAAGAGGTTTGTCACAGGTTCAAACCTTGGAATTCACCGCAGCCCGGCAGATCATCGGCGGGGGCGCCGACGCTACAGTTGGGCCGCCTCTTTTTACAATCCGACACTCTCCAAGGGGGAACCGTGGGGGAGAGGGTGGTTTCGCTCACCGAAAGCATCCCAGAACCATGCCCTGACCCTCGCCAATGGAGGAGAATTCACGGGTCGACCTTGACGTTCAATGCTCGGCCTATCCTTCGCCCCGCCCCACCAACCGATCCAGCGTCGCCTCCATGATCGGCCCGGTCTGCGCGCTCACCGTGTACACCATCGCCTCGCGGTACACCCGCTGCGCAGGGTGGTCGATCGAGTTCGCGGCGCCACTCGAAGAGGTCACCCCCGCATGGGCGCACCGAGCGGCGAGGTCGATCGCCCAGGCCCGAATCTTCAGCCGCTCGGCGGTGGTCTCTTCCCCGACGATCAGCTGCGCCTTATCCGTGATCTCTTGGCACCGAGCCAACTCCGCGGCGAGCTTGTCGTAAGCCCCTTGCAAAAACGGAAGCTTCTTCTTCTCCGCGTTCATGAGCAGAATGTCCAACCCCGCCTGCGCACAGCCCAGCGCAAAGTGACCTTGCAAAGCAATGTTGATCTGGTCGTTGTTCTGAACCCAGCCCGGTTCGCGGATAAATGCGACCTTTGAATCCGCAAGCAGGAAGCTCGAAAACTCCGCCGAGACCGTCATCGCCGTATCCATCGCCGCCAAGCACATCGGAGCCGAGATCACAACACCCTCGCCCGTAACCAGCGGAACCACCCCGAACACCGACTGCCCATCGGGCAATGCCGCCCCAATCAGGAACTCGCCGTAGTAGCTCCATCCCGTGATCCAAGGCACGTGACCGGTGAGCAAGTACCCGCCCTCCACCGGCTCCGCCTTCATGATCGGCGGACCGGGGCGGCGAAGCTGGCTGAAGCCGATGCCTACCAACCGCTCACCGTTCCCCATCTTCGGGAGGTAGTCCTGCTTCAGAACGTCATTGGTAGACCGAGCGATCAGCGACACCGCGCTCTGGTGCTGAGTCTGCAAGAACGCCAATGAGCCAGAAACACGCGAGCATTCTTGTTGGAAGTGACGGAATTCTTCTTCTTCCATTTCCGGACCGCCGAACTCGGTGGGCCGCTTCAGCGCCATCAAATCGAGGTCACAAAGACCTTGGAGAGCGATTCGAAGTGCCTCCGGATCTCGGTCGATGAGTTGCGCTTTGGGCCGAACCTCGTCTTGCAAATAGCGGATCGCGGTCTCGAGCGCCGGGGACGATGCCATACCTAAAGGTTACTCGTGCGCAACCAAAAGATCAGCGTCCGAGGGCTCGCGCATCTCAATAGAGGGCTTTCCATCGACACTCACCCAAGCCCCGCAAGCGCCCCCACCTTCACTCGTTTCGAGTTCAACGACGGTGCCATCCATGCGCAACGCGGGATGAAAGTAGTTGGCAACCTGGGTCGCATTTCCAGTTACGTAGTGTCCAATAAGTGATCGTCGAAACCGATCCTGACTCGTGTTGGGGAAGCTGCCGTGGATCACCGACCCGCTGAAGAACAGCACATCTCCCGCATCCATCCGAGCGGGAACGGGTGACATCCCCTCGGGCAGTGGCACTGTCACATCGGTGAAGCTAGTTTTGGTATCTGCAGGCACCGTGCAGAGCACCGGGAGTTCGTGGGTTCCCGGCACCAACTGCATGCACCCGTTTTCCTCGTCGCAATCATCAAGCGCCATCCAGGCCGCGATGCAAGTTCCCGGTTGGGCTCTCAGATAGAACTGATCCTGATGAAGCGCTTGCCCACGGGCACCGGCGGGCTTGTAGTACAGCATCGTTTGAACCGCAAACGGCTCCTCGCCAAGCAGTGCCTTCATCGCATCTCGAAGCCGCGCATCAATGAGCCATTGGAGGCTGCGCTCATCCCATCGATGCATGTGGATCATGCGCGGGTACTTGATCAGCGGATCGTCGCTTGCCGGGTCCACCCCGTTGAAATCGCCGGGGCGCGGCTCCTTGCGGAGCTCCATGAAATGGTCGCGCAATTCGGCCACTTCGTGGGCGTTGAAGAGACCCGGAAGGATGACGAATCCTTGGTCTTCGAAAGTCTTCTTTTGCGACGGCGTGATCATGAAGTTATCGTACAGTCGGCGACGACCGGTTGCCAAATATCATAAGCACACTTATGATATTTTAGGCGTTTTCATAAGTGTTCTTATAATAAGCACACTTACAATAGTTGGGGCTTACGACGCGATGGCTTTCAGGGCGGCATCCACCTCAGCCGCGTGCTGCCCCTGAGCCTTCATGGTCTGCAAATCGGGCACCAACGCCTTCACTTTCAACCGCCCCACCATATCAATAGAAACCGAGACGATTCTCGAATCGCGGCTTGCTATTCCACTCTTTAGAGAAGACACGATTCGAGCGTCTGTTTGGGGGAGGCGGGCAAGGGCACGCAAACCGACTTCGCGGATGATCGGTCGGTGGTGTTCGGTTGCGGTTTCAAGAATTGCGGCATCCCAACCGGGCTCTTGGTGATCGGCCAGCACTTCGAGCGCGGCTCGGCGGAGGGCGGGGAACGTTGCTTTTGCGGCTTGAGTTACCGCGAAGTCGCGGATCGAGGCGAAATCCAGCGGAGCCAAGCCTCGAAGAGCGGCGGCGACGACATCGTACGGCTGGTCGTCGCTTAGTAGTTGGTGAAGCCGCTGGCGCTCTGGGGTACCTGGTGACAGGCGCGACAGGCCGGTGGCGGCATTGGCCCGTCGATCGTAGTTCGGATGGGTGGTTTCGGCGACGAAGAAGTCGTGCAGGATGTTGCGATCGAGCTTGGTGAGTCGCGATGTGTCTCGGATTGCCGGGAAGAGTTGAGTGTCTTGGCGCAGCCTTCGCACGATCATCTGGAGGGTTTCGTCGGTCGGGGTGCCATCGAGCAGGCGATTCATCGCGGTTTCCATGTCGGTTGGATTCGGCGCCCAGAGGAACACCGAAGGCAATTCCTCAACCGCCCAGGGCTGCTTGGGCAGTTCTCGCAGGAACTCGTGGTCGGGGTCGAAGATGATGGTCTTCGGGGCCGAAGGCGCGGCAATCTCGAACGTCTGGTCGGCGGCGTTGAGGTGAATCGGGGATCGTCGCAGGGCTTGGTCGTCGACCAGCGCGATGTGGGTCGGGACGTCAAAGATCGGCGCGTTCCGTAAGGTGTCTTGAGTTTGGCGAACGTGGACCACCGCCACCTTACGTGCGGAGTCGTAGGACCAACTCCAGTCGATTACGGGATGGCCGGGTTTGTAGATCCACTGGTCGAACCAGGGGTGGAGGTTTAGGCCGCTGGCCTCGCTCATCTCCTCGCAGAGGTCGTTGGATTCGACATTTCCGAACTGGTGGTGGACTAGGTATTGGTGGAGGCCGTGGTAGAACACGTCGTCGCCAATCTGCCTGCGCAGCGAGTCAAGCACGGTGCCACCCTTCATGTAGGTGGTCCAGCCGCCTATTCCGAGCGAGTCTGAGTAGAAGTTGGTGGCCACCGGGCGAAAATCGGTGCGGCTATGGTCAAAGTAGCGCTGGCTGTACGCCTCGTACTCTCTGAGCGCATCCAAAGACCCGCGCTTTTGGCGCATGTACACCATTTCCATGAAGGTCGCCATGCCCTCGTTGAGCCAGATGTCGCTCCAGTCTTTGCACGTCACGGTGTCTCCGAACCATTGGTGCGCGGTCTCGTGGGCGATGACCCACTCGGTTGGGTTCATCCCCTCTCGATCGTTGGACATGAACTCGCCGTCTTGCCGCCAGTAGATGGGATATTGGGTCGCGCTGACGTCTTCCTCCGCATAGCCCTGGTGTTCGTACACCACGGTCTGGGCGTATTTCGGCCAGGGGTACGGGAAGTCGAGGACGTCGGAGAAGAAGTTGAGGACGTCCTTCGTCGGGGCAAACGTCGATTGCAGACGGTCTCCCATGCCTTTGGGGCCGGTCATGATGAGCGGCTTGCCGCGCCAGGTGTCCTGGAACACATCGAACAGTCCGGCGGTGATGCTGTTGAGGTAGCCGGCATGCGGCTGATCGAGACGCCATGTGACGGTGTGGCGGTCGCCGGACTTGGGCTTGTCCGAGATGAGTGACCCGTTGCTGATGACGGTCCAGGTGGCGGGAACGGTGAGTTGGACTTCGGTGGCCGAGAGGTCGTTCGGCGGAGACCAACCTACGGGCTGGGCGGAGAGGCCCTCGGCGCAGAATCCGATCCGGTTTGGCTCTTCGGCGGTTGGGTTCGTCCAGCGGAAGAATCGGCCTGCGATTTGGAAGGTGACTTTGTGTCCTTCACTTCGGTGGCTGGATGGGATTTCGACTTCGATGCCGCTTCCCGACTGGGTGAACTTCGCGGTCTTTCCATCGACGGTGACTCCGCTCACCTTCTCGGCGCTGGTGTCGAAGTGAACGGTCGTAGTCCCGTCGCGCAGCATCGAGATCGTGGCGACGACCGATCCGCTGGCGCGCTGATGAGTCGCATCTACGTCCAGCGCGGTGACGGTGCGGACGAGGTCGTAGGTCCGGTCTGGGGCGTAGTGCAGACGCTTTGGAGCTTGCGCGGAGGCGAGTCCGGAGGAAGCGATCGCGAGGGCGGCGACCAGGAAGGGTTTCACGCGTGGGAGGTTACCTACGGTTGAGATGACGAATCCGACACCAAGTGCTTCAACTGCTGCTAGGGAAAGCTATCGGCTCAAAACCTTCTCGCGCCATTTGAGAATGTTTGCCGTCGTCAAAGGCTCGCCTCTAAACTCAATCTTGGTGACCTTACGTCCGGCTTTGATTTCCTCTCGACAGTATTCGCCCACCTCCATCCACCGGACTTCAGCAAATCGAACTTTTTCCCTGCCAAAACGACCGTCAGGAAAGGTGCCGATGACGAGCATAACCGGGCAAGTTTGCTTGGCCCAGTAAATCGCCCACTTGTGTTCCATATCGAAGACTTCAACCGCATCGCGCTTTCGCTCGCGCAGATAGGAATTACCGCACTTGGCCTGGATCATCAGAAAGCGACCTGTTCCGGCTGCGACCGAATTCCCTTTATCGTTCACTTCCTGCATCGTGAATTCGAGGCGAATGTCGATTCCTTCGTCGTTGTTGCCGGGAACCTCTTCCCCTTTTTGGTCAGCCTCGGCAATTCTCGCCAACGTCTCGTAGACCAGTAAGGAGGCTTTGCGACGGGCGTCCAACTCCACGCGTATGTGCTCTTCGAGCCTCAGAACCTCTTCGCGAAGCTTGGGATCAGCAAACATGTCCTCCAGGTCGTCCCAAAGGGGAACCTTATGATCGCACTCGACGCAAGAGATGGTCGCGAGGCGGCCATCCTTCTTGAGTCGACCCATCGCGATTTCGAAGTGGAGCACCGCAGTGCCGCACTCTGAGCAGATGTAGTGTCGCTGGCGTTCGACCTCTTTCCCTTTGCGCTCAAGGTGTCGATGTACGAATTCGGCGAACAGAACTTCCTGGGTCGGCTTGAAACTTTTTTCGCGGTAAAGCTCGATGATGCCGCTGCCATTTGGAGTTCGCTGCAACCGGACTCCGAGCTTGTATTCGCCCGTTCGATCGGTGAAATCCGCGGCGTCTCTCCAGAGTGCTTCGAGTCGAAATGCACCACTTTGGGCGAGGCGAGTTACGAGGGTTGCGTAGAGGTCATCGAGATAGCCGTCAAAAAGGTAACTGACGTTAACTAGCGGTTCGGAGGGATAAGGGGGCCTCTCCACACCACAGTAGCTAGGAAATACGAGTCGTTCGTCCTCTCTCAGGCACAGCCCTCGCTCAAGGAGCGCATCCTCCATTGCGCGAAGGACGATCGGTTCGTCTTCTGGGCCGAGCCGCTCCGGGGAGGCGTTTTCGGAGGCATTGGGATTTCGAAAGAGGAGATCCGCCTTCCGAATCCGGTCTGCATCGATGCAGCCAAGGTTCTGGTCGTCGGCTTTTATTGTCCGAATGACGGCTTGCGCATATTTGTTTATCCATTCGGGGCGAAGGAGCACATAGCGGCCAAAATCCAATTCCTTCACCACGCCAGGACTATCTAGGAGCCCCACGACGGCAGCAACATTCTTATCTACATCGACGTCACTATCTACCCGACCTCGAAGGCGTTCTTTCAGTTCGCCGAGAGTGAGTAGCACGACGTCTTCATCCCGCAATCCGATAATCGCATCGTTAAGCTTTTTGTAGGCAACCGGCGACGAGCGGTGGGCAATCTTGTCCCAATCGATCGACCCAAGCAGGGCCTTCTTGAACTCGGCTAAGTTGTGCCCCGTGCGAGCGCTGGTTTCGAAGAACTGGTAGCCATTCTCGTCGGCGAACTTCTGGAGGCTGCTCCGCTCAAACTGGAGCCCGGCATCTGTCCGGCCGGCGACGAGGAAATAGGCCGGATTGGTCTTAATACTCTGATCAAGGGCCCGCTTCCAGTCTCGCAGCCCTGGAATGGGGTCCCGCTGGTCGGCATTGAAGACAACCACCACGGCCGCACTACCATCGATATAAAGCTGATGCACTAACCGTTGGTCAGCCTGCCCACCAAAGTCCCAAAGCCAAACCTCGCGCTCCAGGTCTTGGTCAGAATCGACTCCCAGACGCATTTGAGTTGCCCAAGCTCCTACGGTTGAACCCTCCGACGGGGCGTATTCCCCGCTCGCGATCGTCGACGATAACCCCGTCTTTCCCGCCCCGGTTTCTCCGACGAAGAGAACCTTCGCGTTGGTGTAGTGGGCAAAGGCTTCCGTCGTTGATTGGCGGCCCTCAGGGCGATGACCCCAGAAACGGAGAACGCCATTTGACGCGGCCGACCATGGCGAGTTTCCTGCCAGGAACCCGACCATCCGAACCGGTCCCGAATGTCCTTCCAGGACCTGAAGGCATTCCCCGGAAGAAACGTCCCAGACCCGCACGGTTTGGTCACCACTCCCCGAAAGGGCACGGGTGCCGTCGGAGGACAGTGAGACGCTAATAACGTCTCCCGAATGTCCTTCCAGGACCTGAAGGCATTCCCCTGAAGAAAGGTCCCAGACCCGCACCGTTCGGTCATCACTCCCCGAAAGGGCACGGGTGCCGTCGGAGGAAAGTGAGACGCTGTTAACCCACTCCGAATGTCCTTCCAGGACCTGAAGGCATTCCCCAGAAGAAACGTCCCAGACCCGCACGGTTCGGTCACCACCCCCCGAAAGGGCACGGGTGCCGTCGGAGGACAGTGAGACGCTATTAACGTCTCCCGAATGTCCTTCCAGGACCTGAAGGCATTCCCCTGAAGAAAGGTCCCAGACCCGCACCGTTCGGTCAAGACTCCCCGAAAGGGCACGGGTGCCGTCGGAGGACAGTGAGACGGAGCCAACCAAATTGGTATGGCCAAGGCTAAGCACGCGGCGGCTAGTCATCCAACATCAAGTTTGGCTCATCGAACATGGTCCTTCCGCTTCACCATACCATCGTTACCAGCTTAGGGCATGGGGTGGCGGTGGTTGGATGAATACCGGCCGGTGACCGAGTGTTCGAGCTGGCGCTCGATGTCGGTGAGGAGGCTGCTGGCGCCTAGGCGGAAGAGGGAAGGTTTTAGCCATTCTTCGCCTAGTTCTTCCTTCATCAGGATCAGCCAGTCGAGGGATTG
>JBBQFM010000068.1:0-14810 GCA_038321975.1 Fimbriimonadales bacterium | reverse complement strand
GGTTTCTCGATCCCCCTTTTTCCAACCGTACTTGCCACTGATTTGGGCCACCCGGTTTGCTGGCATGCCAATCTGGTTATTGGCCAAGACGGCGCCACCAATCTGGCTGTAGAGTCCAAAATCCTGGCTCATCAGGGTGGCGAACGACGATTGACCGTCCAATCCAGCGGCCGTCGTCCCCAACATGCCAACTGTCGTCCTTCCCTGCTTCCCGACGATCTTCAACCCGCCGTCCACTTGGGAGATTCGCTGAGAATAGAACAGGTAGGGATCCTGAAAGAACGAGTTCCCCTCTGCGAAGTAGGGTCGATGGTCGGGAAGAAACTTCTCGGTATACGAAAAGCTCAGGTCTTGTACGGCCTGCTCGACCGTCGCAAAGTCGGGGAAGATCGTTGCCAAGCCGGTAATGCTCGGCGAGATCGGATACTTGATGTCCATTCCCGCTCGGAAGGCCGTCTTCTCACCCGTCGTTCCCAAAACGTACGGCAGGTACAGCGGCTTGGGCGACCGGAAAAGGGGCTCTTCGCAAATGAAGTCGTTGAGGTAATTCAGTGGATTGTCACCCGCCGATACCGGGATGTATGGCCAGATCTCGGCGTTTGTCTCGCGAGGGATCTGCCGAATTACGACCAATGGAAAGTTCTTGGCGCCTCGGGCATGCCGGAGCAGCGCGAAGGGGATCGAGATCTCCACCGTGTAACCGTCGGCAACTTTTTGCGCTGCGGCACGCCAATCTCCCGCCCACGCGATGTTCTCCGCAGTACCACCCTCAAGCTGGGTTCGTTGGGTACCCAGGGCGTTGACGTCGAACTCGCTCACATTTCGCCGCGTTCCCTGACTGTCGATCGCAATTCCGACCATGTCGTCGTTGTCGAAGTTGCCCTCCCGCTGAGTCTCGTGGGCATGCACCAACTCGGGGTGACTATCGATGCAGTGAAAGGCGACGTAGAGGCGAGTACGGTCTGAGCAGATCCAAAGTTCGGTTTGCTCCTTCACCGGATCGTTGCTGCGGAACCGATAGAAACCGCTGCCGTGAAGGGCGGTTTTCCAGCAGGGGTCGTCCAGCTTCCCATCGATCTTGGGTGGCGAATCCGCCTTTGCGACCTGGTACTCCGCTTTCTTCCACTCGGTGGGAATCGGCGGATTCGCGATCGACTTCGAGAATATGTCCTCTTGGCCGATCGCCGAGGACGCCACGATGAGCCCGCAAATAAGAAGCTGAAATCTCATAGGGCGGATCACTTGTGCTTGCCAAAAGCCTCCTGTTTCGCGGATTTCTCAAGAGACGCCCGGGTGGCGAGAAGTGAGGCCCTGGTTGCGACCCGAGCCGTCTTTAACGCGGCCCGCACCGTTTGTTCGATGCTTTGAGAAAGCTCCACATTCGCCTTGCTCGTGGTCCCGTACATCTTTGAAATCTCCGCCATCGCTTTCCGAATCTCAACATCCGACTCTTTGAGTGCCTTGTCGATCTCGAGTTGAGCTTCCTTCATCCCCGCCATGACCTCGGCGTCAATATCTTTCGAGGTGAGGAGATACGAATTCTTGATGCCGGATTGCACCTGAAGAAACCTTGCTCGCCTCCGGGACTGCTCTTTCGCGTTCGGAACGGGTGCCCCGCCTCGGTCCCGCGGGGTCTGGTGCTGCAGCATGGGATCTGACGCTTCTCCAAGGCGAGCCGTAGTTGCAAACATCGTAGTCGCAAGGATAATTAAGAGGGTCTTGAGCATCTTGGTCTCCATTAGTCGTTTCAGTCGAGCGTAGTGGGGCTTTTGCCAAAATCACATGGATTGCGGCAGAGAGTATGAGAACTTTGGAATGAAGGCTAAGTGCGCTTCTTGTGATCCGCCGGAGCGGCTTTGTTTTTGGGCTTGTCGACCTTAAAAATCGCGTCAGTTACCCCTTTGATCCCTGTTTTAAGCCCCATTTGGGCGGAATCAATGCCGAACTTGGCAGCCATCTTCGCCACGTTCAGGTCCACTCCGTTTTCGCGCGCCGCCTTGTCGATCTGCGTCTGGGCTTCCCGGTCCGAATTTTCAAGGGCCATCTTCGCCTGAATCAAAGATCGACGGACTTCGTCCTGCCACTGAGCATTGGCTTCTGCCTCTTCCTTTTTTTGCTGGTTGTCCTCGATAACCCTCTCGACTTTATCCTTCAAGACGTCGGGGTCGACCGGCTCCGCATCTCCGGAAACCGGCGGGACCGGCGCGTTCAAGACAGGAGCAGTGGGAATCCCAGTGTCCTGAGTCGAGGACACCTTTCGCCCGACCCGATTGGCGGGCAGGATAACCGGCTGTTTTGCCTCCGCCTTCGGTTGCGGCTCGACGTTGACCTCAACGATCGGCTGCCGCCCGGGATTGGCGTCTGGATTTGAGCGTCTTTCGCTTTCGGAATTGATTCTCGGGCCGAGCTGAACCGCTTGACGAATCAGCGTCGGGCCAGCCGCCGCGATCAGGGCAAAAGCGCTTCCCAGCGCGGCAACTGTCGCGAGCGCAGCAGAGCCTCGCAACGGTCGTCGGCAACGGCGCTCTTCGAGGATCGCCCGCACTCTTCCGTCCAAGGCGCCTGGCCGAGCCATGGCGAGGGCGATGTCACGCGCCGCTTCCCCAGGTCGCAGGTCTCGCAAGACCTCAAGGAGGTGCGATGCGTACTGCGCTCCCGACACGCCCAGCCCGAGCACCCGATCATCTGCCGCACTCTCACTCTCTCGGGACATCCTCACCGCGACTGCCCAAACGAAGGGATTGAACCAGTAGATCCCGCACGCCACCTGGGCCAACAAGCTCGAGAGCCAGTCGCCACGCTCGATGTGGGCCAGTTCGTGAAGGATCACTGCGTTCAGGCGCTCGTCCTGCCATTCGCTGGCATCCTTCGGAAGTAGCAAGACCGGACGGAAGTGCCCCCAAGTCATCGGAGGCTCATGCGGCCCACCTTCGAGGAGCAAAACGTGTCGTTGCGATTTTCGGCACTGGTGCGCTACTAGTGCTTGGAGCGCCGGATTCTCTGCCATGGCCAGTCCGCGTTCCATCCTTCGAAGCCGGATGACTTTTACGCCGACCCGAAACAGGATGAGCGCGGCCACTACCGACCAGAAGGTGAACGCACTTGCATGCGAAGTGGCTTGCACGGAAGCCGTGGGAGCCTCGATCACTGCATCACGCGTTTGGATCGCGGGTGCCGCTGCCGGGACACTGACCTGGAGGAACGGAACCTGCCAGCGAGGGACGACTACCAATAAAACGGGAAGGGCCAAAAGGCCGCCGAGAGTAAGCAAGAGTACGAGATGACGGGCCGCCGAAGAGCTTCGTCGCATGAGCAGCGTGAGCCCAAGGCCCAACACGGCCACGACAACAGACTTTAACGCAAGGTCCAACAAGAGTGCGTTCACGGCTTCTCCCTTTTCGCCTGCTCGATCAGCTCGGACAGCCGGTCCAGCTCTTCATCGGACACACTCGTCTCCGCATTCGATAGGTACGTGCGGACGACCCCTTCCAAGCTCCCACCAAAAAAGGTGTTCACCACCTGGTCAAGGGCAGAGCGGGCTGCCGTCTGTCGAGGTTCGGCCGGCACATACACGTACCGCTTGCCGTCTTCGACATGTTTGATTTGCCCTTTTTCTTCGAGGATTCTCAGGGTGGATCGGACGGCTGAGTAGGTCGGCGCACTCGGCATCGCCTCATGCACATCCAAGGCAGTCGCCTGTCCCAGCCGGTGCAAGATGTCCACCACCTCGCGCTCCCGCCGGCTCAATCCGTTACCGATCATCCTAGGCATGCTGAAAGATTAGCAGGCTTACTCTCCGATGCCAAGGGGATGTGCTGAAAAATGTGCACATCGGGACTTTTGACCGTTTGCGGTTGCTGTTTACCGTTCTCCGTTGTCAGTCCGGAACGGCCAACGGAACTACGCTTCCGACACCTTCGTCTCGATCCCGATCCCCGAGATCACGAGCGCGACGCCCTCGCACTCTTCCTGCGACGCCTGATGGACTACCGACTGGCCGAGGTGGTCAATCTCCCAGGTCTCGATGAACGCCTCTTCCTCGTCGCAGCCGGTAGCGACAATGAGGATGTGCATGACCTCATCGTAGGTGTTGGCGTCGTTGTTGAAGACGGTGACCAACCATCCACCACCATGACCGGTGTGGGAAATCTCTTCGTGCTCAAGGATCTCGGGGGCGGCCAAGTCAGTCCTCCCATTCGCGGGAGACGGTGGTTTTCAGACCGATCGAAGAAATTACCGCAGCGGCACCCTCGCACTCCTCTTTCGTGGCAAAGTGCACCGGCGCTTTTCCGAAGTTGTGCGCCTCCCAGGTTTCGATCGCTGCTTCGTCGACGTCGCATGCGGTGGCGAGCATCAGGATGGTGATCACCTCATCGAGGGTGTGCACCTCATCGTTGTAAAGGACGACCATCCATCGTCCCACGATGGACTCGCTTTCAGCGATCTCGAGCTCGGTGAAAGTTTGACTCATGCCACTTCTACAGACGGTTTTACCTTGCGACTTGTCCCACGGAACGCCACAACGCTTAGGGCAATCAACACTAGCCAGGCGAAGCCCGCGATCAATAACCCCATTTTAAGCCCAGGAGGGTCATAGCGTAGTACGAGTTTCTTGGTGTCCGCAGGAACGTGGATCTCTCTCCAAATGTCCCCCTTCACCGGATACGTGTTGGTGCCGTCGCTCGCCGTCCAACCCGGCATGTTCCGATCCTTAATCGTGACCCGCGACGCGGAAACGCTCAACTCCTGCCGGTCGTATCCGTCCGAAACGACCTCGGCTCCGATGGCCCGGCTCGCACCCTGGATCGTGTATTTCGCCCACGTGTCCTCCACTTCCGTCGGGGTTCCCAGGTTCGGAAGCGGTTCTCGGGACCAAACCTGAGTGACTCCCGCGTCCGCGAGCTTCACCGGATCGGCCGTTTTCTTCACGAACATGATGTTTCCGTTCGCGAGCGGAGTAGGCGGCTGGCCGTCGACGTCCGTCAACATCGCGACCGTATCTCGGTGAATCAAGCTGTCGTATCCCGCCAAATCGTGGATTCTCGAAAGGCTCGCCAAGTTCGGTGGCATGAACGCCTTGCCTGCTTGCGAGAGCCCCCACGACCCGTTGATGATCGCCACCCGCTCCTGCCCGACCGAAGGTTGGGTTGCCAAGGGTTCGCCGGTTGGCACAATGTCGCTTGCGTAGCAGGTCCAAGCGAGCAGCGCAGGTGCCGCTATCCAAAGGATCTTCACTCGCCGATCATCCATCCGAGACAGAACCGCGATGCACGCTCCGCCGATCACGATCCCGATGAGCATGGGGAACGCGGCTTGCGAAATGGCGCCGGCAACCAAACTTCCAAATGCCCCCGCATCAATGCCTTCCGGGGCCATCCCTGACATCGAGCTCGCCCAAACGAGGAACGGGAGGGTCACCACGAAGGGCAGCAAAGGCAAGAACTTCTTTCGACCCGCCAACTCCATCGGGCGAATGGCCAAGCCCGCCAACACACTAGCCGCCATCACAAACAAAACCACGATGCGACCCGGCGACCCGGTCGAGGACCACCCGGGCACTCCAAAGTAGAGGAGCCGGTTCAAGGGCGTCCCAAGGGCCAGCAGAAGCGACAACAGGCCCATCGCCGCCAGCGGCCAGACCTCGCGCCGTTTCCACGGAACCAGGAAAAGCAAGGCCAAGACCAGCGGGCCTACTGCCACTGCCGACTCCGCGAAATTGCCACCCTGCTTCACAATGCTCGGCCAGTACGCGCTGATCTTCTCTTCCCGTACCGACCAATGCCGAGGGCTTCCCTGCAACGTCGCCAATGGAAGCGTGGCAAGTTCGTGCGGCTTGATCGAACCTCCGATGTAGGCGTCGTAACCCACTGCAGTCGGCGTATTACGGCGATGAGAGAACTGGCTATAGCCGAGCACTGGCAGCAATTGTCCAAGCGACAGGATTCCGCCAAGCGCGAGGCCCAACACAACCGGCAAGACCGCCAACTTCCTGGCGCCACCTGCGGAGGCAAACGCAAAAACAAGGGTGTACAAAACGGCCGCCATGAACCCGTAGGCGACGAACTGCAAGTGCCCCGCCAAGATCATCATCCCCGCACAAAAGGCGAGTCCAACCAGGTAGCGAAGTCGCTCCTTACCTTCCGACTGGCCCTGAAGCAGGCAGGTGATGAACGCAAGAATCCACGGGATCCACGAGACGGTGGTGATCACGCTCGGGAGAGCGGTCCACGCGAGCATGAAGGCGCTGAGCGAGAAGCTCGCACCCGCGAATACGGCTCCCATCTTAAGGGCACCTAGCCGACGAGATAAGAAATAGACCCCGATTCCTGCCCATGCCAGATGGAACCACGCAAGCAAGGTCATCGCAATCGATGTGGGAACGTGCAGCAACCCGAGCAAGATGTGAGGAGGATAAAAACCCGCCGATTGCGAGTTCGCCAAGAGCGGAGTACCCGCAAGCTGATACGGGTTCCAAAGCGGCAGCTGCCCCTTGCCCCAGGCATCGAAGACCATGTCTCGCCAGGGATAAAACTGCAAAACGCCGTCCGCCTGCAACACGTCCCACGGCTGGTCCGGCGCGGCCGCATTCCACGGCGCAAACTGCCGAATGTGATCGAACGGCCCGATCGCCTGGCCCATCAAGAGCGCCCGATACAGAGGGATCGCGGCAAAAGCGAGAAGCAGAAGCGCGGGCCAGAATCGGCGCATGGTCGGTTAGCAGTAACTGGACTGTTCGAGGGCCTTTTGGTGCGAGGGGTTAATCGAAAGGATCTTTCGGATATTCGAACACGCCTCGTCGAACATGCCCAGCATCATCTGGGTCATCGCGAAGTCGTAAAGCACGTCCAGGTTCGATGGGTACTGCTGAGAAAGAGTCTGCAGAGTGGCGAGCGAGGCGTCAAAGTCGCCCGTGAATCCTTCGATCAAGCCGATCTGGTGACGCGCTCCGATATGGGAGGGGTCAAGCTGCAGAATGCGCTGAAAGAGGGGGAGCGCCTCTGAATAGCGACCATCGCACCTCAGCTGAAACGCCTGATTGTAGATTGCCTCGATGTCCATAGATGGCTGCCAGACTTGAGTGAGTATAGCATGGCCTTTTAAGACTAAAACGCCCCCACTTGCTGGTTAAAGAGCAAGTGGGGGCGATTGGATATTCCAGCCTAGTAACTATGCTGGACCGGGTTCGAGTCGGCTCGGAGGGATGTGGCTCTTCGCCGACTTCTCCGTTCCCTTCTGCTCCGGCATCGGCTCATCCGGGCTTCCAGGAGGAACTTCCATGGGCGCCAAGGTCTTGCCATCAAGCACCGCAAGGAACTCTTCTCGAGTGAGGGTCTCTCGCTCGAGCAGAGCGGCCACGACCGAATCCAATTGCGGACGATGGGTGCTAAGCATATCGGTCGCACGTTGATGGCAACGATCCACGATGGCCCGAACCTCTTCGTCGATCTGTCGAGCGACGTCTTCCGAATAGTCGCGCTCGTCGTTGAAGTCGCGACCGAGGAATGGGTTGTGGTGGCGTCGGCCCAAAGCCAACGTTCCCAGCTTCTCGCTCATTCCGTACTCGCAAACCATGGCGCGGGCGATTCGGCTCACTCGCTCAAGGTCATTGCTCGCACCAGTCCAGACTTCGCCGTATACGATCTCCTCAGCGACGCGGCCACCCAAGAGGGTCGCCACCATGTCGTTGAGCTGCTGCTCGCTGACGAGGTACTTGTCCTGCTCCGGCACCGTCATCGTCGAACCGAGCGACATACCGCGCGGCAGAATGGTGACCTTGTGAACGGGGTCGCTGTGCTCAAGGAGCTCGCCAACCACCGCGTGTCCCGCTTCGTGATAGGCCAGCACTTCTCTTTCTCGAGAGTCGATGATTCGACTCTTGCGCTGGGGTCCCGCCATCACTCGGTCGAGGGCCTCTTCCAGGTCCATCATCTGCACCTTGGTGTGCCCGCGTCGAGCGGCAAGAAGCGCACCCTCGTTGAGCATGTTCGCAAGGTCCGCACCAGTGAAGCCAGGAGTTCGCTTGGCCATGATATCGAGGTCGATATCCGTATCGAGCGGCTTGCCCTTCGAGTGAATCTTGAGGATCGCGAGTCGGCCATTGGCGTCCGGCACATCGACCACGATCTGTCGGTCGAATCGGCCCGGTCTCAAGAGAGCCGGGTCGAGGACATCCGGTCGGTTCGTCGCCGCGATGAGGATGACGCCCGAGTTCGGGTCGAATCCGTCCATCTCGACGAGAAGCTGGTTCAGGGTCTGCTCGCGCTCGTCATGCCCACCACCGAGGCCCGCGCCTCGCTGTCGACCGACTGCGTCGATTTCGTCGACGAAGATGAGCGACGGGCGGTGAGCCTTCGCCGTCTCAAACAGGTCGCGAACTCGCGCCGCACCCACGCCAACGAACATCTCAACGAAGTCAGAACCGCTGATGTGGAAGAACGGAACGCCCGCCTCACCGGCAATTGCTCGGGCAAGGTGAGTCTTACCGACTCCGGGAGGGCCAGTGAGCAATATCCCCTTCGGGATCTTCGCGCCCAGGGCGGCGTACTTCTTGGTGTTCTTTAGGAAGTCAACGATCTCGAAGAGCTCTTGTTTGGCTTCCTCGATGCCGGCAACATCATCAAAAGTGATCTTCGGGCCGGTCTCGCCCACTCGCTTGGCCTTGCTTCGTCCGAAACTCAGCGCCTGGTTTCCGCCCATTTGCGCGGGCCTCAGTACCAAGAAATAGATGAGCGCGAGGATCATCAGGGGGAAGGCAATGAACGAGAGGATCTGAACGACTCCCGAGGTCATCGGGGGACCCTCGACCTTAAACTTCACGCCCTTCGTGTTTTCAATCTGCTTGACAAGGTCGGAAGCGGCGTTGGAGTTGATGTCCATCGCCAGGGTCTGATACTGATTTTCGTTCTTGTAGCGGCCGGTGATCTGGCTCTGCTGCCAGTTGACAGAACCGATGTTTCCATCGGCGAGCGCGGTCTTAAACGTTCCGAGGTCGATCTCTTCTACTTTCTTGCCAATCGGAAATCCCGCAGACGGCCCGAGTGAAGTCATCAGAACAAACACTAGAGCGATCACGAAGATCAGTGCGAAAAGCGTTTTTACGGGTCGGTTATTCAAATGTTCTCCAACACATTGGGTGTTCTATGCCTTTAGGCTACGCGCAACCCGAGGGGGACGTTGCCTTTATTATGACGATCCTAGCCGTTTAGAGGTCCAAACCTCAGAAAGACCACCCGGCTAGAACCGTCGTTTTTCGCCGCTCGCGCATCAAGACAGACGCCCGGAGCCCACAACGGGCCCACCAAATCACATACGATTGGAAGGCGGCTTCGCGCGGCGGAAGAAAGCTTCGCCTCCGACAATAGGTCCGATAGCTTACGGTGGCCGTCGAATCCGAAGGGCTGCATCGTGTCTCCTGCAGTCATCGTTCGGAAGAACAAACCCCCCTTCACCTTTTCCCGGTCGAACTCGACCGCCATCGCGGCCCGGACCGGCTTTTCATTCGACGCGGGATCTTCGAAGGCCACGAATTGCCAGCCAAACTCGTCGCTGATCGTCTCCCCGGGCAGGGTGATGGTGTAACGAAAGGGAGTGGTGGGAAGAAGCGTGCGAACTCCGATCGAGTCGGCATCCCACTCGACCACCACGGTGCCGCCTTCGGCGGTCACCGAACCTTTCTCATCGGTTGCCACTCCACGCTGGATCGCCAAAGTCTGAGGAAAGTCAAGCGATGCCCCCAGCGCCTCGGTCGCCAACCGAATAGATCGCTTAAAGAGCACAGGCGGTAAGTGGGCCAGTTTCAATCGGTCAAAACTCGCTTCGATGTCGAGAGTCAGGAACTTCAATTCTCCGTTCAACGGCAGTTCGCTCTGCTCCAGCGCCGCCGCCGCCATGCCATTTAGGAACCGATCCTCTTCGTCCACGATCTCCGCGAGCCTCGCGATTCCCGCATCGGCCGACTCATTGATCGCGTGCAGGTCGGGCAGCACCCGATGCCGAATCCTCGCCCGGGCAAACGTCATGTCGGTGTTTGCGGGGTCGTCGTGATACCAAAACCCGTGCTCATCACAGTAGTCGCGAGTCTGGGTTCGGCTGAAAGCGAGAAGTGGTCGGACGATGTTGCCTCGCTGCTGGGGAATCCCCGCCAACCCGCTCATCCCGCTGCCTCGCGCCAAGTTCAGCAAGACCGTCTCGACGAGGTCGCTGCGCGTGTGCGCGGTCGCGATCAGGCTGCATTCAAGGCGGCCGCTCGCCTGAGTGAAGAACCCGTACCGAGCATGCCGCCCCGCCTCCTCCAACCCCATTTTCAGGTCCTGAGCCATCCGCGGCACGTCCGCCCGCCCCGAAACGAACTCGACACCCAACTCCTGGCAAAATGCCTCGCAAAGCCGCAACTCCTGGTCCGCCTCCGGCCGCTGCCCGTGGTGGAGGTGCGCCGCGACCACCTCAATTCCCGCCTCTTTCAGCAGGTGAAGCAAACAAGTGCTATCCGCCCCCCCGCTGTAGCCCACAAGCACCCGCGCCCCTGCGGGGATGAGGCTTATTTGTTCGAGATGGCGCAGAAATCGGTCGAGCATTCGTAAAGAGGAGGGTACCGCTGTTCCCGGGTGCCGGGTGCCGGGTGCCGGGTGCCGGGTGCCGGGTGCCGGGTGCCGGGTGCCGGGTGCCGGGTGCCGGGTGCCGGGTGCCGGGTGCCGGGAGAGAAGATACTCCTGTTCCCTGTTCCCTGTTCCCTGTTCCCTGTTCCCTGCACCCCGCACCCCGCACCCCGCACCCCACCACGAGGGATAATGGATTCACCAAACCGGAGGTTCGCACCTTTCATGACAAAACTCAAAGCACTCTTCATGGTCACCGCCGCTATATCGGTGGCGTACGCCCAGACCTCTAAGCCGACCAAGGCGCCCTCCGAACTCACGGTCGGTTCCGCGGCACCCCCCATCAAGGTGTCCAAGTGGATCAAGGGCAAGCCGAACAAACTGGGTCACGGCAACATCAACGTTGTTGAGTTTTGGGCCACTTGGTGCGTACCCTGCAAGGTTTCCATTCCCCACCTCACCGAGCTTGCTAAGAAGTACAAGGGCAAGGCCAACTTCACCGGGGTCAGCGTCTACGAAAGGCCCGACACCGACATGGCGGCGGTCGAGAAGTTTGTCAAGGACGAGGGCGAGAGCATGTCGTACAACGTCGCCGCAGACGCCAAAGGCGGCGTGATGGCGAAGTCGTGGATGGAAGCCGCAAAACAAGAAGGCATCCCCACCGCGTTCGTAATCGGCAAAGATGGCAAGATTCTCTGGATCGGCCACCCGATGGGCGGACTCGACGAAGTGCTGGATCAAGTCGTCGAGGGAACCTTCGACCCGAAGGCCGAGGCCGCGAAGCAGACCAGACAGCAAAAGGAAATGGCAGCTCGCCAGAAGGCGTTCCAACCGATGATCCAGGCGATGCAAGCCAAGAAGTGGAAGGAAGCAGTCGCCGAGATGGACAAGCTCGAGGCAGCCGACTTTGAACTTAAAGAGCAGCTTAAATTCGCCCGCTTCACGGCTACCGTGAACTTTGACGACGACGCCGCCCAGAAGCTCGCCGCCGAACTCGGCGAACAGTACAAGGACAATGCTGAGGCCCTCAACTCCGTCGTGTGGCCCCTCGTCGAAGACAAGTCGCCGATCAAAAAGCTCGACACCGACCTCGTGATCCGGTTGGCTAAGCGCGCGGTCGAAGTATCGAAGGAGAGCGACGCCAACATCATGGACACGCTCGCCGTCACCTACTTCCGCGCCGACAAGCTAGACGACGCCATCGCCACCGAGAAAAAAGCGATCACCCTCGCCGAGGCCACCAAGGATTACCCGCCAGCCACCCTCAAAGAGTTGAAGGACCGCCTCGCCGAGTACACGAAGAAGAAGGGTTAACCCCTTTCTCACACGAGATCGAAGAGCCTCTGGACAACGTCCGGAGGCTCTTCTTTCGTTTGCGTCATACACCCGTATTGAATTCCCTCCCCTTGAGAGTGTCGGACTGTAAATGAGGACGTCCAGATGTAGAGTTGGCGTCCCCGCCGACGATCCGGAAGGGTTTGTTACAGGTTCAAACCTTGTGGATTCACCGCGGCCTGCAGATCGTCGCCGAGACGCCAACGCTACATTTGGGGCCGCGCTCCTTTACAATCCGACACTCTCCCCAGAGGGAGAGAACGCTACCTACCGGATGTATCGGCAATCCGAGAATCGCCGCTCTGCCTCGCAAAACCGCGAAAAACGCAGATAATCCGATCTGTTAACCATTCGCATATCTTTTTCTGCCCCTACTTGACTGCCAATAGACGCCAAGGGTATCCTTAACCAGTTCGAATCGTTGGCGTCTCACTCAACTTCGAGTTTTCAACCGAAGCGTCGAGCGACCCGAACAACCCAAACCTTTATGGACATACCCGAACGCTGAACGCCGTCTGAACTCAGGCGGCAACCGACCTAAAACAGGAGGCAACGCATGAGAACAGACGACAAGGCACTTGAGGATCGCCTTCGCTCACTGGCGAAAATAGACAGCCCCGAAGTCATTCGCGAAGAGCTCGAAGGGGTGCGCCCCGAAGATATCGCGGAAGCCTTCGCGCGAATCGACGTGGAGGATGGAATCCACATTTTGCAGCACATGGATGCGGCGCTTGCCGCCGACGTGCTCATCGATCTCCCCACCGAGATGACCCGCGCGATCGTCAACGAGCTTCCCGACACCACCATCGCGCATTACCTAGACATCCTTCCCATGGACGATGCCTTGGAACTCCGCGAGGGCCTCGACCCCGAGCGGTTTGAATCCCTGCTGCACGTCATCCCCAAGGAAGACGCGCTTGAAATTCGCCGACTCCTGAGCTACCCGAACGACTCGGCCGGTCAGCTCATGACCGAGAACTTCGTGGCGGTCAAACCGGACGACACAATGAGTGGCGTTCTCCGGGTGATTCGCGACACCCCGGAAGAGGACTACGAGATGGTCAGCTACATCTATGTGCTGGACGACCATCGCCACCTCCTTGGTGTGGTTAGCCTCAAGAAGGTCATTCGAAGCGACCCCAAGAAGCTCGTGACCGAGATCATGAACGCGGACGTCCTCAGCACCTCCCCCGAAACCCCGGAAGAGGAAGTGGCTCGCCTCATTGCTCGCTATGGCATTTCGGCAATGCCCGTCATCGACCACCGCGGACGCATGGTCGGCATCGTCACCGCCGACGATGCCCAGGAGATTCTGGAGGAAGCGGAAACCGAAGACGTGCTGCTTATGGGCGGCGTCTCGGGAGACGCCGAGGCCTACCTATCCCTCAGCGTGTGGGAACTCGTCAAGCGCCGCGTCCCATGGCTCCTCGGCCTCTTCGTCGCGGAGAGCCTCACCGGAAACGTCTTGCGCTACTACGGCCAGGGTGGTGGTGGCGAGGAAGTGCAGCTCAGCCCCCTCACCTTCTTCATCCCCCTCCTCATCGGCGCCGGCGGAAACAGCGGAAGCCAAGTCACCACTACCATCACGCGAGCCCTCGCCCTCGGCGAGGTGCGACCGAGCGACTGGTGGCGAGTCACGCGGCGAGAGATGCTCACCGCCTGCGTCTCCGGTTTCATCCTCGGGGCCATCGGATTCCTGCGTGCCTATCTCAAGATCCCAATCATCGGATGGGGATCGCACCTCGACATCTCGATCGTGGTCGGCCTCACCCTCCCGGCAATCGTTCTCTGGTCAACCACGATTGGCAGCCTCCTGCCCATCACCGCGAAGCGGATCGGCGTCGATCCCGCCGTCATGAGCGCCCCGTTCATCACGACCTTCGTAGATGCCACCGGCCTGGTCATCTACTTTGAAATCGCGCGCCGTCTCCTCGGCCACGTCAGCTAAAGAAGTAGATCGCCTCAAGCGATCTGTAGTCTCGACCTCCGTGGTCGAGCAGGGTCACCCGATGGCTCGACCACGGAGGTCGAGGCTACAGTTTCGCTGAGGCGAAACTACTTTAAGGATTTTCTGAGGGTGTATAGTTCGGGCGTTATGAAAGCGCTCGCAATTGCAATTTCCCTAGTCACGCTGTCGTCTCTAGCTCAAGCCGAATCGGCACGGGCAGAGATTGAGCGCGTAAACACCTCGATCGGCCACGCCATGGTGAAGAAAGACTTTAAAGGTCTCGATAAGATCATGAAGTCTCACATGACCTCCGACTTCAAGTACACCGAGGCTGGTCAAACTCAAACCTACGACCAGATGTTTGCCAACATCAAACAGGGCCTCGGAATGTACTCGAAGGTGACGAAGGCGAAGGCCACGATCAAAACCTTCAAGCAGAAGGGCAACAGCGCTTGGGCACTAACGAGCCACTCAATGGCCGGCACCGTCATGGGCCAAGACAAAAAGCCCCACAAGATGACCTTCAACGGCGACGCCGCAGAAACCTACGTCAAGCAAGGCAAGACGTGGAAGATGTCCAAGATGGAATGGGGCAAGAACGCGATGCTGATGGACGGCAAGCCGTTCGATCCGTCGAAGATGGGCGGTAAGTAAAGGGGAAACGATGCGTGATGAATGATGAGTCCGGAACGGGCCGAAACCCTCCGCCATTCATCACTCATCACTCATCATCCATCACTCAAAACAGCGGAATCGGACTCGCCGAGGGGACTGCGCTGTTGTCGTAAAACGTCAAATTCATCGCCCGAGCGAAGGCCATTCCCGCTTGCAATAACTGACCCGCGCCCGCATTCAACGGCTGCCCCGGACCGATGGCTCGGGTATCGCTCTGCAGCACCATCAATGGCTCCTGCATCTGCTTCCAATACAGC
>JBBQFM010000067.1:0-15731 GCA_038321975.1 Fimbriimonadales bacterium | reverse complement strand
CTTGGCTATCGTCCACCGTCGATCGCCGCCCAAGATTGGAAACCTGCTCGGGCTACGCCCTCCCAGGCTTCCAATCTTCTCGTGTTAGAATGCGCAGAAGTCTGAGGTTATGAATGGCCTACCAAATGGGGGCAGACCACTCGTGGGGACGAAGCACCCAGAAAACTAGCGCAGAGGCAGCGAGTCCTCCAACCATTGATAGCTGTATCCAGCGCTGTCTCTGCATTGATCTGGCTTCTTAGATGCCCCTGCAATCGTATTCGCCAACGACAATTTGGCAGGTATAGAACGACTGCGAATACCACTGACGATACACAATCGATGATCCTGGACAACGGTATTCAGTGTAGTGACAACAGTCTGTCCCGTAGGTCCCGCAACCATATCCGTTAATCACCGGGACATCGCACGGATAAGGGTCGTCCGATGGACAATAGGAGAATGCAGCTTGATTCAGGAGAACAAATGGAAGTGCAGTGAGCAGTGCTCGTTTTATGTTTATTCTCATAATCATTCCCACCAACTTGGAGAAAAGACGTTACCGGTTCGACTTCGCCTACAAAGTGAGCCACTTAGTCGAACACCAAATCCAATATAAAAACACCGAGGGTCACCGCCCTTTCCGCAGTCCGCGCTGTGATTGAAATCGCCAACAAGAACCGCTTGCTCCTGGTTCTTCCGGGAATACGCTAACCACTCTGTGAGCTGGCGGGTATAGAAGACCTCGTGATCTGGCACGACAAAATCAGACGGGTCAAAAGGATAGTAATTGGGTCCGTATGCTCCGCGAGATCCGGCGTGGGGCCACCACTTCAAGTTTGATCTCTTTAACAAGGAATAGAAACCATCGATGTTGGGCAGTCCTATTTGCGAACTAGTGCCCAAGGTTAAAGAACTAGGATCGCTATCCTGTCTGTAAAGTTCAAGGGCAACCCAGGTCTGATGGAGGAAGTTTTCGGTAACTCTTTCACCTGACTTCTTCCTCGATGAGGCCCAAACCGGAAACGAAATGGCGGCCACTATCGCGATAATTGCGATAACCGTCAAAAGTTCCATCACCGTATAGCCTTTAGATTTTTTCAAAGCCATTTTTGAAATCTGTCCTCTTGTTCCCTGTCTCAGCGGAAAGAACCTTATAGTCAGGAGAAAGGATGTAAAGCCGGGCCCAATAGCCACTTCGAAGGATCTTTGAAATCCGGCCGTTCTTATCCAAGAGACACGGCTTGTGAAGCTTCTTGGATACTAAGTTGAGCGACTCGTTTGTATTGACCACACATATAATTGGCCGGCCTTTGGAGTCCTCGTTTGCCAACGTCTCGATCCGGACCTTCATGCAATGCGAACAGTCGCCAATGTAGAAAGCAGATAGCCGTTTGGCGATGACTGCATTTTTCGTCGTTTTGTCAGCGCCTGGACGGCCGACAGGTACGTCCCTTGGCCATCAAAGGGTTCTCCCAACTCGAGATAGGGTTCCATCTCGAACGACCTTCGGCTTGTAGCTCGGCCGTCAGACCAGGACAACCAACCAAGACCAGCCATACAAATTGCTGCTGTGACCGTACTATAGATGGCGTACTTTAACATCACTCCATTATCATATTGGTTTTAATATTCTTCGACGCTAATGTGATTGGAAATTGCGACAGCAACAGCAATATTTGTCTGCTATGGAGTAGACCTCAGATGGATCTCGGCTCGTTCGTTACCTTGGAATGCTCCTTCGCTGGGTACCATCAATCGTGGCTTCGAACCTTCTTGGGCGGACCAATCAGGCCTTTCCTTCCGTCTGGCTCAGCTTGTCGGCAGCGCTCGCCGAATCCGAGCCATCTGACCTCGGTCGTCTGGTCGGTGCCGCGCTCGAATCCGGCCTCCCGATCGATATCTCGAGCCAGGCCGCCCTTTGGGGCGGATACCTGAGAGGCACCGACTCGACCCTTGCCGCACTGAGCACCACCACGTTTGAGAACGCCACCGACGAAAAGAACGCCTCCGACCTTGTCCAAGCTCACCTCATCGAAACCCTCTCGGCCATCGGTAGAGAGCACCTCGACTTCTACTTCCTGCGCGTGCGGCACGCCTTCGAAGAGTCTCAAATATCGGGCGCGCTTCAGGCCGTCGAGATGGCACGACAGGAAGGGCACATCCGATTCGTAGGCATCTGCTGCGACGGACCCGCCTTCGCCACCCTCGGGCTCTGGCAATTCAACGACGCCTTCGA
Organism: Fimbriimonadales bacterium; assembly: GCA_038321975.1. Classification (GTDB taxonomy): domain Bacteria; phylum Armatimonadota; class Fimbriimonadia; order Fimbriimonadales; family Fimbriimonadaceae; genus Fimbriimonas. The sequence continues at coordinate 13,513 of JBBQFM010000067.1, read as the reverse complement.
AGTCTTGCTGGTGCCGCGGAACCACTACGACACCGATGCCTACGACACCCTTGCGCCCCTAGCGCGTGAGAGGCGCGTCGGGATCGTGACTTCAAGGCCCCTCAACTGGGGCTACGGACTGCCCTTCACTTCCCTGCCCGCCCATTGGCGCCTGCGCAACTTAACCCAATCGTTTTACGGCCTCACCCTCGCCCAGGCCGCGATCGCCGACCTCGCCGAGGAGCATCCCGTTTTAGTCGGTGTTCGAAGCGAAGCGGAAGTGATTAAAGCCGCCGAGGCTGTTTCGAAACCAAGACCTGACGGCTTAAGAGCGATGCTTCAGCCTTTCATCGAATCGTTCGAAGATGAGGATCAGTGGGCTGAGCTATTGAAGAGCGACAAGCCAGTCGAAAGAGCCGCCGCCGAGCGAAGGCAGAAGGTGCTGGCTTGAACGAAGACCAGTTCGGAACATTCCTTTCTGTCATTTCCTGGGTCTGCGCGGTGGGTGCGGTCATCAACATTCTGATGGTGAAGAAGCGAGGCCTCAGCGGCTACTTCATGGGAGGATCGTTCCTGTGTTTAGGCGGGGCTCTCACCCTCTATAAGATTCATGCGCCGACCTATCAGGTCGCCATCGTAGGAGCTCTTGTCGTCCTCCTGCTTATTGCCGATTTGATCTATCGCGGAGGCCCGCGTAAGTGAAGGTGGCTATTGTGGGGCTCGGCGCGGCCGGACTCCGGACCGCCATGCTCCTCGAACGCATCGGCGTCGAAGTCGAGCTGTACGAGGCCAAGGGTCGTCCTGGCGGGCGGCTGCACTGTGTGGATGAAGGTGACGGCGTCATCTATGAGGCGGGTGGCGAATGGATCGACGCCGACCATCATCGTGTGATCGCCTTGATGCGAGAACTCGGGTCGGAGCCCGACCCACGGGCGGGCTGGCCGAAAAAGTTGATTCACAAGGGCAAAGAGGTCCGCGAAGACCTCATGTGGAACGACGCATTAGAAGACGATCTTCGGGTAGAAGCGGCAGCCAAAGAGTTCTGCCGCGACCTTCGGCAGCCCCCTTGGACGAACGCGCAGGCTGCCGAAATGGACGGCCGAGTTCTCGGCGACTTCCTCCGAGAGCACACCCAATCCGAGCGAGGACTCTGGTGGGTGACCGCCAAATATCGGTCCGACGAAGGGGACGACCCAGACCGGATCGGGCTCCTCGGATGGCTCAGTGGCTTCCTGCACTATGTCCAGCGGGATGGGGATGTGATGAGCGCGTTCCGTTTCCCTGGGGGCTCGCGGGCTCTTTGCGAGAAGATCGTCGGCTCTCTCCGAGCGGCGCCAAACTACGGAAAGGTTCTCACCCGAGTTCGCCAAGACGCGGGCGGCGTCACCCTCGTGTTCGAAGACGGACAGACTCGCGTGGACAAGGTGATTCTCACCCTTCCGCCCCCCGCGCTTGAGCGCGTCGTGTTCGAACCCGCGCTCGGTTGGCAGAAGCGCTGTGCGGTTGAGGCTTGCCGCATGAGCCGGGCCATCAAGATCTGTTGGCAGTTCGATGAAGCTTGGTGGCGAGATTCCGAGTGGGGCGGGTCCATGCAGTGCGATGGTCCGATTCAGCAGACCTGGGACGGCTCGATGGGCGAAGCTCCTGTCCTGAGCGCCTACATTTGCGGCGAGGAGGCGATGAAGTGGATCGCCCTCGGCGACCCGGTTCGGGCCGGCCTCTACGAATTGTCTCTTCTCTTCCCTCAAGCGCAGAATCACTTCAAGCGGGGTTGGTTCCACAACTGGATCGGCGACCCGTTTTCCCAGGGAGCATTCTCGCATCTCGCTCCTGGATATGTTTTGGAGCACATGGAACACATCGCGCCCCCCGAGGGGCGCGTTCACTTTGCGGGAGAACACACCTCGCTCTGGACGGGTTTCATCGAGGGTGCCCTCGAAAGCGCGGAGCGCGTCGTTCCCGAGGTCGTTCGGTGAGGCAGGCCCACTCGAATTTCATCGACGCCCTTACCGGGAAGCCGGGAACGCTTACCGTCGAAGACGGCATCGTGGTTGCCCCGATTGATGGCGAGGAAACCGTCGATCTGGGCGGGCAATACATGCTCCCCGCGTTCGTGGATTCCCACTGTCACATTCTCCCGACTGGCCTGGACCTTCAGAAGCTTCACCTCGGCGTTGCCAATAGCCACTCCGATGTTCTCGAACTAGTGCGGCAAAGGCATGTCGATCAACCCGATGGGTGGCTCATGGCCGTCCACTACGACCAGACAAAGTACGAAGCAGCTCGGCACCTCACGCGGCAGGAGTTGGATGCGATCACTGCGGAACGACCGATCCTTCTCCGCCATGTGAATGGGCACGCAAGCGTTGCAAATTCGGCCGCCTTGCGCGCCGCCGGAGTTGACGAAACCACTTGCGATCCTTCGGGGGGCAGCTACGGCAGGGATGCAAGCGGAAGCCTTACCGGCGTTCTCCTCGAAGATGGTCACGAGCAAGTCTCGCACGCCGCACCGCCCCCAGACCTGGCCGAAATGGTCGCCGCCATCCTCGCCGCAGGCGAGAAAATGGGCGCCCTTGGAATCGGTTGCGCAAGCGACATGATGACTGGCCGATACAACCTGGATCTGGAGCTTCAGGCTTATCGACTCGCCGCCGTCCAGGGATGCAAAGTACGGACGAGGCTTTACGTTCAATGGAAGGAAGTCTTCGGCCCTCGAGGCATCGGGCTTGATGCGTTCCGAGAACGACTTAACGACTTCGACGATCCCGCGAGATGCCGAGTAGCGGGAATCAAGATCTTCGCCGATGGCGCCATCGGTTCCGCCACCGCTGCGATCTACGGCCGCTACACCGGCGAAACCGCCACCGGCCCCGTGCTTAGCGCCAACAGCCGAAGGGCCGAGAATGGGGAGAGAGAAGTCTCTGGCCAACTCATTTACTCGCCCGAGCGGCTCCGCAACATGGTCCTGACCGCCCACGAGGCTGGCTTCCAAGTGTGCACCCATACGATCGGCGACTACTCCACCGATCTCGTGATGGACGCCTACGAGGCCACCGGTGAGCCGGAACGTCACCGCATCGAGCACGCGATGATCCTGAGCGATTCGCAAATCGAGCGAATGGCTTTGCTCGACTCCTATTGCACCTTCCAGCCCGAGTTCCTGCTGCGGTTCGGGCACAGCTACAAAAGGCAATTGGTCCCCGAGATGGCGTCGAAGCTTAAACGCACGCGTAGCGTGCTCGACGCAGGAGTCAAGTTGAGCTTCAGTTCCGACCGCCCAATCGTCGCCGGCAATCCATGGGACGGGATCGTCACTGCGTCGGAGCGACCAGAGGGTTTCGATCCGTCCGAGAATTGCACGCGGCGGGAAGCGATCCTCGCCTACACGATCGAGGGATCGAGAGTGAACGGGGACGGGGACACGATGGGCAATCTCTCGGTAGGTTCATTCGGCGATTTCCAGCTGTACGCGACCGACCCGATGGATTCACGGTTAACTCTTGTGCAGGAATGATCGGAAGTTGTCAAAAATGACGACTAGACTTAATTGTCCTAGGCCTACGGAACGCAACTAAGGGGCTACGCGTCCGAATAGGTGACGCATATCCTCCTTCCCTCTCAGGGAAGCCGAAGCAAAAGCAGAGGAAGACCTGAGCAGCCCCCGTTCCCAATGACGGGGGCTAACTTATTTCTGGGGGAACAGTTCAAGGAATCCTGACAATTCTTCCTCAAATCTTACGCGAGTGCCCGCCGCTTCGGTCTCGAGAATCCAGCCAAAAACAGGCGCTTCCCATTCCGGGATTTCGAGTTTGATGCGGTCTCCGCGCTTGTAGTTTCGATCTGCCTTGAAGCGAACTCCGCACGAAGAAACGTCGACTAGCTGGGCCCCTTCACCTTCAACCAAGATGGCAGAACTGGCCGCCACCCGCGGCGCCTCGCGGCGCTCTCGCTTGAACACCGTTCTCGGGATCTGGGCGACCATCACATGGGTGTCGTTGAACCGAGCCACGAGTTGAGTGCGAAAGGTCATTACTCCGGAAGCGAAACCCGCCTCGATTAGCAGATCCTCACCGATTCTCAAAGGAACGTATGCATCTCGGGATAGGGGCGCGCTAAATGCCCAGCCCTCTGGCGTCTCGCCAACAAATCGGGCACGATACACGCCACTCTCGGCTCGCAAACGCAAGACCGCACCGGGCGCAGGTGCCGGAACTTGCCTCCGGCGAACGAGACGAGTGAATCCGTACGACAGGAGAAGCGACGCTATGAATAGCGCGGCAAATCCTAGGCTAAGACTTAATAGGTCGCTCATTCTTCGGTCCCACACGTTCGGCGGCGTACGCCTCCTGCGCGGACTTCTGTTGCTTGAGCGCTTCGCCGAGGTTGATGCGTGCCTCGGTCATATCGTCTTCGCTGCCCGATTTCAGGTAGGCGTCGATGCCTGTGAAGGACTCAGTGAGCAATCTCTGTGCCAAGAGACGAACCTCGTGCGACTTGGCATGGCTGGGAGGCGGCCCAAACATCGTGAGGAAATCTACGCGCGCCTTCACGAGTCGCGACTGATTGTCGAGCAACTCGCGGACCGCCTTACTCTCTCCCTTCTGGAGAGACCGCTGCATGAGCGCACGCACGTCCGCTCCGACCTTTTCGGTCACTGAATCCATGATGCCCATCGAGAACTCGTAGCGTCGAATAACGTCGCCGGGCGCGGGCTCCGGAGTCAGCTTGGCGCCGGCGTCGAGGTCGAGCTTCGCACCGTCGGCTCCGCCGAGCAGGGTGCGGCAAAGGGCGCGCATCACGTACGCGTCCGTGGAAGGCTGCGACTTGATCGCTCTCTCGAGGTGCTCAAGCGCTCTTTCTGGCTGAAGCTGTAACAAGCTGATTTGGGCCAGCATGAGCCGAGTCGGGGCGCTATCTGGGTCGCGAGCCACCGCCTCGTTCATATCCGCCCTTGCTTCGTCTGGCTTGCCCGCGGCGAGCCAAGCGCGCGCGGCAATGGACCGAAGCTCGGGCTTGTCCGGCATCAGATCAGCGGCTCGTCGCGCTTCCTTGGCGGCCGCCTCGTTTTGTCCAGCACTTTGCAGGACCTGAATGAGCAGGGTGCGCCGCTCGAGATCGCTGGGCTGAGCGTCGATCGCGTCCCGGGCCATCGCGACCGCGCGCGATACTTCCCCACTTGCGACCAGCTTCTCCAAGTCTTTCCTGAGCTGACTGTTGTCAGCCGCCTTTTTTGGTGTCGGCGCAACCGGAATTGGGTCGGTCTTCACCGGCGTCTGTCCCGGCTGGAGGTCCGGTGTGGGCGCTTTGGGCGCGGAGGCTAGATCTTTAAAAGGGCCCGCTTCCAGCATCAAGGTCCAAGTTCGGGCGATCGATTCGGCGGTGTCCGAATCCGCGTATCCGTTACTGAGCTGAACGCTGAGGGTCTCTTCGTGATTCCATATTTTGCGGCCCGACTTTCGGAGCTCGCCCTTCGCGACGATCTTGGTGCCCTTCATCGACGACGTGTAGGAGAACACATAGTCCGCCCCGATTTGACCAGCGATTTTGCCCAAGTCTTCCAACTTGGGAACATCGGGCGCAACCTTGATCTTGCCGTCCTGCACCAGCTGCCTAAATGTCGGATCGGTGAGACCGTAGACAATCGAGATCACTCGGCCATGGCTATCCAGTGCCTGAGCCATGTAGTTCGCGATCTGGGTATCGACATCGCCGTCGCCCTTGCCCTTGACTCCCGCAATGAGAATTTTGGGGCCCGCGCTCGCCGAACCTGCGGTCAAAGCGAGGGTTAAAAGAATGCCGAGGCGAAGCAAGTGCCTCAGGGCTATCCGCCCTGCAGCACTTTCAAATACTGCTTGCAAGTGGCGAGGGTGGATTCAATGCGGGACCGATCTCCCTTGCCGGAAGCGAGGGCCGATTCACACGCGGCTTGCGAGCGCTTGTAAGCGGCGATCGCATCGCTTGTCCGACCAGACCGCTCGTACGACTGCCCGAGCCGCTGATTCACGGTGATCGGATCGGCTCCGTTTCGTAGCGCCCGCTCGTAGGTCGTTGCCGCGGCGCTAAAGTTGCTCGTTTGGAACTGCTGGCTGGCCGCATGCATCATGGCCGAGAGCCCATTTCCGCCCACCGACTCAGACCCAGAATTGCCCGCCCGTTTGCCCCCATGGTTGCTGACGTTGATCTCGATGACTCCAGGATTCTCATCGGCGTCCGAGCCCTGATTTGAAACCATTTTATTCGGGTTAGGTGGATTCTCCGTCGGATCGGGATCGGTACCCTTCTTGGTGTCGGGATTCTTTGTGGTATTGCCCTCCGGCGGACCGGGTGGGTTGATTGGACTGGTGCCTAGGTCGCCCTGCACGAAGGGAAGCTGACCTCGCGTATTAGGCTGCGGGGTCGGCGCCGTATAGTTCTGCTGGCCGGCACCATTGTTGTTCGGCGGATTGACCGGGGTCTGCATGGTCTGGCTATTCGAAGCCTGGCTTGGCGGCTGCTGAGGCTGGAGAGATACCTGCTGCACAGGCGAATTCTGCTTGAACGGCTCGTTCTGAGCCGTGTTCTGGTGATCGTTGTTTCGCTTTACGATCGTCGCCGCGATCGCGCCCAAGGAGAGACAGAGAGCAAACGCCGCGACCGCGCCGAGAAGGGCGCGCTGCCGGTTAACCGGCGGAGCCATCGCATGGCGGAGAAGCGAGTTTCGAAGCTGGTTGCGACGGATCTTGTCGAGTTCCGAATCGGGATTCAACTCGACGATCTTCTCGGCTGCCTCAAGAGCGTCTGCGATTTGTCCCATTCGCTCGTGGCACATGGATTTCAGGGAAAGCGCACGCACCGACGAAGGATTCGCGAGGACGCACATCTCGGCAATTGCCATCGAGTTTTCCGTCTTGCCGTCGTTCAGGGCCGACTCGCCTTCGGCGAGCATCGCCTCCAGCTTAACCTCGCCCGCCTTGATGTCCTCTTCGGGCAGTGAGGTGCCACAGCGCTTACAGAAAGTGCTGTCTAGGCTGTTGGGGGTTGCGCAGTGCTTGCAGGAGACCATATCTTCGGACCTTTTTCCTTCGTTCGCTCGACCTGCATTGTACCAAAACGGGGTTTCTGCCGAGGGATTGAGAGTTGCGGAATTGTGTAGGGTTCTGCCGCTCTAGACGGATGAAAAACCCTACCGTGTCAGAAGGATGGTCTAACTTCGTCGTAAAGTTCGCGAATAGGGGCGACTCGGTAAACTTTCCTGCATGTCGGACGCCCCCCTCCTGCGCACCCCTCTCTATCAGAAGCACCTCGATGCGGGAGGACGGATGGTCCCGTTTGCCGGCTACGACATGCCCGTCCAATACGCGAGCATCATCGCGGAGTCGAAGGCAGTGCGAGAAGGCGTAGGCATGTTTGACGTCAGTCACATGGCCCGACTCAGTTTTCGCGGCGAGGGAGTGTTCGAATACCTTGAGCACGTCACCTCGAACGACGTTTCCAAATTGCAACCGATGACCGGCCAATACTCGCTTCTGCCCAACGACCAGGGCGGGTTGGTGGACGACATCATCGTCTACCGCACCGACGGCCTGACCTCCGGTCCCTGGATGCCCGAGACACCGGCACCGACCGCAGCCAACCAGGACTACCGGATGGTAGTAAACGCGAGCAACCATGAGAAGGACGTCGATTGGCTCAAGTCGCACAACTCGTACGGAGTTGAGATCACCGACCAGACCGATGCGACCGCGATGATCGCGGTCCAAGGGCCGGGCGCGGTTGAGTTGATTGCCGGGCTTTGTGACAAGGCCGATGCGATTCGGAACGCTCCAATGTTTGGAATTGTTGTCACCGTCGTAGGAGACGTCACATGCTACGCCGCTCGGTCCGGCTACACCGGCGAAGACGGCTACGAACTCATTTGCGCAGCGGGTGGTGCGGAAGCGCTCTGGGACGCCCTCGTCGTTGCCGGCGTGAAGCCCTGTGGTCTGGCTTCTCGAGACGCCCTTCGAGTCGAAGCCGGTCTTCCTCTCTACGGACACGAACTCAACGACGAACTCAGCCCCATCGCCGCCGGACTCGGATGGGTGATCGGCAAGACCAAGTCGTTCATCGGTAGTGACAAGATCAACGCCGCGCGGGCGAATGGAGTGCCGCGAAAGATTCAGGGCGTAAAGCTGGAGAGCAAGCGCCTAATCATGCCGGGGATGAAGGTTTACGTGGGCGACAAGGAGGTCGGCGAAGTGACGAGCGGCGTCTACTCGCCCCTCGTCGATCGAGGCATCGCCTTTGCTCTCATCGACAGTGACATAGCCCTCGAGACCCCCGCCGCCATCGATGTAAGAGGCAAGATGGAGCCTGGTGTGGTCGTGAACAAGCGATTCTTTAAGAGAAAGTGAACGTTGCCGTCCTTGGTTCGGGGAGTTGGGGCACCGCGCTCGCCATTCTGCTTGGCAGAAACGGGCACGATGTCACCCTGCTCGGTCGTGACGAAGAAGACGTATCCATCCTTCAGAACCGCCGTGAAAACCTCCACTACCTCCCCGGTTTCGTGATTCCCACCAATGTCACCGTCGGTTCCTTGGATGGCGAGATTGGCGATTTCGACATGACGATCGTCGCGGTGCCGTCTGGCGCCGTTCGCACGGTGGTCGAGGGAATAAAGGGTTCGCATCCGCTGGTTGTGGTTGCCTCCAAAGGCATTGAAGCAACCACCGGGACGTTGCTGTGCGACGTCGTGCGCGAAGTGCTTCCGTCTAGCGAAGTCGGTGTTTTGAGCGGCCCGAACCTGGCCGTCGAAATCGCGCGCGGAATTCCCACCGTCGCCATCTCCGCCTTCTCCGATCGCGCTCAAGCCGAGCGAGCTCGTGAGGCCTTCATCTGCGGCACATTCCGGGTTTCGATTAGCGACGACGTGGTCGGCGTAGAGTTGGCTGGCGCTTTGAAGAACGTCCTCGCGATTGGAGCAGGCATGAGCGACGGCTTGGGGTTTGGCGACAACACGAAGGGCGCATTCCTTTCACGCGGCCTGATGGAAATGGGCCGCCTGGGATCCGCCATGGGAGCCCGAGTCGAAACCTTCCTCGGCCCCGCTGGAGTGGGCGACCTCTTCGCTACCGCCGCCAGTTCCCTTTCCCGAAACTATCGCCTGGGTCGCGCATTGGGCGAGGGCTACGCACTTGAGGATGCCGTGGCGGGGCTCGGCCAAGTCGCCGAGGGAGTCCCGACGAGCGAAGCGGCAACCCTGCTCGCAAGAAGAAACGAAGTCGACATGCCCGTCTTCGCCGCCGTCGAAGCCGTCCTGAGGATGAAGATCACGCCAAAAGCCGCAGTGAGCATGCTCATGGAAAGAGCGGTGCGAATGGACGATTTCCTCAGCTGAGGACCCGGAGATGGTTCCCTTTTCCGAGGCGGAGGGGGTCGCGCCCACCGAAAACCTCTCTCTCAAAAATGGAAAGGCTCCGCCCTAGGAGCGAAGCCTACTCTTCACCGTTCAATGAAGAAGCTAGCGAAGCTCAACACTATCGCCTGTCTTCTTCTCTGCAATGTAGAGGTATCTGAAGATGATCACATTTCTCATGCGTCCTCCCTCGACCCTATCAGTCGATCGTGTGGCGTCCTTTCCCTTTCGGGACCGAACCGCTACGGTGTAGACAATTATTAAGACGAGGTCAAGATAGCCCGAGTTGCGTCATTCGGATAGCTTTTTCGCGATTTCTTGGATGAATGGCAAAGCCAACGCTGGTGGTAGCAACGAGGGCGGCAAAAAGGGCAAAATGAGATTGATGCTTGACAAGCTTCCTCTGCCGATTCAGAAGATCCTGAAGAACGAGCCCGTGGCCTTGGCTCTCGGAGTCGCATGGACCGTCGGCCCCCTCGTTTTCACCGCCCTCGGCTTCTACATGGGAACCGTGCTTGGCTCCGACCACGTGATCGACCTGCAGTCCAAAGACATCGCCAACGGCGGTAAGGGCGCCCTCATCGGGTTACTAGTCAGCATCGCGGTCGCCATCACGGTGACCATCCGGTATCCGAAGTCGGTCGAGCAAGACGCTGCCGAAGCCAACGATCACCACTAGAAAAAGTAGATCGCTCCCGCGATCTGTAGCCGGTCTCCCAGTGTCGCGCCGGGCGAAGCCCGGGCTATGTGGCAATCACGGGTACGTCCTCCCCTTCCAAACCACTTTCCCCGTCTTCCTCCAAATCAACGACCGAATCATCGTATACGCCCCGATGGTGGGAACCAAAGGCATCAAGAGAACCGGCCACAAAGGCGCTCGGCAAATGAGCCCCACCGCCGACCCGTTCAAAACGAACAGCCCTAGAGCCCAAGGCCCGGCGAACGCCCAACCCCAAGCAACGAGCAGGAAAAAGAGCGCGATCCCGATCGTCCCCCAATCCGTATTCGTCGCCTCATAAGAGTTCTTGGACATCCCGTCCAACGTCTCCCGCCACGTCTCGTACATCTTCACAGCGAGGATTCCGCTCAAGTTGGCGACCTCTACGCGCACCCCTTTTCGGGCCATGAGGCGTCCCATCATCACGTCCTCCATCACCCGGCCGCGTAGCGCCTCGTTTGGCCAGTGCTCGGCGTAAACGGATCGCCGCCACATGTGCACCTGCCCGTTTGTGAACTTGCTGTGCCCAATTCCCAACCGAGAAATCAGCCCGTGCGGGTTGCCAGAGAGCAGAATCCACCCCACCCAAGCCAGAAACAGCGGCTCCACCCCACGCCCCGGCACTACCGTCGGAAAGCCCGTAACCACCCCTGCCCGAACGCTTGAAGCAAGTGCAGACATTCGACGAATGAAGGCCGGCTGCGGTGTGACATCGGCATCCAAGAACAGAAACCAATCCGCATCGCTGTCCTCCAACGCCGCCTTCGCCAGTTCATGGCAAGCCCGATTCTTCCCCGTCCAGCCTTTGGGTAGGGGTTCGCGGGGTTGAATCACGATCGCGCCGTTTTCTTCCGCCACCGCACCCGTCGCATCCGACGACTCGTCGTCGAACACATAAACCTTCAGACCCGGATTGGGCTCGAGCAGCGAAGGAATCAGCCGCCGAAGATTCGCCTCCTCATCTCGCGCCGGAATCAACACGCAAACCTTCCCCTCAATGCCGACCTTAGGCGGTCGCCGCATCAAGAGCAGGTTCGAAACCGCCACCAAAGCGAACACCCCATACAGACAAGCCAGAAAGATGCCCACCGCCCCCTCAGTCTACTGGTTGACTTCCCACCCCCCAAGAATCCATACTAATCACCTTCCGGGCGGTTAGCTCAGTGGTAGAGCACTACAATGACACTGTAGGGGTCACAGGTTCAAATCCTGTACCGCCCACCATCTCTCAGGTTCAAATCCTCGGCTCTGGCTCTGGCTCTACGCCATTCTTGGGGGCACCCCTGTCCTCTGACTTCACGAGCACATTACCCTGACTCTGAGTCGGTAGTTTTCAAAGTTTCTGAACCCGTAGGCTTGTCTTGAGATGGACTCCATTTTGTTGTGGAATCCTTCTGTGATTGCGTTGTTCTTGGTGAACCTCCACATGGTGGCGACTTCTTCTTGCCAGGACCTGAGGGTTTCTCCTAGAGCGACTAGGGGAGCGAAGTTGGAGTCGAGCAGCCGGTCGATGGCCCAGAGGAGTCTTTTGGCTAAGGTCTGGCATTTTTTGAGGGTGCAGTGCTTTTGGAGCAGGAGCTCGCACAGTTGCTGTTTGAACTCATAGATTCTGGCTATCGCCGGGTTTTCGGCTAGGTACGCTTCGAGCCTGCCTTCTTGCTCGGGGGACTTCAGATTCCAGCGGTGCCTTCGCATGAGGCTAAGCAAGCCCCTGTTCTTGCCTCCTACCGGATCGATCTGCTTCCAGCAAGTGAGGAAGTGGTGGTTCACCAGGCGAATCACATGGAAACGGTCGGCGACGATCCTCGCCTTGGGAAAGTGCTTCCTCGCGATTGCGCGGTAAGTATTCGAAAGGTCCATGCACACGAGTTCCACGTTTTCTTTGCCCTTCAACCGACCCAGATAGCTTTGAAGCGACGCCTCGCTACGGCCCAGGACGACGTCGTAGACCTTGTTTTTTGCAAGATCGCAAAAGGTCGTGGCGTACCCATCTTTGCGCGAGAAGAAGTGCTCGTCGATGCCGAGCATCTTCGGGCAGGGAGCGTCCTTTCGCTCCGAGAGGCTCAGGCCCAGACAATCGCGGAACCACCGCTCTACCGTGGCGCTCCCGATCTTCTCTCGTTGACTCAGGCGAAGCCGGTTGATCCCGTCCCGGTGCTGGCGCGACACCGCGCGACGGAAAGGCTCACTCGCTCGCTTACCGGCCAAGATCCCTGGGAAACGCTGCCAAAACGTCTTCTGGCAGCCGCGACAACGCCACTTTCGAGTCTCGATATCCAACACGCAAGGACGCTCACCGTAACTCTCGTGACGAACACGACGAAGCCGGCGATCTCGATGCCGAAGATCCTTGCCACCGCAAAAAGGACAACAACGATCACCCACGAAACGAACCGACAAGCAAACCTGACCACCAGAGTAACAAATGTCGGTAACCTCGAAACCGGGCAGGCCAACCAAAGCCTCCGAATTGAACACAAACTTTCACCTCAAGATAGTTGTGTCAGATGAAGAGGTTGCCTGCCCCCAAGAATGATCTAGAACCCGAAACTATCGGCATCTGCGCTCCTCATCTGGATGCGGACAAAGTCTCGCGCAACCGAGCCCAAAACCTCGGCGGCAATCTCGCACGCGGTATCTATGTTGTTCGGGTTGGGCGTTCGTATCTGCAGACTCGATTCGAGATCGAACAGGAGACTCAAGGGGTCGAATCTCCGCATCGCGCTGGACATTTCTGGGGTGAGGAAGTGCTGGGTGTAGATGAAGGTCAGCAGCTTCGGGAGGGTTCTCGCTGACTCCCCTAGAGTCGGGGCGACCATTAGTCCGTCCTCGTATTCGACTTCCCCGTTCGGCTGCATCGCCTGGCCGCCTTCGTCATACAGATCGTCATGAAGGCTGTACTTCCAAGGCGAGTGGATGGTGGCGAGGTTGAACCACTCGAGAGGCCTCAAGCTTCTCGCATCGAGGCGACCATAACATGGCCGGCAAAGCCGGTACGGCTGCCCGGGTTGCTCATTGTCGACAACCACTTCCACCGCCCGCCCGCATCCGCATTCGCAACTCATTTGCTATCACATTCCATGGGCACTTCTTTTTCCATCGGCCTTTGCATCGATGGCGCTTGTTCAGGAACCACCCCGACTGCCACCCGTCTTCACCGGGAACGGCGGGTGGGCGGGCTTCACGTAAGGGTGCTTCTTGAGGTCGTCCATCAAGAGCTGGATCGCCTTGTCGAGTTGGGGGTCTCTGCCTGCCATGACGGCCGCCTGATCCTGGTCAACCTCGTAGTCGGGCACCGCGCCGCGACCCTCGATAACCCACTCCTTCCCGGTCCAGGCACCGTAGTTGGGGACGTAGATGCTTCCGCCATCGACCAAGCCATAGCCACCGCCAGAGCCGACCTCACCGCCGCCGGTGCGATGGCCGACGAGTGGGCCGATCTT
>JBBQFM010000066.1:0-17223 GCA_038321975.1 Fimbriimonadales bacterium | reverse complement strand
GAAGATCGAGGCGATCGCAAGTTGGACCAATATGAGCCCCATTCCCGCGCCCTTGCTGCCTTGCAACACGGAGAACTGTCGGACCTCCAAGCCGTTGGCGGAAGGCACCGCGGCGTACAGGTTCAGCCGCAGACGAGGCATTAGTGAATCGAGCGCCTTCCGGGTCTCCGCGGGATTCTTGAATCGAACTGCGACCGATCGAATCTCGGCGCCCAGATCCAGGGCCGTCTGGGTCGGAAGGATGAGACACACTCCCGGATCGAGACGGATGAAGCTTCGAAACGCTTGATTCGTCCCCCCACCGCGCTGAGTTTGGAAGTCCTTCGAAAGGGTGAAATCGGGGGGCAGCACGGGATCGCCATCGAGATCGGTCTTGGCGCGAAGAATCGACGGGTCGACGATGCCAATCACCGTGTACTCCACTCCCGAATAGCGAACCGTCGCCTTGCCCACCTCGGATGGATCGACCTTCAACTGCTCGGCCAATGGCTGAGGAAGGATCGCGACGTTCCGGTCGCCGGGCGCAAACCATCTACCGCCCGGCAAGAGCGCATCCTGCGGATGCAACGCGTCCGCTTCCAAGGGCTCCAAGCCAAGCACCGCGCGGAATTCGGCAACTCGGTCCGCTCTTTGAAGAGAGAGAACGCTCGCATCGCCGAGGTCGGCACCGTAGTAGTACACCCGCCGAACCACATCCGCGCGGCCCGAAAACTCGTTGGCGACCTGCCGATAGGTCGAGGCTTCCAGTGGGTCGAGGCCCGGATTCCGAATAAGCAATCCTGAGTAGTTGGCAGCGTGATCGCTCGGCAACTCGTTGAGCTGCAGTTGAGACACGATGGAGGTGAAGCTGAGGACGATAAACGTCATCACCACGAGGGTCAGAGTGGTGAGGATCGTTCGCGCCTTGCGGCGGCGCATATTGCTCACGCCGAGGTTGAACGCGGCCATCGTCACGCTCGAGCGCCGGATGTCCACCTCATGAAGGCCGCTCGCCTGTTGCTTGAGGGCTTTCAATGAGGTTTCGAACTTGCCGAGAATGAAGCTCGTGACGATCAGGCTCAGCACCCCCATCACGAACGCAACAAAGATCATCACCGGATTCGAAACGATCTCGAAGGCGGGATGGATCAGCCGCAGGAAGAGAAACGAAAGGAGGAAGATACCCACCGACCAAGCGAGCTGCTTCGTCAAGAGCTGGTTGCCTACGATCAACCGCTCAAGGAAGTAGCTGAACGGGATCAGCAGGAACAAATAGAACACGACGCCGTTGACCACGTCGTTGGCAGTGCTCTGAATGACCGGATAGGCGCGTAGCGCGAGGCCCCAAGCAGCTCGCGAATGTCGTTCGGCCGTCGACCAGTCCTTTGCTGCCATCGCCTCCTCGGCGATCTTGACTTCGGCATTCGCCTTTGCCTGGATCTCGTAGATCTCGGGACTGACGATTCGATATTTGCGGAAGCGATTGAGTCTCGTCTCATTGATCGCCAGAATGTCTTTTGCGGTGTTGAGCGGGAGGTTCGGGAAGAATCCACCCTCTGTGATCGTCTCCCGTCCACTACCCAACACTTCACCACCGGTCGCCTGATATCCAGCGCCCGCCTCGTCACCGACGGTGGAGTTCGTAAGGACGAGTCTCGTGTCCCCAAACCGAGCACCACCGGTGAGAAGAAAGTGTTGCCCGGGCGAAACGAATAGAACTTGAGTGTCCTCAACCTCCGCGTTCATCCGCTGGTCGAACCCGGGTGAGAAGATGCCGAAGTTAGTGGGATCGGATCCGGTGCGGGCATCCATGACGTCAACCGAGTGAAGCGCCTTCAGATCTTGAGGATCGACCAGATCAAAGAGGGAAATCGCCTCGCAGGGAAAGACCACGATGGGAGATCGGCGATCGGCGGTCTTAAGGTCGAATTCAGTGTGGAAGCTAAATGCGCCGGTGATTCCGAGCGATGGGGCGTAGTCAATTCTTCCGGATACGGGATCGAGGTGGAACGCCTCGATCATCGTCTCCTTAACGTCGGTGTTCGGATATGAGGTGACGGGAGCGGCACCAACCAGTCGGTATTCCGCATTCGGCCCTTCGGTCTTCTGGAGCACAGACCCGCGCACGCCCATGAGGGTCTTCTGTTTTCCCCTCAGCACCGCCAATGAGTCGGGGATTTTGACGTCGGGCACGAAGCTTTTGATTGGATCGTAGACCACGACTTGCCCACTGATGACCGAGAAGCCACCAATCAAGCGCATCCGAGAGGGCGCAGCGGGCTGGAGCGGCATGCGGTACTCAGAGGGCTCGGACGCGTCCGCAGTGTCGTTTAGAGCGTGGTGAACCATCGCGACGACGGTTTGAAGTTGCCGTCGAACGTTGGCGATCTCCACCTGGTCGATCGTGTCGAAAGGGGTGTCGACCCTGGGCCGACTGTCCTCGATCGTTCGAAACGTCAGGGCGTTCATACCCGCGTTCACAAACGGCTCGCAGTCGAGGGCAAACTTGCCGGAGATGTTGTTCTTCCAGGTGCGCCCGTCGCTGTTGTTCACTGCATCGACAAGCACCAGACGCCCAAGGGGCAACCCCCAGATTGCAGCCAACCGGTCCGCGTGGGCGCGGAAGAGGCGCGAAACCTGTTGAAGCGGCACCTGCGACTCGTCGCGGTACTCGTAGAACCAACCCCTCCCATAGCTGCCCACCGCTCTAGATCCTGAGCTGAGATCGAGGGTGAGGGTAAGCAGGGGGGCGGGGCGAGGATGCTCGATCTGATCGTCAACAAATTCGCGCGCACCCTGCAGCGCAAGGCCATGAGCCCCGGAGAGCACGAGCCGCAGGGTCCGATCGTGCGGGCGAGTCGACCAAACACGCGCGAGTTCCAACAGACCGGAGATGCCGCCAATCCCTTCCCCTCCCGGCGCGAGCCCCGGCACCACACTCATCGCGTCGGCGAACGCGGCGACCTCTACAGGATCGGACGGTCTGCGGCCGGGGAATTCCGCGACGAGGTTCCAGGTGGTTTTTACGAGCCAGTCCTGTTTGCAAGAAAGGCTCGCGCTGTGATGATTGAATGCGGCGGTCAAGACGGGAGCGGCGACCTTCAGGGGCAGGAAGAAGCGCGGGACGTCGAACGGAACGTCGCTAAACTTCTGTTCGGCCTCCGCCCGGGGCATTGCGCTTGGCTCGATAAACACGATCGCCGCGGCCCCGAGCTTTGCCGCGTTCCGCCACCGGCTGCCCGTGTCGAACTCGAGCAGCACAATGGCCCCTTTCACCACCTGGCCGTTTAGCGCTTCGAGCGAACCGTCCCCGCCATAGATGAGAGTTCCCGTCGCATTGCAGCTGGAGCTTCTGGCTAGGTTCGGCCAAAGGGGGAAGAGGGAGATTGCCTTGCCGTCAATCGAAAGCGTGCCCCGCGATTCTGGATCGGGGACGGTGATCTTAAACGGCTTCCTAGCAACTGACGTCGCTCCCAAAGCACGCAGATTCTGCTCGACGTAGTCGAAGGCCTTAGCTTCTCCTGCGGAGCCGGTGAGTCGCGAGCCGAAATCGGCGATTTGGTGGTAGTCGTTCTGAATGCGATCCAGGCGGATTCGCGGGACCAAATCTTGATACAAGACTTTGACATCCGCATCGCTCGGCGACCCCAGAGCGACCAGGGAATGCAGAAGCAGAAGCAGAGTCAGGCACAGACGGCGGTGAATGCGCCAAGGCACATCTTCAGTTTGGCCCGAATTCTAGGGGAGAGCCTAGTTTGTGTCCCAAATGTATAGGGCACGATCATCAATAGTGCCCTTCCAGTTGGAAAGTACTTCGCACCCTTGGGTCAAACCGTTGATCGTGGTACTGCGAACGCTGCCATCCACCTTGGCGACGTTCATATGGTCGGTGTGCCAGGGCCAAGCCCCGCCGTATACCGAATTGGGCTGGGTGCTGTTCTGGTCCTGGCTCGTACCCCAACCTTCGGTTGTCGTGAATACCGCATCCATGCCTTTGTCCTCCGCGACGGTGGAGGTGAAGGTGTCAAACTTCGTCGCGCCGATCTGCTCGTAGCGGCAAGGCGGAACGACCAGCCAACTGCCACCGCCAACTGGCTTACCGGTCTCGTACGACCAGACTGAGTCGACGAACAGGAGGGTTTGGCTCGGGTTGGTAATGTCGGTGAACGACTTGGGATTTGCGGTCCAGCGGTTGTTGACCCTTACGATCGGAGCCAGATACTGGAAGTTGTAGCCCGCGTTGGTTCGAAGAGACGCGGTGTAGTACTGCGAGTAGATGTCTCCCGGCACGAGGTCTTGGTCGAAGCTGGCTTCCGGCTTGGGTCTGATCGATGTATCCGCCGGGCACTGGAAGACGCTGAAGTTCTTCAGGTACGGCAGGATCATCTGAACCCACGTGCGATCGTTGCGAGAATTGGGGTCTTCCGCGGGCTGATGATTGACCAGGACGAAGCGATCATCATAGTCCGAGCCGTACATCAACGTGGATGACGAGATCTGGTGGAAGTTGGAGATACAGGTGCTTTTGATCGCCGCGGATTTCGCAGAACCGAAGACAGGAAACAGAATGCCTGCGACAATCAAAATGATCGCGAGCACAACCAGCAGTTCGGCTAACGTAAAAGCACGTGGGGTTTTATTCACCCTAATCAACTTCTATTATATCGGCGGGAGCGTCTTTCGACAAGTTGTATACGTCAACCGCACCAATTGTTCTAAAACCAAAGCATTCATACCAGCCTTCGAGGCGGGGATCGCACTGCAATGTGGTGCTCCGATTCTCATGAAGAGCCTTGTCGAGGGCCCATCGGACGATCGATCCTCCGAGCCCGCGGCCTCGCTTTGAGGAAGAAACACACAAGTTATAGATTCCGAGCATGCCCTGCTCTTCACAAAGCATGATCGCGCCCGCCCGCAGGCCCCGATCGAGAAGTGAGTAGAGATTGAGTTCCGCCGCACTGCCCGTTGCCTCAGCGACTTTGCGGCGAAATGGCGAGGATTGTCGGGAAAAGAACTGGTCGGCCATGAATCGAGCCACTTCAACTCGCTCTAAGAAAGCGCCCGCTCGCACCATTTCGATGTCGTTTTCCACTTCAAGCGGCTCAGCGACCATCTGAACCAATCGATAAGTTGCCCGGAAGCCCGAGCGCTCGAGAAGCTCACTTGCGTGTTCGGGACCGTCGCCCGGCTGATGGTAAACGTTGAACGCCCCCCTTGATGATGCCAAAGCGTAGAGCCGCCGAGCGGACCAAGGGTCGAGATTTAGCCGAGCGGCGAAATTGCAAATCGGGTGGTCGAACTCGCCCACGCACGAGATGAACCCGTCCTCCTCGTGCACCTCCGACTTGGGCGTGGCGAGGCCCAGCGCAAGATAGGTTCGGGTGAGGTTGTCGGATGCCGCCACCCGCAACTCGCGCTCCGTGGTCACAGCACCGCACTCCAAAAAAACCCGACTCCCACGTGGTGAGTGGATCCGGAAGCACCGATCGCCAGTCCCTGGCCCAACGACCTGCCCACGAAAACCTGAGGCCCTCGCGGTGTGACAAAGAAAGTGCCGAAGTAATCTCCGCGAGCGTCCGAACGCCAAATGTCGGCGCCTGCGCCAAGATTGAGCCCGGTGCCCGAGGCGGCACTCACCCCAACTCGAATGGTTGGTGCGTAGAGCTTCGGCGGCGCTACATAGTTCTTGCCCGCGAACTCACTCGCGAAGAAGCTCGCCACCTCACGCATGAGGCGACGCTGAACGAAGATGCCGCCGTAGTGCCCCGTGTCTAGCCAGAGCACGCGGCTATCGCCAAGGGCACCTATCAAACCTTGGGTACTGGATCGGGGGATAACCGTATCGTATCGGCCACCGACAACGAAGGTCGGGCTCAATGTTCGGGACCGAAGATAGGTGAGCGGCTCGATCGGCTCGAGTTCAAGCCTCAGCTTCTCTTCGGTGTAGCCGCGACGGCGTAGGATTTCCCGCTGCGGCTGAACGCGGGAGGAGGTCCATAGGATGTGAGCAAGGTCGGCACCCCCAAGCAGGAACGCCGCGTGGGTGATGCGCGGCTCGACACCGTAGGTGAGCGCGGCAACCACCGCACCAAGGCTTGTACCCGCGAGACCAACTTGATCCTTTCGGAACTCGGGCCTACTCATGAGGAAGTCAATAGACCTTCGGGCGTCGAGAACCGCTTGAGTGGTGGTGGCAATCATCTTCGCCGGATCAGGCTCGATTGCTAACTCGCCGGATCTCTTGCCCGCGGGGGTTCTGGATAGGTGATAGGGCAGGGTGAGCAGGGCGGCGGCGATGCCCCGGTGGTTGAGCTCGTCCGCGAGTGCACGCTCCACGCGCAGGTCGGTCGCGCCCCAATAGTGGGTCACAAGCACTACGGGAACGGGGCCAGTTACGTCGTCAGGGATGAATATCCTGAGCGGGACCGTATTATTAACTTCGTAGGGCGAAACGACCGGGCTCGGGAACGAGACGAGGTATTCGATCGAACCCTCCGGACGGTCCACTTCCTTCCACTGCGGGAATTCGATGATGGGAGGTGCCTGTGTCACCTGTGCCAAAGTAGGCACTACCACCCCGAAGAGCAACCCAAGCATGATCACGAGCCTGACCTGCATCCTCGCCGCCGCTCTCAGCATCGGCCAGACGGCGCCAACGCCGGAAACCGATTTGGACGCGGTGTTGGGAGTCGCCGGCCTCAACACGCGAACCGCAAGGTTCGACGATGGGCTCCTTAGGCTTTTTCGCCAGGGCGAATTCACTACTCCACTGTACTCCGCGCTGTATGAGAACCCGTGGCGAACCCCTTTCGTGGCGAGCGTTAAGCGCGACGAACTCGCATCGCTTGCCGGCAAGCCGAGTGAATCGCTCACCTCGGCAGGAGCGTGGGTTGGGTTTTCGATCCGCAGAACTTTACTAGGTAATCCCATTGCCGACCTAGAGAAATACGCCGCCGAGCCTAGCGCCCTTCTGCGCACCCTGGAAAAGTATAAGAAACTAGGATACATTTCCGGCGAGGTCCCCTCCGTCTCAAACGTTCCGGCTCCCGTTGCGCAATGCGCGGCCCTGATCTTGGAGGAGACCCTCCGCGCCAGAACCTTTCGGGTGCTCGCATTCAAGGATGTCGGCGACCTCGGAAAGCTGTACGGTCCGCTGGGCAAGGACAGCATTGACGACGCTGACCCCGCCGTATTCTCCACTTGGCACGACGTCTACCAGCGGGTGAACTTGGGCCAACTCGAGGCGGGGGCGAACGATTTGCTGATGGCCGTTCAAGCCGGGGTGACCGCCCTGTCCGGAGTGGACAAAGAGAAGACCTATCACTTTTCAGTCAAGACGGTTTGGGGCGCGATCAAGCTCAACGGCGCAGGCGACGACTTCTATCCTGACGAACCTGGTTTGCTCACGATCGACACCGGTGGCAAGGACACCTACATAAACGGCGCTTCGAACCAAAGCGCAAGCAACTGGTGCAGCATCGTGATCGATACGGATGGCGACGACCGCTACCTCAGCGATCGCGCCCTTGCCACCACCGAAGTCGAGAAGTATTCGGGTCGCAAGAGTGGCGACCGGCCAGGTCCGGCGGGCGCGGTGCTGGGGTACGCGTTCCTATTCGATACGTCAGGCAACGACCTCTACCGCTCCCACCGGCCCGGATTGGGATCTGGGCGATTAGGGTTTGGCGTGCTGTTCGATAGGGAAGGCAACGACACTTACGATGCCTACAACGACAGCGAGGGCTTTGGAATGTTCGGCGGAGGCATCCTCGAGGACGACGGAGGCGACGACAAATACTCCGGATTCACCCAGTGCCAAGGGGTCGGCCTCACGATGGGCTTGGGCTACCTCGTTGACCGCGCCGGCAATGACACCTATCTCGCAAACGACACGGTCATCGACTTCCCGTCCGCGCAGAGCACCCAACACAATAGCTCGATGTCTCAAGGTGCGGGCTACGGTCGCCGCGCCGACTATCTCGACGGCATGAGCATGGCGGGCGGAGTTGGGATCCTCTACGATCAGGCGGGATCGGACCACTACAGTTGCTCCGTCTTCGGCCAAGGCGTCGGATATTGGGAAGGGGTCGGCATGCTTTGGGACTCGGCCGGAGACGACACCTACGACGGGCTTTGGTACGTGCAGGGAGCCGCCGCCCACTACGCGATCGGCTACCTCGAAGACGAGGCAGGAGCCGACCACTACACGGCGACGATGAACATGGCGCAAGGGGCAGGACACGACTTCTCGATCGGGATTCTCATCGACCACTTGGGCGACGACGTTTATAAGGCCCCGAATCTCAGCCTTGGCGCGGGGAACGCGAACGGCATCGGCTGGTTCGTGGACATGGCGGGCAACGACACTTACGATTCGTCAGGTACGACGCTCGGGAAGTCGGCGGAAGCGCCTCTCGGCAGTCTGCGTCGTCGGGCTTTGAGTTTAGGCGTGTTCATGGATTTAGGTGGGGTCGACAAGTACCCAACCGTCGCTCCGTGGGCAGTCAATGGCCGCCAGATTGCCAACTGGACCGACCATGCGCCGACGGCGGCGGAGAGTCAAATGGGCGTGTTTTGGGATCGCTAAACGTTCAAACTGCGCCGAACCCAAGACCGGACCCCATCCAAAAGAGTCTTGCCGTGATACTCACGGACTTCCACCGTGGTGCCGTGCTTCTGGCCAACGGGCAGGTGAAGGACGCCCTTGCCGTCAGTCCAGGCAAAACCGGGGATTACAAGTACTTCCCGCAATGGTCGCGAAGCGACTTTGACCCGGCCATCGACGATTTCGGGGACGGTGAGCACCTTGGCTCCAACGCCCAATCGCGGGTCAATTCGCTCGAGGGTCATGCCGAGCTCTTGCTTCGCGGAGCGGAGCACCTCGGTGGCGTCGCCCTGTAGCGTGTAGATGTAGCCACGGTCGCCGGTCATCTTCTCTTCGGTCGTGGCCACCGCGGTGGCGTGCTTCAAGAAGTTGAAAGACGGTCGGTTATCCGCGAGGACCGTCCACAGCAAGGCACCCATCCCCACTCCCGTGAGAACTGAAAGCACAAGCCGGTTACGCGAATTAGCAGACAATGACACTGCTTTTATTCTACGACAATGTTTGTGCCAACCCGGGACCGAAAGGGCTAGGTTCCCGGTGAGAAAGCGGGTCATTCAGCCACAATGGAACCTGATCGATGTTCTTTACCAAATACCCTCACCGCGCCAATTTCTCCTTCGCTGAAGGGTACGACGAGGCTACTGGCGCGCTTACCGCTGGCTCGAACACGTTCCAGGCGAACGTTACTTCGCACGAAGGCGACATCTATCACGTGCGAATCGCTCACCCTAAGCTCTGGGGCGAGAACCTGAACCTCGAGACACTGGAAGTCCCTGCAGAGTGCAAGCGCGCGAGGCTCAAGACGGGCAAAGGATTCTCGCTGAGCCTCACCGGGCAAGACGGAAAGGCGTTGATCACTGGCCAGTTCGGAGTGAGCGGCAACACCTCGATGTTCGCCTTCAAATTAGGCGGCGACGCTCGATTCTTCGGGATGGGCGAGAAGAACTTTGGGCGGGTTGAGCTCAGCGGGCTGCGCTCGAAGTTTTGGAACACCGACGTCTGGAGCGATTTCCACTATGCGCAGTGGGGCGAGTATCCAACCGATCCGTCCTACTTCTCGCTTCCTTACTTGGTCGCGAAGATCGGCGACGAGTACGTGGGCTTCCTCCTGCACAATCCGTATCCCGCCTACATGGAGACCCCCGGGACGGATGATTCGCGAGTCTTTGTCGAATGGCAGCGGACCTCAACTGAGCTTCAACTTGGGAACGAAGGCGGCGAGCCGAACCTTTGGATCATCTATGGACCGACCCTTCCCGAACTGACCCGGAAGCTGCAGAAGCTCGTCGGCACCACCCCCCTTCCCCCCGCTTGGGCATTGGGCTACCACCAGTCGCGCTGGGGCTATGGAGGTCATGACGACCTGCTCCACCTCGACGCCGAATTCGAGAAATACAAGATCCCGTGCGACTCGCTGTGGCTAGACCTGGACTACATGAACGGGTTTCGCATCTTCGATACGAGCAAGGAGATGTTTCCGCATGGCGCCGCCGAGACCGCTTCGCTACTCGCCAAGAACGGACGGCGTATTGTGCCCATTCTCGATCCGGGCGTGAAGTTCGAATCCGGCTACTCGGTATATGAAGACGGGCATGCGAAGGGCGTGTTCTGCATGAACGTCGAAGGCAAGGAGTTCATCGGCATGGTGTGGCCGGGAGAAACCGTGTTCCCCGATTTCAGCCAATCCAAGAGCCGCGATTGGTGGGCGGGATACGTGAAGAAGTTTGCCCAAGAGGGTTTCGGGGCGACCTGGCTAGACATGAACGACCCTTCGACCGGTCCGGTCGATCCGCAGGGCATGCTCTTCAACAAGGGCAAAGCCGAGCATGCGGCGTATCACAACCAGTACGCGCTGGGGATGCAGATGGCCAGCCGAGCCGGCTTCCTCAAGGCACGTCCGAAAGAGCGACCGTTCCTCCTCTCGCGCTCCGGTTTTATCGGCACGAGCAAGCACGCGGCGATCTGGTCGGGAGACAACCTCTCTAACTACTTCTATCTCAAGATTTCCATCCCCACCGCCATCGGAATGTCGATCTCGGGAATCCCGTTTAGCGGACCCGATATCGGCGGCTTTGGCGGCGACGTTACCGACCCGCTCATGCTTGACTGGGTCAAGGCAGGATTCCTTTTCCCCTTCTTCCGAAACCACTCGGTGAAGGACAGCCGGCCGCAGGAGCCGTACGCTTTTCCAAAGCCCGTGATGTCGGTGCTTCGCCGCTACATCCGCCTTCGCTACAAGCTGTTCCCGTACCTGTACAACCTGTTCGCTCAACAGGAGACGGATGGCGATCCGATGCTAAGGCCCCTCTTCTACGAGTTCGGAGACGCGGGACTCGAGAAGATTGACGACCAGTTCATGGTCGGAGCCGCGTTCCTTCAGGCGCCCTTTGTAGAGGAAAACGCGAAAACGCGCGCAGTCACCTTGCCTGGGGCCGAACCATGGTTCGAGACCTCAACCGGCAATTGGTTGGAGGCGGGATCTCACACCGTCAAGCAGGATCGACTCGCTTCGCCGGTTTACATCCGATCCGGCGCAATCGTGCCGATGCAGGCAGGGACGCCTACCGATAACAAGAAGGATCTCGCCGAGGTTCACTTCCACGTCTTCGTTCCCCCCTC
Source organism: Fimbriimonadales bacterium (assembly GCA_038321975.1). Taxonomy (GTDB): domain Bacteria; phylum Armatimonadota; class Fimbriimonadia; order Fimbriimonadales; family Fimbriimonadaceae; genus Fimbriimonas. The sequence continues at coordinate 6,020 of JBBQFM010000066.1, read as the reverse complement.
CGGGACATGCGAAAGCGAGATCGTCTATCACTCCGACGATGGAATCAGCTTCGACTACAAGACCGGTGCGCGCAGCACCTTGAAGGCGAAGATGGTCGCACTCGATGGCAATGTTGCGATTGTCACCGATGCCGTCGCCGAAGGGTTTGGCCCGATTGACGTCACCTGGATTTTCCACGGAACGGTGAAGGACGTCCGTGTCAACGGCGCGCAGACCAAGCTCTCATCCGCCAAACTAACGCTTACCGGCAAAGAGCTCAAGGCTCAATTGGCCGCCCTTTAGAATCATATGACCGACTTCTCAGTTTCCTGGAATCTCTCACGTGGCCGCTTCGACGACGCCCTTTCTGGCTTGAACCAGGAGCAATTGAATTGGAGCATTCACCCCGCGACTCTTACGGCAGGACAGATGGCCGCGCATGTGGCGGGTGTCGAGGTTTCGTTCATCTCGCAGCTCACGGGCATCTCTCTGGACGAGTTGGGTCTGCGCTTGAAATCGGCCGCCACTGACGGAGTCGTAAACGACAAGCCAGTTCCGTTTAGCCAGGAAGAGCTGACCCCCGCGAAGGTTGCCGAACTCCTCGCCTACGCTCGGGCGATGGCCGGCCCAGTGATCGCCGAGCCTTCACCGGAAGTGCTGAAGAACGAGATCGTGAGTGCACTGGGACCCATCATCACCGGGCAAGGTGCCCTGGCGCGGCTGGCATTCCACTCGGCCTATCACCAGGGGCAGGTTCATGTTTTGGTAACGTCACCCGGATTCCCTGGCTAAAGCGTCCCACAGAATTCAGACCCCGCTCACCAAGCGTCAGGCGGATACTAGGGCATGCTTTCTTGTGCCTTAGTTCTATTTCAGGGTGGAGACCTTAGCCTCGGTAGTTCTTTGAGGCCCGAATTTCGGCAATGGACCGGCGTCAACTCAACGTCGAGGTCTGGCAGGTCTTCGTTAAAGGCAAGAAGCCTAACGTCCTCCCTGGCGCACGTGATTCAGCAATCCGCACCCAGAAGGTCAAGGTCGAAAAACTGAAATCATGAAGCTCCAGTTTCTTAGCCCTGCTTCTTCACCGGTTCTTTGGGCAGGTGTAGTCGGAACGGCCGAATGTGCGACTTCTTTTGAACAGAGCCGACGATGGTGAGGCCGTCTTCGGAGATGTAGTTCGCACCAACGACTTGCCAACCTTCAGGGATCGTGACCTTCTTTCTCTCCAAGAATTGGTCGAATGAGATAGCGCCTTCCTTCTCAAACCAGACAAACCCATGGTCATGTGGGTAGACGATTCCCACACCCATTGTTCCGTTCTTGTCGAGGCTCCTCATAGACTCTTTCATCCTGGAATAAGTTGAGGACTGCATGTCGATTTGCCTCCCATCCTTCCAGACAGTCAAACCCTTTAGCGTCGCCCCAGCGACAACTTCACCGTCCGAGGTTGCAGAACTTACGGTTCCGAAAGGTTCATCGGCTTGAGTTTCAAGAAACTCTGGATACCCTCGGCTTATGTAGCAGGGGCGATTGCCGCCTCTCCAAGTTTCGCCACCAAACCCGTGCCGATGTGAAGATTCGACGTAGATAGTGCCCACGTATCCCCGAGGTGTGCTCGCTAACAAACTGTTGTATGAAGCGGGACTGGGGAAGGATCGAAACCCGTGAAAGACCTCCAGAAGAGAGTCGCCTTTTACCCGAACCAAGTCCTCGCCCAAGTCCCGTTCAGCCCCATCATAGAAGTTTGGGACGTCTCTCGCGAGAACATCGCCGTCCCTGCTGAAAGCGAAAGCCACGAGTGAGTGGAAAGGATTTGCGTCGTCGATAATCCAGTTAATTGTCTGGTCGCGATAGATATAGCTCCTGGCCGAAGAGCGCTTGATGTAAGTAGAGATCATCAACAAGCTGCCTTCGTCGTTGATGGCAACGCAGTTTAAGTAGGGACTGTCTTGTGGTACTGACGGATACTCGACATTGCCACCCGAGACAATCGCCCCTTGGCCACTTCCCCCTCCAATGAGGTCGTCTTTGATTCCGCAAAATATCTTTGCTCCACTTGGCGACACTTGCCAGACTCGAAGCACAGCGACCTTTTCTTTCTCGGCCAAGATTTCGAAGGTGGGTGTTTCTTGAGCCAGGCTCAGGGCGATTGCGATCGGGCTGACCAACATTTTCTCTCCCCTTGTGGAGTCCAAGGGAAGAAGAAGCTTCCCCTGGAACTCTTGTTTTTAGTTAGGTGGCAAAGTCACCCGGAATGGACGAACGGTGCCACTCTTGTCCTTGGCGGACCCGATGATCGTTCGACCGTCTCCGGAAACGAAGACCGCGTCGATGAGTTGCCACTCCTTGGGAACGTCGACACCCTTTTCAACAAGGTAGTCACGCAGCGGGCTGAAACCGGTCTTTTCCCGCCAGATGACCGCGTAGGTTCCGGGCTCATCCCGGCAGATGACCGCGACACTTCCGGAACGAAAGTTTCGACCTCCTACGCCGACGTCTCCGCGATCATCAATGGACTCGATGATCAAGCCTTGAGGATTCGCGCTGCCTGGGCCGACAGGAAGCCTCGTTCCATTTCTCCAAATTGTGCCCACGGCGTCGATCGTCCCGGCCACGATTTCGCCGCTTGGGTTGCAAGCCGATATTTGAGCGTTCTCGGCCGCATTTGGGACATCAAACCAGTTGGGCTGGCCATTTCGAATGTAGGCCGGTCGCCGTGGGCCTCCTCCCGAGTAACCGTGGCCGGAGATTCTTGGCCAGATCAGATCTGCCACGTAGCCCAGTGGAGTGTCTGTGATGACCCTCTCACCAGGTCCGCTAAGTCGAGGGTGATTGACCAAATACTCGTCAAAGATGGGGCGCCAACCGTTCCCGTCCGCAACCCCAAATCGTGAATGGTAGGGCGGCGGATTTTGGTTGGCAGTGCCCGGGAAGTCCGATGCGATGACTCGCCCATCTCGCGTCATGCCGGTAGCTTCCAACGAGTGATAGCGATTCTCGTCCGGCAGCAGCCACCGAACTTGACCATCTTGGTAAACGTAAGAACGGCAGGCTGCCGGTGCTCCGGTGAAGTGCGCGTTCGCAAGCAGTGAACCTTCATTCGAAATCGCGACACAATCGGGAAACGTCCCCTTCGGACGAGGTACGACCTCGATCCGAGCTCCAAGCAGAACAACGGGCGCACTAGAGTTGAGCGCATCCTGCGAACGACACGCTACGTTCTCGCCATTTGGCGAGGCTCTGATTGCATACAGGGTTCTCCCGTCAAAGCTATTACCCAGGATTTGAAACGTCGAGTTATCTTGATTCGAACTCAAGGCCAAGACTACGATTGCTATGAACATCGGCTCCTCCTAAAAGTTGCCACTCCCCGCAAGCAAAACCAATTCAAGCCGTCAACTAGACGCTACTGCATCGCGCGCCGGCGTCTCGAACGGTGGACGCGACCACCTGGGCGGAAAGTTTGTTACTAAAGTCGAATCCGCTCTGCTTTGACTTTTTTAAGTTTGGAGCCACCTTCTTGGCTCAAAGTAGACCAAATTGGACAATCAGGTCTTAATATTTTCCTAAAACAAGCTTTTTATGGCACGATCCTTGCTCCGGGTTGGAATCGCGGCTACGATGTAGTCGGTGTTGGCATGTTGAGCCAGCCGGTAGCTTGTTTATTTGCACGTTTGTGCGCTTGCTCGTTAATAGGAGTTATTAACATGCGATGCTATTCTTCCGCCCGGCGTTTTCGGGCTTCTGCCTTCACACTCATTGAGCTGCTCGTCGTAATTGCCATTATCGCAATTCTTGCCGCCATTCTCTTCCCCGTTTTCGCGCAGGCTAAGGCCGCCGCAAAGACCACCTCGACTCTTTCGAACCAGAAGCAAATCGTCCTCGGCTTCCTGATGTACAGCAACGACGCCGACGATGCGACGGTCCTTCACGAGAACCCAATACCAGGCAACCCGGACGAGGTTTTCATTCTTCAGCGGCTCTATCCGTACATGAAGAACCTCGACATCGTTTGGGATGCCGCTACCGGCCGACCGAGCGACGCCGATCTCGATCATCGAACCATGACTCCCGCGGGTCCCGGCCTCACCACTTGGGGTGGATGGACCGCGTACCAGAACCTCAGCGTCAACGGCCCCGGCCTTTGCGGCTACTGGACTTGGCCGAACAACGTCGCCACGTTCAACTACACCCGCACCGTGACCTCGCAAGAAGACATCTCGAAGCGATCTGTCTTCCTCGACACCACTTGGCCGGGCTATGGCGATCCGTGGGGTTGGTATCAGTACATCAACTACAGCGGCATTATCCCCAACTACGACGATCCAAATGACTTCTGGGCGAACCAGGTCTACAGTGCTCGCACCCGGCACCGAGATCACATCGTCGCCAGCTACCTTGACGGACATGCCGGCACGGTGGCTTCCGGCAAGATCTTCGGAGCGAAGGGCGCTGACTTCTGGGCGACCTATACCGGCGATCGACTTGCATTCTGGGGCGCTTACTGGAGCACGACCGAGTAACGGATGAAGGAACACCTATCACCGACTCTGGTCAAGGTAGTCATCGGTGCGGCCGCTGCGGCCGTGCTCGTGGGTGGATTCCTCTACATGCGTGGAGGAACCACTCAGAACGCTCCGTCTGGAAAGCCGGGGCCAGTGCATTCCGCCGCGAAGGGACCACCTCCCCCTCCGCCCGGTGGATTCCCGCATCACTGAGATTGGGGCCCTTCGGGGCCCCAATTTCGTAATTGAGGATTGAGGATTGAGGATTGAGGATTGAGGATTGAGGATTTTCGAAGGGGGATCTTCTCCTGCATTGCCATCTGCCGGGCGCTAGCGCTGGGAGCGTTGTACACTCAGATTGCCATGTCGGCATTCGACCACAACGAATATCTGGCGGACCTGTTCCTTTCCCGGCGCGAGTTACTCGGGCGGATGGGGAACGGGTTTGCTGCGCTGGGGTTGATGGGGCTGCTGGGTTCCGAGCGAGCCTTTGCCGGAGTTCAAGACTCGAACCCGATGGCTCCAAGAAAGCCCCAATTCAAAGCAAAGGCGAAGCGGGTCATCTTTCTCTTCATGAACGGCGGGCCCTCGCAAGTGGACACCTTCGACCCGAAACCAGCGCTACAGAAGTATGCGGGCAAGGCGATTCCGCTACAGTTGCCGACTGAGCGCAAGACGGGTGCCGCGCTACCTTCGCCATTTGGGTTCAAGAAGTACGGCCGGTCGGGAATCGAAATCAGCGACATCTTTCCGAACGTCGCCAAGCATGCCGACGACCTGTGCGTGATCCGATCGATGCACGCGGACATCCCGAACCACGAGCCTTCGTTGATGCTCATGAATTGCGGCGACGCCCGCATGGTGCGTCCCTCCATGGGTTCGTGGGTCCTATACGGGCTGGGGACTGAGAACCAGGACTTACCTGGCTACATCGCAATGTGCCCAGGTGGGTATCCAATTCAAGAAACCCAGAACTGGCAGTCGGGCTTTCTGCCCGGCGTGCTCTCCGGAACGTACATCGACCCGAATCAGACCGACCTAGACAAGATCGTCGAGAACATCCGAAATCGATATACCCTGCCGACCGAGCAGCGAGCCCAGCTCGACCTTGTCCAGCAGTTGAACAAGAAGCACTTGGAAAAGCGAGATGCCGACCCCGCGCTCGAAGCGCGCGTTCAGTCGTTCGAGTTGGCGTATCGCATGCAGACCGAGGCGACCGACGCGTTCGACGTGAACAAGGAGTCACAGGCGACGCGCGAGATGTACGGACCAGGCAACTTCGCTCGCCAATGCCTCATGGCGAGGCGATTGGCAGAGCGAGGCGTTCGGTTTATCCAGTGCTACCACGGCGCGGGTCAGCCTTGGGACAGCCACGACGACATCAAGACGGACCACGGCAAACTGGCGTTGGAATCCGACCAGGCAATCGGAGCCCTACTTACTGACCTGAAGCAACGAGGAATGCTCGAGGAAACCCTCGTCATCTGGGGCGGCGAATTCGGCCGAACCCCAACCGTCGAGATGCCCACGCCTGG
>JBBQFM010000065.1:0-17326 GCA_038321975.1 Fimbriimonadales bacterium | reverse complement strand
GGAGTTCGAACTTCGAATCGACACCGTCGCCGCGAATCTCGCCGATGCCCCGCATCGCGATCGTCGAATAGCGGTTCTGCTGATCGTCCGACGAAGTCACTTTGCCCCGCGCTGCACCTAAGATCAGGGGCTTGTTGGTTTCGTTTTGGATGTGAAGGGTGACGGTTACGTAGCGCTTGCCATTGGCCCCGGGGCTCGTCATAAAGCCAGTGACGGCAGCAGAATAAATGGGAGTTTCGGCGTACGTGGAAGCCTGTGCGAAGGATCGACCACTGCTCAAAAGGGTGATTGCGATGGCGAAGGACGTGGAGATAGGCATAGGGGAACTCACGCTAAGTGGAGAGAGCTCATCTCCTTCGCCTAAAGCGTGAAAGTCCCTATTTCTCGTTCCAAGTGGTCCCAGACGGAAGGTTTCGACTTGCTGGGGCCATTATTACGCTGCTCTTGCTGCGTGAGGAACAAGCCATTTCTGGAGCATCTGCTCCAGAAGCTCGCATGTAAATGGCTTGCTCAAGAAGTCGTCCATTCCGGCCTCGATGCAGGTCTCTTTATCGCCTTTGAGGCCATTTGCGGTGAGGGCGACGATGGGCAGACGGGGTCCTCCGCGTCTTGCTTCGTGTTCTCGGATGGCGCGCGTTGCTTCCAATCCATCGCAGACGGGCATCATGACGTCCATCAGCACTAGGTCGTACTCGTTGGCGAGGGCCATTGAGATTGCGCTCATCCCGTTTTCTGCTACATCGACGGAACAGCCCGTTCGGGCCAAAATTCGGAGGGCGACAGCCACGTTGATGCGGTTGTCCTCGGCGAGCAACAGTCGGCGGCCGTGGAAAGACGCCGGCCCTTCGTCGCTCGTTGCGGTCACGGTCAGGGATTCGGTTACTGCCGCCGGAAGCTCAACATGGAACTGAGCGCCGACACCCTCCTCGCTCGTCGCCCATATCCGACCACCCATAAGTTCGACCAGTCGTTTGGAGATTGCCAGGCCCAGTCCGGTCCCACCGTATTTGCCGTGAATCGATCCATCAGCCTGAGTGAAGCTGTCGAAGATGGCGTCGAGCCGATCGGGACGAATGCCGATGCCGGTATCTCGGACGCAGAAACGGACGGTTGCCTGACCTTCGCCAGGTTCAATCATCCAATTAAGGGTTACCGCGCCTTCGCGAGTGAACTTGACCGCGTTGCTCACGAGGTTCGATAGAACCTGCCGAACGCGAACGGGATCGAGGGCAACGCTGAATGTGGGCCTATCGCCGGTCGGCACCGCCTCCAAGGATATGTTGGCCGCCTTCGAGTGGCCCTGATACAAGGCCACGACATCCTTCACCAAGTCTTCGACGTGAGTTGGGCTTTTCTCGATTTCCAAGCGACCCGCTTCGATCTTCGAAAAGTCGAGGAGGTCGTTGATGACTCTTAAGAGAGTGTCTCCACTCGACTGAATAATCCTCACGACATCCAGGCTGTCGGGATCCAAATCGCGCTCCAACAGCAGGCTGGTTAGACCGATGACGCCATTGAGGGGGGTGCGAATCTCGTGGCTCATATTCGCGAGAAATAGACTCTTTGCGAGGCTCGCAGCTTCGGCCGCCTCACGGGTGCGGACGAGCTCGGTGATATCTCTGAACGACCAAATTCTTCCGTAGTACGCTCCATCGTCTCCGACCACCGGGGACGAGTATCGATCAAGGATTTTGCCTTCTTTAAACTCGACCTGGTCGCGGCTCTTCTCTTCGGGATGGGCGTAGAGATAGTGGACCCGGGCGATGAACTGTTCCGGATCTTTCGTCAAGCCGACGACGTATTGCAGTTGGGTGGCATCATCGGGATCGTCGGCGATGTGCTTGGGGATACTCCATATCTCGTCGGTAAGTTGGCGGTTGGCGAGGATCTTCTGCCCTTCGGGGCCCACCACGAGGATTCCGTCAACGGTCGACTCGGACAATGCCTTTAGGAAGGCGGCTTGCCCGCGAAGCTCCTTCTCCATCTTTCGGTATGCGGTGATGTCGTGAAAGGTCCAAATGCGACCGATGATCTTGTCGCCGCTCCTCAGGGGATTGGCATTGAACTCAAAGGTGCGGCCATCTTTCGTCTCGATCACGTCTTTGACCGAGGCATCCGGCCTCGCGTAGAGATCCTTGATCAGGGAATGGAACGGAGCGGGGTCCGCCAGTATTCCCAAAAAGTGGGCCAGGATTTCGTCGTAGTTCTTCTCTTCCACCAGGCTTTGGGGAAGGCACAACATTTCAGCGAACTTCTTGTTGGCCGCGAGAATCGTTCCGTGCATTCCTCGCAGCAAAACGCCATCCGAGATCGACTCAATGGTGTCGATGAGCATGGAGATGTTGCCGTCGGGCTCATCAAACGTGGCCTCGTTCGAACTCATCTTTCCACCTGGGAATTGCAACTTTGAAATGCCATAACAATGTTGGACCCACTCATCAAAGAGGGCCTAACCCTTTATTTCGGCGTTCTGAAGAGCCATTGCCATGGGCTAGATTGCAGCAATGCCAACAAAAAGACATTACTTGGGTTTGCGCGAGCGCCGTTTTTTAGCCGCGCTTCCCAACTAAGACCGGCTTGGCGGACGGGCCAAACCAAACGTTCATGGCACGGCCTCCGACGGTGAGGTTGTCTCCATCGAATTCGAAATACTCGTTCCAAGCGTGGGGCGAGTCGAGGAAGGCGGTTTGGACGGTGAACTTTGTCGGTGTCGTCCAGGCACCTCGTCCGCCAACCGGTCGGCCTGCCAGCTCGTCGCGAATCCAATGATCCGTACCGAAGACGGTGCGAATGGTCTTGCCTCCCTGAATAGCGTCGACGATACAGCGGTCATTTTCGAAGTTGAAGTGTAGGGACTCATAACCATCGGGGTTGGTTTCGAGCTTATATGTCTTGCCACCAACCTCTTTGGCCATCGGAGAAGTTGGGATGCCAGACGGGGCAGGGCGGATTTGGGATTTCAGCTTCATTTTTAGCGCGCCTTCTCCATCGGAGGATGGGTGGTCGATGAAACCGGGGCATAGTTTTGTCCAAACCGCCTTGAGGACGGCACCCATATCGTCCACGCCGCTGGTGATCGCGAGAACGGCGTCGTAGGCGGGCATGACGATGCAGTACTGACCGAAGGCGCCATCGCCACGATAGTGGCCGTGCTGGCAGCGCCAGAACTGGTAGCAGTAACCCTGGCTCCAATCGTTCTCTTGGTTTGGGTCGCCGTTGGAGACTTGGCGTTTGGTGGCTTCCTCGACCCAGGCCGCAGGCACAACTTTCTTGCCATTGAATTGGCCTTTCTGCAGAAGCATCTGGCCGAATTTGGCGATGTCGTCGGTTCGGAGGCTGAGGCCCCATCCGCCGGCGTCAACTCCGACGGGGGATTGCTCCCAAGTTGGGCCTTCGATACCGAGGGGTTTGAAGAGTCGGGGGGTTAGATAGTCAAGGACGCGTTGGCCGGTTTGCTTTTGAACGATGGCGGCGAGGACGTGGGTGGCCATCGAGTTGTAGAGAAAATGAGTGCCTGGCTCGTGGTCGACGGGGGCGGCCAGGAAGATCTTCACCCAATCTGGGCCATCGCGGCCGGGCTCTTTGTCGTGGCCGGTCGTCATCGTGAGCAGGTCCTTGACTCGCATAGCAGCCAGATTTGCACTAACCGTTGCGGGGAGCTTGTCGGGGAAGAAGGACACCACCATGTCCTCGACCGTGAGGTGGCCCTCCGAGATGGCGAGGCCGATGGCGGTAGACGTGAAGCTTTTGCTCAGCGAATAGAGCATGTGAGGGTCCGCTCGTTCGTACGGGGCCCACCATGCTTCGGCGGTGAGTTTGCCGTGCTGAAGGAGGATCATCGAGTGAAGACCGCCCACCCGGAGATTGACTTCGTCGATAAACGCGGAGATTGCCTCGGGGCTTATGCCCAAGGCAGTAGGGCCATGTGAATTACCTATGGAGGTCATTGGACCAAGCATGACACTCGCGCTTCCATAAACGATCCCTTTCAATATTTGACGTCGAGTCGCTCCATCCATATCCCAATCTATCTCTTTTCGACTTTTTGGTTCAAGCCAGGCCATAGTGTAAACGGCTCCGTTAACGAACAGGTAAACGCGTTAAGCGGCTAACCTAAATCTGTCCCTGATACCGGGGCATGTGAAGCAGTAACGAGTTAAGCTTTACTTTTAGTGCGGAAAGATCAGCACTTGAAAAGTCGGGCTGTTTTTCTAGTTATTTCGCTGGTGAATATGAATAAGCGCTTTATTATTCATTTGGGAATGCCAAGGCTTCAATGTTACACTGTGGGAAGGATCGACTTTTGGTCCACTTCGGTGGACCAAAAGAAGGTTCGTTATTCTCAATCGTCGATAACCCGAGACCCTGTGCCTAGTCTCTCGGAACAGAAATCTCCTTAGAGGAGATTTGAATCCAATGAGGGAGTCATGAGACGGAAACGTAATATTGCATTCACGCTTATTGAGCTATTAGTTGTAATCGCGATCATCGCGATTCTTGCCGCCATCCTCTTCCCGGTTTTTGCCCAGGCTAAAACCGCCGCGAAGAAAATATCGGAGTTGTCCAACATCAAACAGTTGGACCTCGCCACGCTTATCTACGCTGGTGACGTTGACGACTCGATGCCGTTACACGCCCACTGGAACGCCCCTGGCTTCGACATCCCCAATGGCTATTCGCCTTGGAGTGTTCGAATCGCCCCCTATGTGAAGAACCTCGGTATTTTCCGATCTTCGCTGGACAGCTGGTCCCATTCTGATAACACGGGTGGATGGCTTGGACCGTCCCTATCCGTGGCCGCCAACTCGCTAGACGGCGGACCGATCTGGCCCGATAACGAGTTCCATGGCGTTATTGGTATCGACGAGAAGCAGTGGGGCGGACCTACTGCGACTACGACGCAGACCGCGATCACTCAGGTCGCATCCACCATCATGTTCGCGCCCAAGTATTCAGCCGACGTGGCGAATGCGGAAGCGACTCGAGATGGAAATTCGAATAGCTGGGCAGGTCCCGGCAACCCCGCATACTACGTGCCGACCTCAACGTTCCTTTGGGACTGCGAGCCGAGGGTATCTGCCTCGAACGGCAGCAGCGGAAAGTGTTATTACACGGGCTTCCCGAGTGATGCAGGTTCGCTGTACGAAGCAGGCGGTATTCCGAACGGAAACCGAGACCCTGGTCTCTATCCCACCGGCGTTCAAGGCGGAGTTTCGACTCCTGGTAACGACCCACAAGGTAAGGCGAACTTCGCGTTCGCTGATGGTCACGCAAAGAGCATGTCTCCTGCGGCGACCAACCCGGACGGTGCCAACCAGCCTCTGAACAACATGTGGGACGCGAAGAGGTAGTTCCCTCAACTCATCATCGGCCTGAGACCACTTGTCTCAGGCCGTTCTGGCGGACAAAAACACAAATATGAAGAGAGTGCTGTTTTCAAGCTGTGCGGTACTGATCGTTGTACTTCTCGTCGGCTGTTCACCGCCTCCTGCTCAGGAGACGCAAGGACTGCGCGAGGGTCTTAACACCAAGCAGGGCTTCGACATCAACAAGGTTCCTGAAAAGGACCGAGCTAAGGTCTTGGCCATTGTTGGAGGAGGCGCAAAGAATCCTGCAGCGTCCACTTCCAAGTCCCCGCCTTCAGGAAAGCCGTAACTTGCCATCAGTGGCAGTTGACGTCGCCATTATCGGAGGTGGGCCCGCTGGGTCCACCGCCGGAACTTTACTCACCAAATACAACCCTCGACTCAAGGTTCTTGTCCTCGAGCGCGAGACGTTTCCCCGTGACCATGTAGGGGAAAGCCAGCTTCCGGTTGTCAGCAAAGTGCTGGACGAAATGGAAGTTTGGGACAAGATTGAGGCAGCCGGATTCCCGGTCAAGATCGGTGCCACCTATCGGTGGGGCAAGACCAAAGACCTGTGGGATTTTGAGTTCCTGCCGAATGGCGTATTCCATCCCGAAGCTCGCCCCTCGAAGTACGCCGGCCAACGTCTCCGCACCGCCTTTCAGGCGGATCGGGCGGTCTACGACGAGATCCTCCTGGACCATGCCAAGTGGATGGGCTGCGATGTGAAGGAGGAGACCTCGGTGCGGTCGGTAAAGACCAACGGAGACCGAGTCGAGGGTCTGGTCTTGGACGACGGGACTGAGGTGCAGGCCCGCTATTACATCGATGCGAGCGGCCATTCCGGCATCCTTCGTCGTGCGATGGGGGTCGAAGTGGAGACTCCGACTTCGCTGCAAAACATAGCCATTTACGACTACTGGCGGAACGCTGATTGGGCGGTTTCGGTAGGCGTTGGGGGAACCCGAGTTCAGGTGCTTTCTCAAGCTTTCGGCTGGATCTGGTTTATCCCACTTGGACCCGACCGAACCTCGATCGGGCTGATCGTGCCCGCGTCGTACTACAAATCGACGGGCCAGAAGCCGCAGGATCTGTACGACGAGGCTGTTCGAAACGATCCGCGGGTTGCAAAGCTTATCAAGAACGCCACTTGTGAGCAGAAGCTTACGACCACCAAGGATTGGAGCTTCCTCGCCAAGCGCCTCGCGGGAGACAACTGGTTCCTGGCGGGTGAGAGCGCGGGCTTTGCCGATCCGATTCTCGCGGCGGGAATGTCGTTGGCCCATGTGGGGGCTCGAGACGTGGCTTACACGATCTTGGCGCTGGACCGGGGAGAATTTGATGCAGAGTGGCTGAAGGGCCGCTATGACTCTTCGCATCGCTCCCAGATCGGGCAGCATATTCGTTTTGCCGACTATTGGTACACCCATAACGGAGTGTTCTCGGATCTGAAGGACTACGCAAAGGAGATCGCGGGCGATGCGGGACTTGCGATGAGCGCAGACGAGGCTTGGCGGTGGTTCGGCCAGGGCGGATTCATCGACCACAACGGGGCCACGGGCTTTGGCGGCTACAGCCTCACCGCGACTAAGCACATTTCAGCGACCTTTGGCGGTGACACCCCGTTCTTCGACATCGTGGGCAAGACGCACTTTGTGCTGAACTTGGAGGGTGCCGAGAAGACTTGGATCGCGGAGATGGACAAGGGACGCATCACTCGTCGCCGCAGCTACACGCGAGAAGGCAAGACGCTTTCCGGGGCGTACTTCATGGGCTGGCTGGTGAACGTGCTTAAGACGGAGCACTCTTACGAAGACCTGAACTTCGAATCGGCCAACTACATGGCGGAGCACGGCTACACGGAAGCTCAGATTCCCAAGTTCCGAAACGAATTCTTCGATATCCTAGAGGCAATGGTGAGCGACGGCTGGGTTGTTGCGCGTACGGAGCCCGGAGCAAGGGCGGTGCCGCGGCAGGAGATCAATATCTCGCCAGTCATTCACCCCAACACTGAGGAGGCCTCGACCTAAACGATGTACGACGTGGTGATCATCGGCGGCGGCCCGGCAGGCTCGACCGTCAGCACGCTTCTCAAACTCATTCGTCCCGAAAGCAAGGTTCTCGTATTGGAGCGCGAAGTGTTCCCGCGCGAGCATGTCGGCGAGAGCCTGTTGCCCGCGATCATGCCGATCCTGGAGGAGATGAAAGTCTGGGACGAAATCGAGGCTCAGGGCTTCCCGATCAAGACGGGGGCGATGTACCGGTGGGGATCGGACCCCGGATATTGGCGGCTGGACTTTTTGGTCGGTGAGAAGTTCGTCGAGAACCCTCGCCCGGAGAAGATGACGGGTCAGAGGCGCAAGACCACGTTTCATGTTGAGCGGGCGATCTACGACAAGGTTCTGCTGGACCACGCGGAACGGACGGGAGTTGAGGTTCGACAGGGCGTTAAGGTCGTTGAGATATTGCGAGAGGGTGATCGGGTCACCGGTCTTCGCCTCGAGAGCGGCGAGACGGTGGAGGCTACTTACTACGTCGACGCTAGCGGTCACGCAGGGACGTTGCGTCGCTCGATGGGGGTGCAGGTCGATGAGCCGACCAAGCTGAAGAACATCGCAATTTGGAACTACTGGAAGAACGACGAATGGGCCCAGACGGTGAACAAGGGTGGCATCCGCGCCCGAATTCTATCGGTGGGTTACGGCTGGATCTGGTACCTGCCGATCAGCGCGAACCGCAGCAGCATCGGCCTCGTCACCCATGCCGAATACTTCAAATCGACGGGCAAGAAGCCGGAAGAGCTTTACGGTCAAGCGCTCAGCGACGAACCGTTCTTAGCGAAGCTGCTTGAAAACGCGGAAAGAATCGGCAGCATCTCAACGACTAAAGATTGGTCTTTCAGTGCCGAGCGGTTGTCGGGAGAGAACTGGTTCCTGGCAGGCGAATCGGCGGGGTTTGCCGACCCGATTTTGGCGGCTGGGATGACGCTGACCCATGTCGGATCGCGCGAGTTGGCTTACACCCTTAAAGCGCTTTTGAATTCGCAATTCGACCCTCAGTGGTTGAAGGATTGGTACAGCACGCTGTCGCTCCGTCGCATTCGACAGCACATCCGGTTCGCCGACTTCTGGTACTCGGCCAACTCTCACTGGGAGGACCTCAAGGCGTATAGTGCGGAGATCGCCAAGGACGCTGGCCTCAACCTCGACCCCGACGAGGGTTTCCGCTGGCTCTCGACGGGCGGCTTCGCCTCTGACAACTTGAGTTCTTCCGCAGTTGGCAGCTATGATCTGACCCCCGCGAAGTGCGTTCTTCAGCGACTGACGGGCAAGCCGGCCCACTGGGAGATCAACCGATTTAACGAGTTTCGCTTAAACCTCGTTGGGGCGCAAGAGGTCAAGATCCCGATCTTCCGCGATGGTGAGATTGAGCAGGTCAAGTGCTATCAGCGAGGCAGTCGGCTCTTGCCGATCACGGGCAACTATCTACGTCTGATCGGGATTCTTCAGGAGCACCGTGACATGATCACGATCGTGAGCATCCTCCGGCAGGCGATCGGCGCGCCGCCCGGTACATACCATCCGATTTTGGCGGCCGCTCTCGACATTTTGGAAGGGATGATCACGGAGGGTTGGGTGACCGCGAAGTTGAATAAGAAGCGGCCTATGATGCAGGTGAAGCTGAGCGAGGACTCGTTCCTCGTGAGTGCGGAGCACGAGCCGTTTGCGGCGCTCGGCGGCTAGTAGTCGGTAAGCGACCCTGGGCGAAGCGATGCCCGAAGAGCGTTCAAGACGGCAGCCGCGTCGATGACCTCTTGAGAGATTGCCCCGACAACCGGAGTCAGGTGACCAGTGGCAGCGAGGAACATACCGAGCACGCTCAGCCCCATGCCACCGTAGGCGCTTTGAAGGGCGATCCTTCTCATTCGCCGACCGATGTGCATGAGTTCGTCGACCTTTTCCAGGGTGCTTTCCATGATCACGGCACCTGCGGCCGCTCCCGTGATGTCGTTGCCGATCCCAAAGGCCACGCCGACGGTGGAAGCGGTGAGAGCGGGGGCGTCGTTTATGCCATCGCCTACAAATATGGTCTCGCCTGCGCGAGTCGCTTCCCGAACCAACTCCAGCTTTTGCTCGGGGGTCTGGCTGAAGTAAACCTCCTTGATTCCGACCTTAGAAGCAAGATGTCGGACTTCCGATTCTCGATCCCCGGACAGCATCACCACGCGTGAGAAGTGGTGCCTGGCGCGGAGGTGACGTACGAAGTTGAGGCCGTCTTCCCGTGGTTCGTCTCTGAACCGAAGTGTCCCTCCGTACGATTCGTCGATGAGGACTACGCACTCCATTCCGCTGGCCATCTCGGGGAGCTGGTCGACGAGCTGGGGCGAGGACTCGGAAAGCTTCTTGCGGCTAGTGATCTCGACGTTATGCCCGCCAACGCTGCCATGAAGGCCCTTACCGGGTTGTTCGCTCACGGAGAGCGTCTCGAGGTGTTGGGACCCGCGTTGTTGGGCTAGTTCCAGAATCGCGGAGGCTAGCGGATGTTTGGAGTATCGCTCAAGGCTCGCGACCAGGGCGAGTACCTCGGCTTCGGTGTGGCCTGGGCCAGGAAGGATCTCGGTGAGGCTCGGGCGGCCGTAAGTGAGAGTGCCCGTCTTGTCAAAAATGGCGACCCGGCACTGGTCCACCTTCTCCAAAACAGCGGGATCTTTGATGATGATTCCGCGCTTCGCAGCTAACGAGATGGAGCCGATGATCGCAACTGGGATTGCGATGAGTAGCGGGCATGGAGTTGCGATCACAAGTACGGCAAGGAACCGCATCGGATCTGCGCTCGCGATCCAGGCCACGACTGCAATGGTGAGAGCGACTGGCGTATAGATGGCACCAAGCTGATCAGCGATCCTTCTGAGTTGAGGCCTTCGTTGCGAGGATTCACGCATCACTTCCATGATCTTCGCGTACCGAGAATCCACCGCAAGTGCGGTCACCTGAACTCGAAGAGCGCTTTCACCATTGATCGCACCGGAAAACGCAACCGCACCAGGTGCTTTCATGATCGCGTAGGGCTCACCGGTGAGATAGGATTCGTCCATTCCACCATTTCCTCCCACCACAATGCCGTCAACGGGGCATATTTCGTGAGGGAAGATGGCGACGATGTCGCCGACGATGAGATTTTCTATGGCCGCATCCCGCAACTCATTTTCGTGCACCAGATGGGCGACCGAAGGCATGCGGTTGGCCAGCGCCTGAAGCACCGAAGATGCTCGCGCGGAGGCATAGGCTTCCAGAGTCTGACCTCCGGAAAGCATCAGCACGACGATCGTGCCCGCGAGGTATTGGTGAAGACACAGGGAAGTCACGATGGAGATCCCGGCCAATAGATCGGATCCAAACTCGCCCTTTATCGCCTGACGAAGGAGGCCCACAACGAGGATGGACCCGCCAAAGGCTAGGGCGACGAGAAGGAAGGCATCCTGGATGCTCAGGCTGGCATGAGCAAATTGGGCGCCAACCGAACCGGCAATCGCGAAAAGGGCAAGTAACGCGATTGCCGAATCGCGCCTTAGAGTCGTCGGCATCTACCCTAAGTGTGGCGACGGGAGCGGATATTGGGTAGTCAGTTGATTTTTGTCATGGATTTCCCGGACACCGTCTCATTTGGGACCGTCGCCTCCAATGTCGCCGTTGTTCACGTGCTGCTCCGCCGAGATTTTCTTCCAGACGGGTTTAGGAGCTCGCGAGGGCAGGCGGTGTAGACGAAGTCAAGGTAGCGACGTGCGACGAGGCGGAAGGCGTCGGCGTCACCTTGGTCCGCGTATCGGCGAAGGAGCCGCAAGTCTTCCGCCCGGTCCTGCTCGCGTACGTCTGGATCGATCATGGGTTGTGCCTGTGTCATATCCTACAATCGCGATTCGGTGTGCGAAAGCGCACAGAGCGTTTTGGTCAGGCTAAACTCCGATCATGTTGCTTGCCGCACTCGCGATTCTCACGACCTTCGATCAGGGGCTCAACGTTCGGGACTTTGGGGCGAAGGGGGATGGGGTGGCGCTGGATAGCGTCGCGATCAATGCGACGATCGACGCGGCGTCTGCGAAAGGGGGAGGGACGGTTTTTCTTCCTGCGGGCACGTACCGGAGCCTCTCGATCCATTTGAAGAGCAACATTTCGCTCTATCTAGATCAAGGGGCGGTGTTGCTTGCGGCGGATCGTGGGCCGGGGGTCGAATACGATGCGGCCGAGGCGAATCCGAGCAATAAGTATCAGGATTACGGGCACACCTACTTCCACAACAGCCTTATTTGGGGAGAGAAGATTGAGAACGTGTCGATCCTTGGGCGCGGCACGATTTATGGCAAGGGGCTGGTAAGTGGGACCACTAAGAACGCGACGGATGGCAACAAGGCGATCTCGCTACGCGAGTGTCGCAATGTGACGCTCAAGGACTTCACGATTCGCCATGGAGGTTGGTTTGGCATCCTCGCGACAGGCATCGATCACATGACGATCGACAACCTGTTGATCGATACCAACCGCGACGGGATGGACATTGACTGCTGCCGTGATGTCCACGTCTCCAACTGCAGCGTGAACTCCCCACACGACGACGGGATTTGCCTTAAGAGTTCTTTTCCGCTTGGTTATGCCCGAGCGACCGAAGACGTCTCCATCACCAACTGCCACGTGAGCGGCTTCGTGGAAGGAACCTTTCTCGACGGCACCTTTGTGCGAAAGGGCAATCCGACGGGGCGCATCAAGTTCGGCACCGAATCGAACGGTGGATTTAAGAACATCGCGATCTCCAACTGCGTGTTCGACTACAGCGGCGGCTTTGCGTTGGAGACGGTCGATGGTGGCGATTTGGAAGATGTGACGATTTCGAACATCACGATGCGGGACATCATGAACGCCCCGATCTTTCTGCGCTTAGGGCGTCGAATGCGGGGGCCCGATGGCGTTCCGGTTGGGCATTTGCGTCGGGTTTCCATTTCCGACGTGAGGGTGATCAACGCTCATGATTCGTGCATTATCGCGGGAATTCCCGACCATCCTATCGAGGATGTGGTGTTCAGTCGAATTCGGATGGAGAGCGTTGGGGGGGGTGCGCAGACCGATGTGATTCCGAGGGAGGACGAGAAGGGGTATCCCGAGCCTACGGCCCTCGGCGCGATGCCCTCAAACGGATTCTTTGTTCGGCATGCAAAGGGGATCGAGTTTCACGATGTGGAGCTGCGCACTACGGCGCCCGATGCACGTCCGCCGTTTGTGATGGACGATGTTGAGGGCGTTGATTTCTTGGGTATTCGTGCGTTGCGGCAGGGGCCGCTGATGTCGTTGAGCAACGTTCGATTGCTGCGGGTTCGGATGGCGGATGGGATGCGGGATACGGAGAAGAAGTTTGTGGCGAAGGGGAAGTTTTAGTCGATCGGTGACCTCGCGTAAGGCTGCCGAACCCTCCTATTGCCGAGGCACGAACCATCCTCGGCAAGGGGAGGCTCCCGACTAGACCGCCAACGACTCGGGAGTCATCTCTCCGAACCGTTCTAGCATTCGGCCGTACACGATTTGGCCCCGCTCGAAATTCGTGAGTCGGAAGAATTCGTTCGGGCTGTGCATGCGTTCGTCTTCTTGGGAGAAGCCGACGTCGATCGTGTAGGAGTTCAGTTCTTGGAGGAACATGTCCATGATTGGGAGGGTGCCGCCGACTCGGGCGTAGTAGGGTGGCCTCCCGTACTGCTCTTCCAGGACACTCGCCACGACGTGAACTCCGGCGAAGTCGGAGGGTAGGGCGAAGGCTCGGGCTTTGCCTTGGGGGTGAATGAACTTTACTCTTGCGCCTGCGGGTTTGTGCTTCTCGATGTGCTTTTCAATGGCGGCGAGAACGTCGTCCGGGTTTTGATGGGCGACGAGGCGGCAGGTGATCTTGGCATGGGCTTTCGCAGGAATGACGGTCTTGACGCCGTCGCCGGAGTATCCGCCCCACATGCCGTTCAGTTCTAGGGTTGGGCGCGCCCAAACTCGCTCGTACGTCGTGTAGCCAGGCTCACCGACGAGAGCATCGATACCAATCGATGACGTGTAGGCGGCTTCGTCGAACGGCACCTGGTTGATTTTTGCTCGCTCATCGGCGGTGAGGGGGACGACTTGGTCGTAGAAACCCTCGACCAGGATGTTGCCTTCGGAGTCGCGGAGGGTGCCGAGGAGTTCGACCAGTTGGTGCAGCGCGTTCGGCACGCCGCCGCCGTAGAGGCCGGAGTGCAGGTCCATTCCCGAGGACTCGAGTTCGATTTCGAGGGCGCAGAGCCCTTTGAACGACATCCACATTGAGGGCTGAACCTCGCTCCATTGGGCGCCATCGGGGGTGAGGACTAGGTCGCAGGCGAGCAGGTCGTGATTGGCGGCAACGAAGGGGCCGAGGTCTCGGCTCCCAATCTCTTCTTGACCTTCGAGGAGGAACTTGACGTTTACGGGAAGCTCGCCCGCCTCCAGCATCGCCTCTACGGCGACGAGGGCGAGGAGGATGTTTCCCTTCATATCCGCGGCGCCTCGGGCGTAGATCTTGCCGTCCTTGATCACCGGGTCGAAGGGCGGGCTATCCCAAAGGTCGAGTGGATCGGCGGGTTGGACATCGAAGTGACCGTAGATCAGGATTGTTGGCTTTCCAGGTGCGTGAAGCCAGTCGCCGTAGACGCAGGCGTGGACTCCGGTGGGGTTGATGGAGACGTTCTCCAGGCCGGCCGCCTTCATTCGGTCGACCGCCCAAGTGGCGGCTCCCATCACGTCTGCGATGTGCGCCTCGGAGGTTGAGACAGAGGGGATCCGGAGGAAGTCTTGGAGCTCGACGATGTACCGGTCCTGGTTCTGTTTGAGAATGTCTCGCCACGCTGACTGCATGGGTCATTTTGCCACGGGCTACAAGCCTCTAGTAATCCTCTCGGGCCGCGAAGGTGATGGGGGCTTTGTCCTGGCGTGCCCCGAAGCGGAATACGAGGGCGGAGACGGCGACGACAACGTTCCAAAGGATTAGGAAGAGCATGCCGCGTCGGAGGTCAGAGGCCTTCTGGGCGGGATTGATCGCGGCGAACGATGGGTTGTCGGGCAGGTAGTGGATGACGATGGGGCTCGACGCAGGCGTCGGTTGAGCATATTTCTCGATCCCGTGGTAGTAGCGCCCTTCTACTTGGTAAGTGTAGCTCGCCATCTGGGTGGGTTGGCTCGACGTGTCCACCGGAGAATAGCGCCGGTTGAGTGAGCCCACCACCGTTTTGCCCTGGTTCATAAGTTTTTGGCTATTGAGGTAGGCAGGGATTGACGAAAAGAAGAGGGCTCCCAGGCCGGCCACGGCGAGGATCGATACTACGACGGCAGCAGAGATGTTTTCGCCCTTTGCCCAGTTCGGCTTCGATGTATCTGGTTCGGCAAATACCGCGAGGGGTAGGAAGACGGCGGCGACGATCAGTTCTAAGAAAAGCGCAATGAGGAGTCCGCGTTTGCCCGCCTCGGCTTCGCCAGCGGGATCGATGGCACTTGGCCCCGATGGATCCGACAAAAAGGTAACCGTCACCGTCGCTCCCGGCGCTAATTTTGGCTCGAGTTCGACGGGGATGGCGGATTGGCCTCTACGCAAGTTGAAATCGTATTCGACCGTCGGATTGTTGAGCCAGTCTCCCGGCTTCACCCCCGTGACGATGCCCATGGTTTGAAGGGGCGAAGCTCGCAATTGGGCGGCGTTCTGGAGGTGGGTGACTCCGGCGAAGTAACCCAATAGGGCCACGAGCCCGGCCGCGCCGATCCACGCACGTATTCGTCCACTGCGAGAAGCAGCAAGGGGTGGCATCTCACCCCATTGTAAGACACTTGCCTAAGGCTTTCGCACGATCGCTTGGCACAGCCTGGCTCGGCCCTCTTGAAGATTGGTCATAAGGTTCTTGGCCATCAAGGGGAAATCCGGGCCCATGATCACTCCTAGGCCTAGAGGGCTGTTTCCTTGGGACGCCAGCAACTGGCCGAACCAGGCGATCGCTTGTTCGGTGGTGTCCGCCCATGAGGCGTCTGCGAAACCTGCTCGATGTAGAGAATCGCGCATCTGGTCGGCAGTCAGCAGGAAGCTGATTGACGGGTCGCTTGCCCACGGGACGGGGTAGGTAAGTGGCTCGTCGCTGGTCGCGACGACGTCATAGATTGCGAAGGAACCGCCGGGCTTGAGGACGCGAAAGACGCTTGCGTAGAGGCCATCCCGGTCGTGGATGTTCATCGCCACATGCTGGGTCCACGCAATGTCGAAACTCCCGTCGGGATAGGGAAGGTGGACGGCATCACCTACATCGAAGTGGAGTTTGTCGGCGAGGCCGGTTTTCTCGGCGAGCATATTCGAGACCTCTACAAATTGGGCCGTGAGGTCGATGCCGGTGACTTGGCAACCGTAGGTTGCGGCGAGGAAACGCGCCGGTCCGCCGAGGCCACTGCCCACATCGAGGACCTTGTCCTCGGACTTGATATCGAGTGCTTTTGCAAGCTCTTCAGAGGCGGCGAGACCGCGAACGTGGAACTGATCGAGCTGCTTGAGGTGCGCCCAATCGACATGGTCGCCGTCGAGTCCGGCCTCCTTGAGGCGCTGAGATACTCTTGCTTTGAAATCGCCGACGGTGTAATGCTCTTGAACCATATTTCCCCTTCCAACTATGAGTTACGAAGGGGATAAGCGGCTCGGCAGCGATTAGTTCCGGCGTCGACGAAGGAAGGCGCCGAAGCCTAGAGCAAGAGCGGCCCAAGTGCCTGGCTCGGGAACGGCGGCGGGGGTGAGGGCCATCGCGGTGGTGTCTCGGTGGGGGCCGACGCTTACGAGAGTGGTGGCTCCGGTTAGGGTGGAGATCGTATAGAACTCGCGGTGGTAGAAGGTCATGCCGTACAGGGTTCCGGTGGAGTCGAACTCGATGTCGGCCAAGTAGCTGAACATGTCTCCGATCACCATCGGGCCCACCAGAGAAGGGGTGTTGGAGGAGGCAGGGACCTTGATGAGCTTATCGGTGTTCAGGCCGGTGTGGCCGCTTAGGTAGACGTCTCCGGTTGACGCCTGCGGAGCGACGCCGGTCACCGTTTCGTTAATCAGGGCGGGCAGGAGCACCGAGTAGGTCACGGTGAGCGACGTGAGGTCAAAGAAGAAGAGCTCCTGATTGGCGTTGCTGAATCCCCAGAGGCCGCCGTTCGCGTAGCCGAGGTCGCCGATCTGGGTGCGTCCCAGCGGTGCCACCGGGATTGGAGGGCCGGTTACGTCGAAGAGGTTGCCCGCTGGGCTTGCGCTGTAGAGGTTTCCGCTGGCGTCTCGGGCGAGGCTGTCGGACGGGAAGATGGTGTTGTTGTACAAAACCTCATTGTTGTTGGCGACGTTGACCGCATCAATCGTGAGGTTGCTATTCAGCTCCCAAGCGGTAGGGGCGGCAACCGCTGTTGAGGTGCAAGCGAGGGGGAGGCAAATCCATAACAATCGACGCATAGTCCATCAGTGTATAGGCTTTTGCATTAATTGGACGGATCTGCGCCCGAAACCGGTAAGAGGGAGGGGAGATAGCGCTTCTGGCCACCAGAGGGGTTTGGCATGAAAAGCTGTGGGCGTGGGTAGGGGTTCTGCAGTCGCTAGGGCTCCATCAGAATGACATATGCTCAGTTTTAGGTTCAAATGTGCGTCTTAGTTGCGAGACTTTCTTGGCCGAAGTAGGCCCGAAGGGTCGAGAATAATGTAGCCCAGGGCAACGCCCTGGGTGAATCCGACTCCCCCTCCGGAGCCCTGAAAGGGCGGCCATATGTCGCCCCTACAGGGCTTGGAGATAAGGTAGGCGCCTTCCCAGGGCGTTGCCCTTGTCCTTACCCACATTTTCCCCCGGTAGCGATTTCTATGCCAAGTGCGATGTCTTGAAGTCGGTTCCACCCTCGCCAGATTGTCTGCCAGCCTGGCTCGCCGTCGGATTTGCGTCCCAAGAA
>JBBQFM010000064.1:0-19457 GCA_038321975.1 Fimbriimonadales bacterium | reverse complement strand
CCCTCTCCTTGCGCCTCGCGGGCGGGTGCCTGTGTTGCGACCCCCCCTCCCCCCCCCCCCCCCCCCGCCCTCCCCCCCCCCCCCCCCCCCCCCCCGCCCCCCCCCCCCCCCCCCCCCCCTTCTGGGGGGATGGAGGATTGGTTTAAAAACCTTCTCTAAGCTCCTGGTTCAAGGCCCAGTTTTGGCGCATCTGTTGGACATGCGTGAGCTTTCCATGCTTGTGCTGCTTGGTCTCCGGCAGCGGCTTCTTTTTCGGATCTTTGAACTGCTGAACGACCCAGTTCGTTGTGTCCTGAAGCTTCGACAGAATGACGCGTGACTTCTTGCGTCTCCATGCTCTATCGCGATTGATCATCCTTCTACCTCCTTGGTAGTTCTTCAAAAACCGTTACTCGTATGACCGCTTGGTCGTTGCGATTTGATCCCAGATCAGGTCTGTTTTCTAGGACTCTTTCGGGATTTTGAACGCGAAGTAGCTTGTCTGAATCGGCCTCGCCTCGATTTCGAAATGATCCACGTCTTGCAGGGCGATGCCGTTTCGAGGCTCATTCGCCAGATCTTTGTTGAGGAAGAAGTCATAACTCGGAACGAGAGCCCCCGGGGTGTACGCCTCGTACGACGTCACCTTTAGGTGGCGACGCTCGCCCGATTTTAGAACGGCCACTGTTCGGAACTGCTTGTTCGCCAAATCTAGCTTCCCAAGATCATCCACGCGATTCTTTCCGGACTTGTCGATGTACCTTGCGTGGGGCTTGGAGCCGGTGGCGAAGGTGTAGTCACGATAAAGGGTCGGCTTTACTTCGGACAGGTCCGGCTTGATCTCCGCTATTTTTACGAAAGGGCCCGAAGCGGCGTCGATCTTGATCTGCATCGCCTTGGCTTCTGGACTCGGGACAAACGACGGGAGTCGCGCTTGGTCATACGGTGTCATTTCGCCGTATTGGTTCCAGTCGACCCAAGCCTTGTTCCACTCTTTGTGGAGGCCCTTTCCGGGCTCGGTGACGTCCGACCCGTAAATCTCCATTCGAACGGCCGCCTTGTCGTCATTTCCGGTCTGAGCGATGTTCAGGAAGACGAACCACGGAGCGGGAAGCTCCTTACCTTTGCGCCCGTTCGGGAGGTATTCGTATCGGCCCGTAGTGGCTTGAAGGCGGCCCGGCCCGTCTTTCCAAAGCTTCCCTTCGGGGGAATACAGTCGGAAGGGTCCGTACTGGTCGTCGCTCACTGCCCAAGGACCGAGATGCTGGATCCCCTTGATGTCGACCTTTACCGCACCTAACTTGATCTCAGCGGAGGGCACATCTGGACCCCATACGATTCCGCTCCAAACCTTTGGATCGGGGTCAAAGCTAACGTTAGTGAACTTGACGAAGCTGTAAGGTCGGGATTCGACTTCCCAGTGGTCGATATTGCTTGAGTCAGGGGTCGAGAACATGCCGCTACCTAACCGCCAGGAGGAAAAGATCTCGGTGCCCGACTTATCAAAGGCGCGAAGGCGGACATCGTCGGTGACCGGCTCAGACTTAATAATTCGCACCATTAGCTGCCCATAGCCCCAGGGCGACTTCGACAGTTCCATAGGTTGGCCCTTGTAAATCGCGCCCATTTGGCGATCGACGAGCCTCGCTTCACCCCAAGGTCCCTTCGCGATGACGTCATCGTTCTTCGGCGTCTTCGACAGGGTGTTTTTCACCGTGTTCAGCAAGGACCAGGGGCCCTCGGCAAGGCCAAAGATGAAGGTGTCCGCACCCGGGCTATCCACATAGACGCGGGATTTGTGAAGAACCGGTTTGCCGCGACTAGGCTCGAGACCACCATCGTCCCAACCATGAAACTGCTTCTCTTCCCAAGTTAGTCCCTTTTGAACGCCGTCACCGACGTAGACGAGGCAGGAGGTCTCGGGGTCGTATTTGCCCGTGATCTCGAAGTCGAGCTCTCGAACCGGCCCGTCTTTGGTTGCAGGCTGATCCTCTTGGTTCTCGACGTCTCCATAAATTGGGTCGTTCAGAAAGCCCCCATCCGGATTCCATCGATGGTCTTTGTTGAGGGTGTTGCCCTTACTGAGTCCAACCAGGCGGATCGTCGTGCCTGCGGCGGTCGTCCCTATCCAATTCTTCGCCTCGATCGTTTTAGAGGGTAGTGCCAGGGGTCCATCCGCGTGCGCGATGGGATGGATGTTCGGGGCGTCCTTGTAGTCCCACTGAGCGACCGCGACGTGAGGAGCCTTGAACTTCTTCTTGGCGGTCATGCCCCTCCCCACTCCGGCCGCCGCGATGGCAGCAACAATGGCGATAGCGCCTCCTGCGATTAACAATTCCCTCTTCATCGATTCCACCTGTTCTTATGTGATTCGTAGGCGAAGTTTCGTTCAATTATCCGACAGATTCGTGCATTCACCCATTCGGCCCCAATGTCATTCTGATGGAGCCAGCGACAGAAGAACCCCTACTCTCACCGACAATTTGTCTCTTCCTACCTCGCACGACCAGAGATGGTCCTCTTCCCTGAACACAAAAAACTCTGAAGAAAATCACCCGTCACCTCGTTAACCTGTGGAGAGGAGAAATGAGCGAAGACGATGCATTGATGGAAAAGGTGAGAACCGGCGACCGAGTGGCTTTTGACTCGGTCGTCCGCCGGCACCAAGACCGGCTGCAACGATTCGCGACTCGAATGGCCGGGGGAGATTCGGCGCGGGGAGCAGATATCGCAGTCGGTGCCTTCGTGCGGTTATGGGAGTCACGAACTGGATTCGCGGTCGACGGAAAAACGGAGGCGTGGCTACTTCAGACCGCCTACCGCCTGTTCGTGGACGACATGCGTCGCACGAAGCCGAGCCACGAGCTCATTGAGCACGATGCGATCTCGGACAGCCCCCATATACCGGTCGAGAAGAGCGCACTAGCCCAAGCGGTGCGCGACGCAGTCACCTCGCTGCCCGAATCGCACCGGGCGGTAATTATCTTATCGGCCTACGAAGATTTGACCCAGGCGGAAATCGCCAAGGTCTTGGACATCCCACCCGGGACAGTTGCGAGCCGCAAGGCACAAGCCTATGAAACGCTGCGACGAAGGCTCGTCGCATGGAGAGAACTGTGATGGACGATCAAATTCCGTTTGACGCATGGGGCGTCGAGACCACCGATATCACGGCCCGGGTTGCCGCCGCCATCGGTTCGACTCCGCCGTCGCTTGAGAGCGAGCTGTTGGCCGAGTTGAGATTGCTTCGACGCGAGATCGCAGAACTGCGAAGCAGCACGGTTCAACTACAAGACGAAGTGGCCAGACTTCGCCTCGATTCCGGCTCGCGCCGAATCGTTCCGTTCGCGCCAAGCGAAGGACTCGTTCGGCTGTCTTGAAAGGAGTAATTGAAATGAACTTGGAGCACCTATTCGACCTAGCGGTCGAGCAAAAGGCGTCGGACCTCCACCTCATGGATGGGGAGATTCCGAGGTTACGCATCGCAGGCAGTCTCCTGCCCATCGAGGCCGAACGGGCTAACGTGGATCAGCTCCTCGGCCCCCATCTGAGCGCCGATATCATGGCGCGGATCAAGGCGGGGAAACCGCATCCGAAAACGCTCGTTCGCGGCGATCTTGCGTTCCACGGCATCTGTTACCGAGCCGGAGACGGTGGCATCTCGGCCACCTTTCGCATCATCGCGAAGGCGGTGCCATCACTGGATCGAGTCGGAGAGGGCGCCCAGGAACTGTTTGAGAAGGTGGTGAATCTTCCGCGTGGCCTCGTGCTCGTGGTAGGCCCAACCGGGTCAGGCAAAACGACCACGATCTTCTCGCTCGTTGAGCGAATGAACGAGCGCCTCGCCGCCCGAATCTTCGTGATCTCGGAACCCGCCTTCATCTTCGAAAGCAAGAAGAGCCTGGTGACCCATCTCTACGTCGGTCAAGACTGCGAGAACTACGAGAGGGGCCTGGACATGGTGATGAAGGCCGACCTCGACGTGGTCGCCCTCGACGACATCCCGAATCTGGAAACCCTGCGCCAAATCATGAATCTGGTCTCGACCGGACATGTCGTGATCGCCAACCTCCACGCCACCTCAGCCGCCGAGGGGATCGATCGACTCATCGAGTCGGCGGGGTTCGAGGGGCAGGCACTTCGTAGGGCATTGGCCGAGAACCTGTTCGTCGCCACCGCGCAACGATTGCTACCGGGGATCGAGAAGGGCCGCGCTCCGGCGTACGAGTGGATCTACAACTCGGACACGGTGCGTGCCGCAATTCTGGGCGGTGGTGATCTCGTCGCCGCTCAGTTGGCCGATCCAGAAAGTCGGACGCTGACCCAAGCGCTGGACGCGCTCGTGGCCGGTGGCCGAGTCACCGAGGAGTCGACCGCCGTTCATCGGTTGGGTTAGCCTCCGAGATGGTGCCCCTTCCCAGGGGAACCGTCATAGGCGTTAAATAATGCGAATTGAGCCTCCCCTTGCCGAGGATGTTTGTGCCTTGGGAGGGGGAGGGCAGGGTGGGGGTTGGGGCCAAACTCGACCAGAAAGCCCTGGTTCGAAGCTTAATTTAACGCCTATGAGTGGAACCATCTCCGGAGGTCTCTAGTAACTCAGCGACTTCTTCCCAAATCCCGGCCCGATCGTCCGCTCGAACAAGGCGAGTATCCGACCGTATTCGTCGGTCCAACTCTCGGGACGAACGAAGCTGTGGTCTTCCATGGGGAATGGGGCGATCTCCCAATTCTTCTTCCCAAGATCGATCAACCTCTGCACGAGGCGGACGCTGTCTTGGTAGTGCACGTTGGTGTCGATCATTCCGTGGCAGATCAGCAGGCTGCCCTTCAGCCCCTCGGCGAAGTAAATCGGGGAACTCTGCTTGTACGCCAGCGGATCGTCCTGAGGGTTGTTCAGGATCGGCGTCGTGTAACCGTGGTTGTAGTTCGCCCAATCGCTCACCGGGCGGAGGGCGGCCCCGCTGGCGAACACGCCGGGGGTGGTGAACATTGCCATGAGAGTGATGAAGCCGCCGTAGCTTCCGCCGTAGATCCCGATCCGGGCCCGGTTGACGCCCAACTCCTTCACGAGATAGGCGGCTCCGTCGACGTCGTCGGTGAGATCAGTGCCACCCATGTGACGGTAGATGGCGGTGCGCCACGCTTTGCCATAGCCGGCCGAGCCACGGTAGTCCATGTCGAGCACCGCATAGCCGCGCGACATCAGTAGGTGATGGAACATGTATTCGCGATAGTAGTAGCTCCACCCCTCATACACGTTTTGCAGGTAGCCAGCGCCGTGTACGAAAATGACGGCTGGGCCGCCGCGCTTCCAGTTATTCGGCTTGTAAAGGTGGGCAGGGACGTCCACGCCATCGCGTGCCTTTACCATCACGATCGGCGGCTTGATCCACGGGCCGGAGAGCCACTCTTTGGTAGGCGTCTCGGTGACCTGAACCCCATTCACGAACAGCTCGGACGGGTGATTTGAAGTCGATTTCACCACTGCTACTGTCTTCCCATCGGGAGCTATCGCATAGCTTGCGTCGCCGTCCGCCGAGATGTCGGCGAGCTTAGTTCTGGCTCCTCCTGTAAACGGGACCACGCAGAGCTGCCGCATGAAAGGGCTGCCCTCGGTAGAGGTGAAGATGAATCGATTGCGCTTGGCGTCCAGCCTCAGGCCGGAGACCTCGAACTTGCCCTGGGTGAGGTCGGTAGTGTCGCCCCCGTCGGAGGCCATCGTCATCACATGGGCGAAGCCCGTGTTTTCGCTTTGGAAGTAGATTCTCGATCCATCTGGAAGCCAGCCGAGCACTCCCCGTCCCGGACCGCCTACCCACGCATCGTCGTGTTCGTCCCACAGGGTCTTCACCTGGCGGGTGGCCGTGTCGAACTGAATGAGCCACGAATCCTTGTGGTCGAGCGAATCCGCCCAGAAGATCCCGAGCCTTCCATTTGGCGCCCAATGAAGGGCGCGGATATTGGACGGCCGCGGAGTGGGGACATCGAGCGCCGTGCCTTCTTTGATGTTCAAAAACGCGATGCGTGAAATCGTTTGGTCATCGCCCGCCTTTTCGTAGGTCGAAATCTCCTCGGTGTAGCCGCTTCGCGTGATGTAGTTCGGCACCTGGGCGATACGCACCCCCGCGGCCTCCTTCACGAGGCTGATGATCGAGAAATCGGCGTTGGGTGAAGCGCTGAGACTGCCGACGATGAACCCTTCAGGCACCGTGTACTTGGCGGGAGGCGGCATCGGAGTACGTCCACCACGTCGGAAGCCGCCCCGGGTTGGGGGAATATCCTTGAAGAGGTTGGCCTCTTCCGCAGCGAGAGCGGTCTGGCTCGGATTCGCTTTCTCGCCTTGGATGGCGGTCAACTTCATCGTATCTCCAGTTGCCAAATCGACTTTATAGAGATTGCCACCCGCCTCGTAGGCAACCGCCGTTCCGTTCTCGACGAATACGGGTGCTGACTCGCGGCCGGGCGTGTTGGTAAGGTTCTTGGTCGTGCTCTTTGTGAGATCCGAAAGGAAGATGTCTCCCTTCGATTCAGAGAGTCGGAGGGCGCGATACGAGTCTGCGTATTGGAGCGTGGTCGGACTCTTGGTGTCGAGGGCAAGGCCGGTGCCATCGCTCTTGACCACATAGTCCTTCGATGGCGGATTCTGGGTGCCATCTGCCTTTGCCCAGGAGAAGCGGAGCTCTTTGCCGTCCTCCGACCACTGCAACCCGCGCGGGGCATGGCCGACCAGCGCGTACCCACGCATGATCGACTCAACGGTCAGCGGAAAAGAGGGCGCCGATGGGCGGGCGGCCACCAATGCCAGAAGAGGGAGCATCTAGTGACGATACTCCCTCTGCCAGGCTATTTCGCGCGGAGATTTGCCAACGCCCCTGCAGCGGTGTGGCGGAAGAAAACCAGCTCCGCCTTCTCGAATGGCTCCAATAGGGGAATGGCGGCCGGATCACCGTACGCTCCCAAAGCCGCGATCGCATTATTTCGGGCTCCGAAGGAGTTCTCTTTCAGCACGGCGGCCAGCGCATCGAACGCTCGCTTCTCCCCTGGCTTATCCTTCAAGTGGCCCAAGTGAGAGATCGCATTCTGCCGAGTGGGCTCCGGGTATCCCTTCTCGATCGCCTCAAGTGCCTTCTCGCGAGCCTTGTCGGGCTCCTTGCCCGCCCACCAGTCGAGCGCGATCTGCCGGTATGTGTCGCGGAAACCTTCGGTGGTCCAGGCCTTCTCGGCGAGCGCCGCGTCGTTGGTCATGTTGAGCAACGTCCGCAAGGCGTCCAGTCGCAGGGCTTCGTTCGGATCGACTGTTGATAGCTCCTTAAGCCGGTCGATTCCCGCGGGGGTGCTTGGGAGGACGCCCAACTGGAAGACCGCACTCTGGGCGATCAGTCGATTCGGGTTCTTGGTGAGGGCGATCAGGAAGTCTTGCGATCCGGGCTTTAGGAGCCCCATGAACCGTCGCAAGACCTGCGGGGACTTGATACTGTGGGCAAGGTCAAGAGCTTGATCTGCACTGAGATTCCCGAGCATCGTGTCAATCATCCGCGCTTGTTCGCCCGCATTGGGAGCCGCCTTGAAGAGCTGCATAACGGTTTCCGCGGAGAACGGAATCTTGTTCTCAACAGTCGTCATCGTCCAGCATTCGGGATCAACCAGCAACGGAAGATTGGAGCTTTGCCCGAGGTCGAGCGCAGTGCGTGCGCCGGAGACTTTGATCTCGCGCTTCTTCCAGGCTCCCGCATCCAAAACCCAGACCGGGAGGTCGAGGTTGAAGTAGGGTTCGGTCTGGGTGATGACCACATTGGTGCCTTCTTTGGCAACCGTGAGATGGGGAGCGCCACCTGTGAAGAACCACTGCTGCATGAACGGCTTGAGGTCCATCTTCAAGTTCTTCGAGTACGTATCGAAGAAGGCCTCGGTGTCGAAGGAGGTGTACTTCCGCTCGTTCAAATACGCCTTCGTCGCGCTCCAGAACCGGGCTTCTCCGACCTGGTGCATCA
Source organism: Fimbriimonadales bacterium (assembly GCA_038321975.1). GTDB lineage: Bacteria > Armatimonadota > Fimbriimonadia > Fimbriimonadales > Fimbriimonadaceae > Fimbriimonas. The sequence continues at coordinate 11,487 of JBBQFM010000064.1, read as the reverse complement.
GCATCAGCATGCGAGCCGCCCCTCCCGCATAGATGAAGCCGTTGAACATATCCAACGCGTCGGTATAGCCCTTCCAAACCACCGGTCGACCTGGCGATCCCATGTGCGCGCCGATCGCGCCGCCGAAGGTGTCGTAGCGCTCAAGGTCGAATTCGTCTTGGCCGAGCTTCTGTCGGAAGTAAAAGAGCGGAAGGAACGAGGCCCAGCCTTCGTTGATCCACGCGTCGCTCCAGCCGTTGCAGGTGACCGTATCGCCAAACCACTGGTGAGCAAGCTCGTGAGCCACGAGGCCAGCCGTGTTCTGGACCGGCTCCGTGGATGGTGGATGAAGAGCACCGATCGTTTGGGTCGTGCAGGTGACGTTCTCCATGCCACCGAACATGAAGTCGGGGACCGCAGACTGGGTGTACTTCGCGTACGGATATTTGAAACCGGTGAGGCTGGAATAAAACTTGACGATCTCCGGGGTCATCCCAAAGGCCGCCTCGCCCTGATCTTTGAGGCCCTGGGGCGTGTAGTAGCCGACCGGGATTCCCGCCCAGCGACTCATCCCTTCGTCAAAGGGTCCCGCCGAAAAGGAGATCAAGTAAGTCGCGTGCGGCTTGTCCATCTTCCAATGGAATTTCGTCCGTCCGCCCGCGCTCTTCTTATCGATTAACTTGCCGTTGCTAAGCGCAAACCAACCGTCCGCTACGTCAATCGTGCCTTCGCTCGTCGCCTTGTCATCCGGGTAGTCATAGGTGGGAATCCAGAACCGATTGTCGACCATTTCGCCCTGGGTGTAAACCACCGGGGTGTGGGCGGGAAAGGCGCGCTTGGCGGGGACGAAGTAAGCGCCGGACTGCGGTTTGCCGTGATACTTGATGCGAATCGCGGTGGTTTTCCCGTCTGACTTCTTTGGCAGTGTGACGGTGAGGACGCCGCTCGAGTGGTCGAATGTCGCCGCTTGGCCATCGACGGTGACCGAGTCCACCGTAAGGCTTCCAAAGTCGAGCTTGATCTCGGTCGCACCCACGTCGGGCTTGAGCGTGTTGGTCACGTCCCCGGTAAGCGACGAGTTCGGCTCGTCCAACGAGACGCTCCAGTTCACGTCGATCAAGTCGAAATTGTGAGCCCGGGTCTGGGCTTGGGCACTGGAAAAGACGAGGGCAAGACCGAGGAGGGGAAATAGCGACCGACGCATGAATTCCATCATAGCCCCTTCCGGAGATGGTGCCCCCTTCCGAGGTCGCTCTGGAGATGGTGCCCCTCCCGGGGGAACCATCTCCGGAACCAACTCCCTAAGCTGCTAGCCTCGCCAAGTCCCAGACGATCATCAAGGTGGTGGCGCTCACCAGGCCCGCGAACACAAGGCGCAGAGTGCGGTTCGGCAACTTGTTGGTCGTCAACGCCCCGAGCTGAGAACCAATCGAAGAACCCAACAAGATCGCCATCGCCAAGGGCAGGCTCACGAACCCGTGCAACGCCTGTTCGAACGTCCCCACCGCCACCGTCACGAACAGCAGCAGCACCCCCGTCCCCGCCGCGTTCCGCACCGAGAGGCCGATGCCGTAGAGCAAAACGGGCATGAACAGCACACCCCCGCCAATGCCCATCAACCCCGACGCGACCCCGAGTCCGAAGCCGAGGTAAGCGAGCATCGGGATTGAGATCTGAGCGATCCCGACGTTTGGCAAAGACATATATGGCGGGATCTTAACCCTCGTCACCAAAGGTCCAGGGATGGTAACGTCCCCGCGCGGGATCGTCCGCTTGCGAGCCTCCCAGGCGTCGAGGCCGGTTCGGTAGGCGATGAAACCCAGGAGGACTATGAAGAGGACGTCGAGGATCGATTGCGCGGCGGGAAGCTGGCGCGAGCCGACTTGGAAGTCGGGCATCCGAGAGAGCGTTACGAGCAAGCGAGTTCCCGCATCGACTCCTATGAGGCTGCCACCGAGCATCACAAGGTCGATGCGCGGCTCGCCACGTCTGAACTTTCGAAACTTGAGGAAGGAGGTGATCGACGTCCCACACTTCTGGCACAACGCCGACCCCACCGCGATTTGGGGCGGGATGCCGAAGGCGTAGATGAGAAGCGGCGTGAGGAGAAACCCTCCTCCAACCCCAAACATGCCGGCGATGAACCCCACCATCAACCCCAATCCGGCCAGTGCACTCAACGAAACCGAGTGCCCGAGACCGATCCCAAGTCGGATATAAGGCCCCATCTACACCTTGTCGTCCTGGGCGATTGTCTGGGTCTTCTCGGCCTTGAGGCCGAGTTGTTTTTCGATTCGTTGAGACACCCAGTTCACCCCCAAACCCCACGCGAGCGGCACGGTCACGCAAAGGGCGGCATAGAGCCACGGATTCATGCCCAGGGTTTACCCTCCGGAGGGTGGTGCCAGCAGTAGTCGCTGCCGGTCTGCATGGTTAGGTGGCACCGATCTTAGCTGCCGAAGTCGCTATACCAACCCCAAGGGGGTTGGCACTTCTTACTCAAACTTACTTCTCCGAGCAGCGGAAACCGATCGTTGCCGACCGATCCAACGCCGGGAAGAAGTGGATGTACTTCGCCGACCAATCGGGGGCGTGGGGGCCGGAGTCGAAGTACCAGTCGGAACCCTTGGCAACCCACTTCGGGCCGCCTTTCAGGATTGAGAACTGAGTGTGGCCGTCGAAGTGCTCGCTCTCCGTCCAGTTCCAGACACTCGACTTCATCACGTGCGCCTGCCACTCCAACTCAGTCGGCAACCGCTTCCCTGCCCAGGCGGCATAGGCGCGCGCGTCTTGGATGGAAACGTAAACGACCGGCTCGTCGGCGGACTCGGGACGAGGCGCACCGTCGACCCAGTGTGAGAGGAAGCTCTCCGCATGTTTCGGCTTGTAATGAGCCTGCACCATGAAAGCATGGAATTCGCGGTTCGTGATCTCAGTCGCATCGACTCGACCCGACGTAGCGGGGACTGGCTGCGAAAACCGTTTCTCGAAATGAATGCCCGGATAGGCGGAAGCACTGAATGGGGCGCCCGCGTACTCGCCGCACTCACGAGCGCGAAACTTACTGACCATCGCGCCCACCGCCGCGCCGGCGTGTCCTGGCGACATCCGAACCGTCAGCGGCTCGGTGCGAAGATGAGGAACATCGCCGTGACCAAAGGTCGCCGCTTGCGAGGCGAGGAACGCCTTAAACCCATCGTCGACCATCGACGAAGGAATCGCCAACAGCGCCCCGATTCCGCGCGGTGTGAGCTCGAGGTGCGCGTGATCGGCCTCGACTCCTCGCACCAAATCAAACAGACGAATCGCACCGTCGTTCGAAATCGGCAGCAGGTTGCCCGCATTGGGTTGCCATCGGCGGTTGACCACCGTCCAAAGGGTCACTCCGCCCATGCTCCAACTGCTCGCGTACGCTCCGTCGATGGATGAGTGCACGAGCGGCGTCCACTCGCCCCTAACAAAGAGGGAGGCAAACCGCTTGCGGATCGGTCCCATCAGGCGCAGTAGCCACTTATCCCGATCGCTCCAAGGGTTGTAGCTGCCGAAGACGTTCTCCCACACGAGCATTCCCGCCCCGTTCATCCACGCCAGGTGAATCTCGCCAGAGTGATCCATGTCCCAACGGCGGATCATGTGCTGCATGTGTCGCCGCTCGATCCAATGGTTGCGCAGCACTCCCGGTGCTTCGCCGTCATCGAACCACTGCGCCCAACTCACATGGTTGTCGGACATGCCTTGCCACGGCAAAGCAAGCTCAGATTCCATGATCACGCCCGGATGAGCCGCATCCAAGGCTTTCCGTAACGCGGATGATCCCTCTCGTAGAGTGTCCAAGAACACCCCCTCGAATCCAAAATCCCTCACCACATCGGCGATCGCTTCCGAGTCGGGCTTGCCCTGGCGTCGGGTCCCCGTGTCCCACGGGTTGTAGGCGAGGAACGCCTTCACGCCAAGGTGGTTGAGCTCCTTGACGACATCTTTCAAGCCCGGAGCTAGGCGGTAGTGGTCGAACTGGTTACGGTCATCCACCCCAATCCGAGGGTACGCCTGCCAAAGAACGAGAGCGTCGAGGCCGCCGAAGTCTCGTTTAATCCGCTCTACGTAGCTCGCGACCTTAAACTCGTTCCGCTCCGGATCGTAGAACTCGCGGTCGAAGAGCATGACCTTTCCGCAGATCGCGCAGTCGGCAGCCCAGCCAAATTCGGGCTTGTCATAGCCAGAAGTGTCTAGCTTTGCGAGCAGCTCTTTCCGGCCGGCAACCAGAGACTCGCGCCACGCCGGCCACTCACTCTGATTCTCGGGAGGAGCAATCAGCGCCGGCCAATCAGCGGCTTGCATCGGGCTCCCAGATCATGGGCGCGATGAAGACGCCGTTCAAATCCCACCCCGCATTGGTGGCGTAGTACTTGCCCCCATCCTCCACGATCTCGGCCGCGTGAGACGGGAAGCCGTAGACCTGGTCACTGTAAGACCACCCGTAGGGGTTTGGCGAGCGATAAACCTTGGTGGCTCGATAGTCGCCATCGGGACCAACGAAAAGATAGAAGTGATCGCCGTAGTGCACGACGAAGGGGCTCTCGGTGGGCCCACCCCACGTGCCCTTCTCAGGGTGAATGAGCGCAACTCGGGCAGGCGACCAGTGGAGCAGATCCTTGCTCGTTCGCACGTTCACCACGTGGTTGCTCGTGCCCCGATCAAGGTTCGCGGTGTAGTACAGGTGATACGTCCCGTCGATCAGCAAGACCATCGGGTCGCGTGCGTCGAAGAAGTCTTGGAAGACCGGGTTGTTCTTGTATCGCGTCCAATGAGTCAGGTCCTTCGAGGTCGCGAGATTGATCTGATAGTGGTAGTTGTTCACCTGGCTGCCCGCGCAATAGAACATGTAATACGTGTCACCCTTCTGGATCACGTGAGGCGCCCAAAGGTGGTCCTCGCCCAACTTGGGATCGTAGGTGAGTGCGAAAGGCTGCTTCTTCCACGGATCAGCGAGCAGGTCGGCCGAGGTGGCATGGGCGAAGTCGCGCTCATGCATCGGATCGGCGGGTTGCTGATGGGTGATGCCGTACAGGTGCCACCCGTCTTTGCCTTTGATAATGCAGTGATCGTTGATGTACCAAGGCTTGGCTTCGCCGACCGACTGGTCGAAGATGTGCTTGAACTCGAGCACCTTCGGAACGTGGGACACGATGTTGGAAGCGTCAAACGATTCCACCTCGCCCACGCGGAATCGCGCGTCCGCGTCTAGGCCGTAAAGCCCGACATGGTCTCCGGCTAGGCTTAGGTGACGGGCTTCGAGAAGCGGGTATTTGCCTCGCTCCTCCACGAACACGCGGGCCGTTCCCTTTCCAACTTCGACGCGAAGCGTCGCCGTAGAGCCATCGATCGGCTCCCAAGGGAAGGTAGCAATCGGCTTCTCGTCCGGCCAAGGGCCCAGCGTACCGAGAATCAGTTGGCCGAGACGGCTATCCAAACGGGCAACATAACCCTTCTGCCCGTCGGCGCTCGCGCCGAACAGGATGCCTGCCGAACGTCCTTCGCGAAACGTAAGCTTTACACGCCATCGGTAGCTCTCCGGTGCAGACGGGCCGACGAGTCGGTTGTCCGCGGAGGCGTTGACCGCGATTTCGGAGGGGCGGACCGTCCATCCGGGTTTGGCGGTCCAGTCAGAGGTCTTTAGAAGGGTGGCACCTAGCACCATGGAAAGGAGAAGCATCGTCGTCATCTTCGGCTTGGCGAAGTATATACGGGGCGCAGTAGCCGTACACTACGCGATATGCGCCTAAGAAAGCTGCTCGCCGCTTCCCTCGCCCTCGTACTCGCCGGATGTGGCGGCGGCGGAGGCTCGACGCCAAGCAATGTCGCGATTGAGGGCCACGTGGTTGCCACCGGCCTGAATCAGCCGATGCAGTACGCATCGAACCCAAGCCACGCCACCATCGCATACGTGATCGAGCGAGGCGGCGCCCTACGGGTGCTGGTCAGCGACGTCCTGCAGACCACGCCCGCCTTGGACATCTCGGGCCTCTTGGACACCGGGGGTGAGGGCGGTCTCCTAGGCATCACCTTCGATCCTAATTTCTCCAGCAACCGATTCTTCTATCTCAACTACACTTCCGGTTCGCCAATGACCACCCGAGTTGCCCGGTACACGATGGCCGCCGACGGATTGAGCGCGAGCCCCGGTAGCGCCCACCTCGTCTTTGCCTGGGACCAGTCACCGTTCACTAACCACAAAGGAGGCGCGATCAACTTCGGAGCGGATGGCCTTCTCTACTTGGGACTCGGCGACGGCGGCAGCGGAGACGACCCCAACAACCGCGCCCAAGACCCCCAGCAGCTCTTCGGAAAGATCCTCCGCATCGACCCCACCGGAGACGATTTCCCCGGCGACCCCGACAACAACTACCACATCCCGCCCAGCAACCCGTTCGTGGGCCAGGCTGGCATTCGGGGCGAGATCTGGGACGTCGGAATTCGAAACCCCTTCCGATGGTCGTTCGACAAGAACACCGGAGCCCTCATCATCGCCGACGTGGGTCAAGGCGCCTGGGAAGAGTTTGACTACGAGCCAGCCGGGATGGGCGGTCGCAACTACGGCTGGCGCATCCGAGAGGGAGCCCACGACACCGGCAACGGCGGAACCCCCTTCTCAAACACCCTACTTGATCCCTTCTTGGAGGTTCCTCACCCCGCCGCAGAGGCAATCATCGGCGGCTTCATTTACCGTGGAAACCTACTCGGTTCGCAGGTGCACAACCAATACATCTTCGGCGACTACGTCACAAGCAAGATCTGGGCGGTAACCATCACCCCATCCGGCGGCACCGCCGCCACCGTGCCGTTCTCATCGGCCGTCGATCTCACATCCGCGATCAATCAAGGCCTTTCATCGGGAATCGATGGTCCCGTCTCGATCGATCTGGACTCGAACGGCGAACCGATCGTGGTGGAGCTGAATGCCGGCCGTGTTATCCGAATCGTGCCTAAACCCGTTCCTTAACGCCTTCCGCTCCTATGGACCCGGCGAGAACCGTGAGCCACAACCGTACGCGGAGCCCGCACTAACGTCTTCATCCCGGCTCCGCGAGTTCTGTTGCTCAGAACGATAGGGTGGCCATGTCGAAGCGGCCGCCCTTCTCAAACTGAATCCACTTCACTCGGGCTTCCGGTCCCTCACTCCATGCAACTGCCGGAGCCTTGAGGAGAACTCTCAGAAGATCGTCAGAGGGCGATTCGATGCCAAAAGCAACCGCCTCCCCATAGGGGCCCTCAAAGCATGAAGGTGCCAACCGCTCCGTCAAGAACGGGCTATACCGGCAGAAGAAAAACGACTCCACTCCGTGGGGAATGACATTGGTGCAGATCTCCTGCGGCGTCTCCGCTTGGGTGGAATCGAACCCCCGCAAACACAAAAGCTCCGGGTCATCCTCCATCTTGAGCACCGTTCGATGGGCGAGCCCAAGTTTGGCCAGACCCGCCTTCACATCCAAGATCGAGGTTGGTTCGAAGACAAGGGTCGAGACTACGGGTACCGCGGGCTTTTCGATAGAAGACTCGACCAATTCCAGATTAAATCCGCCAAAAGCGAGCCCCGCCGTCAGGGCGTCGGGCCAAAACGGGCCGATGGGCCAAGCAATTGGGAAACCCAACTCCGCGTGCAAACGTTGGAAAGCCCGCCGAATGTCCGGCACTTCGCAGATGATGTGGTCGAGTCGAGCGATCATGACAAATGGAAAGGGCGCAAAGCCTTCGCTTCGCGCCCTTCTCGAATGCCCCCGTTTAGAAGCGGTAGCCGATGTTGAAAGCGACCGCGTTTGCGCGCCCGCCGCCAGCTCGGTCGCTGAAGGTGCCAATCGTTTCGAAGAACGTGTTCGGGCCAAGTTCCTTGCCGATGCCGCCTCGAACCATGATCGCTGCTTCCGAGTTATCGATGTCGATGAACGCAGCGCCGAGACCCACGAACAGATAGGTTCTCGATCCTTCGAGTGCTCCCTGGCCGCCGCTGTAGAACCGCTGATTGATGGCGATCGGAATGACCGAACCCTTGTTGAACCGCAGGCTGGAAGCCCAGTAGTCGAACGAGATATAGGTCTCGCTGTTGCGCAGGAACGACGTCGGAACCTGGTAGTCGATACCGATGTCGAACAACGTGTTTCCGAGGCGGGACAAAGTGCTGTCGAGCGGAATCGTCACGCCGCCGCGGAGCGACATGCCGGTGGGCGTATAGTCCGTCCCTGTTCTGTCCTGTGCGGACGCAACGGCGCTAACGCCGAGTGCAGCGACCAACGCTGCGCCTAGTAGTGTTCTCCTCATAAGTGCATATCCTCCGGTTTGGGAACAAAGCGGTGTGCTCGTTCCGTGAGCGCCCTATTTTAGCCTGATGACGGCATTCTGTACAGTAACGGTTCGAAAGAAGCCGTTTTTCTTGTCTATGGAGATGATGCGATGAGTTCCGGAGATGGTTCCCCTTTCCCAAGGGGGAGCCGTGGGGGAGGGGGTCCCGCCCACCGACAACCCTCCTCACAACCTTCACAAAATTAGCCTCTGCAGACCAACCAACTAACCAACGAAGGGCAGGCCCCATGCAGCGCCGAGAACAACGCCAGCAATGGATATGCTGAACCTAGCCAGCATGTCCACCATCGTCGACCTCATCGGAAATAGCCCCCTCATCGCAATCAAGGGACCCGAGGTCATCTACGCCAAAGCCGAATACCAAAACCCCGGTGGCTCCGTCAAAGACCGACCCGCCAAGCAGATCGTCCTGAACGCCATCGAGGCAGGAATCCTCCCGAACAAAACTCTGCTCGACGCCACAAGCGGCAACACGGGAATCGCCTACGCGATGCTTGGCTCCGCCCTCGGCTTTCGAGTCACCCTCTGCCTTCCCGCTACCGCCAGCGAGGAGCGCAAGACGATCCTCAAAGCCTACGGCGCAACCGTCATCGAAACCAGCCCCCTAGAAGGTTCCGACGGTGCCATCGTCGCCGCCAAGGAACTGGCGAAGGACGAAACCTACTGGCTCGCTGACCAATACTCAAACCCCGCCAATCCCGAAGCCCACTACACAACCACCGGCCCCGAGATCTGGGACCAAACCAAGGGCAAGGTCACCCACTTCGTCGCCATCCTAGGTACCACCGGAACCCTCACCGGCACCGGCCGATTCCTCAAACCTAAGGGCGTGAAGATCGTCGCCGTCCAACCAGACGGCCCCTTCCACGGACTCGAAGGCACCAAACACCTCCCGACCTGCAAGATCCCGGCGATCTACGACGACTCTATCGCCGACCAAACCATCGAAGTCTCCACCGAAGACGCCTACGAAACGGCCAGAGAACTAGCCCGACACAATGGCCTGCTCGTCGGCGTCAGTGCCGCCGCGAACGTCTTCGCCGCACGCCGAGTCGCCGCCCAAAACCCCGGCAGCACCGTCGTCACCATCCTCTGCGATAGCGGCACCCGCTACCTCTCACGACCCTTCTGGACCGAAGAAGAATGATCCGCATCCGCCAAATCGTTGTCGACGAAATGCACGCCCACGGACGCCGCGGCTTCCCTCACGAAGTCGTCGGAGGCCTTCTCGGTGCTAACGACCAGTTCACGAAAACCGTCAGCTTCGAAAACGAAAACGAGACCCTGCCCGAGCGGCGATATCAAGCCAGCGCGCAGCAAGTGATGAAAGCGGAGCGCGACGCCATGAAGGAAGACCTCGGCGTTCTCGGCTTCTACCACACCCACCCAAACCATCCGGCACTGCCCTCTGGCACCGATGTGGAGCACTGCGTGCCCGGATACCTATACGCAATCCTGTCCGTGCTCGAAGGGGAGCCGGACGCCCTCACCCTCTGGATTCTCTCGCCCGAAGGCGACGAGATGCTCCCCGTCTCGTACGAAATAGTGTAACGATGCCAACTCTTCTCATTCCCACCGCCCTGCGCGGCTTCACCGACGGACAAAGCTCGGTCGCCGTCAGCGGAACCACCGTCGGCCAAACCCTGGACGCCCTGTCCATCGCCTTCCCCAAGCTCCAAGCCCAACTCTTCAAGGATGGAAAGCTCCGCAGCTTCGTCAACATCTTCGTTGGAGACGAGGACATCCGAAGCCTCCAGGGCCTGGATACCGCCGTCACGGAGAGCACCGAGCTAATGATCGTCCCCTCGATCGCTGGCGGTGCCGGAGTCGCCGTCGCCGAAGACCTCACCACCGAAGAGATCTACCGTTACAGCCGCCACCTCATCATGCCTGAAGTGACGATGGAGGGCCAGAAGAAGCTCAAAGCCGCCAAAGTCCTCTGCGTCGGCACCGGTGGCCTCGGCTCTCCCCTCGCCACCTACCTTGCCGCCGCCGGAGTTGGCACCCTCGGCCTCATCGATTTCGACGTGGTCGACCTCACCAACCTGCAGCGACAGATCCTGCACCACACAAGCGACGTCGGCCGTCCCAAGATCGTCTCCGCCTCCGAAAAGCTGAAAGCGATGAATCCGAACGTGAACCTACAGCTTCACGAAACCTGGCTCACCAGCGAGAACGCCCTCGACATCTTCAAGGACTACGACATCATCGCCGACGGCACCGATAACTTCGCGACCCGCTTCCTCGTGAACGACGCCTGCGTCCTCCTCGGCAAGCCAAACGTGTACGCCTCCATCTTCCGGTTCGAAGGCCAGCTCTCCGTCTTCGACGCTAAACGAGGCCCATGCTACCGATGCGTCTACCCCGAGCCCCCACCCCCCGGCCTCGTCCCCAGCTGCGCCGAAGGCGGCGTCCTCGGCGTCCTCCCCGGCATCGTGGGAACCCTCCAAGCCAGCGAAGTCATCAAGCTCATCCTCGGCATCGGCAAACCCATGATCGGTCGCCTCCTGCTGTTCGACGCTCTCGAGATGAAGTTCCGGGAGCTGAAGCTAAGAAAGGACTCGACCTGCCCCATCTGCGGCGAGAACCCCAGCATCCACGAACTCATCGACTACGAAGAATTCTGCGGCGTCCGAGGCCAAGAAGCTGAAGACAACATCGCCGTCCCCACCGTTTCTCCGCTGGAGCTGAAAGCCGAGTTGGCCGGTCCAAATCCGCCTCTGCTGCTGGACGTCCGAGAAGACCAAGAACTCCAAATCAGCAAGCTCAACAACGAATATCACATCCCCGTCGGCCTCATCGCCGACCGAGTCAGCGAACTAGCCCAAAGCGCCGATCTGGTCGTCTACTGCCGCTCCGGAATCCGAAGCGCCAAAGCCGTAGACTTCCTCCGCCGAGTCGGATTCAAACGAGTCCGAAACCTAACCGGAGGCATCAACCTCTACGCCGAGGTCGCCGACACGACCTTGCCCATCTACTAACCCTCCGGAGATGGTTCCCCTTTCCGAAGGGGGTGTGCGACGCCAGCACATGGTATCCACTTCCGCCAGCACATGGTATCCACTTTTTCGAGGTGTATACGGGATGCCTTTTCAGGAGGTGAGCATCATGGAGAGTCGTAGGAAGTTGGTTCTGGATGTGACGGTAGGTGGA
>JBBQFM010000063.1:0-20490 GCA_038321975.1 Fimbriimonadales bacterium | reverse complement strand
GATCTACTACCCGGTGCCCATCCACTTCCATTCGCCGTACCTTCAGTACGGCAAGGGCGAGGGCTCGCTGCCCGAGACGGAAAAGGCGTGCCGTGAGATCCTGAACCTGCCGATCCACCAACACCTCTCGGACGAGCAGGTTCGGTTTGCGGCGGAGTCCATTTTAGAGTTCTGTAAAGTCTCAGCCTAAAGCGAGCCTCCCCTTGCGGGAATTGCATCCCGAAGGGATACCGAAGATTCGGCGAATCTCAAAATGAATTAAACTGCGTGCGTGCTGGCTCCCTTGGCTTTGCTTGTCGTTGCGCAACCGTTCTTCGCGCCTGGACATTTGTGGGCGAGCGGGTTTGCTTCCGCGCCTCGCATTCCGCTCGTTGGAGATGTGGATGGCGACGGTAAGGCTGACCTCGTCGCGATCTACCCGCCGGGGGCGAGCATTATCGATGTCTCGTTGAACCAAGAAGGCTTCAAGTCGGGAGTGCCTTTCCAAGGGCTAACGAACTGGGGCAAGGACTGCCAGGCGGCTTGCATTGGCGACTTCGACAATCAAAAGGGCGCTGACGTGGCGGGACTGTTCGGAGATACGATTCGCCTCGCCCATGGCTTCGCAAACGGCAAATTCCAGGACAGCGCGAAATGGGTTCGCCTCCCGGTGACGATCACGAAGGGGCAGCTTTACACGGTGAACGGAAAAATTCTCGCCGTGGGGGAAGAGGGCCGCTACCTGATCGACCCTGCCACAAAAGCGGTCACGGCCACGGACCTGAAGACACCAGCGACCCCCACCCGAAAGTCGCTTAGGCTCCCACCGACGCCTACCAATCCATCCTCCCTTTGGGCTCCAAGTCCCAACACTCAGGACCTAGACGCAAAAAATTCGAAGTACCTCCTCGCCGACATCGACGGAGATGGCGATCTCGACGTGATCGAGTTCCGTTACGGAAAGGAGCGGCACATCGCGGAGGATGTTCTCGTCTACCCTTGCATCAGCCCGGGTGAGACCGACTCGGACCATGATGGGCTCACCAACGACGAGGAAAAGGCGCTCGGCACCGATCCGTACAATCCGGACACGGATAACGACGGACTCCTCGACGGCTGGGAAGTCAAGGGATACCGCGGGCTCGATTTGAAGGCGATGGGCTGCAATCCGCGCCACCAAGATCTCGTCTGTCTCATCAACCGGTTCGACGACACCGATGAGAAGCACGTCAACAGCGACATCGCCCGAGTGGTCAAAAACTTTGGCGAACTCGAAACTCCCAACCCGGACGGCGTGAAGGGCTTCACGTTCCACCCGATCTTCCAGGACCCGATCAAGGCACCCGACCACGGCAACCCATGGTGGGCCAACCGGGACAAATACCGACCGGCGAAGTGGAAGGGCGTCGTCCACTGGATGCAGATCACGAACGGCGGCGGAGGGCAATCGGACCAAATGGGTGACGCAGGCACCTGCGGCTCCAACGCCCTCTGGGCGGTTTTCATGCATGAGTTCGGCCACCAGATCGGCATGGACCACGAAGGCTTTTGGGCTCCCGGCCTATGCCCTATCTACACGAGCCTCATGAACTACGCGTACAGCTACGCCTTCGAAGACACGCGCGAGAAGGTCCACTTCAGCGACGGATCGTTCAAAGGCTTTGTGCTCAACGAAAAGGACCTGGACGAGACGCTGCCCTTCCCCTATGAGAAGGTCAAGTTCCTTTCCATGGGGCCGTATCACTTCCGGTTGAAAGCGAACGGCAAGACGACACTTATCGACTGGAACTGGAACGGCATTTTCGGTGAGAAGCACGTGAAGGCGGACATTAACTACTCTTACTCCACCAACGCAGGCCGTCGAGACGAAGTTGGAAAAACGATGTCGGCTCCTTGGCTCTTCGTCAACGGCAAGACCGCGTACGCACTCTACGGCACCCAGAGCGACCCGGTCGACAAGAATATCGACCCCACGATCTCGCCGGATAAGCCGGGTGATCTATATCTCAAGCAGTTGGTCAAACCCTTCCAATGGAAGGATCCGATCAAGGTCAACCAGACCGAGAAATTGGTCGGAGATCCGGTGGGAGCTTTCAAAGACGGCAGCATCTACTGCGCTTATCCCACGAAAGAGGGCGTACTTCTTCGACGCCTAAGCTCCGAGGGCAAGCCGCTCGAATCGGCCATCTTGCCTGGTTCCAACCCGGCCCAAACCCCGACCCTTGGCCTCTACCAAAACCGGCTCTACATCTTCCTTTGGGAGCCGACGACTGGCGCGGTCACCTACCGAACTCTTAGCAAGGGGATCGACTTCGGGATGGAGAACAAGCTTTCCCACCCCAGCACGATGCCGGTCGGGATGGCGGTCGACAACATCACGAATGAGGTCCTCCTTGGTGCCGGCGAGGACCAGGATAAGAAGCCCTCGCGCTGGCAGATTCGGCACATGAAGGACGACAATGGCGTGCTGACCGAGAAAAGCCTGGTTTGGGTTGAAGGCGAAGCGGGCAATGCCCGGGGATCTGGGCGCTGCACTCTCCTCTTCGATGGCTCTCGAGAAGCCGGTAAGGACGGGCGGGTGTACTTCTTCGCACGCGGCACGATCTCCAAGGCGTCACCATGGGCCTGTACGTATGTCGCGGAAACGATCGCAGATCCGAAGGTGAATGGTGGTTGGCTAGTGAAGCGGTTCTACGACGAGTGGACCCAGTCCCGATCCGCCCCCGCCGCCGCGTGGTTCGATCACGACATCATCTGGTCCTACCGATGGATCGATGGCGGTCAGGGTGCGAGCGACAACAACTTCCACGTCGGCTACCGAGCGCTGGGTATCGACGATCAGCTCATGGGAGACCACGACGACATCTCGTTCTTCCGAGACATCGGGATTCGGCACTGTTTGGTCTATTTGAATCGGGAGTAGTGCTCAAATGCAGCGGCGGCGCCGACGCTACGGTTAGGACCGTCTACTGTCCACACCCTCCCAGCCCCGGAGGCGGCGCCAGAATCGAAGACCCGGACAAGGCCCAGCACAGGACGCACGCGACGAATACAATACAAATCGATGGCCAAGAAGAGGAAGAAGAAGCGCAGTCGGCTGAAGCGATTTGGGCTGGCGGTCCTCACCCTCGCGATCTGCGGCATCTCGTTCACGGTCGCAACGAATCAGGCGGTGCTCTTAAGTGCGCACGGGCGGGTTCATACGGATCTGGCGAGTCTTCCGGATGAGCCGGTCGGTCTCGTGCTTGGTACGTCACCTAAGATCGGTGGCCTCCGAAACGTCTTCTTCGAGCATCGGATGAACGCGGCGGCCGAGTTGTATCGGGCGGGCAAGGTCAAGAAGCTTTTGGTGAGTGGGGACAACGGCTCGACTTACTACGACGAGCCGACGGCCATGCGGGACGCGCTAATCAGTCGCGGTATCCCTTCGAGCGACATCGTTCTCGACTATGCGGGATTCAGGACCCTCGACTCGGTGGTGCGGGCTAAAACTGTGTTTGGGCTCAAGCACCTCACGATCGTCACCGACGACTTCCACCTTCCCCGCGCGCTCTATATTGCCCAGGAGCGGGGGCTCGATGCGGTGGGTTACCAATCGAAGCCAGTCAAACGTGCCGACTCTCCGTGGACCTACACCCGGGAAGTTGGGGCGAGGTCATTGGTGTGGCTAGACCTCCATATCTTGAACCGACAACCGAAGTTCAACGGCCCACCCGAGCCAATTCACGTCTAGGCGGCGTCGAACGCCTTCTTCAGCCAACCCAAAAGTTGATCGTCAACCTCGGCGAGGCTGCCCACGCGGACTCGGTGGGTGAACATCGCATTGAAGCTGCCCGACGCCTCGAGACGGTCGGTAGTGGGTTCGCCCTTCAAGATCAGACCCACATCGACCCGTGAGGAAGCGGGCTGTAGGAGTGCGAACTGCTTGGTTCGCCGGACGCTGACGTACCCTTTCTTCGGGGCGATATCCACGTCAGATCCAAATACTTTGATCTTGCCGAGGAGATCATCGTAGATCGGGCGAACCGCCGCCTTCGGCCCCTTGAACATTTCCTCGACCGGGTCGCTATTGGCCGCCTCGGCAGGCTTTCTCACGTTCAAAGCGATCTGGTTGGCGTACCCATGAGACACCCCGTGCTCGCCCTTGAGGAACGCCATCATCTCGCCGTGCTTGGTGAACCCATGCGGGCGCATCAACTCCGCCCACTCTTCAAGGGCCTTGCCCGTGGTCGCCTTGAGGTTAGCGATCATCCCCGCGAGGGCGTCTTCCGGTCTTGTGGCCATCTACTCTCCGTCCGTCGAACCAGTTGACCCAAGCGACGATGATCCGGCGGCGCCCGCCGCCTTCAAAGCCTGACTTTTTGCCGCGCTCCCTACTCCACCGCCTCCCGCTCCATCCACGCTCTCGCCACCTGCGATGGGCGTGATGCCTCCGACTGCGGGAGTTCCAATCGGTGCGATTCCACCAGTGCCGCCGGGCGCAGCCGGCTTCTTGGTCGCGACCGGCTGGGCGGCCGATTTGGTTTGATCCGGCGTATCCGGCTTCTGACAGCCGATCGCGGCAACTGCGGCGAGTAGGAGGAGGTATTTCATGAGTGCATCTTATCCCTAACCATACAAAACCGGATTCTTCTTCCAATCTTTGCTCTTGTCAAACCCGAAGCCAGTGACCCGCGGTCGGCGCTCCCGCAACCGAACAGACTCGATCCCGACGTAGAAACCTGCTGACGCCTGGTTCTTGCCAACGCACTCCAACCGCAACGTGTAAGACCCCGCGTCGGGCCAGAAGTCGAGGAGGTGGAACTCCTGGTTAAGGGTGTCCTTGCTGTACAAGTCGATCGGACCGCCGAGCTTTACTCCGTTGAGATAGGGCTGATACTGCCCGAAATCGGAGGAGGTCGTCATGTTCAAGAGCAGCCGAAGAGGTTCTTTCTGGGTGACCGTGAACGGAATCTCGATCCACGCTTTCTCGGCCGACTTCGGCATGTACAAAAGCTGAGGCCCATCGAACATGTCGAGCTGCTGAGTGGTGGCTTCTCCATCGCCGTGGCGAGAAGTGGAGTCACGCCCGTAGGCGGTGATGCGCTCGAGGCTGGGGAGTTTGCGCTCGGCGGCGGAAGGGGCTCGAGCTTCGAAGGTCGGCTCGCCGGTTTGGTACCAGTAGGCGACGCTTGAGTAGTCGTCTTCGCGCTCGTTCCAGCTATTGGTAACCCCCTTCGGATTCTCGTCGGGGGACATCCAACCGAAGTGCTCCATCGTCACTTTCAGTCCTTTTTGAAACACGATCGGGTCGTTTAGGTGCCACCGATAAGCGCTCGTATGACCGCCAACGATGCCCCACTGATCGAAATAAGGAACGCCAAAGTAGGGCGTGCTCGTCTTCTTTAAACCCCACGCGGAGAGGAAGTAGTCCTCCGTTCCGGTGCCCCAAATCGAGGCGTGATCCTCGCCCTCGACGTAGATCTTCTCGTCGCCCTCGCCAAACCACATGGGGCTGCGGGTTCGCACATTGAGGACGGTGCCCACGTAGTGGCCCTTGCCCTTGGTATCAAGGATCACGTAGTCCTTGCCGTGCTGCACCGGATACTCCTGCCGATATTGGGCATAGAAGTAGGGTGTGTCGTTGGAAATGCGGTCCTTCTTGATCCAGTCGATGTTGTAGTAGAGCAAGTTGATCGGCTTCTCGCTCTGGTTCACGATCTCGACGCGAGCCGACTTGCGAAAGGGCATGTTCCAGAAGCAGTTGTAGGAGTCGGCGTCCTCCACCAACACGGGCAAACTGATGACTTCACTTCTCTTGCCGAATCCGTTGGCGAAGAAATCTCCTACCGGCGCCTCGATCGCGGGTCGCTTGCTACCGTCCCAATAGATGCGAAGGAGCATCTCCTGGTGATTGGCCGACCCGCTCTTCGCCCAATCCTGGATCTCGGGGCCGAGGAAAGTCATCCACATGTGGGTGATCGTGCCGGGTCCCTTTACGTCCATAAGGACATGGGTCGCGCCGGGGGCCACGCGAAAATTGTCCGAGTTGCTGCGCTCTTCGAGGTCCCCTTTCGGAAACGCCTTCGAGTCGTACTTACCGTCGGAGCCTTGTCGGAAAGTGGAGGTCGCTCGCATACTCCGTCCTTCTTGGGGTTTTGCCAACCCGGAGAGGAGACCGCCGCCGTCTTGGGCGACTGCGACCGAGGCGAAGAGCAAACACAACATTGAGGCAAGCACACACCGCATGCCTTCCGTTTTAGCAGGAAACCTAGCCTCGTAGGACGTTCATCAGCGTATATTCTCCCGCCCGAGCGATCGACTCATCGCCGATCGAGCGCCCGAATTCAATGAGAATCGGGCCGTAGTACAGGGCCTTGAACCTGGCGCGCCGCCAGGTGTTCTCGTCGATGACCCCGTAGGCATCCTTGAAGCGGGAGTGAGAATCGGGGGGAAGAAAGCTGAACGCGACCGAGAGGTCGAGCGCGGGATCGCCCGCGTGCATGTCGCCCCAATCGATCACTCCACAGATGCACCGTCGATCGTCGACGAGCAAGTGGCGAACGTAGAGATCCGCGTGAACCCAACTCGCTGGGCCCATGTAAGGAGGCGTCGAGCGCAGGTCATCGACCAGGTCCGACAGCCTTACTCGATCGGCCTCTGCGGTTTCCAAGCCTTCAAGTCGCTCGTGCAAGGTCGAGGCGCGGTACTCAAGATCGGTCCGGCGAATGAGGTCGGCGGGAGCGCCCTCGACCACCGGGATCGCGTGAAGGCATCTAAGGAATGATCCCAAAAGGTGCGCGTTCGCCGCACGTTCCTCCTCGGTCCAAGACAGGCGGCAGGCGGTAGTTCCATCGAGAAGTGGGTACCCCGAAAACGGGAAGGGGAATTCATCGCTTGCTTGACCGACAAACTCAGGAACCGGGATAGGCAGGGGAAGATGGTTTGCCAGAAGGGGCACGAACCGGGTTTCGTGCTCCATCATCGGGACTGCGAACTTGCGTCGCGGAAAGCGGAACACGATTGAGCCGTTGGCTAGATAGGCAACGTTATCCCAGCCTTCGCCAAATTGCTCGAGGCACTCGAGTTGAAACTCAGGGAATTGAGCGCGAATAAGGCGGTTTGCTAGAGCAAGATTAACGTCTAGATCCGCGTCCCAAACGTTTGCCATCAAACGTATGACTAGCTAGCGGATTGAATCGTCGCCGTCTTGGATACGTTGTTATTTGCCACGGGTGCGGTGGTGATGTCCTCGCCGCCCACGACTTGGGGCACTCGGCGTCCAGCCGCAACTCGAGCGTCGGCCTCCGGAGTGATCAGGATAATCGGCTGGTCCTGTCCGACAACCTGAACGAAATCGAGCGTGGTGTTTGAGCATTCCGGCTCGCCAGCGTGCTTGGCACTCGCGCCAATGGGCAGGCAAACCGCCACAAGCACCGAACCTATCAACAACTTTGAAGCCAATCCACTCATTACAACACCAGTCCCTATTATGTAGTAATAAACGTGCCAAGGGGTCTTCTTCGTTCGAAGTAATAATCTAAATCATTCGATCCCCGGTCGTTATACTGTTGGAAGTGGCAAAGTTCAAGACGGTCGAGATCAAACTAACGCCGAAAGAGCGGATTGAACTGGAACACTTTGCCCGGTTACATGAGCGTAGCGTGTCCGATTATTTGCTTTGGCTACACATGGAACACCTGCGGCAGCATGACTTTCTCTGCACACCGAGTCTGAAGGGCCACGTTGTCACGGTGGTCAACGAAGCGGAACCGGAAGGGGAAGATTAGCCCGAGTTGTGCAACACAGATCCTTGGACCTGTACGATCTTCCCGTCTTTCCTGATCATCAGCACATCTAGTCGGACGTCGCCGCCATCTTGCCGTCGGAAAGTCGTTGTGAAGCGATCCGAAAGCTGGATGGCAGATCGAAGCGCTCCCACTAGAATTCGGTAGTGCACTGCAGGTTCCAACTTGCCGAGCAACGACTTTAGGCTTGCCTCTCCCGGCGAAATCTGAAGGATCCGATAGAAATCACTATCTCCCTCAATCCGGCCGGACTCAGGCTCGTATCGCCAGAGTCCCACCGTGACGTCTTCCAATACACCGGAGCGACAGTTGGTCGCGTCGAAAGTAAATCCCCGAATGCGGATCGCGGTGCCGTCGGACGACCGATCAATCATGCCGGAAGCATGGATCAGCCGGGGTCCATCGGACGACAAGACCCTGAAGGAAAGAGAGTAGGAATCGTGGTCGCTGGCGATCTCCGATGCGAGAGCATCCATAACTCGTTCCCGCTCATCGGGATGGATCGTTTGCGCGTACTGCTCCGGCGTCAACGTGGACTTGCCGTCGAGACCGATAAACTTCCCGCTCTCCGGCGTGAGAGTCAGGATCCCGGAAGCGACGTCTATCTCCCAGGTCCTCTGGAGATATTGTTGAGTATCGACGGTCGACTCACGGCCCCTCTCTGCTTCCATCCAGACTGCTGCGAGTCCGGTGCGGGTGCCGTCGCCCAGCTTTCGACGAATCCTCGTCCAGTAGGTGCGTATCGTGTTCACAGAGATGCCAAGGACGTCGACAATCTCCTTGTCGAGTAGCCCCTGCGCTGCTAACCCGAGTATTTCGGATTCACGTTTCGAGAGCGGCCCTAGTTCAGGCATGGAAGCCTTTTGCGAATTCCCTTGGGGATTCACGTACCGGCATTATCCACCTTTTGATCGACAGTGAAAGTACTTTTTTGAGAACCCGCAAGAATTGCTGGGGTGGGCGGTCCAATGCAGCTTTATATTACAATATCATGATATACTGATTGATGATGGACCAAGCCACGACAGAGCGAGCGGCAGCCCTTTTTGGAGCCCTCGCCCACCCCGTCCGCCTTCGAATTGCAGAAGCGCTTACCGCCCATTCGATGACCGTGAACGAAGTTGCCCATCAGATGGGAATCGGACAGTCAGGCGCTTCTCAGCATCTCTCCCAACTCGCACGTGTAGGAATTCTCGTGTCGGAGCCGAAGGGCACGTCCCGCTACTACCGCGTTCGCGGCCCCCGCATCGAAATGATTCTTAGCCTCATCGAAGAGTTTTGCCAGGTCCACAGCCTGTACGGGGAGATCGATGAGCACCATTCCTGACGAATCGGTTAGGGCAGGAAACCAAGCCCAATCCGAGCTACACGATTACCTACACGCCCGAGACGAACGCCGAAAGCTCTTCCCCAAAGCGATTCTCGTCGGCTTCGTAGCTGGTTTAGTTGCGGTCGCTTTTCGGGCATGCCTGGGTTGGGGGGATGCGTTGCGAAATATCGTCGCGGCCTTTGCCGTTGTTCACCCCGGATGGGGTCCGCTTCTTCTCATTCTCTTCTGCAGCGCTGGTACAGTAGGTTCTATCCTGGTCGTCCGGAAGTGGGCACCCGAAACTTCGGGCAGCGGAATTCCCCACCTTGAGGCGGTTCTTCATCGGCACCGTACGTTGCGATGGGCGCGCGTACTGCCTGCGAAGTTCATCGGTGGCGTGCTCGCCATCGGTAGCGGACTAGCACTTGGTCGCGAGGGTCCCACTGTCCAGATGGGAGGCTCTGCCGGCGCGGGGGTGGCAAAGTTGCTGCGCGTTTCCACGCGGGAGACCTTGATCCTCACCGCCGCAGGCGCAGGGGCAGGGTTGGCGGCGGCATTCAACGCACCCCTTGCCGGCCTCATCTTTGTCCTCGAGGAGCTCCAGCGCGATTTTCGGCCGACCGTCTTTGGGGCGGCGTTTCTCGCGGCGGCCGCAGCCGACGTGGTGACGCGGCTGTTCGCCGGACAAGTCGCGGTCTTCCAGGTTCCCGCATACCCGGCTCCTCCCCTTGCTTTCCTCCCAATCTTCGCCATCGTCGGAGTCGCGGCGGGGGTCCTCGGAGTCGGTTTCAACCGCGGACTGTTGAGATCCCTCAATGTCTTCGCTGCGCTCCATGCTCGGCGTCGGTACTGGGCAGCGGGAATCGTCGGGGTTGTGGTCGGCATCGTGGCATACATCTCGCCAATTTCGGTCGGAGGGGGCCATAGCCTCGCGGAACTTGCGCTCGCAGGCAAAGTCACTTTGCTCTCCATCCCCGCCTTCTTCCTCGTTCGATTCGTGCTGACAATGGGGAGCTATGGATCGGGAGCACCGGGCGGAATCTTTGCCCCGCTACTCGCTCTCGGCGCGTTGTTGGGACTAGGGATCGGCGCGATCACGGTGAACCTCTTCCCCCAATTTGCGGTTCACCCCGGGGTGTTTGCGGTGGTCGGGATGGCCGCTTACTTCACTTCCATCGTTCGGGCGCCGCTCACTGGCATTGTCCTGATCATCGAGATGACGGCAAGCTATGCGCTTATGCTGCCGCTTCTCATTGCCTGCTTCTGCGCCTATGCGGTTGCGGAGGCAATGGGCGACCTGCCCATCTACGAGTCGCTCCTCCAGCGAGACCTTCTCGCCGGAGGAACGGACTTGAACCTGGACGAACCGATGGTTCTTGAAGTGGAAGTCGAGCCGGGCTCTCCTTTCGAGGGGACGGCGGTCAAAGACCTGGGCCTTCCTCCCGGCGTTGTCCTCGTGCGGTGCCGCGAAAGAGACCGCGAATGGGTCCCCACCGCAGCCACCGTCCTCCATGCTCACCAGCGAGTTACCGCGGTGATCTCACCCGATTCGGAGGACGGAGTGGGGGTGCTAAGGGCTGGGACGAGCGAGAAACCGATGAGTGATGAGCGATGAGGTCATCCGTTCATCACTCATCACTCATCATTTCTCCTCGCCTCAGCTCTTTCGTCGTCGACGAATCAGCATTAACGCACCTGCGCCAAGCGCGAGGTAGCTCGATGGCTCTGGGACTGCCTGTACCTGGATGTGGGCAAGCTGGGTCGTAGCATCCCAGGCGGGCATTTGCGACCAGGAGTCTCCTACATTGGGGATGACCCCGCCGTGTACGCGAATGATGTTCTCCCCGGCATCTTCCTGCGGGTTGCCGCTACCCCCAAGGAACCCTAGATCAGCTGCGTCCTGGGTGTTCTTTTCCGTTCCCGCATCCCACGCTCGAGTGCCGAGGACACTGATGTCGAGCGACTGGGCGACGCCGCCGCTGAATAGCTGCAGACCGGCGCTACTGACCGACTCTCCGATGAATCCGTCATTGGTCTTGCCGAGCATCGCGGCGAACGAGAAGAACGGGTGCGCGGCGTCGGCGCTGAACGTGAGCATGCGAGAGGCTCCGGGCACGAGTGGGGAGGCTCCGACCAGGCCAAACGTGCCTACTCCAGTTCCGCCCGCGGCGATGCCGAGGAGGGCGGTTGCGTCGCCCGATTCGGCAACGTTCTTGATGCCTGTGGAGGCTGAGCCGCTCACCGAGAAGATGTCGAATTGATTGGTGCTTGCGCTGTAAAACAGCGGGCTAAGCGGCTGAGGGCCGGTGTTCGTGATCGTGATCTGGAAGTCCTCCGCGCCAGCAGCGGCGGCGAGGCTTGTCAACAGAAGGATTGCATGGATTCGATTCATTGTCGTGTTACTCTCCAAAAGCCCCTTTGGGGCCCGCCAATAGAAATGCAGGGCGTTTGGAGAAGTTCCGACTTTTTTTTGAAGTTTTACATGGACTCGGCTGCCGCTTCCGACGCATGGCTCATCTTCTGCGACAACCGCTCCATGACGTCCGATGGCAGATCTTGATCGTGAGATTGGTTGAGCCGGGCAATCGTCTCTTGAAGTCCTCTCAGGAACTTCGCGCAACGCAGGCAGCGCGCCGCGTGGGCGAACGCATACCATCGCCAGAGACCCTTGGCATTGCCAGAGGCTGCTTCGTTGAGAAAGGTCTCCATGAACTTGCAGGGGGGACCGTCTGCGTCAGTGTTTTTATGAAAGAACATTTTGAATATCTAGACCTCAATCTTATCATCGACTAGGGAGGCAAGGCGGTTTCGGAGAATTCGGCGTCCGCGAAAAAGGCGGGAGCGAACGGTACCTACAGGGATGGACATTGCAAGAGCGGCTTCTTCGTAGCTCATCTCTTCGACATCGCACAGCGCAACCGCGAGTCGGTACTCCTCGGGAAGGCGGTCCAATTCTTCGATGATGTTGCTACCCACGATCTGCCAGTCCACTGCGTTCCACGGCCCGTCATCGTAAGCATCTCGATCGCCGATCGAGACGGTAACTGGCCTCGCCGCGCTCTTGCGCAGGCTTCCGAGATGTTCGTTCTTAAGGATCTTCAGGAGCCAGCTGCGGGGGTATTGGCCATCGAACTTGCTCCACGCCTTTGCTGCGTTCAGCAGGGTTTGGCCAACCAAGTCTTCCGCCTCGGGACCATTGAGGGTGAGTCGGCGCGCGACTCGGTAAAGAGTTGCAAGCTCCTTCCCCACCACCTCCTCAAAGGTGATGGCGATAGCTCGCGCCACGTGCGGCTCCGAGCGAGAAGTCAAGCGGCGCCCCTATCAATCAATGAAATGCAGGTTAGCATTGAGTGCCGTAATGTGGTGATCTCGGTTTTAGTTCCGCTCTCGTACGAAACTGGACCTAGGCGGCGATCGTCGATCGCAGCTCGCGAATCTTGCCTTCAAGCACGCGATTCTCTTCTGCCTGCTCGACGAGTCTCCGAGACATTCGGCGCACCTCAAGCATCGCGACTACCCACTTGGCGGTCGCTTCGAGGACCTGCTTTTGGACGTCCGTCAGGTCGCGAGGCACGACGTCCAAAACGCAAAGCGTTCCGAGGCGCTGGCCGACGGGAGTGATCAGCGGCATACCTGCGTAGAAGCGCAGCCCTGCCTGAAGGAGCATCCGGTTCTCGCGGCAGCGGGCATCATCTGCAGTGTCCCGCACGATGAAAAGGTCTTCGCCTTGGATCGCGTGGGCACAGACCGATACATCGCGGCCCGTCTCTACCAAATCGGTCCCACGCTTCGCCTTGAACCACTGACGATCCCGATCCAGAAACACCAAAAGTGCGACCGGGGCATTGCAGACGTCGGCTACCAGGTTCACCGCTTCGTCGAAGTGGGGCTCTGGATCGGTGTCGAGGATCTCATATGCGTGTAGGGTGGATATCCGCGCTTCTTCGTCTCTGGCAATCGGTGCTCTCGTATGGAGGTCTGATGTATTCATGGCCTTGACCACTACTAATCATCGGAATGCTGCAATCTTTGATAAGGGCATTACCAGGGCGCGATATTGCGGACTTTATGAGGACCAGCCGGTGGCAGAACTCGTTTCAGTCAGTACCATTGTTTGGCTTCGAGAAACGAACGCTCCATGCACAAACCACCGCGATGAGCGCCACGACCATCAGGATCACGGCAAGCGCGACCGCTTCATCGAGGTCTCCCTCAAATCCGAGATAGATCGCAAGCGGCATCGTGCGCGTCGACCCGGCCATGTTTCCCGCAAAGAGAATCGTGGCCCCGAACTCGCCGAGAGCCCTCGCCCAAGCAAGCGTCGCCGCCCCGATCAGGGCAGACGCATTGATCGGAAGCACGATCCTCGACAAGATCGAGGTCGTCGCCGCACCATCGAGGGCGGCGCACTCTTCAAGAGAGCGATCCGACCTCTCAAACGCTGCCGCCGCCTGGAGCACGTAGAACGGGCAGGCCACAAAGACCTGGGCCATGATGACCGCGATTGGCGTGAAACCAACCGTGATGCCGCGCGCCTCAAGCAC
The DNA here is from genome assembly GCA_038321975.1 of Fimbriimonadales bacterium. Lineage (GTDB taxonomy): Bacteria > Armatimonadota > Fimbriimonadia > Fimbriimonadales > Fimbriimonadaceae > Fimbriimonas. The sequence goes on along the minus strand of JBBQFM010000063.1, from coordinate 6,871 downwards.
TCCGCCAAGCAAGCCCTGACGTCCAAAGGCGAGGAGCAAACCCAACCCAGCGGCAGCGGGTGGTAGCACTGCGGGAAGTGCCACCAAGGCACGCGCGACGTTCCGAAACGCAGATTGGAAGCGGCCCAATGCGAACGCAACCGGCGTGCCAAATAGGAGAATGAGGAGGAGCGAGATCGCGGTCGTGCGAAGGCTAACGGCCAGCGCCTCCATCGTCTCCGACTTGCGGATCTGGCCGACGAAGTCGGTCGTGGCGCCGTGGTAGGCCAAGGCGAAGATCGGCAATAGAAGGAAGATAAGCAGCGGCAGCGCCGCCAAAACCCAACAGCCCTTCCTCCCAACGATGTTTTGCGGCATGCCTTCCTAGTCGACCGACATGCGCCTCACCCACTGGACCCAGGTGCTGGGCTTCTGGCCCGGCACGTACAGCCGCGCGTTTCCATCCTTCTCCAGCGACAAAATCGCTCCTGCTTTCAGCGCCGCTCTTAAATCGATACTGTCGGTGTATCCGTCGGCCGCCCAAACAGTGAGCGTTTTGCCGGCCTTCAAAATGCTGGACAGCAGAGCACCCCTTGCGGTGAAGTCCTTGCCGTGAACCGAGAGCCTCAGGCTCTTCTGCGGAAGACGGGGGATGGACTTCGGTTGGAACCCCCGGGGCTTCCCTTTCTCGATGATTACGATAAATGGGTCTGGAGTTAGGGGTGAAAGAAATCCCTGCTTGACGAGCTCTCTTTGCCCACTATCGGTGAACAGAAACCTGACGAAGGCCAGTCCGAGGGCGGCGTTCTTCGAGTTCGATGGTACGACGGCGGGATAGATGGCGGTCGGGTTGAACTCGGCGGGGATCTCCGTTCGGCGGACCTTGGCGCCCGCCGAGTTGGCATCGCTGACGTACACGATCCCGGAGTCTGCTTCACCCAGCACGACCTTCGCCAGCACGCTTCGAACGTCCTGCTCTTCCGAGACAACGTGACTCCTGACTCGTGCGACCCAACCTGCACCGTACTTGGTGCCCGCAGTATCCATCATCTCCTGGGTGTATCGTCCGACCGGCACCGAGGGTGCCGCGACCACCAGTCGCTTGACCGAGTCAAGAGCTTTCAGATTCGGCAGACTAGGCCCGCGGGTTCTCGATACGACGATCAGCTTGTTGAACGCAAATGTCCTCAAAGTCTTGCGGTCGTAAGGAACGCCCACCAGGTTCGCTCCAGATGCGCTCGCGAAAACATCCGCCGGCGCCCCCTGCTTGATTTGAGTCGCTAGCTGCTGCGATCCAGCAAAGGAAAGCCTTACGTGCACGCCTGGGTTAACTGACTCAAAATCGCGCGAGATCGCCTGGAACGCATCCTTTAGCGAGGCAGCGGCTAGGACGTACAGTTCTTGGTCTGGTCTATGGCCGCGGATCGTCAGAGACACCAATGCGGCCAGCAGATTCATGCCGAAAGTCTACACGAGCAAACATTCAATGCTCGTAGCCGCATATTTGCCCTGTTTCAACCCATAAGAAACTCTCAGCGGTGCGCTCCCGCCTTTCTCAGATTTCTTGTTACCTTACTCCTTCCTTAACAAGACTCGTGCTATATTCCCGTAGTGGTGATTTTATGACCTTGCAAAGGTGTTCCTCAGCTTACTGGTTCCGTCGTGCCTGCCTCGGTGTAGTGTTTGTAATTACCTACGGTTCAGCCCCGGCGTCGTTCAACAGCCTCATTCGGCTAGGACTCGCCATTACTCAGGGAGAACCCGCAATGTACGCGGATAATATTGTCGACTTCGTAGACGCTCCAGATGCATCGCGCGACGAACTCGGCAGGGGTGGAATCTGGGACGCCGATTCCCTCGCTGAGCTTGGCAAGTCCCAAACATCACAAGAAAACAATCAGTTGCTACCTGACGCCGCGGGCGTGGCAAACGAAGGCGACGTTTTAGGAGGAGGCACCGACGCGGGAGGAGGAACCACCGGCAGCACAAGTGGAGGTACGACTGGCACGACGGGCACCACCAACGGCGGATCCACCGCAAGCACTACCGGCGGAACAACGGGTACCACCACCGGCGGAACCGGAACCTCCGGAACCACCGGAGATCCTGCTGGCGGCGGCACACGCTGGGAACAATTTGGACCCGGCGGTGGAGCCCAGGGCAAGGGCGTTGTCAATACGAATACCGGTAACAGAATAACAAGTGTCCCGATTGTTGACTGGCCCGTTCGCGGAGGTCAGCTATCGATGGACTTAACGCTCTATCACAACTCGCGGGGGCGGACAACGGCACTCGGGTGGCCCAAGAGTTGGAGAAGTAGTTTTGATATAACCGTTTTTGAGGACAGCGCTGTTGCCTTGGCCAAGGGTCCACCGACGCCTTCCAAGCCCAAAATCGCCGTCGTCACGTGGGGCGACGGAACTTCGTACAAATACACGAGCTACACTCAAACAGCAGGCTACTACACGCCCACGGTGGGAGTTTACGACAAGCTTTATCGCTCGGTCATTGGTTGGAAGATCACGAAAAAGGATCAGACGGTCTACGAATTCAACAGTCGTGGATACTTGATCGACATCAAAGACAGGAATTCGAACACGATCACGATATCTCGAGATCCCAGCTCGATGTTGATGACCACGATAACTGATCCAACGAATCGAACTCTCACATTTACTCAGTCCGCGTATACAAATTACGGATCCATACATGATCCTCTTAGCAGGACTTGGACGCTCGCGAGATCCAACCCACAAAATACACTTACAAGCCTCACGTATCCTGCAGTCGACGGACAAACATATAGCAGGCAATTCACCTACCGTTGGGATACAAATCAACCCAATGCTCCGATCTTGGCGGAGACGGACCTCCGCGGAAAGGTGTGGACGTGTGATTACGATCTAAGCGGAAAGCTCTCTTGGTTTCAAGATCCGCTAAACAACAGGACCGCTTACTCCTACGGAGCCTCTATAACGTCGTTCAGCCTCCCGGGAACGGAGACGTACACGCACCACTATCAGTCCGGAGTATACGTCGGGGAAACGGACCCAGCAAATTATAGTGACCAGTCAAGCGTCGACGCCTCCAAGAACATTACCTACTATCGGGATAAGCGCGGCAACAGTTGGGGCTTTCAATATGATGCGAACGCCAACTTGACCAGGGCTACCACACCAAGTTTCACCGCCCAAACCTTCACATACAATGCCAAGAACGACATCACGTCTTATACCGACGATCTGCAGCAGTCCCACACAATCACCTACGTAAATTCAAATCCGAGCATGGACGCGCTTACCGTGGGCGGAGACGTCGTTTGGTACATCACATATGACTCGTATGGCCAAGTGATGTCGCGAAGTTCGGGAGGGCAGACTCAAAACTTTACGTATGACGGTTATGGCAATACCGGAAGCGTGAATTCCACGGCTTCATCGACTCGTACTCTAGCGATATCCTGGGCCGCCCAATTTTGTCGACTAATTCACTGAACGAGAGCACGACTGCCGGCTACGACGATTGGGGACGCCTGGTATCGATGTCCAATCCGGACAGCTCGAGCCGGACCTTCTCATATGATCCAGAAAGCAACGTGAAGGCTGTCACGGACGAGAAAAATCACACGCGTAGCTTCACATACAACGATGCCATGTGGCGCATTGGACAGAGCAACGCTGCGAGTGCATCGGAAAGCTACGGCTATAACGCTGATGGCTTAATGACGTCCATTACAAATGCACGGAACTATACTCGTACATTTCGCTACACGCCACGTGGCGAATTCTATAGTTCCCTCCAGGCTGACAGTGCTCAAGAGTATGCCGCATATACGGCAACTGGCGCGTATGCGAAAAGAACCAATCCTCTGGGTCAAGAGATCAAGTATGTCTACGACTCGACGGGCCGCCTCACCAAGATTGACTACCCCACCGGAACCGATACTACGTTTAGCTACGGATCGTACGGGATGCCGCACTCTCCCGTTAAGACGATGGTCGACGCGACCGGAACGTCGAACTGGACATACAATGGCCGAGGCCAGGTTTCCCAGTTTGCAAGTCCACAAGGGACCATGAACTTTACGTACGACTCTCAGGGTCGGCGTATCACGATGCAAGAGGTTGGCGTTGGCACCACCACGTACACCTACAATTCTCAAGGGCTTCTAGGGTCACTTCTTGACGCTCAAGGAAAGACTACGTCGCTGCTCTATGATTCTGTCGGCAGGATTTCGCGCCGAACGCATAGCAACGGTGCCTATTCGACTTACGCCTATGACAATCGCGGCAGACTAACCCAGATCCAACACAAGAAATCTGACAACACCCTCATTCGGTCTGAATCCTACGCCTACGATCCTGCATCGAACTTGACTTCCAAGACGACGGGAAGCGGGTCGACGACCTATGGCTACGACAATCTTGACCAGCTCACCTACGAGAGCGGGACAGGTTACTACGCCGGATATACCTATGACGCCAACGGCAATCGCTTGACCCGAACGGTAAATGGGCTCTTGGAGACCTACAATTGCGATGGCGCCGACAAACTGAGCTCTGTCACTTGGCCAGGCTCGTCGAAGACGTTCTCCTATGACGCCGCAGGCAGAACCATTCAGGCCACAACTCCGACAGATACGACAACTTACACGTATGACTACGACGATCGGCTGGTTGCTTCGAGCAAATACGCGTCCGTCTTCTCATACAACGGATTCAATGCGAGAACCGCAAAAAGCAATTCGGTCGTAGGATCTCTAACCTATAAGCGAGAGGGCGGAGGGGTCACCTCCTCCCTGCTTGCCGTGGGCACCAAGGGCATTACGCCCCAGATCGGGGATTCGACGAACCAGTACTACTTCGGAGACCGTCAGGGTTCGTATTCGCTCGCTTTGGATGGGTCTCAAACCAAAACCTACGACGCGAGCCTCGATGCCTTCGGGAACGTCCTTTCTCAGACCGGAACTGCACCCGCACCGCTGTCCTATGTCGGCGGCGCCGGCTACCAAGAAGACTCTGAGTTGGGACTCAAGCTTCTTGGACATCGCTACTACGATGCTGGCCTAGGTCGATTTCTGACCCGGGACCCGGTGGGCGACGGCAGCAACTGGTACGCCTACGCAGGAAACAACCCTCTGAAGAACATCGACCCCTCAGGCCTAGGCGCGCTCGGCGACATTGACGATTGCGCGGTTGAGATCTTGGAAGAAGCCATCGAGGCGGAAGAAGGCCTCAGCACGGCCGAGGCATCCATGTGCAAAAGGATGGGCTGGCAATTCTTTCATTGGTTCATGAAACAGACACCAGCCGTCCGCGCAGGAGTGGTGTTTGTTTTTACCACCGTTGAAAACATTGGAAATGAGGCTCAGTTTGGTCCCGTAGGAGGAACGATGGCCCATTCGGCGGTCACTGCGGTGGTTAAGGGGACCACATTCGGGGAGGGGGTTAAGGCGATCACCGAAGCGTCCTACCTGGGTGGTAAAACAGCAGATTACGGAACGAAGGGTTCGGTCCGTTGCGACGTAATTATCACCCTGTCTGACCAGGCTAAAGCAATCTTTGACTATAAGTTCGGTCGGGCCAGGCTCACGCAGTCCAGAATCAATGAAATTGTAAGTCAGCTGCCAAAGAGTTGGCAAAAAGCTCCAGTTTTTAAAATACCTGGAGGCCGACTAGCGATTCCGCGTTAACTTCAAGACAATGGTTTCGAAAACACCGAATCGTGAGCTGGTCCCATTCTTTCGAAGGCTAGGCACCGACTTTGACTCCTTCGCCAGGAGAGGGACGTCGCTTATATGGCGCCCAATAGATCAATTCCTGTTCGGATTCAGTTTTTATCCAAAGGAAGGAGATCCACGGTGCAGATGGGTACAGCCGTTTGGCTTTCCTCTCTACGTTCCCAGGGATTGGGTGCCGCTTTCCTATGGAGAGCGAATACCCCAAGATCCGCTTTCCGGCTTAAAATACCTATGGGTTTACGTCTATGATTCACACGTTGAGCCCGAGCTGGATGCTGAGACCATCATGAGGGCGATAGGCATGCCAATGCTGGATCGGTTTCGTAGCGTAGAAGCCTTTCAACTTTTCCTGGAGAACTATCCAGGCAGCAAGAGGGACTCATATTACTATCTGGACAAGGCGGCCACAGACGCCTATGTTGGAGACTTTAACCAATGTCTGAGAAGTGTTTCTTTGCTCCGTGAACACCTTGAGTACTGGAGGCAAAAACTCGGCGATGACCTTCTCCGGGACTACGAATACGCTCAACTCGACGCTGCTGCAAAACTTGAAGTAATTGCGACTAACGGCGACGGAAAAGCAATGGAACGCCAGCTACATCAGTGGCGCCAAGAGAACTTGGACCGTCTCAAGATCAGAGATATTGCTTCTACGCTTTGACGCTCCAGGCATGATCGCAAAGAGTCCTAATCCTGAGCTACTGCCCTTCCGGAAGCTTGGACCTGAATTTGATAGGTTTGCTCGCCGAGGGACTTACTTAATTGCATCACCAATTGATCAGTTACTCTATGGGTTCTGCTTTGAGGCGTAAGAGGGGGACCGTCGGTGTCGCTGGCTCCAACCGTTCGGGTTCCCGCTGTACGTACCGAACGAGTTTGTGCGGCTATCGTACGGTGTTCGAATACCCCACCCCCCCCCTTTCGGCTCTTCGCTATTTCGTGTGGGTTTGTCCTAAGCTCATTGGGTGCATGAATCTGAGCTGTTCGCAATTGGCCTTGGGATCGTCTCTGCTTGGAAGATCGTGGACCTAGAGTTCCGTGAGGGTGAGGTTCACGTCAGTGTGGACTTCGAGCGTGGGTCTCGCTTTGAGGGCCTTCCCGTTCACGACACTCTGGACAAGACCTGGCGGCATTTGAACTTCTTCAAGTATC
>JBBQFM010000062.1:0-20505 GCA_038321975.1 Fimbriimonadales bacterium | reverse complement strand
TGAGATCTCTTCCTTCCGACTGGTCGGCGCCCATCCGGACGGCATTCCCGCGAGTGGAGAAATCTTCTACGGCGATAACTTCCACATCGCCGCACCTTGCGCCGTTCCTGAGCCCGCTTCGATGGTGGTTCTCGGCCTTGGATTCCTAGGTTTGCTGAAGCGACGCAAGAAGTCCTTAGCGTAAACCCTTAGCACATTGGTTTCAGCGCCGGAAGCTTTTAAGCTTCCGGCTTTTTCGTGCCTGGCACGATAAACTTATAGTAGAATAATTTCTACATGTTTGGAGAGCAACCGGGCCTGTTCGAGGAGCTGCGCGAACCCGATTTGCCGCCCGAGTTGGGGCGGCTCAAGGTAAGCGAGCGCCCCGGGGCGTATGCCCTGATCCGGCCAAACAGCACCCACATGGACGTCGACTACACGCTCAACCCGTACATCGGCTGCGGGTTTGCATGCTCCTATTGTTACGCCGCCTTCTTCGTCGCCGACGAAGAGAAACGGTCGGATTGGGGCCGGTGGGTCGAAGTGAAGACGGACGCCGTCCGCCAGATATCCACTAAGCGAGACTTGCAGGGCAAGAAGGTGCTGATGAGTTCGGCCACCGACCCCTATCAGCCTTTGGAGGCGAAGGTGGAGTTGACGCGGCGGATCGTCGAGACCCTTCTCGCGCCCTCGCGCCAACCCCGACTGATCGTCCAGACCCGCAGCCCGCTCGTAGTGCGGGATCTCGACTTGCTCAAGCAGTTCAAGGACATCCGGGTGAACATGAGCATCACCACCGACGACGACTCGATCCGCCGCCACTTCGAGCCCTCCTGCGCCTCCATCGACCGGCGCCTGGATGCGCTGGAGCAAGTCGCCGCCGCAGGAATCCCGATCGCCGTCTGCGTCTCCCCCATGCTGCCGATGACCGATCCCGAAGCCTTCGGCCGCCGGATCGCCAAGCTGAACCCCAGGTACGTGTTCACCTCCCAGTTCTACAACACCGACCGCCCCTTCGCCGCCAACACCCGCCCCGAGGTGAGGAAGATGGTGGAGGATTTCGGCTGGACGGAAGCGGATTTTGAGCGGGCTTCGGAGGCCATTCGGAGTCAACTTGACGCGACGGTTGGCGGGAGTCGTTAAGCATTTGCAGCATTATCGCGGAGCTGCGTCACAAGATGGTTCGCCCTTTCCGAAGGGAGAACCGTGGGGGGGAGGGTTCGGCAGCCTTTCGAAAATGCGGAGCGAAGAGAAGATGTCAGTAAGAAGTAACCAAGACAAAGACGTCGCTAGAGCAAGGCGCTTTCGGCGAACCATGAACGCGACCGAAAGTTCGTTTTGGTACAGAGTTCGCGCCAAGAAACTCGGATACGTTTTCCGTCGGCAATATCCGGCCGACAAGTATGTCCTCGACTTCTATTGCCCGGAGCTAAGGCTCTGTATCGAACTTGATGGGCCATTTCACGATTTGCGGCAGATTTCCGATCAGGAGAGGGACGAGTGGGTCGCTTTTCGCGGCATCACTACTCTCCGCTTGAGTTGTTCCGAGGTCTACAACAACATGGAGGTCGAGGTTGACAAGGTTTTGGCGGAATGTGAGCGTTTGACAGCGATGAATGACAGGGCATTTGATTCTGAAGGCTAAGTGCGACACCGCCCAACCCTCTCCCCCACGGTTCTCCCTTCGGAAAGGGCGAACCATCTTGCGCCGCGACCGTGTCCCATATTGCTCTTGGCCAACCTTACGGGCTCCCGTGTACCCACGCGGTAAACTACACAAGCCCCCACCTCATGGATCAGTCCCGCATTCGTAATTTCTGTATCATCGCGCACATCGATCACGGCAAGTCGACCCTGGCTGACCGTCTGATCGAGCGCTGTGGCGCTATTCGGGGGACGGCACAGGAGCAGATGCTCGACTCGATGGACATCGAGCGCGAGCGCGGCATCACGATCAAAATGGCCGCCGTCCGGCTGGACTACACCGCGAAAGACGGCCAAATCTACGAGCTGAACCTCATCGATACGCCGGGACACGTCGACTTCACCTACGAGGTCTCGCGTGCGCTCTTCGCCTGCGAAGGCGCCCTCCTCGTGGTAGATGCGAGCCAAGGGGTTGAGGCCCAGACGATCGCCAACGCCAGCATGGCGATGAACCAGAACCTGGAGATCGTCCCCGTCATCAATAAAATCGACCTCCCTCACGCGGACATCGAGCGAGCACGGGAAGAGATCGAGAACGCGGTCGCCGTAGACGCGTCCGACGCGATCCCGTGCTCCGCCAAGGCAGGCATCGGCATCGATGAGATCCTCGAGGCGATCGTGCACCGGATTCCCGCCCCCGCCGGCGACCCAAATGCACCCCTCCGAGCGCTGATCTACGACTCCCACTTCGACGCCTACCAAGGCGCGGTCGCCTACATCAGAGTTAAGGATGGCCAGGTCAAGAAGGGCGACAAGATCATGATGATGTCGACCGGGACGAAGTTCGACATCGACTCGACCGGCCACTTCAGCCCCGCCCTCACGGTTGACTTCGGCCTCGAAACCGGTGAAGTTGGCTTTATTACCGCGGCAATGAAGTCCATCGGCGACGCGAGCGTCGGGGACACCGTCACTCGAGCTGAAGACCCGGCGACCGAAGCCCTGCCCGGCTACCGAAAGGCGCTGAGCATGGTCTTCTGCGGCCTCTATCCCAGCGATGGCGAGCAATACGAAGACTTAAGAGACGCGATCGACAAGCTCAAGCTGAACGACGCCTCCCTCGACTTCGAGCCGGAGACCTCAGCCGCCCTTGGATTCGGTTTTCGATGCGGCTTCCTTGGCCTGCTCCATATGGAGATCGCCCGCGAGCGACTAGAGCGCGAGTTTGGCCTCGACCTGATTCTCACCGCACCGTCAGTCGACTACAAGGTCACCCTGAAAAACCAAGAAGTCGTGCACATCGCGAACCCCGCCGACTGGCCAGAGGTGAACGATGTGATGATCGTTGAGGAGCCGACCGTCAACGCCACTATCATGGTGCCCCAGGAATACGTTGGCGCGGTAATGAACCTCTGTCAAGATCGGCGCGGCGTCTACAAGCGCACCGACTATCCCACCCCGCAGCGAGTCATCCTCCACTACGTCCTCCCCCTCGGCGAAATCCTGCTCGACTTCTTCGACAAGCTCAAGTCCTCCACCCGAGGCTACGCTTCGTTTGACTACGACCTCGCCGAATACCTGCCGTCCACGCTCGTAAAGGTTGACATCCTGCTCAACGGCGACCCCGTCGACGCACTGTCGTTTATCGTCCACAAAGACTTCTCCTACAACCGTGGACGCGCGATGGTTCAGCGACTTCGAGAAGTCGTCCCGCGCCAACAGTACGAGGTTCGTGTCCAAGCCGCCATCGGCGCGAAAGTCATCGCCGCCGACACGATCAAGCCGTTCCGAAAGAACGTCATCGCCAAGTGCTACGGCGGAGACATCACCCGAAAGCGAAAACTCCTTGAGAAGCAGAAGGAAGGCAAGAAGCGAATGAAGCAGATCGGCTCCATCGAGCTTCCGCAGGAAGCGTTCTTGAGCGTCCTCAAGGTCGCGGACTAGAGCAATTCGGGTCCGGACATGGTTTCCGCGATGGTCGGCGCTCCGTTGGATGAATCGTCTGCGTGGTGGAGATTCCGCCCTCGGCGAGCCTCGATCAGGATGACACCGCGTTGAAAACCCTAAGGTGGAATCGCCCGAGCGATTCCACCTTAGGGTTTAACTGTTTGAATGTCATTCTGATGGAGCTCAAGCGACTGAAGAACCCCTACCCCCACCGACAGCCTCTCGATTCAAACCTCTCGCGACCAGAAAGTCTCTGAAATCGGACCCTGGAAATTCGCGATCTTTGCAACCCACCGGAACGCCGAAGGGGAGGGCTCGACCTTGCGGCCCGTCCAAAAGGAACCCTCAGTTTGGGATAGCCTCCGTCGCACTCTGGCAAGCCTCCGCGAACGTCGGATGCGCCACCACACACTCGCGTAACACTGTAAACGGCGCCTTCGCGTTCATCAGATCCACGAAGATTTGAAGCATGTCCGCGCCCTGCGCAGCCAAAACAGACGCCCCGAGAATCAAGTCGGTTCCTTCTTCGGCGATCACCTTGATCAGCCCCGTCTTCTCTTGCCGCTCGCGAGCCAGGCCGTTGTGCACCATGTCGAACGTGCCCACCTTGACCTTCTTCCCCGCCTTCCTCGCCTCCGCCTCCGTCATGCCAACGCGACCAAGTTCGGGGTCGGTGAAGACGCCGTAGGGGACGATGCGGTGGGTCGTGTGACCGTTGTTCTCACCGAGAAGCGTCGAAGAGATGATTCGATTGTCGTCCCAAGAATTGCTCGTGAGTCCGAGTCCGCCTCGGATGTCGCCGGCGGCGTAGATGTTCAGCTGCGTCGTTCGCAGCAACTCATCCACTTTGACGTAACCGCGTGCATCCAACTCGACACCGACCGTGTCCAACCCTAGATCGTCAGTATTCGGAGTTCGGCCCGTAGCGACGAAGAGCGCATCCGCTTTGAACTCGCAAGAGTCGCATTTGAGAGTGATGCAGTCGCCCGAATCCTCGACCCTCATGATGTTGGTGTTCGTGCGAATCGTGATCCCTTCCTTCGTGAGGAAGTCGGCAATTGCCGCCGAAATCTCGGGCTCTTCGGTCGCCGCAATCCGGTAGTGGGATTCGAGAATCGTGACCTCGCTGCCCATACGGCAATAGAACTGAGCCATCTCCAACGAGATCACACCGCCCCCAAGCATCACGAGACGCTTGGGAAGTTCCTTGTGATCCAGCCAGTTGCCTGCATGAATGCAACGCGCGTGAGCAAGTCCCTCGATTGGCGGAATCACGGTCCGCGTGCCCGTGTCGAGAACAACTACTTTGGCCCGTACGACTTGGTCGCCGACTTTCAGGAGATAGACGTCGCCTTCCTTTCCGGTGAACTGACCCAACCCTCGGAAGATGACGACGCCTTCATCGGCGTACTCGTCCTCAAGACCAATTCGGGACTCCTCCGCAACTGACTTGGCCACCGCCAAAACGGCCGGGAAGTCGACCTCGACAGTGGGAATTCGCAACCCGAAATCGGCACCCCGACGGGCCATATGCGCAACCTTCGCACAAGCAATCGCCGCTTTGGTGGGCGTGCAGCCAAAGTTCACGCACGAGCCACCCATAAACTTTCGCTCGATCAGAGCGACGTTCTTCTTAGCTGCCCTCAGCTTCGCAAGAAGCGGCTCCGCCGCTTGACCTGCCCCCACAATCACCACATCAAAAACTACTTCAGCCACTTCTCTCTCTCCCAAAAAAGCCGATTAACCCGACTTACGTCTACTGATTTAACATTTCTTGCGAACCGAACCACGCATTCTTATCGTAAGTCTTTAAGAGGCGTTCTAGTTTCCAGCGACACTCCAGCAGTAGCTTAGACTAGTCTCGTCTCGATCGCACGTGGGGAGTAAGGATGGAAGAGAGGTTTTCTTTTAAGCAGGTCGCTAGTCATCGACCTGGAGAGACGATGGCGGAAGCGGTTGCCCGCGGGCTTGCCGATACGCCAAAGATGCTGCCGACTTGGTTCCTCTACGACAACGAGGGATCCGAGCTATTCGAAGAGATCACCCAGCTTCCCGAGTACTACCTCACTCGAACCGAGCGCTCTATCCTCGAGAAGTACGCATGCGAGATGGTAGAGGCGGTCGGCCCCGGTCTCAGCATCGTCGAATTCGGCAGCGGCAGCGCCTGCAAAACACGCCTGCTTATGGACGCCGCGCTCGCCAACCAACCGAACCTCACATTTGTCCCGATCGATATCAGCTCGGACTTCCTCAAGGCCTCGTCGCTCACCCTGCTTAGCGAATACGACCACTTGAGCGTGCACGCTTTGGCCGCCGAGTACTTCGATGCGATTGAGAACCTCCCGTCCAACGATGGCCCCCGTCTCATTCTTTTTCTCGGCAGCAATATCGGCAACCTCACCCATACCGAGGCCCAAGACTTCCTCGGTCGCATCCAGGCGAAGATGCAACCTCTTGACCGTATCCTTTTGGGCGTGGACCTAGCCAAGGACAAGGCAACACTCGAGGCCGCCTACAACGACAGCCGTGGCCTTACCGAGCGGTTCAATAAGAACCTGCTTCGCCGAGTGAACAAGGAAATGGGAGGCCATTTCGACCTCTCATGTTTCCGCCATCACGCGCCGTACGACGAAGTCGAGCAGCGCATCGAGATGCGCCTGATTAGCTCGGTCAACCAGCACGTGCAGGTCGACCAGCTAGAACGTTCTTACGACTTCGCCAAAGGCGAATTCATCCACACCGAGTGGTCCCATAAGTACACGCTCGAAAGCTTCGCCAAGCTCTGCGAACCTGCCGGACTCGAGATCGATTCCTCCTGGACCGACGACAAGGGTTGGTTCTCGATGATGATGCTGAGGCCGCGAATCTAGTGGGCCGAAAGGAAGAGCTTCGCTCTTCTCTGGAAGCGGCGCGTGAACGCACACTATGGCTCATGGATCAGGTCCCCGACCGATTCCTCCGCGAACGCGTCCACTCCTTCTACTCACCCATCGGCTGGCATTTCGGGCACGTCGGCCGGACCGAGGAGTATTGGGTGATCTGCGCCGCGCTGAAAGAACAGCCAGTCGATGAGCAGCTCACCTTTCTCTTCGCCGACCTACCGGATAACCCCAAAGACAACCGAATCCACATCCCAGATCGAGATGGCATCAAGGCGTACATGTCCGCCACCCGAGCGCATGTTCTAGACGCCCTCGAAACCTGTGATCTCTCCACCGACGACCCGTACCTAGCCGACGGCTACGCCTGGGAGTTCGCGGTGCAGCACGAGTGCCAGCACCAAGAGACGATCGCCGAGATGCTGCAACTCATCCAAAAGCAGCTGCCTCCCGTGTCCGTCGAGCTCCCCAAATGGACTTCGCACCACCAAACAGAGTGGGTGAACATCCCTGGTGACACCTTTACGATGGGATCGGACGATCGCCACGGCTACGACAACGAAAAATGCGAGCACCAAGAAACGGTGGCCCCGTTTCGACTGGCGAAAACCCAAGTCACCGCCTATCAGTGGACCCAATTCATGGAAGACGGCGGCTATCGTCGCCCTGAGCTGTGGTCGAAAGAAGGCTGGGCGTGGCGCTGCACCGAAGATGCCACCGCGCCCGAGTATTGGATTCAGCAACCCGATGGTTGGGCCTACTTCGGACCGCATGGAGTGCGGCCGATCCAGCCGGCTGAGGCAGCAAGCTGCCTCAGCTGGTTCGAGGCCGACGCCTTCGCCCGTTGGGCGGGCAAGCGATTGCCGACCGAAGAAGAGTGGGAATACGCTGCGGGTCCGTCGAAATACCCCTGGGGCGATTCAATGGCGGTTGATAAGGAGGCTTGCCACGGCCTCTCGAACTGGGCGCCCGACGTCGTCGGTCGCCGCCTCGCTGGCGCATTCGGTTTGCAGGATATGGCGGGCAACGTCTGGGAGTGGACGAGCAGCAAATTTCTCCCCTACCCCGGCTTCGAAGCTTTTCCTTATGACGGCTACTCGAAAGACCACATGAAGGGACTCCACCAAGTCTGTCGAGGCGGCTCCTGGGCCACTTCGCCAACTATCCTTCGGCGGACATTCCGGAATTGGTACGTCCCGACTTACCGCCAGGGATTCCTGGGCCTCAGATTGGCGGATAGCATCTAGTTCACTTAACCGTTACAAGTAAAATTCTGTTGTAACATAAATACGATTCGTCGATCAGAGCGCCGGGCTCATCTGGCTAGCGACGCCGTCCTCTGGATCAACACGACCCCAGAGCCTCCGGGCGTGATCGGCCTAGCCCTCGGTCTAGGCCCCGTAGGGACAACTTCTTGGCGTCGAAAAAAAGATCTGCATCCAAGCCCTGATTCACAAACGAGAAAGGGTATCTAGCGTCGCACAAATGCGGTTACCCCGCCAAGGGAGTTTCGAAAGGTCGCGAAGTCGCCAATCGTAACCGCGCCGATTTCCTCCAGCGTTTGGGAATATCGTGATGCTCCGCGACCGCCCACCATGATCGTGGTCGCCGCTCCAAGCTCGCGCCTCAATATTCTCAATTCGTCGGGCAAACTCGCATCGTCGAGCGGAAACACCACGCTCAGACCTACCGCACTCGCATCGCATTGCCGCACCGCGATGGCAATTTCCGTTGCCGGAAGGTTTGGACCCAAGTAGGTCACCGCCCAACCTTCGGTGGCTGCGACGATGGCCGCCATCAAAGCGCCAATCTCGTGAAACTGGTTGCGAGGAGTGGTGATCAAGACCCGCGGGGCGCCCACTCTGGCCCGCATCGAAAGGCGGACTCGATCAAGGAATCCGCGGAGTACCGCCGAGGCGAGATGCTCCTGCGAGATGGTCATCGACCCGTCCACCCACCGCATCTCGATTTCGTGAAGTAACGGAATCACCACCCTCTCGAGTGAACCGACGACCCCAAGCTCCGCCGCACCCATCACCAGGCATTGATCCAGCGCGTCCGTATCGAGGCGATCCAACGCGGTTAGACATGCGGCTAAGTGGGGCTCGATGCCGAGAAACTTTGGGCCATCCAACGGCAAGGCAACTCGCGCGCTGTCCAGAGACTTCAACTCGTCGAGTGACAACGACGCTACCTGACCGATGGAATGTCCGGCATCCACAACCCGCTTGAGCACAGTCAGCCGGATGAGATCCTCCTCGCCATAGATTCGGCGATTGGAATCGCTTCGCTCTGGCGACAAGGCGTTGTAGCGCCTCTCCCATGCCCGAATAGTGTGCTGCGAGAGGCCAGTCAACCCCGACAAAGTTCCAATCGTGTAGGTGACCGCCACTTGGTCAGTATACGATCTTTGTCTAAGTTACGTCAATGCTCACACGGAGCTACCTTCCGTATAATTTAGACAAATACTTGACAATATCTAGACAAAGCGTCTAATATATGTCTAACTTCTCGGGGAGAGCCCGAAGTGAATGGAGTTTCAAAAATGAAAACGTTAAACATCGTGACCCTCATCCTTCTCATCGTTGGAGGACTGAATTGGGGGCTCGTCGGGGCAGCGAAGTTCGACCTCGTGGCCGCGATCTTCGGCGCGGGAAGCGCATTGTCAAACATCGTCTATATCCTCGTCGGAGTCTCCGCGCTCGTCCAAGCGTTCCGACTCGCCATGCCCGCCAACAACATGCACTCCGCGACCGCTCGCTAACTCAACATGCAAAACACAAAGTGGATTTCAATCGCTATCGCAACGCTGACGACCGCCTCGTTCGCATTTGCCACTCCTCACCACAAGGCGAAGATGGACATCGTAGACACTGCCGTGTCCGCGGGTAGCTTCAAGACCTTGGTCGCCGCCGTGAAAGCCGCCGGCCTCGTTGATACCCTCAAAGGCACCGGCCCCTTTACGGTGTTCGCGCCCACCGATGCCGCGTTCAAGAAGCTGGAAAAGAGCAAGCCGGGCATTACCGCCATGCTCCTCAAGCCGGAGAACAAGGCCAAGCTCGCCTCCATCCTCACCTACCATGTGCTAAGTGGAAGGGTGATGGCGGCCGACGTGATGAAGCTGAAGAACGGCACCGCCGTGAAGACCGTGAACGGTGAATCAATCACCGTCTACACCAAGCACGGAGTCCGAGTGAATCACTCGAAGGTCATCAAGACGGACATCATCTGCTCGAACGGAGTGATCCACGTGATCGACACCGTTCTCATTCCCAAGTAGGCAACCTGGGTCGACGCCCTCTTCAAGGGCGTCGACATCCGATTGAGCAGGCCTACGGGGAGAAGTCGGGGCTGACGTATCGTTTTCCTTCGAATAGGATCACAAACCTCATCGGTCGACCCTTGGTAAAGGGAAAGGAAGCGTCACCGTAGTACTCCCTCTCCCATACCCGCCGAGGCTCTTCCGCCAGAGCCAGCTTCTTCTCCAGGGAGTTCGCGTAGAGAACGGTTCCGCCAGAGGAGACAAATTGCAACTCTCCGCCGTCCCGAGAGTTCTCGGCGATGAGGAAGATCTTTGCGATCGGTCCGGTTCCCAATTCGGTCGTCATCATCTCAACCCTCATGTGGTGCTCGTCTTGCCGCCAGAATGACAGCTTGACCTTGTGGCGGGGAATGCCAACAAAGTCGAAATGCTCCTGAGGCGCCGGAATTCTTGTGTTTGGGAGAATCGACCCATCCTTACGAACATAGCTCTGCAGACCAGCGTCCCAACGGCACTCGAGTGCAAGGAATCGGCGGTGGATCTCATCTACGGGCAGCTGGTCCCAGGGGTTGGGCACCTTCACAGTCAGGACTGGCTTGATGAGTTCCATCACCTCGAAAAGAGCAACATCCGAGACGGCGTCAGGGTCGTTCTTGAGCATCTCCGCATCTGTCGGCCAAAGGGGATGAGCTAACAGATCCTGCATCGAGGGGAATGGGTCTGCGGGAGGTACGAGAGGCATAGTCCTCAAACTCCATTCGGAGATGTGCTTTAGCAGGTAGTCGCTGAATCCCTCGGCCGCTCCACTATATCCGCCGTCTTTCAGCATGCAAAAGGGAATGTCGTCGACGATGGCGACCGGATATGTTGGCCAAGATTGAAGGTTTGTCGGCCGGCTCCAGGAGTTCATCGCGATCACCGGAACCGCAAATACGGGCACGTCCGGCTTCGCGACATATGCTGCTCTTACCACCCAAAACAACCACTCATCGCTCCAGCGTTCGGCAGCCAGCCGACCGTACTCCTTGAGCATAGGGAGCGCCTTTTCAGGCCCGAGACCGATCAAAGCGTTTGCCGCCCGAATCGTACGCCCCGGATCCGAGCCAGAAAACGAGTCGTAGCCACGGCGAACATGAGAAGGATCTTGGTAGAGGGCCCTTAGCGCGGCGCGAAGTTCCTCTTCGCCAATCGATCCTTCCAGAGGCGCCGTACCTTCCTGGCCAACGACGGAGCGAACCACCCCGTCTCGGAACGTCACCGAACCAAGGGTCGCCATCGTGTGATGCCCGTTCGTCCCGTAACACCACCGATCCTCTCCGTGCTGCACATAGTCGTGAGAGTCGTTCACCGGCCATAGATCATCCGGCTCTCCGAGAGCGCGCTGAACCCGCTGCTTGGTCCAACCAACCTCGACGCGTTGCAGCGCCGTCACAAACTCGGTCCGATTGTGCGGCGTTTGAGTGGAAAATGCGAGCAAGGCTACCAGGGGAAGCAAAGTCACCATTATTAATCTCTGGACACTTGTATCGGTTGATGACGTTCGACTCACTGGATAGCCCATTGCATCCCGAAGGGATACCGAACCATAGCCATGGGTCGCGAAGCGCCCCATGGAATGTCCTAAGATTCTGCCCCGAAGGGTGCCCGACTATCCGATCAGTCAAGTCCCTGTCGTTTTGTACGAGAGCGTATCCACGCGACTCATGGCTCCGGATGAGCATTGACGCGGACCAAGACGACCCAAGCTTCTAGTTCAGCAACGGCAGCAACAGCGTGGCCAGCGTCAAGAAGATACTGATCCCCACCACGTCCTGAAAGGCGGTCTCGAACGGACCCGCCGTCAACGCCGGGTCGTAGCCCATGCGCTTGGATAGCAGCGGGATCACCGTCCCCACCGCGCCTGCGATGTTCACCGACATGAACATCCCCACCGAAACCACAATCCCGAATCCAAGGCTATGATCCCAAATTGATCCGATGATGCCAAGCACCACGCCGCAAACCGCGCCGAGGATCACCGTCGTCCCAAGCTGGCGACCCACCGCGTGCTTCCAATGCACCAAGTCCACATGCCCCGTGGACAGGCCCCGGATAATAATTGCCGCCGACTGAAGTCCCGTGTTGCCACTGATCGCCGAGATGATCGGCATGAACGACGCCAGGAGGATCACCTTGGTGAGCGTCTTGTCAAACTTGTGGATCACGAGGCCGGCGAGAAGTTCGATAAACATGGTGGCCAAGATCCACGGGATACGCATCTTGGCGATCGTTGCCGGGCTCTTCTTCTCGAGTTCGTCCGCATCCGTACCCGTCAAGTGAGCAACATCCTCCGCGCTCTCTTCCTGCAAGATTTCGATGACGTCTTCCGACGTCACCACGCCCAGCATCCGGCGGGTCCCCGCCTCGACAACTGGCAGCGCAGTGAGGTCGTACCGGATGAAGATGTGGGAAACCCGCTCCTGATCAACGTTCGGCTCGACGGTCACCACGTCGGTAAACATGTAGTCGCCCACCTTCGAATCAGGAGCCGATTTGAGAAGCGTCCGCAGATCAACCAAACCCTTCAAGGCACCGACTTCGTCCACCACATACACGAAGAAGAGGTGCTCGCCATCGAACATCTCGGCATATCGGTCAAGCGCGTCTCGGGCCGTGGACCCAGGATTTACCGACACATATCCGGTGGACATCACGCGCCCCGCGCTGTCCTTCGGATAGGCGAGCAGCTTCTTCAGCTGCTCCTGAACCGGGCCAGAAACCAACACCAACGCTCGCTCAGCGCGGTCGCTTGCCAGCCCAGAAAGGACGAATACGCCCTCGTCGGGCGGCATCACATCGAGGATTTCGGCCAGCTTTGCGGGTGTGCAAGCCTTGGCCAACGCGGCCCGAGTGGTGCCATCGACCTCGCCGATTACCTCGGCGGCTTCGTAGATGGTGAGCGCCTCGAAGACGATTCGATCTTCCTCATCGCTGAGGAAGTACATTGCATCTGCAAGGTCGGCCGGGTGCTGATCGGCGATGACCGCCAGCAACTCGCCCGACCGACTTGCGGGAATGCAGCCGCGAATAATCTCGGCCAGCTTTTTGGCTTCATCGCGAGCCGCGAGCAACCGTTTTCGGCCCGGAAACCGGTCGTAGTTCTGCTCGGCCATAGGTCGAACTTAGGCTTTCTGAGGAGCCTCTTCCGTCTCGGTGGTTTCCTCAGAATCCTGTCCGGTATGGGTCGATGGCGGCTCAATTGGAAAGACTGCGGCGTGCGAAGGGGCTTGGTTGAGGTGCGGAGTTACGTCCATTTTAGGCTCTACGGGTCGATGCAAGTTTAGCCGTTATGGCAGTCGGTGCCGCGGTCCTACCATTTCCCAGCAGTTGCAATGCCTGATCTTTGACGTTGAGCTCCAAACCAAGGATTCTCCAGCCCCGAAGGGCTTGTCCCTACCCACATCTTTCGACACTCCCTTGTAGGGCCGAGAAGGTTGAAATAGGCTCTCGGTATCCCAACCCCAAGGGGGTTGCGGATGCCAGCGAAGGGTTACGCTCCGGCGGAACCCTGGTAAGAAGCCGACCAATCTCTCCCGAACCCTGTAAACGGTTCCGGTTGTTCTTAAAATTCCGCTAGGCTGTCCAGTTTCGAGCCGGAGGGTCCGGAACCACTTACAGGGTTGTCGGATGCGAATACGTCAGTGATGGGTTGCGCTCCGGCTTCAATGGTAAGAAGCCGACCAAACTCTTAATCCCCGGTCCGAACCGTCCCTTCCGAAACAGTGTTACAATTGTTGGATGACTGGCAACAATCCCGGGCCAAAGAATATCGTGCTCTGCTTCGATGGTACTGGCGATTGGGCCACCGTCGATAAGACGAACGTCACCAAGATCTATGAACGGCTCGACCGGACCACCCAATCCGTGTTCTACAGCGGCGGAGTCGGAACCCTCGGCAGCCCGATGGCCCTCTCTGGAGCCAGGCGCCTCCTCCTCAAACTTCTCGACCTCGCGGTCGCCACAAGCCTCCGCGATCAGGTCCTCGCTGGATATCTGTTCCTGGTTCGCGAGTACAACCCCGGCGATCGCATTTACATGTTCGGTTTCAGCCGTGGGGCTTTCACCGCCCGAGTTCTCGCCGCGCTGATCCATAACTTCGGATTGCTAGAAGACCACAGCTGCCACCTCGCGCCCTACCTGTGGCAAACGATCAACGACTTCAGTTCTTTCGCCAAGTTCAAGAAAGATTCAGCTACGATCAAGAACCTCTTCTCTCAGAAAGACAAGGTCGAGATCGAGTTCATGGGCCTGTTCGATACGGTCAGCTCAGTCGGAATCTTTGAGCGATTCAAGGTCTTCCCCTATACCGACAAGAACCCTTCCGTAAAGCATTCTCGTCACGCCGTAAGCATCGACGAGGAGCGCAATGCGTTCCCCGAACTGCTGCTCCGACCGGATAAGAACGACGTTGTGGAGATCTGGTTCCCGGGCGTTCACCGCGATGTCGGCGGAGGAGACGAGAGCCATCCGGGGCTCCCGAACACGACCTTAAACTGGATAGTCGAGCAAGCACACATTGCGGGTCTCACGATCGATACGACCAGAGCCGATACGACCAATCGCACGCGCCCCGTGCCGAGGTTCGATCCCTACGTCGTCGCCGGACTCTATCCGATGAAAATGTTCGACTACCGTCTGGATCTTGCCAAGCTGAGGAAGCCGACCGATCCGGGCTTCCGCAACTTCTGGCCAAACTTCAAACACAAGCGGCAGATTCCCGAAAATGCCAACGTCTACGACGAAACCAATGGCTCTGTCAATTGCGGCGGCGTGAATCTCCCCATCGAAAAAGCCGAGAATCCAGGCCCTCCCAGTTACCCGGCGAGATGCTTCCACTTCCGCGACCTGAGCCCCGTCTCGCCGCAGAGCATTTTGCCCGACGCAATTGGGATCGTCCTAGGAGTCGCGCTATCGTTCCTCATCGCGAACCGCGGGATGGACAACCCGTTGAGTCTGCTCGATGCGAATTGGACCGCCGGTTGGTGGAAGGCTTGGCCAGGCAATACGTCCATCGCCGCCTTTTTCCTCTTCTTCGCCTTCATTGTCCAGCAGGGGCTCAGCCAGAAATTTGCGCGGCTCTTTCCGTTTCTGAACTGGGTCACCCCATTTCTGGGTGTAGCCCTCTGCACTTGGTTGGCGATCTCTGTTTTGCCGTGGCAGATGCTCGGAATTGGCGCAGCCCTTGGGCTGTTTGCAGCAGGGATCAGCCTCCTCGGCGGCAAACCCATCCTTAGAGCCGACCGAGCCGTTCCATTCTTCTTCGTGCCCTGGTTCATGATCATCCTAGGCCTCTGGATCGTGCCGCCCGTGTGGAGACTCGCTTGGCCAGCAATCAACTTCACGGGTTCCTGGGTGGGAGCGCCGACCACTCCTGCCACTCTCGAACCTTGGCTCGACTACGTCGCTTGGACGCTCGCCGTCGTCTCGCTCCTCATCGGCATCCGTGGCATTGTCGCCGACCGACGCAAACTGGCGACCGAGCCAAGCACAAATACGAGTTAGAATGATTTAATGTTTAACGGTCTTGCCGTCGTGCTTGCCCTCACGACTCGCTCGCAGGCGACTTCGCCGTTCGTAGTCCAGTTCAGCGACGGCAAAGTCACCTCCCTCAAACGAGCCAACGACCGTTTCCCAACCGAATACATCGCCCCAAAATCCGGGCTGGGCGAAATCCACCTAACCCTCCGAAAGGACGGCCAGGCGTGGCAGCCCCTCGACACCAAGACGATGGACGCCCACCCCACGGGGCCGAACGCCGTTTACCTCGCGCCAGATGCGGTAACCGTCTCAAACCGCTTCGCCCGTGAGGGCGACAAGCTCCTCTGGACGTTCGACATTAGAAACGTGTCCAAGAAGCCCGTCGAAATCGGGGACCTCGCGACCCCGCTCCCTATGAATGGCCGATATGTGAAGGGCACCGGAATGGTGAACAGTGTCCTCAAACACAGCTTCATCTCTGGCGACGGCTCGTTCATTTTCTGGATGCGCCCCAACAGCGTCGGCCCCTATCTCATGCTCACCCCGATGAAAGGCTCCACGCCCGAATACTGGGACACTGACAAGGGCGGATATCAGATCTACCTCCACAGCAAGGCAGCCGGCGAGATCGCCAAAACCCATGGCACGAAGTGGCGAATCCCCCAAACCAGCGTCCATTTGAAGCCAGGGCAATCCGCGAGCTTCGGCTACGTATTACAGTGGGCGAAGAACTACGACGACGTGCGCGACATCCTCGCCAAGGAAGGCAAACTCGACGTCCAGGTCGTCCCCGGCATGACGGTCCCCAGCGACCTCAACGCCAAAGTCGCGCTCCGCTCAAACCAGCATATCGACGGCCTAGAAGCCGAATTCCCGACGGAAACGAAGATCACCACCCTGGGCAAGCGCGGTAACTACACGATCTACAACGTCCACTTCGCCAAGCTCGGCGAGAACCGCCTCACCGTCCGAATCGGCAAAGGAGAGAAGACCTACCTCGAATTCTTCTCCACCGAACCCATCGAAACCCTCATCAAGAAGCGCGCCGCCTTCCTCGCCGAGCACCAACACCGCGACGCGAGCAAGTGGTACAACGGCCTGATCTCCGAGTGGAACATGGAGACCCAAACCCGCCTCGGCCCGGATAACTACGACCGGATCAAGGGCTGGCGCATCTACGAAGTGAGCTGTGACGACCCCGGCATCGGCAAGCCCTCCTTCCTCGCCGCCAAGAACGCGGAGTATCCGGTTCAGAGTGAAGTCACTGCGCTCGATGATTACATTGAGCACTTCGTGTGGGGCGGCCTCCAACAGACAACCGAAGAGCCCTATCCCTTCGGCATCTACGGGATCCCCGATTGGAAAACCCTTCGCGAGAGCACCAAAAAGCCGCACGACGGAGTCGAGCACATCTGGCGATGCTACGACTACCCGCACATCATGCTCCTCTACTCGAGCATGTATCGAATGGCCGCCCGCCATCCCGAGATCAAGACCCGACTCAAGCCCATCGACTATCTGAAGCGAGCCTACGGCACCGCCCACGCTATGTACACCGTCCCCGCCAAAGTCGACGGCTGGTCCGCATACGAAACCGGCTACTACAACGAGTTGGTCATCACCAACATCATCGCCGACCTCGAGGCAAAGGGCCTCTCCAAAGAGGCGGCAACCCTGCGCAAGCAGTGGGAAGACAAGACGAAATACTTCGTCCTCGGCCGGCCCGATCTCTTCGGCTCTGAGTACGCGTTCGACTCCACCGGCTTCGAATCCACCCAAGCCCTCGCCGACTACGCGATCAAGCACGGGTCCTCCATCGGCATTCCGAAGGCCAAGGCGAAAAGGTTCATGGACAACCAGATGGCTCTCAATATCTTCTGCCGAGGCAGCATCGAACCCGCTTATTACTATCTCGGCAGCGACTACCGAGGCGGCGCCGGCAACGGATACACCCTGAGCTATATGTCCCAAATGGGCGGATGGGCGGTCCTAGACTACGGACTCCACTACGCCGCAGATCCCGCCTCCTACTTGCGACTAGGCTTCGCTTCCTATCTCAGCTCCTGGGCCCTCATGAACACGGGAACCCCCGAATCCAACTACGGCTACTGGTATCCCGGCAAGGGGAACGACGGAGGCGCCGGTGGCGGCTTCGAGCCCGCCCCCTTCGGCAAAACCTGGCTCGATCAGCCCATCCACCGCGGGTCTTGGTACTACGGTTGCGAGATCGACCTCGGCTACTCGGGCGCCCTCCGCGCCGCCGCCACCGTCGTCACCGACGACCCCATCTTCGGCCGCCTCTGCCTCGGCGGAGTTGGACAGCAGCGAGGCTCGAGCTACGAATTGATTCCTAGCGATGGGTTGCGTAAGCGGCTGTATGTGCGAACCAAGGACGCGAATGCGGACATCGAACTGGATGGCTGCCGCTTCGCGGTCGGGAAGCCGCTAAGTCTTAGGCACGGTGCCTTGCGGCTTCCAATCATGAACGACGGTCCCGTCGATTCGCGGATCACCGTTTCCGGTCCCTATCAGGTCAGTCTCGGTCCGCGGGTCTTGGGAAAGGTAGGACGCAACCAAAAGTCGTCCTTCCCGATTCCAGCTGGTTCAGCCACCATGATCGTGACCCTCAGCCCCCCTCGCTAGGATAGTGTCAGATCGTAGAGGAAGCAGCCCCTGTAGCGTCGGCGCCATTTGCGCCCTTTTTTCGACCGCCGGGGCACAGACCAGCGCCTACTACGCCACCGAATTTCTATTCGGTGGCGAGAGCGCGCCCGTTCCCGAGCCCGCATCCGTGTTCGTCCTTGGCCTCGTGCGACGGCGCTCAGCGAAGCGAATAGGGTGACCTAAAGCCGCTTTGGAGGTCCGACCAAAGATGGACCCAGGGGCGTGGTCTACACCAGTGCCAACCAAATTTGATCCACCTTGAAGCTCAGTCGCTAGAGCTTCAGATTCGCAGCCTCGACGGTGTCGAGCAAGGCCAGCGTCTTGTTTACGATCCCGTCGATCTGCAGATTCGGTCGGTGGATCGGCCAATTCGCCGCCCCGCGTAGGTTTTTTTCGGTGTGCACCGCGAAGTACGCCCTCTCCTCTTTCGAGAGAGCGCGGTACGTCCAGTCAAGAGCGAGCACCTCATCGACTCCGACAACCTTAGGCTCCTGAGCAATTTGCTCAAGAAAGATCCGTAGGTTCTTCTTCGACCGCTCATAGGTTTCAACCGGCAGCGGCTCGGCCAACTCAGGATTCGATGGAGTGAGCCCAGAGTTGAACGGAGTATCCCAATACCGCGCGTGCCGGAACTTGGTGGGATGCCCAGTGAAAATGCCGCAATACGGCCTGGACCGAGCGCTCTCCAGGACGGCTTCCATCTTCGCTGCCGCAACCCTATCGTCAGCCCATTCAGGCTCCGAAATCGTCAAGTCCTGCGAGAAAGCGTGAACTCCATTGAACCGATGGAGCGCATGGTCCGGCAACTCGGTAAGCGCATACACATAAGCAGGAATCCCGAGCCGCTTCAAGGCGTCCGTGATCTCCGGCGACCAAGTGTTCCCGGCCCCACCCCAAAAAGCGGGTGGCCTGCCGAACGCCGCAACGAACGCGTCATACCCCCGCTTCTCGGCACGAAAGGCCAAGTCGCACCCAACCTCCCAATCCACGTCCGCAAGCAACTCCATCGTCGTCGGATGATAAGAGTGAGTGTCCGTGTGAAGCCCAAGACAGTGCGGCCGGAACGCATCCAGAACATCCTGCCGACCCCGAGCCAACAGCGTCCGGCACTTCTCGCCCGTCAAGCAAATAGACCCCCGAACTCCCGCGTCGCTAAACACCCGAGCCAGGTCGAGCGCCGCATCGTCTGCGAGCGGGTTAATGGGATCCTCGACGTCCTGATAGATCGAAACCACAAGACGACCTTACCAAAAGGAAACCTCTCGCAGTGGTCAGGGATCAGAGCTCAAAACAGATGCTGGCTCTCTGCAATGCATTCTTTATCAGATAACCAGCGACGTTCGCCATCGCTTTGTCGTTGAAAAAGTCGTCAAACTGTTTATATTCGCTCCTTGATTCGCCCGGCGTTCGAGCTTGCGATGCCGACATCGAAAACGGCCCTGGAGCTTCCTTGCCCACTGAACCCCAACACGACCACCACGTCCCCATTCACCGATTCTTCATCGCCGTCGCCTTTCAATTTGTTTTGGCGCTTGCCACGTTCGCGGTGATTGCGCCGAAAGCGTTTGCAAACGAGGCCGGACACTCGTGGATGATCTTGGCTTGGACCCTTCTCCTCGGTCTCCCGCTGAGTCTGTTCGAATATCTGTATCACCGATATCTGCTGCACTCGGCCGTGCTCCCCTTTATGTCGGTCATGCACCGTGCCCACACCACCCACCACGGGCTCACATCCGTGAAGGCACCGGTTACGCCACACGAGCCCGCACGCCTGGTAGAGGCGAAGAGTGAATTTCCCGTCGAAGAACCGCATCAGGAAGAGTCGATGATGTTTCCGCTCTACTCCCTGTCGATCTTCTTCGTCGTCTTCTTCATCCTCTTCGCGATCCCGCTAATGCACCTGTTCCCCGGCCAGCCCGTAGTCATCGGCGTCATTCTCTCATCCACCCTTTACTACAGCGCCTACGAAATCTGGCACGCGATCCTTCACTTGCCGTACGAGCGGTTCTGGCAACCGCGGATGGAGAATCGGTGGACTAAGCGCCTGTTCCGTCGCCTCTACGGCTTCCACCTGATGCACCACTGGCGTCCGAGTTCGAATCTGGCAATCGTCGGATTCTGGGGAATTGCCCTTTGGGATCACACCTTCCGAACCCACCGCCGCCCCGAGCGCCTTCCGCTTCAGGGTGAGGAAGTGAACTACGACGACTCCCGTCTGCACAAGCCCCTTTGGCCGATTTCGCAACTGGACCGCTGGCAGTCGGGCCTATACAAGTGGTCGCGAAACGTCGAGCGATTCTTGGCCCGAGTCTTTCTCCGTCGACGGACTGGCTAACGGTCTAACTGTGTGAATGTCATTCTGAGCCACCAAATTCGGCGAGCGATCTCGCATCGGGCGAGGACGATGGGGGCTTGCCAGCCTACGCTCCTTTGCAGGCCCGAAGGGTCGAGAACAATGCAGCCCAGGGCAACGCCCTTGTCCTTACCCACATCTTTTTTGGGATTGGTATCGTCCTTAGCTCATCTTAGTCACGCCACGGAGGGTGTGGATATGGATGGTTGCGTTTTGCCCATGGATTGGGCTCATCGTCAATTCGGTTCTTGTGTTCTGGG
>JBBQFM010000061.1:0-21303 GCA_038321975.1 Fimbriimonadales bacterium | reverse complement strand
AAGCCCGAATTGGGGGACGCACTGTTTGAACGAAGTGAGTTTGCGTCCCTCGGGATTCCGTGAACGAATACGCAGCGAAGGCACCGCCCGAGAGGGAATGGCCTCAGCGGAGCGCACAGGGCGCGAAGCGCCCAACCCCCGCGCGGAGCGGCGGACGAAGCGCCCACCCCCCGTCGCGAAGCGACACGCAAAACGTTGCCGCTACGAAAATCCCAACGAAGTCCGCGCGATGCGCAGCCCATACGAATACTGCTCGAACCCTTCGCTTAACTTCTTAAAGGTGGCCGCCTCCTGGTCGTACGGAGGATAGTCGAAGGTGCTCGCCACGTAGTAGCTCACCTGACCCTGCTTCATCGGATTGATCAGTGCATCCGGCCCCGCCTTCAAGTACTCGGGAAACACGCCGGTCCAGAAGAGAAGGAAGTCGCCGATGTGCCGATGAACCTCGCGCTCGCGCTCAAAGGAGTCCGCTCGGAGCCGCACATCTCCCTCCGCCACCATCTCGGCAATCTGCTCCACCCGCTGCCCGCGAGCATCGCGGATGCCGTAAACCTGGTCCAGGTGCACAAAGCGGACCAGCATCGCGGCGAGGTAGTCCTCGACGTCCGTTACATCCACTAGCCCCAGCTCTCGGTCAAACGCCTTTTGCAGCGCCAACGAGAAATGTGCCTTCAGAGGGTTATCGCTATCGCGTTCCATATCACCAGCCCTTCTCTTATTGATCCCTTAATCTTGTTCAGACGCCACAAGTCGTTTTGCCGGTTCTTTCTTTGTCAGGGCACGGGGGTGAGGGAAACGATGAATGCAGGTCTCCGGACGCGCCGCTCATCGTTTCACCTTCCTCCCCCATTCATCATTCATCACTCCTTGTTCATCGTTTCCCTCCAAAATCCGTCGCATAATGTCAGATGATCAGGTCCGAAAGAACGTCATAAATGTCATGAACTGTCCAAAGTGCGGCAAAACGTTGGCCCAAGGCGCTGCCTTTTGCATGCATTGCGGGCAAAACCTCTCGGCCTATCGGCAACCCCAGCCAACCGGCCAACCGATGGCCCAGCCAATGGCGCAGAATCCGCAGGCGATGGCGATGCCAATAGGGCTGCAACAGTCGTACGACCAGCAGCGTAAACGCAACACCGCGATCATCGCCGCCCTCGCGATCATCGCCGTGCTCTCCGCCGTCTTCATCGGCCTCCGAGCCGCTGGCCTACTAGGTGCAGGCTTCAAGGGCAACGACACCAACGCCCTCGTCGCCGCCCGCAAGAACGAAGGTGCGGTCCTGCAGACCCCCGGCAAAGTCACTCCTCCCGCGCTAGAGAAAATTGCCGAAGCACCGGCCGAAATGCCCAAGGACATTGAGGATTGGCTCAAGCACCTCGAGAAGTGCGAAGCCGAGAAAGTCAACATCACCGGCGACCAATACGCCGAGGCTCTCAAGCTTCAGGCCATGTCGTCGACCCTGGGCGCCGGCATGGGCACCATGAACCCGTACGACCAAAGCGACGACAACTCCGACGACAAAGCCCCCGGATCGTACACCAAGGGCAAAGTCCTAGACTTCCGCCCCCGCTGGCAAAAACTGCAAGACCTCTTCCACTCTTATCCGCCCCCTGCCGAGTGCCAGCCGATCGCCGATGATTTCGACCGAGCCCTCGGAGAAATCCCCGGCATGATGGGCGACATCTCCGAGATCCTCAACACCGCCGACTCGGACCCCACCGGTGCCCTGCAGAAGATCAAAAAGCTGCAGAACTCTAGCTACGGCGACATCGACCGCTACTTCATCCGCTGCGACGAAAAAGTCGCACGCATCTGTGGCAAGTACAACAAGAAGAAGTGGTTCAACATCAAGGGCGACGTCATGGCCGGCGGGTCTATGGCGAAGCTAAGCCCGTAAAAGGAAGTGATGAATGATGAGTGATGAACGCCGGTCTCATCACTCATCACTTCCCCCCGCAACCTCACCAGTTTCCGCCCGCCCCCACCCCAGCAATCCTACGAACTAGGAACTCGCCATCCGACAACTAACTCATGGGTTGTGTTTGGTGTGGGATGATTCTTCAGCGTGGGCAGGGCGTGTGCCATCGGTGCGGGGCTCAGCAGACGGCGTTTGCGCAGCAGGCGATGCCAGTTCAGCCGCTCGCTCCAAAGAAGAAGCTCGTCGCCATCAGCTTCATGCTCCTCGCCCTGTGCGGTGCCGTGTTCGCATTCAAATCGAATGCCGGACACATCTTCGGCGGCTCCCCGGTCGGGCACTCTGGGTCCGTCGCCTCGGGCGGCAATGCACCATCGGGCGACCTACTTGGCGCCGTGCGATCCGCACTCGCTTCGCACTCCATGCAGAGCGGACAAGACCAGAACGGCGAAACGATGGTCGAAGGCAGCCACAACAGTGACCCTGTCATGACGATCAGCGCCCCCGCCGACTCCCCCGTCTTCAAAGCGCAGAACCCTCAAACCGGATCCACGATGCAGGAGAGCGCCGTCACCATGCCCGACGACGTCCGCGCCTACTTAGAGCACGTTGAGCGATGCGAAGCCGATCGAATGGAGATCGCAAGCTCTCAACTCGGCACCGCGATGGCCACCATGGCCGACCTCCAAGCCGGAGGCGGTGGTGGAATCGATATGAAGGCGCTCGCCGATGGCGACGAAGACGCAATCCCGACTGAGAAGAGCAGCAAAGTCGGCGCGGTCACCGACGAAGCATCCTCCATGAGAGCCGCTTGGGCCAGCCTCAGCGCCAAGTTCCTCGCGGTCCCTGCCCCCGCCGAGTGCGCCGGAATCCGAAGCAGCTTCGGAACCGCCGTCAACGAGACCGGCAACATGATTCTCGAAATAGTCAGCGCCCTGGCCCGCAGCAAAGACGACCGCCAAGGCGCCCTCCAGACCCTGATGGGCATGCAAGGCAAATCCGAAGCCCGCATCGGCCGCCCTTCCCGAGACACCGACCGCCAAATCGGCAGCATCTGCCGGAAATATTCGACCCAGAAGTGGTTCGATGTAAAAGCCGACGTCGGCGGCAGCCTCATGGGCAAGCTCTGACCTTAAGGGTGCGGGGTCCATCCCGGCGAAGCCGTGTAGCCGACGATTGCATCGGCGCGACAGCCGACACGCCCCCAAAAGCATGCGTCATCCCGAGCCCGCGAGGGACCCCCCATTCGTCACCGCCGGGCTTCCGGCATGGCATTGCGCCGATGCAATCGTCGGCTACACGGCTTCGCCGGGACCTTCCATAGCGACCGCCCGATGACGACCGCCAGCGGAATAATGTATCCTCAGGCTCCATTGCTGACGATGCTGATAGCCGCAACTCTGCTGGCCGGAAAGGACGGTGCCCCGGCACCGCTGGCCCCTGTCCCTGCCTCCCGCCAAATCGAGTGGCAACGCACGGAACGTTATTGTTTCGTCCATTTCGGCCCGAACACGTTCACCGGCGAAGAGTGGGGACACGGAACTGAAGACCCCAAGATCTTCAACCCGAAGCACCTCGACTGTGATCAGTGGGTCAAGTCGATGAAGGACGCCGGATTCAAGGGCGTCATCATCACCGCCAAGCACCACGACGGCTTCTGCCTCTGGCCCAGCAAGTATTCCACCCACACCGTCGCTCAGAGCCTCTGGAAAGGCGGCAAGGGCGACGTCCTCAAGGAACTCTCCGTCGCTTGCCGCAAAGCCCAGTTCAAAATGGGCGTCTACCTCTCCCCGTGGGACCGCAACCACCCCAGCTACGGCACCGCCGAGTACAACCAAACCTTCGCCCATATGCTCGAAGAGGTCCTCACCAAGTACGGACCGATGTTCGAAGTCTGGTTCGACGGCGCCAATGGAGAAGGCCCCAACGGCAAGAAGCAGGTCTACGATTGGCCCCTCTTCATCGGCGTGGTCCGCAAGTATCAGCCGAAGGCGGTCATCTTCAGCGACGCCGGTCCCGACATCCGATGGGTAGGCAATGAGGGTGGCATCGCCGGCGAGACGAGCTGGTCGAACCTCAATCGCGACCAATACTTCCCCGGCACCCCGCGCTACGCAGAACTAACCGAGGGCCAGGAAAACGGTACAAACTGGGTCGCCCCTGAGTGCGACGTCAGCATCCGGCCAGGCTGGTTCTGGCGCGCCACCGAGAACAGCAAAGTCAAGAGCGTGGATCAGCTCCGCGAGATCTACTATGCCAGCGTTGGGCGCAACAGCTCGATGCTCCTCAACGTCCCTCCGAACTCCGATGGCCTAATCAGCATCGAGGACGTGACCCGTCTTAAGGAGTTCGATCAATCGATTAAGAGCGACGTCGCCCACCCCCTCAAACCCGAGCGTGTGGAGGCGGACAGCGCCTTCGGCAAAGACCACTGGGCCGACAAAGCCACCGATGGCAATTCCGAATCCTATTGGGCGGCAAAGGACGGGGCAACCTCCGCAACCCTCAGCCTGGACTACGGCAAGACGGTGACCTTCAACATGATCGTTCTCTCCGAGTTCATCCCCCTCGGTCAGCGGGTCAAGAAGTTCCACATTGAAGTGGATGGCGGTCAAGTAGTGGCTAGCGGCACCACCATCGGAAACAAAAGAATTCTCAGAATAAATCCGACCTCAGCCCGTCGTGTAAAGGTGGTCATCGAGGATTCTCGAGCCGCCCCCATCCTCAGCGAAGTCAAGCTCTACTCACCGGATAACTAGCTATGCAGATCATGAAACAGGCAGCATGGGTCGCACTCGCGGCCGTTTTGGCAACCACCCCCGCCATCAGTCACGCAGAGACCAAGGCCCAGAAAGAGAAGCGACTGCACTGGTGGACCGATGCCCGACTCGGCATGTTTATCCACTGGGGCGTGTACAGCGTGCCCGCCGGCGAGTGGAACGGTAACACCGGCTACGGCGAGTGGATCCGCGAATCCGCCCATATCCCGGTTCAAACCTACGAGAAGTTCCGTGACCAGTTCAACCCGGTCAAGTTCAATGCCGACTCATGGGTGAAGATGGCCCACGACGCGGGCATGAAGTACATCGTCATCACCACCAAGCACCACGATGGATTCGACATGTTCCGCACCAAGCAGAACACCGACTGGAACATCGGCGCCACCCCGTATAAGAAGGACGTCATGACCCAGATGGCCGCCGCTTGCAAGAAGTACGGCCTCAAGATGTGCTGGTACCACTCGATCATGGATTGGCACAATCCTGACTACTTCCCCCGCCGAACCTGGGAGGCTGCCAACCGCCCTCCCACTCAGACCGACCTCGCCAAGTTCAACGACTACCTCCACAAACAGGTCACCGAACTCCTCACCAACTACGGCCCCATCGGCCTCATGTGGTTCGACGGTCAGTGGGAGTCGAGCTGGAACGACAAGTACGGCCAAGAGCTGTACGACCTCTGCCGCAAGCTACAACCAAACGTCATCGTTAACAACCGAGTTGGTGCCACCGGCAAGATCGGCGACTACAGCACCCCCGAGCAGTACATCCCGCCCACCGGCATCCCCGGCGTGGACTGGGAGACCTGCATGACGATGAATGACAATTGGGGCTACAACAGCCACGATAAGAACTTCAAGTCGAGCGAGACCCTCATCCGCAACATCGTCGACATCGCCAGCAAGGGAGGCAACTACCTGCTGAACATCGGGCCGAGGTCCGATGGAACGTTCCCACCTGAATCGGTTCAGCGATTGAAAGATATCGGCAAGTGGATGGGCACCAACGGCGACAGCATCTACGACACCAAAGCGTCCGTGTTCACCAACCTCACCTGGGGCAAATCCACCACCCGCCGAGAGGGTGGGAAGACGATGCTCTACCTCCACGTTTTTAACTGGCCCTCGAATGGCAAGTTGGTGGTCCCCGGCCTCGGCAACACCCCCCGATACGCAAACTTGTTGTCCACCGGCAAGCGACTGAAGGTGAAGAAGACCGAGTCGGACGTCATCATCACGCTGCCGAAGACGGCTCCCGACAAGATCTGCACCACCGTCGCCCTCGAAGTTAACGGCGCCCCGATCGTCTACGAGGCACCGAAGATCGAGGCTCTCTCCGATATGCTCGTCACGTCGGTCCCCGTCACTCTCGAGTCCGGCTCGAAGGACATGCAAGTCCGCTACACTACCGACGGTACGAGCCCGAACACGAAGAGCACTCTCTACACGAAACCGTTCGATGTGACCGAGACGACGACGGTGACCGCCGCCTCGTTCTACAAGGGTCGACGCGTCTCGGCTGGTGTTGTGAAGACGTTCACCAAGACCACGCCCTGGCCAGCGAATGGAGTCTTTGTTGGACTTAGGCCTGCCCTCCGATACATCGAATACAAGGGCTCTTTCGAGAAGCTGCCCGATTTCGACACCTTGCGTGGTGGCGGCGATCTAGTAACTACGGACTCCATCGAGATTCCCATGAACGGCGGTGTCCCTGCCGAAAATGTCGCCAGAAGATACATGGGTCCGTTCACAGTTCCCGACGATGCCGTCTATGTGTTCTCGCTCACCTCAGATGATGGGTCCAAACTCTGGATTGATGGAAAGCTGGTCATTGACAATGATGGCCTCCACGCCTCAACGACCAAAACCGGCGCAGTCCCTCTAGCGAAGGGTGTCCATAACATAGATCTAGGTTGGTTTAACGGCACCGGCGGGTCCGCCCTCTCGCTCAGTCACGCGAAGCTCGGTGAAGGTAATCAACCCATAAAGTGGTTCCACTTGGGCCAGAAGTAGCGATGACCGAAGTTCCGTAGATGGTTCCCCTTTCCGAAGGGGGAACCGTGGGGGAGGGGGTCCCGCCCAGTGACAACCCTCCCTCCGCCAATGAAAAATCCAAAAACTAAAACCCAGAAATGACAAGCCTCGCCCTCATCGCCGCACTCGCCATGTCCCAAACGACGACGCCCACCCACACGTTCGCCATCAAGGGGGCCGACTTCGTACTTGACGGCAAGCCCTTCCAAATCCGATCGGGGGAGATGCACTATCAGCGCGTCCCCCGCCCCTACTGGCGAGACCGATTCAAGAAGATGAAGGCGATGGGCCTCAACGCGATCTGCACCTACATCTTCTGGAACGCCCACGAGATGAAGGAGGGCAAGTTCGATTTCTCAGGAAATCTCGACGTCGCCGAATTCATCAAAGAAGCCCAGCAAGAAGGCCTTTGGGTCATCATCCGCCCCGGACCCTACGTATGCGCTGAGTGGGAGTGGGGTGGCTTCCCTTGGTGGCTCGCTAACCAGAAGGGCATCAAGGTCCGCCAGAACGATCCCATCTTCCTCAAGTTCACCGACCGCTACTACAAAGCCCTCGGCAAGCAGCTTGGCCCCCTCACCGTCAAGCAAGGTGGCCCCATCATCATGTGCCAGGTGGAGAACGAGTACGGCTCGTTCGGCAACGATCACGAGTACATGGGCGCGATCCACAAGCAGGTGCTTGAGTCCGGCATCGATTGCCAACTCTACACTGCCGACGGTTCCTTAATGAGCATGCTCCAGGGCGGCACCCTTCCCGACCTCCCCGCCGCCGTCAACTTTGGCGGTGGCGCCGAAGGCGAGTTTGCGAACTTCGCCAAGTTTCGAAAGGACGTCCCTCTCATGAACGGCGAGTTCTGGTGCGGCTGGTTCGACCACTGGGGCGACGGTCACGCCAAGACATCTGTGCAAGGTCAAGCCGACGATCTTGAATGGATGCACTCGCGAAAGATCTCGTTCAACCTCTACATGTTCCACGGCGGAACGTCCTGGGGCTTCATGAACGGCTCCAACTCCGGTGGCAAAGGCTTCGAGCCCGACATCACGAGCTACGACTACGACGCCCCTGTCTCTGAAGACGGACGCCTCACCCCCAAGTACTTCGCCTTCCGAGACGTCATCCAGCGCCACCTCCCCCCCACCGATCTCACCCAACCTCCGGCCGACGTCACCCGAATCACCTTCCCTCAGGTTGGGCTCCAGGAGTCGTGCTCTCTGCTCGATGAATATGTCAAACCGGTTCGGGCCGCCAAGCCAATGAGCATGGAAGAGTTAGGGCACGGCTACGGCTTCGTCCTCTACCGAACCAAGGTCGGCAAAGGCGGCAGCGGCGACCTCAAGCTCGAAAACATGCAGGACCGAGCCTTCATCTATGTCGACGACCACTACAAAGGCATGTTGCAACGCCGCCTCGGCCAAGACACCCTCCACGTGGACCTCCCCGACGAAGCCAAGCTCGACATCCTCATCGAGAACCAAGGCCGAATCAACTTCTCCCGAGCCCTCCTCGGTGAGCGCAAAGGCATCACTGGAGCCAACTTCAAGGGCGCCGAACTCGGCGACTGGGAAATGATCTCATGGCCCTTCGAGGACCTCAAGGGACACCGGTTCGAGCCGACTCCGCCCACCCTCCAGGTCACCGGCGGCAGCCCTCCACCCTTCAAACAGACGCTCGGCCCGACCCTCTATCGAGGCTCCTTCACGGTAGGAACGGTCGGTGACACCTACATCGATATGCGCGGCTGGGGCACAGGAAATGTATGGGTTAATGGCCGAAATCTTGGCCGTTTCTGGAACATCGGCCCCCAACAATCCCTCTACCTCCCCGCCCCGTTCATGAAGAAGGGCCAAAACGACATCGTCATCCTCGACATCCTCCCCCGAGGAGATCACGTCGTTCAAGGAGTCACCGACCCCATTTGGGAAAACCCGAAAAAGTAGCGTGAGCCCCTCTGGAGATGGTTCAGAATCTGAATAAACGTGTAACTTCAACCTAGCCACAAATCACCATCCCTTTTTGGGTCCAAAACATGGCACGATAAGTATTCAGGAGCGGCCTAACTCCTGCGAGAACCGCATGCACCTTGTTGCAAGACAAATTAGACCCGACGACATCGAGACCGTCCTCAGAATCTGCTGCCCCGGTTCGGACACCGATCTCGAAATGGCTCAACGCGTCCGCGATGAGTGGAACGCGCTTTGGAGCAACGGTGTCAATCTCGGCGTCGCCGTAGAGGACCTGGAGGCACGCCAACAGCCTCACGTCGTAGGGCTCTTATGGGCGATTTTCATTGAAGACGATTTTCTCAAAGAGGCGCTCACCAACAAAGACCCCTTCATCGTTTCTCGGGTCGCCAGCCTCTGCCGCCAAGGCAGGTCCCCCCTTCTCGAAGAAGAGGATCTGGCCATCCGAAACGCAGGTAGCGGCCTCAACATGCTCATCTGCAACCTGGGCTGGGAAGGCGAAGACCACAAGGTCTACCCCGCCGCAAACATCCGCAGCTTCGTAGTTAACGCCTTTGTCGAGCGCCACGGCGGGTACCGCCTCCAGCATCTCATCGGCGAACTCGGAGGCATCGAGCTCCTCGAACTCGCCACCAAAAGCGGCTGTACCGTCCTCAACGAATACCGAGACTGGACCCTCGAAAACAACATGGTCGACCACCCCCGCCGCCCATTCCTCGTCGGCGCCTCTCGCCCGCAAGCTCTCCAGAGCGAGAACTACTGGATGGTGCGCATGTTCACCTACTTCCCGCCCCGCTTCTTCTTCACCATCTCCCAGCGAGCCATCCTCCTCTTCGCCCGAGATGGCTACACCGACACCGAAATCGCCGACGAACTTGGCACCACTTCGGACGCCGTCAAAAAGCGCTGGGCTGGCATCTACGAGCGCGTAGCCGCCGTCCTCCCCGGCCTCCTCCCCGAAAGCCCCACCGGCGGCCGAGGAGCCGAAAAACGCCGAGCCCTCCTCGCCCACTTAAGAGATCGCCCCGAAGAGCTAAGACCTTTCGAAAGAAGACCCTCCCACCTCCACGAAGAAGCCGTCGCCCTCCGGAGATAGTCACAAGCCCCCCAAACGGTAAACTATCCAAATCACCGCGAGGCTAGGCGACCTACTTGATCAAAATCGAAGAGATTCTCCAGTGTCTTCCCCACCGATATCCGATGCTCCTCGTAGATCGGATCATCGAAATGAGCGAGGACAGCTTGACTGCCGTTGGGCTTAAGAACGTCACGATCAACGAGCCATTCTTCCAGGGGCACTACCCCGGGAAGCCGATCATGCCGGGCGTTCTCATCATCGAATCCATGGCCCAGGTTGGCGCTGCCCTCCTGCTCACCGACCCCTCGCGTCGAGGCATGGTCCCTCTCATCGGCGCGATCGACGACGTCAAGTTCAAACGCCCCGTCGTGCCCGGCGATCAACTCCTCACCAGCGTCCAAATCCTCTGGATGCGCGGCTCGATCGGCAAGATCAAAGGGGTCGCCACCGTAGATGGCGATGTCGCCGCAAGCATGGAAATGACCTTCAAGTTGATGGTGAAGGACCAGTAGTTTGACCCTCATTCACCCTCTGGCCAGTGTCGACCCGGCCGCAGAACTCGCCGCAGATGTGTCGGTCGGCCCGTTCAGTCTCATCGAAGCAGGCGTCATCCTCGGCACCGGCTGCAAAATCGACTCCCACGCCACTATCAAGCGCGGAACCCGACTCGGAGCCAACAACTACGTCGGCCAAGGCGCCGTCCTCGGTGGTGATCCCCAAGATCGCAAATACAGCGGCGAGCCAACCTTCCTCCACATCGGTGACAGCAACGTCTTCCGCGAATACGTGACCATTCACCGCGCGACCGGAGAGGGAAATGCGACCGTGGTCGGCAACAACAACTTCCTCATGGCCTATTGCCACCTGGGCCACAACGTCACCCTCCAAAACCACATCACGATGGCCAACAACACGGGCATCTCCGGCCACGTGACCATCGAAGACCTCGCCACCATCGGCGGCATGACCGGCGTCCATCAGTTCTGCCGAATTGGCAAAGTCGCGATGGTGGGCGGCTTCAGCAAAATCGTCCGAGACGTCCCACCCTTCATGATCGTCGCCGGCATGGACGATCAGCAGGTCCACGACATCAATGCGGTCGGCCTCCGCCGATACGGAATCACCCCCCAAACCCGCCTCGCCCTCCATAAGGCCTGCAAGCTCCTCTTCAAGTCGCAGCTCAATCTGCGAAATGCGATGGAAACCGTCCGACGCGAAGTAACCGTCACCGAAGAAGTCGAATACCTCCTGAGCTTCGAAGAGCGACGCTTCTCCGGCAAGAACGGTCGCGGCGACCAAAGGTAAGCCCATGCGACTCTTCCTCTCCGCAGGCGAAGCCTCCGGAGACGCTTACGCCGCCGCCCTCGTCCGCGAGATCAAGAGGGCCGGCGCCAGAGATTTCACCGTCGAAGGCATCGGCGGAAAACGCCTGAAAGAGGAAGGCGCCACCCTAAGAGCCGACAGCTCGAAGTGGGGCGCGATCAGCATCGTCCAGGCCCTCAAGGTCTATCCTCGAGTCGTCGGTGGCTACTACAAAGCCAAGGCCGCCCTCGGCAAAGGCATTCCCGGCCTGTTCATCCCCATCGACTTCGGATACGCCAACATACGCCTCGCCCGCCATGCAAAATCCAAGGGCTGGAAAGTCCTCTACTTCATCCCCCCCGGCTCCTGGCGCAAAGACCGCCAAGGTAAAGACCTTCCCGGGGTCACCGATGCCATCGTCACCCCGTTCCCCTGGTCCGCCGAGCTCCTGAACAACATGGGCGCCAACGCCCACTGGTTCGGCCACCCAATCCGCCAACTCATCCGCGACGCTCTGGCAACTGGAACCCAGGAAACCTACGACCTCGCGCTGCTCCCGGGGAGCCGCCACCACGAAGTCTCCGAAAATCTGCCCGCGATCGCGGGAGCTCTCCAAATCATCGACCCGGAAGCCAAGCTCAGATCCGGCGTCGTCGTCGCCTCCAGCCTCGATCCCGAGGAACTCAAAAAGGAGTGGCTCCGTCTCGCCCCCAAGCGAACGAACGACGAGTTCCGCCAAGGCGCCTCCGCCACCATCCTGTCCAGCGCCAGAGCCGGAGTCGTCTGCAGTGGCACTGCCACCCTGGAAGCCGCCCTCTGCCACTGTCCCATGGTCGTGGTCTACAAGGTCACGAGAGCGATGGCTGTCGAAGCCAAAATCCTCCGCATCCGCCCCAAAATGATCGCCCTCCCGAACATCCTTCTAGACCGCTTCGCCATCCCCGAGCTCATCCACACCGCCGCCACCCCTGAAGCCATCGCCGCCCACCTCCAATCCCTCCTAGCCGACTCCCCGACCCGTCAAGCCCAGCTAGAAGACTTCAAAACCTTAGAATCCACCCTAGGCCCCGAAGACGCTATCACAAAAACGGCACAACTAGCGGTCACCCTCTACCATCCCGCCGAAGGCGTGTAGCCGACGATTGCATCGGCGCGAAAGCCGACCGATAAAGCGATTCCGGCGCGGCGCCAGCCCGCGCACCACATAGTGCGGGCTCCCGGTGACCAGATTAAGGCGCCAGCGTAAACGAAAAAACTGCACCCTCGCCCGGCCGCCCGTGGGCGAAAACTCGCCCACCGTGCAACTCCGCGACTCGCCTCGCGACCGCAAGCCCAATCCCGTTCCCGGAGTAGTCCTCGTCCCGATGCAGCTTCTGAAAAGGCTGGAACAGCTTCCCCAAATACTGGTTGTCAAACCCGATCCCGTCGTCCTCCACTGAGAAAACGGAATCAACCATCGACACCCGAATCATCCGCGTCTGCTTCTCCGAGAACTTGCAAGCGTTGTCCACCAAGCTCGACAGAAGCAAATTCACCAAACTCGGGTCCGCCGAAGCCCGCATCCCGTCTTGAACCTCGACCGCCAGATTCGTCCCCACCGAAAACTTCTCCGCTACCTGGCGCGCCGCCGAACTCATATCCATGTCGATCCGCGTCGGCACCTTCTTGGCCAACCGAACGAACAACAGCATGTCGTCGATCAACCGAGCCATCTTTCCCGCTGCATTCGACTGCCGTGCGAGCAGTTCCTTCACGTCCACGGGAAGGGAAGCAGCACTGTCCTCCAAGAGAAAGGCACTGGTGGAAACCACCGCGCGCAACGGCGTCCGTAGGTCGTGCGAGATCGAGTAGCAGAGCGACTCAAGCTCCTCATTAGAGGCGACCAGCTCATGGGTGCGAAGCAGCACCCTCTCCTCGAGGGTCTGGTTCAGAGAAAGAATTTCGTCTTGCTGGCGCTTGCGCTCGATGGTATACCGAATCACGCGCTCCAGGGTGGAGGGATCGATGCGATCCTTTTCTAGGTAGTCGTCCAGCCCCAGGCTGAGCGCCTCTTCGGCAAGCGCCTCATCGTCAGATCCCGTCAGCAAGATCACGGGCGCTTTGATGTTCGACGCGCCAACCTGCTGAAAGACGTCGAGCCCAGTGGTCGCACCGAGCATAAAGTCGAGCAGACAAATGTCGAACTCACCGGCGCAAAGGGCAGCTGGCGCGTCCTCCGCTTTGGAGACTGCCGTGACCGCAAAAGTCACCCTCTTGGCGTCGCCAAGGTAGGCCCTTGCAAGCAAGACGTCGTCAGGGTCGTCCTCGATGAGAAGCACCCGAATGACCGGCTTGTCAGGAATTCCCTTCTCCGTCCGTCTTGGGCAGCACAACAATATCAAACCAGTAGTCCGCCAAGGTTCGCGCCACCTTCACGAGTCCTTCAAAGGAAACCGGCTTCTGAATATACGAATTGGCACCCAGCCCATAGCTCCGAAGCACATCCTCTTCGGCATGCGAGGTCGTGAGGATCACAACCGGAATCTGCTTCAGGTCATCGTCCGACTTAATCCGTGCGAGCGCCTCTCGCCCGTCAAGCTTGGGCATGTTCAGATCCAAAAGGATGAGCCCAGGGCGGGGCGCGTTATCCGCGTTGTAGTTTCCTCGCCGGTGCAAATAGTCGAGCAACTCCTCGCCGTCTCCCACGATGTGCAACTCGTTACCGAGCTTTGCCTCTGCCAAGGCGTCCTTGGCAAGCATGCAATCTTCAGGGTCGTCATCCGCCAATAGGATCGTGATCGCGTTATGGGACTTCTTCACTTCTTCTCCTTAGATAGCGGCCTTGCTGGAATCAAAACGGTAAACGTGGCCCCTTCGCCAACTGCGGAGCTGGCCGAGATCTGACCGCCATGACGCTCTACAATTTTACGGCAAATAGCCAGACCCACGCCAGAACCGTCGTACTCGCCTCGCCCGTGCAGGCGCTGAAAGACGGTGAAGATCCGGTCCGCAAACCGTTCGTCGAATCCGATGCCATTGTCCGCTACCGTAAAGCCCACCCGACTCGGCGCCTCGAGGGGGAGCACGTTAATGACCGACGGAGCATCTGATTTCCTGAACTTCAATGCGTTGCCGACGAGGTTTTGAAGCAGAAGATGCATTTGCACCGGGTCCGCCATCAGCGTTGGCAGCAATTCCGACTTCACAGTGCCACCCGTCTCTTCCAAACGCGCGTGAAGGTCATCGAGCACCTCGGCAAGCGTGACATTTAGGTCGACCGGCTGGAACGCCTGGCCCTTCGTGGTCACTCGCGACAGGTTGAGAATATCGTTGATGAGCCCCTGCATCCGCTTCGCCGCCGCCTGCATCCGCTCCAAATAGTCAACCGACTCCTCGTCGAAGTGCTCTCGGTTGCGTGTCCCCAGCCTCTCCCCAAAAGCCTGAATCTTCCTTAGCGGTTCTTGAAGGTCGTGCGATGCCACGAACGCGAAGTCCTGCAGTTCGCGATTGCTCCGCTGCAACTCCCGATTGACCCGGTCGAGCTCTGCCTGAGACTCTTGCCTTTGGAGGATCTCCACTTCAAGGCTTTCTTGTTGTCTTTTCTGCTCTCGTTGCGATCGCTGAACGATGAAATACACCGCTGTGAGTAGGACAAAGCTTATTCCCGTCCCCGTAAAGAAGGCAACCTCTGCGTTACGTGCGCTCGCGTCTCGATTGCGTTGCCGCTTCGTCAGCAGATCGCCCTCCACCTCCTCCATGGACTTCACCTGGGCCCGAATAGAGTCCATGTAACCCTTGCCGGGGCCTGTAATAATACGGTTCTTAGCGGCCTCGAATCCGAGTGCTCGGAAGTCGGTAACCACTCCATCCATTTCGGCCGCCTTGTCGTCGACCTCTTTTCGAAGTTCAATTGCACGATCTCGCTGGCCGGGATTGTCAGCCGTAGTGTTAATCAGCTGATCGACATACCCGCGGGCCTCCGCAATGTCTTCTCCATACTTGTTCAAATAGATGGGATCGCCGGTGATGATGAAACCGCGCTGACCACTCTCCGAATTCGAGATTGCTGCGAGGGACCTCTGAAGTTCGGTCCGAACCTCAAGCGTGTGAGCCACGAGATGCGCGTGATCAAAGACGGTCAACGCGTTCCGGTAGGAAATCCCGGTGGTGATGACCAAT
Source organism: Fimbriimonadales bacterium (assembly GCA_038321975.1). GTDB lineage: Bacteria > Armatimonadota > Fimbriimonadia > Fimbriimonadales > Fimbriimonadaceae > Fimbriimonas. Next base: position 6,073 of record JBBQFM010000061.1, on the reverse strand, counting down.
ACGATCAACACCGCCAAGTATCCAAACAGGGTGTACCAGCTTTCGAGAGGGGGCCTCTTAGGTCTAACCGGTACCGTGCTCATTCACTTTTTCGGATGGAGACTCACCTTCAGCGCCGAGTACCCGTCGATCTCGAAATGCTCCACATGGATCTTGTGGTGCCCGGTCAACTTCAAGTCGGCCGTGTAAGTCGTCGGACCCTCGTAGTGCCACTGATCGATCACCTTTCGGTCATCCACCCAAACGCGACAACCATCATCACTGGTGATCTCCAATGTATAGTCCCCCGGCGTGATGTCGAATGTTCCATCTGCCACCGTGGAGAAGTGATCGTTTGGCAATCCGGGAAGGAAAGATCCGCCCGATGCATAGTCGAGACGATCGTTCTTGACCTCTTTAAGGGGAGCGCCCTTCCAGATTTGCTGAATCGCCGCCTCATCCGGTCCCGAGTGCTCGTCAGTGCCGGAAGACTTGCTCCAAGCATAGAACTTCACCGTCCAATCGATCGGCGCGAAGAACTGTCGGTAAGAGAACCGGACGGGCGTCCCCTTCGGTGAGGTGATGCCCCGATAGTCCGTCGTCTCTTCACCCGCGTACTCAAGCACCAGATTGATGTTGCTCGCCTTGCCCTTGGCCAGCGAGATTTCGATGGCGCCTGGCACCGAACCTGACTGCGACGAAACCTTCTCGATTCCATCCGCCGTCACCACTTTCCAGGTGCCCTTTGGACCGAGGATATCGAACCGTTTGGTACCCGGACTGGGATCGATGGTCGGCGAAAGGATCGGCGACTTGAAGTCGTAGGGCCCCCACTCATCGATGAGGATGAATCTGCGACCGCGAACCGAGCCCTTCGGCAAGAACGGGTTTTTGCCTCCTTGTAACGGCATCGGCGCGTACTTCTCGATGTCCTTGTACTGGGCGTCTCGAGAAGGCCAAGGCTTCCACGGAATCTCGAACCGCTTCAAATAGTCGGCCGTCGCCGGATCTTTACCGAGAACCTCGTTTCCACTCCCCTGCATGGTGGAGTCCAACGGCTTATCCGCATCCGCACCCGCGTTGACGATCTTATTTGCCGCCAGATCGACTCCTGTGGGAAGCACCGAGTTCTCCGACGTCGCATGAATCTGGTTGCCCGTAAACACCACCCGCGTCGCGGTCGGCTCAGTCACCAACGCCTTGCCTGACCGTCGGAACGTGTTGTTCAAAATCTGCAATCCATCCGTTCGCCGCACCCGGATCTCGCCTCTCGCTTCATTCGAGAACACATTGTCAGTAATCGAATAGTCCCGGCTCCGGGTGTCGTGACCTTTCGGATAACCCCAGTTCGGATCCTGGCTCGGGTTCGACCAAAGTTCCATCGACTCGTTGTTGCGGCTGAACAGGTTCTTGGAAATGAGGTTGTCCTGCCCGTGCTCAATCGCAATCCCCTGCGCGTTCAGCCCAAAAGTGTTCCCGAGGATGTTCGTGTTGTACGAGTAACCACCCCACACCCCGTGCCAGCACTCCAGCAGCAGATTGTTCACAAACGCGTTGCGGCTAAACGTGGCTTCGATGCCGTTGGTGGGCGCATGGCTAAAGTCGTTCCCGTACAACAAATTGTCGTTGCACCCACCCTTGCCCGTGTCCATCGTCGTCTGCCCAGCCCACAAGAAGAACCCGTCCCCGCCATGGGTCACTGAGTTGTAGGCGAAGGTGTTCTTGTTGCACTGCTCAAAGATCAGAATGCCCGCCGAGTCCTGACCTCGGTTGTAGACCCCGTGCGAGTAGCCGCGCACGCACCAGTCGATATTGTTGTGCATCACCACGTTGTCGCTCGATCGATAAAGCCCGAGTCCAACCCCGCTTAAGAACGAGAAGTCGTTATTCCAAATCTTCCCGTGGTTGCTGCGGTTGAGCATCAACCCGCACTGCCCGCCCACCGCGCGCGTGTTCTTGACTTCAAAGTTCTCGCAGCCACTGAGGTAAATGCCCGCCCCGTAGCGCAACCACTCGTCATGCTCGTTGTGGTGATAGCTCTGCCAGTCGGCACCGTCTTCCTTCTCTTTGTCGCTCTTCAGGTGCTGCTTCCAGTTGTAAGAGAAGTCGCTGTCCAGGATCTTAAGCCCCTTCGCGTTGCGAGCAATGAGCCCCACTTTGTAGCCGTGGACGTTCACGTTCTTGATCGTAACGTTGTTCCCAACAACCTCGATCGCCTGCCCCATCCGCTCATCCGGCTCGGTCGTCAGAGGAGACCCCTGAATCGTCCCCCCGCCAAAGTCCACCGTGATGTTGTCGCCACGAATCACCACCACCGGTTGCAGCTTCGGAATCACCTCATCCCCCGCCTGGAGAGTCCCAAGTTCCTTAGAAGGCATGCTCCACAACCGCTTTGGAAATGAAGTCGTCTTTGTAATTTCCCGAGGCTGATCTTGTACAGGAGCATAGGCCGCGTTGCCCAATATGAGTGCCAATCCGATGAAGCTCATAACCGTCATTCTACTAGTTAATGTTCAAATAAATCCCATTCCCTACATCGACGCGGCCGCAGCCCGTTCCGGCCAGCGGCACGCTGTAGCCGCGACCGCAGTGTCGCGCGACGGCCCAAGGCCGTCGATCCAAAGATCGTTCCAGGCGCGGCGCAAGCCGCGCACACGCGATCCGGAAAAGACACAAACCAATTCCGTCTTGGGGACCTAGACTTCGCTTCGCGAACCGAACACTCGATATCAGGGGCGCTTGTTTGAGCGCAGCGAGTTTGCGCACCATCGAGGGTTCCGTGAGCGAAAACGTGCGAAGGCTGAGACTCCAAGATGGAATTGCCACAGCGGAGCGTCCAGGCGCAAAATGCGCCCAGATTAAACCGCCCGCGCCAGCGTCTCCAAAACTCCCTCTGTCTGCGCCAACGAAAGACAAGCGTCCGTCACGCTCTGCCCATACACGAGCTCTTGTCCAGGAACCACATCCTGGCGACCCTCGACGAGATTGCTCTCAATCATCACCCCAAAGATAGGCGACGAACCGGACGAAAGCTGCGCGGCAACATCCTCCGCCACCACGATCTGCTTCAAGTGATCCTTCCCACTGTTCGCGTGGCTGAAATCCACCATCACCCGGCTCGGCAGTTTCTCCCGTTCAAGGACAGTGAACGCGTTGCGCACATGCTCCTCCCCATAGTTCGGCCCCGTGCGCGAGCCTCCGCGGAGGACGATATGGCAAGCCGTGTTCCCCGCCGTTTGCAAGATCGCCGAGATACCATCTCGGGTGGTGCCGGGGAACCAATGCGGCTGCTGGGCCGCCTTCAGCGCGTCGACCGCCACCTGCACGTTCCCATCCGTGGCATTCTTAAACCCAACCGGCATCGACAGCCCGGAAGCCAACTCCCGGTGCGTCTGGCTCTCTGCAGTCCGAGCTCCGATCGCTCCCCAGGAGATCAAATCGGCTAAATGAGCGGGCACTGTCGTATCCAAAAATTCCGTCGCTGAAGGCAGCCCCACCTCCGCGACGTCGGCAAGTAAGCGTCGAGCAAGCCGAAGGCCTTCGTTTATTCGGAACGAGCCGTCCATGCGAGGGTCATTCACCAAACCCTTCCACCCCACCGTCGTACGAGGCTTCTCGAAGTAGCAACGCATGAGAACGAACAGCTTGTCGTTGTATCGCTCGCTCAATTTCTTAAGCTGCTCCGCATAGTGCCGTGCCGCATCCGGGTCGTGAATAGAGCACGGACCCACGATCACCACCAACCGCGACTCTTCCCCCCGAATCGCCGCCTCCATCGTCTGCCGGGCTCCATCGACTAACTCAGAAGCCGCCTCCGTCACCGGAACCTCCTCATGCAAGATCGCCGGAGGCAAAAGCGGCCGTACCGCGCGGATGCGTAAGTCTTCAGTCTGTCGATTCATTGGGGATCACCATAAGTATGGCGTCTCCGAAGATGGTTCCCCTTTCCGAAGGGGGAACCGTGGGAAGGGGGTTCGGCTCACCGACAGCCCATGGGGACAGAGCAAGTCTGACAGCGCTTTTCGCGACCGCGGAGCGGCCTCCCCTCCGAAACTAAGAGAGGGTCGGATTGTAAAAGGAGGCGCCTAAATGTAGCGTCGGCGCCCCCGCCGATGATCTGCCGGCAGCGGTGAATCCGCAAGGTTTGAACCTGTGACAAACCTCTTCCGGATCGTCAGCGGGGACGCCAACGCTACATCTAGAGCGTCCTCTTTTGCAATCCGACACTCTCCTAACGAGAGAAGGGACCACTCCCATCCGCCTCAATCCTCAATCCGGTGAACGGTCGCCCAAACATGTCGAGCCGCATCCAAATCCCTCGGCTGCTTCCGAGCCTCAACGATGTCCAAATACACCGTAGCAATCTCAAACCCCCGCATCGGAACCGACATCAAAGACCGTCCGCCAACAACCGAAACCGCCAACTCCGACTCAATCTCCCTAAGCAAATTGGTCTTGAACGCCCGTGCCACCGTCCCCGCCACACTCAAAGTCGCCACGGTCTCAATGCCATCGAATTCAACCAGCCGAACAATCGTCGGATACTCCATCCCCCGGCCCGCATAGGAGTCCACATCTCGACCCGCAAACCCTTCGCCTTCCCGGTAAAGGGCCGTAAGAACGACGTTCTCAGGCGTTGCAGACGCCACTGAGAAGGACTCAAGCTCCGGAGGATTCAAGACTCCTCGAATCGGAACCGAACAGCGATGCTCTTGGGCTAGGCGCCACCGCTGCGAGTTCCTCAGCGGCCCATGCGGCATGAAGTGAAACGCACTTTGAATGCCCGTCGGGTAGTAGTCCTCGTCCCAAGGATCGTAGGCGCTGACGATGCACCGCGCGGTTCGCTCGTCTTCCAAGAACCACTGCTGGTTGCCGTCGTGGATGACCAGCAACCCTCGTTCTGGATCGTCGGCGTCAACGAAATCAACGAAGCTAAGGGCGGTAAACGGTCGCACGACCTCTTCGAACCACTGGGGGGATGTCATCCAATCGCCAGTTGGGTATTTCTTCAAACCCTTGGCTATCGGGTGCACCGGGCTCACACCATAAGGGTTGTCCGCAACGATGAGCGCATTGAATGCGAGGCGAAAGCGAACCGATATCGCGGAGTTAAGGCCCGGATCGGGCTTTTCAACATGCCCAACAAAGCGAACGCTCAGCGATTTATGGCTTGTCGCGGAGCCTGCAACGAAACAGCTAAACGCTGTGGCCGATGGCGGGTCGCCAACGTCTTCGCTATCTCGCGTAATTTCGATGTTAGCATCTCCGCGGACACATTCGAGGCCGAACGCTCCGTCTTCTCGGAATACTCCATCAGGAAACTCCTTCGATGCAAGCTGAACGAGCGACCCACGTTTCTTGTCCACCTCGAACCGAATGGCTTCCTCTGGAAACGGCGGTAGCGAATCCAGTTGAACTGACGAGAATCCGTAGGAGGGCACATCGATCGCGACTCTCGACATGTCATGTCGGAAGATAACCGCTTTTTGGCTCCAACCCAGAGGGTTATAGACAAGAATCCATTCTGGCCTTGTAGAGTCCGGCGGCCGGCCACCATTGTGCTTTTGCAGTGACGACAGGTTTGAAATAAGCACCTGCTGGCTCAGTAAGTGGCTTTTTTGTAACTAGCCAGCCCTACGTGACCGCACAACCCCTCACATTCGTCGTTATCGTGGTGCTGAGCCTGGAGCAACTCCCGCCAAGCTTCCTCCAGTTCCCAAGTCGGATACATGTCCCACTGAGCGTACGGCCTCCCAAGCAAGCCGTTGAGAACCGCAATTGACTCGGCGGCTAAGAGTTTTTCTTCGCAGCGTCCACTCCATCTCCGAAACTGGTCCCCGTTCTTCCCCAAAGTCATCCCGTGCCATACGTCGTCCATCGAATACCGACGAACCGGCACATACAAACCTTCGAATCTTCGGAGGAAGTCGCCTAACGTTCCAAACTCGACGTCGAATCGTTTGTCGCCAAGCAGCTCCTTCGTCTTCGGCAAGAGCACTTCTGACCGACACATCCAGTCCGGAGACGGCATCAGCTCGAGCCATTGCAAGATCATCGGCGTCCCTTCGGGCGGGTTCGTCGCGAGTTCGTCCAT
>JBBQFM010000060.1:0-21635 GCA_038321975.1 Fimbriimonadales bacterium | reverse complement strand
CTGCTCTTTGGCAGACTCGATCTGCTTCAGGTTGGCGATACAGGTCTTAACCTGGCCATTGGTTCGAGCCTTGATAAAGTTCGGCACGGCGATAGCCATGAGGATGCCGATGATCAAGACGACGATCATAATTTCGACGAGCGTGAAGCCCTTGTTCTTTCGGATGCGATTCATATGGTAATTCCCTAACCTCTGTTGTCCCGGACTTCTGCCCGATGGAGAGTGAGTTCCACAGCGATTGGGAGACGCAGCCAAGTAATGTTGCGAGTTTGTTTAGTAGGGTTGAGTGGTTCGGGGTTGGAAGTTCCCTCCGACCATGAACCCACAAAAAAGCCCCTCGGCCTAATGGTCGAGGGGCTATCTTGTTTCTTACGCCTTTCGTCGTCGGCGAATGACGCCTACGAGGCCAACGCCCAGAGCGATCATCGAGCAGGGCTCGGGGACGGCCTGCGAGGTCATCTCCATGTTGAACGCGGTGAGACCGCCGTGATCCTCGAGGGCGAGGGCGACGACATTGTTGCCGCTGTGAAGCAGGCCATCCGGAACGTCGAAGCTGTACTCCCACATGCTGGTGAAGCCTTCTTGATTGTCGCCGGTAACGTGAGTGCCGTTGATGTACAGGTCAAATCCGTTGTCCACACCGAGATTCACGTGGACGCCCGTAGGAGCACTTGCAAGGTTAAGCGTTTTGCGAAGGAACGGAGTGGTGTTCACATCCCAGAACGTGCCGCCAGCGGTGTAGTCGAATCCAGCGTTGTTTGTGTTGCCGAATGCGGCGTTGCCGGTGAGCCACTGCGAATCGTCGTATCCAGTGTTCGTGTATCCGGTCATGTTGATGCCGAGGGCGGCCGGAGTGTTGGTCGACTGGGTTCCGACGTACTTGAAGGAATCGTTAACCGAGATCAGGGTGTCGGCATGGGCGATAGCGGTGAGTGCGAGGGCTGCGAAGAGAATTCGTTTCATGGTGGTTTAAAAAGAGGTTCAATGGCAAGAATTAAATTGGAAGCGTACGAACTGCAACTAGCATGATCCGCTCCATTTCGGCCATCTAGGCAAATTATTAGTAGTTAGCGTGAAAGACTAGCATGACTACAGTTAGCAATAATTCTGGGAACTAACTCGATTAGCCCTGTCACTTGTTTCGTCTCTTGAAAGGAGCCTTAATGAACACCCGTACAAGCACGGGGCTGCTTCTGGCACAATATGGGCGTGGCTGGAACATCGATCCTTGTGCGAGCTCATATTCACGACCTCGATCTAAAAAAACTGGAGGAGTACTACTCTCACGTTCAGAAGTCGCTTAAGAAGGTCGACGGTTGGTTGGGAACCTCGCTCTGGAAGGGCGTTGATGACACGAAAATGTTCCTCGTCATCCAGGACTTCACGGATGTTCCTGCAGCGGACTTGGGACTACATGCGGTGGCAACCAAGCCGCTCCTCGCGGAGAGTCAGAAAGTCGGACGAGATCCCGCCGATGTCATTCGCGTTCATGTCGAGGGAACAGACGTGACCTCCTTTGGAAAGACCGCCAAGGCGCGGTTTCTTTCGATGAGCGTCCGAGTCGCAGAGCCCGGATTTGGCGCCCAACTCTCCGACGAGATTCAGCGAATCTTTGAAGAACTGAAGCTACTGAAGGGCTACTCCTGTTCCTCCTACGGCGCCAACGACGCTCTGAATGAAGAGGTCATTGGCCTCGTCGGCTGGGAAACCAAGGCGGCCTTCGAGTCATCACTGCCCGACAAGGTGCTGTATCAGGTCGAACTTTTCGAGCGCGTTGGTTGAGATGGGAATGATGAGTGATGAACATCCGGATTCACCGTTTCACGCCCGGCAACCTGAACCCATCTTTAGACGTCCGAACATTCATATGAAACCGTACTATCTGTCCATCGTTGCCGCGGCTGCGATTTGTGCCCCTGTTGCGGCACAGGCGGATGCGTTCCGTCCGAGTCAAGGAGACCAGGTGAAACTCGGGCAGCGCGCTGCCGACGAGCTGCGGCACAAAGAGAAGGTGCTTCCGGCGAGCGATGGTCGCGTTCAGACGCTAAGAAAGATCGCCCACCGACTTCTCTCCACCATTCACGAGAAGACGCCTTGGCAGTACTCATTCGACGTCATCGATAGCAAAGAGATCAACGCTTTTGCGCTGCCGGGCGGACCGACGTTCTTCTACACCGGCTTGCTGGACAAGCTGAAGACGGAAGACGAGATCGCGGGCGTGCTGGGGCACGAGTTGACTCACGTTCGGCAGGAGCACTGGGCGAAGGCCTATGCGGACAGCCAGAAACGCAGCCTCGGTCTGAACCTGCTCCTCATCCTGGGTCATGCCAACCGAACGGTGGGCAACCTGGCGGGTATCACCAACGAAGTTCTCTTCGATCTTCGCTTCTCGCGCAAGGATGAGTCCGAGGCGGACGAGAGGGGATTCGACATGATGGTTGCCGGCGGATACAACCCCCAGGGCATGGCCGACGTCTTCCAACTCCTATCCGACACCGCAAAGGGCGATCGACCGCCGGAGTTTCTTAGTGACCACCCTTCAGATGCGCGACGCATCGCTCACATCAAAGATCGCATCGCCCAAGGCAACCGGTCGTATCCACCTCAGCGACCTCTGAAGAACGTGACTTACGATAAGTATCAGGGCTGGAATTTGCCTTAAGCATTTTTGCGATGGTTGGCAGACCAAACGCGACCTTCAACCGTAAGACCAGCCAGTAAGTTGTGCAGTAGGCTGGCTACATGGGTCATGCAGCCATCTTGGTTGGCAGCGCAAGGGCGATTGGGCAGCGTATGCTACCGATCGCCCTCTCACTGCTACTCGCCTGGTGTGCATCGACCTCGCTTCTGGTTCGTACAGCCGCAGGCGTCCATTGCCCCACCGCCCCTGTTCAGCAGGTCGTGGTGGTCGATAAATCCTGCTGTCCGGTCGTTGAGGTTCGGAAACCGCAGTTGGGGGGACAAGTCCTTTGTCCAATGCCGATGCGCTGAGAAGGGTGGCACCAATCATGTGTCTCCTGCTACCGCCGGACCGGTCCTCGAAATCCTGCTCACCGCCGGTTTCCAGATAGAAATCCCTGGACGAATTCCCGAAGCCTGGGTCGATCACACCCATCCTGCGACATTGACTTCGGTGCCGCAACCTCCGCCTTTGCTCCCTCCTGCCTAGACCGCGAACCGCCGTTTCGCCACTATTTTTGGTCTTTCGTTTTGGAGGGTTCCCATGCCTGAAAAGGCTTTCACACTCATCGAGCTTCTCGTCGTTTTTGCGATCATCGCGATCCTCGCTGCCATCCTGTTTCCCGTCTTCGCGCAGGCGAAGGAGGCGGCCAAGTCGACCTCTTGCCTTAGTAACACCAAGCAAATTGCGCTTGCTCTTACGCTATACGCCAATGACGAGGACGACAAGCTTCCCGCCGCCACCGAGCACGACGGAGGCAATAGCAGCGGCGAACTTGAGGGGCAGACTTGGTTGGACAGCGTTCAGCCTTACATTAAGGCGCGTCTGCTTTACCGGTGCCCGAGCGACTCGTCGTCACTATGGGGCCGCACGGACGATCCTCGGCTTTCGAGCTATGGCCTGAACGCTTATGTGACCTACAACCACGAGCCCTACTTCGGCCCCAGTCTCTCGTCTTTCACTCACCCATCGGAGACGATCCTTGCCGCCGAACTTGCCGACACCGTAAGTGAAGACCACTTCATGCCGATGTATTGGGGCAATCCCTCAAAGCCGGTGGATGCGGACAAGCAAGACGAGCAATGGGATCCGGCGACCCGGCTTCCCAAAGCACTCTCGATCACGCGACACCACGGAGGCGCGAACTACCCGTTCTCGGACGGTCACGCAAAGTACATGAAGTTCGAGCAGACGTGGAGTCAGCAGGTCGGCTCAGCGCCGACGCGCGACTACTTCGATCCGCTGCGGCCGTAGCAGGAGGGTTCAGGGTTCGGGGAGGAGGCCGCACTTCAGTGGTCCCTCCTGGCTGCGAAAACCCTGGCCAACCAAACTGAGGTAAACCCTTCGAACCCCTGATGACGACTCTGCTGCTTGCACTCGCCTTCACTCGACACCAGATGGTGCTCAATCTCCCCAACATCTTTTCTGACAACATGGTCCTCCAGAGGAACATGCCGATCCCCGTATTCGGCGACGCCGTTCCCGGAAAAGCAGTAGAAGTGTCACTGGGAAGCAACAAAGTTCGGACGATCGCCGATCAAGCTGGCCGGTGGCGACTCAATCTCCCCTCGATGTCGGCCGGGGGGCCGTTCACGATGTCGGTGGAAAGCGACGGAACTCAGTCGTTCAAGAATGTGATGGTCGGTGAAGTCTGGGTTTGCTCGGGGCAGTCGAACATGGAGTTTCCTGCGAAGCAGGAGGCGGGTTTCGGTCAGGAGCTTGGATCGACCTCCTCAAACGTCCGGATGTTCACCGTCTTAAAGGTCAGCAAGGAGGATCCGGCCAGCGACGTTCGCGGCGCGTGGGTTGCCGCTTCGCCCGCGACGATCGGGGCGTTCTCGGCGGTTGGCTACCAATTTGCGAAGGAGCTTTATCAAAAGCTGCACGTACCCATCGGAATGATCCACACGTCTTGGGGGGGCACCCCCGCAGAGTCTTGGACGAGTCGGCACGCGCTTCAAAGGGACCCAGCTCTTAAGCCACTAGTGGATCGTTACCTCGCTCAACTCGGCGACTTTCCGGCGCGCAAGGCCGCATATGACAATGAGATGGCGGACTGGATTAGTGGCCGGCACGATGGCTCAAACGACGGCTACGACCGTGGCTGGACCTATCCAATTCTCAACGAAGCCGACTGGACGTCGGCCAACCTCCCCGACACCATCGAAAACGTGCTGAAAGACCCCGAACTGGATGGGACGGTTTGGTTTCGCCGCAAGTTTGACCTCCCCGAGGCGTGGTACGGCAAATCTGCCCGGATAGAATTAGGACCGATTGACGACTACGACGACACCTACGTCAACGGCTCAAAGGTTGGCCAGACCAAACAAGACAACGAAAGCGCGTCGATTACCCCGCGCTCCTATCGCATCTCGCCGGGCGTTCTGAGGAAGGGAAGCAACACGATCGCCATCCGCGTATTCGATTCGGGCGGTCCGGGCGGATTCACGGGCAAAACGGAGCAGATGCGCATCGTGGGCGAGGATGGGACGAGCATCTCGATTTCCGGTGAGTGGAAGGCCAAGCTCGAGCGAAAGCTCGATAAGACTAAGCAGCCTCCCGGTCGCCCGATGGGTCCGGGCAATCCGTGGGCACCAGGTGGCCTCTATAACGGGATGATCGCTCCCCTCGTGCCGTACGGCATCAAAGGTGCCCTTTGGTATCAGGGCGAAGCGAATGCTGATCGAGGCGCCGAGTATGGGCGGCTTATGCCTACCCTCATTCAGGATTGGCGCCGCGCTTGGGGACAGGGGCAGTTTCCGTTTTACTTGGTCCAATTACCGAACTTCATGGCTCGCCAAGCCCAGCCCTCAGAGAGTGCCTGGGCGGAGCTTCGCGAAGCTCAGATGAAAACCCTCAAGACAGTAAAGAAGACGGGAATAGCGGTGACCATCGACCTTGGCGAGGCAGACAATATTCATCCGAAAGAAAAGAAGACAGTGGCCCATCGCTTGGCGATCCAGGCTTTGGCCAACGACTACGGAATCTCAATCACCCACGGCAGCCCGGTCTTACGCGAGGTTCGAATTGCCGGACCAGAGGTGCGAGTGTTCTTCGACAACGTCGGCGAGGGACTTGCGACTTCCGATGGTGGCCCCGCGAAAGGCTTCGCCCTCGCGGGCGCCGATCACAAGTGGTATTGGGCAGACGGCAAGCTTTCGGGAACCACGATTATCGTGACCTGCAAAGACGTGCCGAATCCGGTCGCGGTACGTTATGCTTGGGCGGATAACCCCGACTGCAATGTGGTGAACCGGGCCGGCCTGCCCGCATCGCCGTTCCGATCGGACAAGTGGCCGAGAACACCATGAAGACCTTTAGACTTTGGGAGGGCGACGCGCCTTTCGCTCTGGGCAAAAACGACGAGGACATCCCGACCCTCACCGTCATATCGGACGACAAAGCGGGGCAGAAGCGACCTGCGTTCGTCGTCTGTCCGGGTGGCGGCTATGGTGCTTTGGCGGATCACGAGGGCCTTCCAATTGCGGAGTGGTTTGAGTCAATCGGCGTTCGCGCCTTCGTTCTGAAGTATCGTTTGGGGCCTCGCTATCACCATCCGGTCGTACTTGGTGACGCCGAGCGGGCGATCCGAATGGTCCGCTCGAACGCCACCGCGTTCGGAGTTGACCCGGGTCGGATCGGTATTCTTGGGTTCTCCGCTGGCGGCCACCTTGCTTCCACCGCATCCACTCACTATTCGCCAGGAAAAGCGGGGCGCAGCGATACCGTCGAGCTCGTATCATCTCGCCCAGACGCCTCGATTCTCATCTACCCGGTGATCACCTTGATGCCGCCATTCGCCCACGAGGGATCGAGAGAAAACCTGCTCGGGAAGAGCCCTGATCCGAAGCTGGTGGAAGGACTCTCTAACCAGAAAGCGGTATCTCTCGATACCCCGCCGACGTTCATCTTCCATGGAGCCGACGATCATGCGGTGCCGATTGAGAACGCACTGATGTACGCAACCGCGCTCTCGGGCCACAAGGTCCCTTTCGAACTCCACATCCCGCATCACGGGGACCACGGGTTCGGGTTGGGCACGCCCGGTTCGCCTCAAGATTGGCGCAAGCTGGCCGAGCGCTGGCTGCAGGACAATAAGTTCGTCAGTGCCTAACGTCGTTGTCGTGGGTGGAGGCGCGGCGGGCATCTTCGCCGCATGGCGGGCGGCCAGTCTTGGCGCGCAAGTCACGCTTGTCGAGAAGACATCTCGGCTAGGAACCAAGATTCTGATTTCGGGGGGAGGGAAGTGCAACGTCGCTCATGCCGGCGAAATGGGAGTACTTCTGAGGGCGTTTCGGCCGAACGAAGCGGGCTTCATCCGGCCCGCCTGCTATCGATTGAGGAACACCCAGATTGTCGACATGCTCACCGAACGGGGTCTACAGGTGTACACCCGTCCGGACGGTCGCATTTTTCCTGTCGATCAGAATGCAAAGGACGTGGTTGCGATTCTCCGCGGTTACCTGGAGGAGGTCGGAGTTCGAGTGCTTCTCGATGCACCGGTAGAGGAGGTGCTGGCCAGTGAGGGCAAGATCCACGGCGTCCGAATCGGCGCTCCGTTCGAAGCGAAGAAGGGGTATCGGGAGCCGGTCCCCGAGCACGGGTACGGTGCTGGGCACTTGCTCAAGACGGTGATGGCGGAGGCGGGTGCGGGGACACGTGGTTCGGCGGGTGAACTCGCGTGCGATCGCCTCGTCTTGGCGGCGGGTGGAAGTTCGTATCCGAACAGCGGTACCACTGGAGACGGCTGGACCTGGGCTCGGGCATTGGGGCACACGATCGTGAAGACAAGAGCCGCGCTTGCGCCCATCTATATGGATCCGGAACCTGCCCAGTGGTCAGGAGTGGCGATTCGGGACTGCACGCTTAGGGCGAGGCAGAACAATAAGGAGATTGCCAAATGGACAGGCGACTTTCTCTTTACCCACCAGGGCGTTTCAGGGCCGAACGCGCTGGGAATCAGTCGCATTGTCGCCGAGAACCTTGGCGGGTCTCCGATCGTTCTCGAAGTTGACATCCTCCCAGCGAAGACTTTCGAGGATGTGACGTCCGATCTCATGACCTATGCGACCAGCAATCCTCGCAGATCGATCTCGACCCTCGTTGCCGAGTTGGTTCCCGAACGGCTGGTGCCAGCCATCCTTTCCGACGCGGAGATTCCGAGTGATTTGATCGGAGCGAAGCTGGACAAGAAGTCTCGCAACCGCCTTGCGAACACCCTGAAGGCATGGGCCATCGGTGCGGTGCGAACAGTGCCGCTCGAGAAAGGGGAGGTTGTGGCGGGCGGGGTGTCTTTACAAGAAGTCGACAACCAAACAATGGCTTCAAAGCTCGTGAAAGGCCTTTATCTTTGCGGTGAGATGTTGGACATCGCCGGACCGGTCGGTGGCTACAACCTCCAGGCCGCGTTCGCAACTGGTTACGTCGCCGGGGAGTCAGCGGCCCGAGACGCGTCATACTCATCGGGCGGATGATCAACATTGGGAGCTACAACGAACTAGAGGTGATCCGTCGGGCTGACCAGGGCCTCTACCTGACCGACGGTGAGAACGATGTGCTGATCCCGCGCAAGTACGTGCCCCCGGGCACCGACCTTGGCAGCCGCCTCAACGTGTTTGTGTACACGGACAGCGCGGATCGTCCCATCGCCACCACCCTTCGCCCAAAGGCGGTCGTCGGCGAGTTCGCCCCCATGGCCGTAAAAGAAGTCTCGGGACCAGGGGCATTTGTGGACTGGGGGCTCGAAAAGGACTTGCTCGTCCCGTTCGCCGAGCAGTATCAGCCGATGGTCGCGGAGCGCGAATACGTGGTTCGCGTGGTGCTCGACGAAGTCACGAACCGAACGATCGGCACCACCAAACTGTCTCGCTACCTTAGCCCCGATGCCTCCTATCTGAAGCGCGGCCAAGAAGTCGAAATTCTCGTCTATCGCCTGCTTCCGGATGGGGCAATGGTGGTCGTGGATAGCAAGATAAACGCTCTGCTGCCGTTCGAAGAGTCCCCCAAACAGCTCCGCATCGGCCAGCGGGTGATGGGCTACGTGAAGCAAATCCGCGAGGACACTCGGGCCGTCGTCTCCCTACTTCCCCAGGGTTATGAGCGGACGATGGAAAAGGTGCCCAGCATCCTCGAGATGCTCCGAGTTTCCGGCGGCTTCTTGCCTTATGGCGACCAATCAAGCCCGGAGCAGATCCGCAAGGTGTTCGGAATGAGCAAGGGAGCCTTCAAGAAGCTCATCGGGACGTTGTATCGAGAGGGAAAGATTTCGATCGAGCACCACGGCATTCGGTTGAATAACTAGGGCATATCAGCCGATGATCTGCGTAAGATTTGCAAGAATCTTCTCGGGATTGTCCACTAATTCGATCCACTGACCCACGATCTCCGTAATTCGATTGCGATTGACTTCGGGGTGAAGCTCCAGCAGTCTCCTACAATCATCAATATCTCGATGGCGAGAGGCTATGAGCTTCATGATGATGAGGTCTTCGGCGGAAGCGACAAGAACATTGATTCCGTTCGGGAATCCGTGACGGTTTGCTCTTTGGGCAATTTCCTCCTCGAAGGGCAAGATGCCTAGGGAAACGTCTACCCCCGTGCCATCGGGAGTCACGAGGCGCAAGACTCGATATTTCTTCACAAAGTCGATGTCCCCTGCGCGAATCTCGAGTCCTTCAGATGCCAAAGTGGCTACGACTTCGTCTAAATCTGGATCGAGATCTAGGGCCATCAGATCCACATCAATCGTGAAGCGTTCGTAGCCGTTTATGATGACGGCCATGCCGCCGATAATCACAAAAGTCTTTCGAACTTTGTTCAGGGCTCGATTTGCTCGCGCCAACGCATCGTCTAGATCAGGAGTATTTTGCAAGCCAGCGCTCTCTCAGCTTTTGAAATCCCATCCTGAACTCAAGGTCTTCTGGTCGAGCTTTCAAGAGCCCCATGCGTCCCAAGCTTTCGACAAAGCCCAGCATTCGGACGTATCGCTCTTCCGGAGTCCGATTTCGCGCCTCTTCGAGATCTAGTTGGTTCACGACCTCGTAGCCCGCCTTCCACTCTCGCACCGTTTCCCGATCCATTTTCATCTCTGACTCATGCTACACCGGATCGAGGGCCGAGTCATCGTAGTGCCGAACCCACTGGTAGGTCCGCTCGAACAGTTCGCCGAGGCTCATGCGGTAGATGGCTTCGACCGCGCCATCCACGCGATCCTTGCCTGACAAAGACAGCTTCAAGTTGCGGATCACCGACTCGTTGCAGTGATCCCGCAACAGGTCGGCAAGCCGACCTTCCCCGGAAAGCCGGGCGAGGTAGCGGCCGATCCAGCCGCATTGTTGGTACGCGTGCCAGATCTTCTCCTTCTGTTCATCACTGCTATGGAGGTCAAAGAGCAGTTCAAGCTCGTCGGGGCTGTGCCAGGGGATCTTTCCTTCGCAGAACGCTTTCCAGGTTTCCCGATCAAAACTCCTCTCCGCAAGCACCGAGACAGCTTCCTCCAGCCATCGCGGCGCATGGCCGTCGCTCAGGTTGTCCGAGATGACGTGGGCGTACTCGTGGGAAATCGCCTGGACGAATTCGTCGGCGTCGTCGATGAGATAGCAAGGGAGGCAGATCTTCTCGTACGGCTCCTTGCTGACACAGTAGCCATAGGGGTTTGTCGCCCATGGAGCGTCGGTCTCTTCAGCGAGGATCGAGACCATCGTCTCCACCGAATGAGTCCAACCGAGGCGACGGGCGATGTCGTCGCAGGCGTCGAGCGTGCGCCGAGCGAGTTGCTCGCGGAGGTCTAACACCTCATCGGCGACGTACTCCAGAGTGAGCCAGTGGTTAATCCGTTCGATGCGGCTCTTCTGCCGCGTGACCGACTCCGCCTCGATGACTCGGTACCAACGGATAAAGCTTCCCGCCTCTCCGATACCTCTGCGCTGGATGTGTTCGTATGCAGCGTCTAGCCGGTCCCAATGATAGTGGTCAAGGGCTGCTTCCCAATAAGCTGAATCTTGAACGTGTGGGTTGGACACTCCGTAATGGATTTACCCTATGGCGGAGTTTGATCCAAGCTTGCGAGAACGAATACCCCGCAATTGTACGTACATCGGTTTGGCACCGACCTTAACACTGCCCTATAATCAGGCTATCCGTTAAGGGTGACGGAACAAAAATGTCCTGGAGACACAAAGACGATCTCGGAACGACGCTGGTGGCAAAGGTGCATGACCAGTTGAAAATGACGGACGACTGGATTATCGATTGCGGCCGAGGTTTCACCTATTGGGCTTCAGATTTTGCCATTACAGTTGCCTCCGACCTTCCCAATTTCCATAATGCCTATTCGATCTTTCGGGTACATGCAGAGATCGACGTTGCGTGCGGACATGGCAAACCTGTCCAAATAGAAGAAGCCCTTGCTCGAAAGATGTGTCGATCCGCTTTAAGTGCCCTAACTTATGACCCACAGAAGGACATGTACAAGATCCAGTGCAGCGTTTACGCGCACGCGGACAACGTAGAGTGGCTCGGAAAGGTTCTTGTGGCGGCGGTGGGTTTACAGATAGGTCGCACGCCGGGGTTTGTACGCGAGCTGGAAGAATCGCTCCAACTCACGCCGGCAATGACCGGTCATCCCACCCACGGCTTCCGCGAGAAGCCCGATGCGATGGTGAACGTGATCGACCAGTTCATCAGGCCCTTCGGCTCTCAGGCAAGTAAGTGGGATAATAGCGTCGAGTGGGGTGACGCTCATCAAAACATTCATCGCATCGCCCAATCTTCATCGACCGATGGCAAAACGGTGATTGACGCGACCTATGATTGGTTGCGAGACCGCCCGATCCGGATGAAGGTGTCGTCCCGAGTTCCTCACCCTGACTACGGCAACGGCCTCCAGTTCTCGATGTATGTTCCGTGGAGCGACGATTTGCAGGACGTGGCCCACACCGCCATGGAGCTGAACGAAATGGAGAGGCGCGAATGGAACTGGTGCCACGATCTCGGCTCGTGGTGCATGGAATGCGAAGAGCTCGCGTTCACCTGCTTCCTACCGAACGTCGCGTATGCCGAAGGCGCATTGATCGACCTAACCCACGACATGGCGATTCGCGCCAAGTGGGTCAACGATCAGGCCGGCCTAGCCGCCCTCGGCGTCGAGTAGGTTCAGAGTTGTCCTTTGGCGTCGAGGCTACGGTAAAGCCGGTACGACTCCACGACAGGCCAAAGCGTGATTCCTAGGAGAAAAACAATGTTGGCCGCCATCGGCGTGCCGAGTGCGGCGGCGATCGCTCCCGCAATTCCGCCGAAGAACCAGAATTTTCCGGCGAGGCGATGAGTCGCATCCCACACTTTTTCACTTGCGAGGGTCCACGGAGTCCGGATTCCCATATAGAAGTTCTGCTTCACCCGCCCCAGCACGTTGCCGATCAGGGCGAAGAAGAGGAACAGGACGACCATGAATACCCGGCCGATGTCCATGTGAGCGCCGAGGGTGGCCCGGAGCACGATCACGTGGATGCACACCATCAGCCCGGCGATGAGGAGGGTGGTGTATGCGTAAGTCTTCTCGAACCGATCAATTGTAAAATTTCGAGGCGAAAGCTTCGGCAAGCCCAAGGTCATCAGCATCATGAGGGCGACGAGGCCAGGCCCCATCCCAAGACTCACCCACTTTGATCCGTAGCCATCGACCTGACCGTTGATGTTCCAATGGATGGGGACGGTCTCCGGGAGGCTTGAGGCGACCGAAGCGCTATAAATTGCGCACAGCAGGAACAAGACGAACTGCCCGAACAGGGACTGACGAATGGTCATTGGGATTCTCCGGTTGGCTCTTTCTTCGGCTGCATCACGTCCATAAACATCGCGAGCATGTCTTGAACGACGGTGGTATTGAGCGAGTAGACGATCTGCTGCCCATCCCGTTTGCCCTCGATCAGGTCTGCGTGCTTTAGCACGTTGAAGTGGTGGGACATCGAGGGTCCGCGGATCCCGAACTCTTGGGCGATCTCGCCCGCGGAGAGGTCGCCCGACTGTAGCATGCGCAATATGCGCCTGCGCGTCGGGTCGGCGAGCGCCTTGAAGACCTCGTCGATCGCCACTACTTTCGCTCCTGAAGATATTTAGCCAACATTCTAAATATATCCGAGGTTTTGGTGGCATCGGGACTTTGGGTCGGTGTGGCAGCTATCTCTCAGGAAAGAGGACCATCTTCGAACCGGATCCTATTCCGGATCAAACTCGGGGACGGCACGCAACTCGGAAGGGACGAGGCCGAGGTACTCCTTCACCGATTCTCGAAGGCCCTGGGTCGTTCCGAATCCGCATTGGCTAGCGACCAGGTCGACAGGAAGGTCGGTAGTGACCAAAAGCTCGACCGCGCATTCTGTTCGACAGCGGTCGACATATTCGTGGAAACCATAGCCCACCAGGTTCTTGAAAACTCGGGAGAAGTGGAACGGCGAATAGCCAGCGAAATCGGCGGCCTCCTTGAGGGGCCACGGGTGGGCAGGGTTCTGGCGAACCTTTGCCACCAGCTGGGTGACCGTTTCGGGAAGGTCGCTCGGCAGCGCTGCGAGTTGAACTTGGTCCAGCCCCGTCATAAGTCGGGCCACAACCTCGTACACAAATGAGACTACAAGCGGCTCGGCGTTTTCGTTCGGAGTCGCGATCGTGGCGTCAAATCGAGCGATCGCGTCTTTGAAGTGCGGGTCGATAGGCCGGCAGGCGATCACTCGGGCGGGCGACTGTGGGCTGCGGCCGGGCCGCGTGACGATCCAGTGATCGAGCAGGGGCATGAGGCCACTCTGCCAGGAGATAACGATCGTTTGATGGTCGCCGCGCGCAGCTTGGACGATGAGCTTCGTGCCACGAATGAAGGTCATGCTTCGCGGCGGGATGAGGACCAGCTTGCCTTGCGAGCTCGTGCGAGCAAGAAGGGTGCCCTTCAGGTTAATGCACAGCGCGTTCAGACCTTGAGGAACGCTGGCCATTCCGGTAACCGTTTTGGCCACCGATCCAGACAGGCTCTCGATCCGAATGTGGTTGGTTCCCGGAATATCCGTTCGCTTTAGTGCGCCCGGCGATGTTCCGCAATCAAAACTTATGTCCATGTGAGGATCGTTGCCGTCGCCACGCACACTAACACTCCCCAATACTGCGTTTGAGTGTACATCACCCGAGTCCGAATTGCCGTCAGCAGCAATAAGGATAACAGGTTGGGACGTTCAGCGCCATCACCTTCTTTCGAGTCACAATTCCAAATGTGAAGAGCGGTTTGAGCGTTGCGGTGGTTGGAGCCACCGGCGCGGTTGGAAATGAGTTTCTACGTCTGTTCGAGTCCCGGAACTTTCCGGTGGGCTCTCTTAAGCTGTTGGCCAGCGAGCGGTCGGTTGGCAAGAAACTCCCGTTCGATGGCCAAGACACTATTGTAGAAGAGGCTACTCCAGCCTCGTTCGAGGGTGTCGACATCGCGTTTTTCAGTGCGGGCGCCTCTCGGACCAAGGCGCTGGCGCCAGCGGCAATCGAAGCTGGAGCGCTCGTCATCGACAACTCGAGCGCCTATCGAATGGATGCCGATGTGCCCCTTGTGGTCCCCGAAATCAATCTCGACCACATCAAGCCCGAACATAAGCTGATCGCAGTTCCGAATTGCTCGGCAATTATTTTGCTGATGGCCGTTCATCCCCTTCGAGCGCTGGGGCCAATCGATCGGCTAATCGTCAGCACATACCAGAGTGCCAGCGGTGGTGGAGCGGCGATGATGCGACTCTTGGAAGATGAGACCCGCGCCGTTCTCGCCGGAGAAACCCCCGAACCCTCCAAGCTTTCGTCGATCTACGCCTTCAATCTCTTTAGCCACAACACCCGAATTGGTGACGATGGCTACAACGAGGAAGAGGAAAAGGTGATCGCCGAGAGCCGAAAGATCCTCGGCATGCCGGGCCTTCGCATCAACGTCACCTGCATCAGAGTGCCCGTATTGCGCGCCCACAGCGAGTCAGTCACCGTCGAGTTCGGCCACACCGCGCCGGATGTCGACGCCGTAAGGTCGGTGCTCTCGAGCGCGCCCGGAGTGAAGGTGATCGACAATCGGAACGCCAACCAATTCCCAACCCCGCTCGACGCGAGCGGCCAGGGCGACGTATTGGTCGGTCGCATCCGACAAGACCTTTCGAACCCGAACGCCATCTGCATGTTCGTCTCCGGCGATCAGTTGTTGAAGGGCGCCGCACTTAACGCGGTTCAGATCGGGGAAGCGCTTCTCGATCGCTTCTAACCCAAAGATTCCCAAAAGTCCCAATTTAATGCCAATTTTTTGGCCTACCTCTTGACTGCCGGAGAAAACAGTGCCAAATTATTGGCATGAGCAAGCAGGACTCGAGAAATGACCTGAGTCGGAGAGAGCGTCAGATCATGGACGCGCTCTACACTTTGGGCAAGGCGACCGCCGCCGACGTTCGGGAAGGGATCTCGGATCCGCCGAGCTATACCGCCGTGCGCACCCTGCTCACCATCCTCGAAGAGAAGGGGCACATCACCCATCAGGCAGAGGGCCCGCGATACGTTTACGAGACGGTGATTCCCCGAGACCAGGTTGCGAAGAGCGCGATTCAGGGTGTGGTCAAAACCTTCTTCGAGGGGTCGGTGGAGCGAGTCGTGGCGACTCTGCTCGACAGCGAGGACTCGAAGCTCACCAATGAGGAACTTGATCGCTTGTCCGAACTCATAGAGCAAGCCAAGAGGGAAGGGCGATGACCAGCACCTGGATCGTTCTCGGCGGCTACGCGGCAGGATCCGCCACTCTCTTCCTACTGGCAATGGTGATCGCGCGCTGCCTGGCGCGAGCCAAGGCTGCAGCTCGCCACGCGATTTGGATCGGGGCATGCGTGGCCATTCTCGCCCTGCCTCTGGCATTCGCATCCATTCAGGGACGAGAGGTTCCGGTTCAAGATGCGGTTGCTCCCATCGTCCTAGAGGCAGCGGACCTGGCAACTGCCCCCGAAAAGCAGGAAATCGCGGTTCCCTCGGTCATCGGAATCTGGGCGGTGGGGACGGGCGCAGTGTTGCTCTTTCACGCGTACGGCCTCATCGCCCTTGCCGCCCTTGGCCGACGGTCTAGGCCCACGAAGCTCTCCGACTACTCGTTCGAACGAGCATCCGCTCTTCTCGGAGATCGCCGCTGGACTCTTAAGGTCGCAGACACCGACTATCCTCCCGTCGCGATGACCTGGGGCCTCGTGAAGCCGGTCATTCTGCTTCCCAAGTCGAGCAGTGAGTGGTCGGAGGAACGATTCGAGGCGGTAATCCTGCACGAGTCGGCCCATATCAAGCGTCGCGACTTTCTTTGGAATCTGATCGCGGTAGCCGCCTGCGCCGCCCAGTGGTTTAACCCGCTTGCTTGGATCGCCCTGCGCGTCGTTCGCGCCGAAGCGGAGTTGGCCGCAGATGACGCGGTTGTCGCCGCCGGCATCCCGCCCATTCGCTATGCAGCCGAACTCTTACGAATCGCGAGCGAGCTAAGAACTCGCCGCCTACGCTACGCCAGCCTTGGAGTACCCATCATGAAACGCTCAAAAATCGAATCCCGAATTCGCGCCATCCTGGCTCGCGATCGAAACCGTCGCGGCATCTCGACCCTCGAAGGACTGGCCATTGCCGTCCTCGGCTTAACCACCGTCATTGGCATCGCCGCCCTCCGGCCGGTACCTCAAGCCCCAACTAACCCGACCATCGGGCTGCAAGTGGATCAGGAAAAGCAGGCAGAAATCGACCGCAAAATTGAGGCCGAGCAGGCTGCCCAAGTCGCCCAACAAGGGGCGGACGTGGAAGCGCAGCGAAGGAGTGCTGTCAACCAAAAGAGAGAGGCCGGACTCGCGATGGCGGAGGCCCGAAAGGACCTCAGCATGCAAAAGTCCAAACTCCTGGCTGAGCGAGCAATGCTACTAAAAAAGCAGGCCGAAATGGAGCGCCTCCAGGGTCGCCAGAAGCAGCTGAAGGCCGGCAAGCTCCGTGCAAATGAACTCTTCTACGTCTCACAGGTGCGGCGGGTGAGGGCCGAACAAGAGAAGGCCGAAGTGGTGTTCGCACGAGCCCAGAAACGAGAGGCGTCGGCAGACTCCGTATTCGCCGCGAAATCAGCGAAGCAGCGTGATGAGATCAGGAGAGTGATGGCGTCAAGAGATAGCCGACCGCGAGACGTAGCCGAACGCACCGAGCTCAATGTAATCGAGAAAGCGTCTGCCGACGAAAAGGTCATCGCCGAGCGAGCCGTCGGAACCGTTCGAGAATCGGACGAGCGAGTTCTTAGCGAAAAGCTCGCCGCTCAGGCAGGTCGGGCCAACAACGACCGCGAGAAGATGGTGCTGGAGAAGGAGCTTGCCGAAGACATCTCCAAATCTCAGAACTCGGTCGACAAGAGGATTTTGGAGAAGATGCTTGACGAGCAAAAGGCGAGACGCCTCACAAAGTCTTCGGATTTGGCGCTCTTTACTAAGTTGAGCCAGCTGGACGCCCAGAGAGGCAACTCCAGGTACACGAAGCTTCAAGCTGAGCTTCGACAAAGGAAAGCGCTCGAAGCTAAGCAGCGCGCGGAAATCCTCGCTCTCAAGGCCAAGTTGAGAGCCAAGGGTCGATAGGCTCCCGGTCACTCGGAGGCGGGAAGGACCGGATGGTCCTTCCCGCCTTCTTGAGTTTGGAGGGGCAGCTGATTCTTGGTTCCAAAGTGCCGATCGCGCAACTCTTTCGATAGCGTTTCAAAGCGGGCATCGCTCCGCCTTGCTCCCGCGAAGAAGATGATGAGCACGGTCGCGAGGGCTATCGACATGAAGAAGTCGAGAAATGCGTAGCTAAACGCCCGTAAAAAGAAGACCACGCCGACGATCGCGTACAGGTTCATCAGCGCCTCAGACCGAAATGCGAAGTAAGGTCGCATTTGGTGCGGCAAAACGGGCGGCATAATCTCTTCGCCCAGGCGCTTTGTTGGCGAGCCCGACCACGTTAGAAACTGGTTCATGAAGGTATCTGGGAGGCTATAGAGAGGTTCCTTTTCGGTGAACGATTCGCGGCACCTCATCGCGAGGATGAAGATTCGGCCGTCGACTTCGTAGATCACCCGAATCGGCAAAGCGCCGGCAGCGTCCCCGCCGAACTCGGTCCGCAGGGTCGAGTCTCGCCGATTTGTGTACACGCCCACGGTATCGCTCTTGGAGAAGCTGAACCAGGTATCTATCCCCTCGAAGTTGAGCCATCCCTCCGAAAAGAAGGCAACCCCGCGATCCTCGCCAAGTTGGTAGCCGCTGGTCCAGACTTCGATGTCCACCGGAAATTGTTCGGCCGGTGAGGGGTCGGCGACCAGTCTACGCATCTCCTCGTCGGCTTGCCGCGTGACGTAGGCGTTGAACAGCGGCAGCATCGGGAGGGTCAGCGTGTAAATCGCCAGCGGGATGGCCCCTCCGAGATAGAACGCGGCCCCAGTAACCACGAGCCCGACCGCGGTCCACTGTCCCTGCCGATTGATTCGGGTCCGCGCGATGCTCCACGGTCGGAAGTCTCGGCTTGTGTCGATCCGCCACTCAGCGACTCGCTTGGGTTCGACGATGGGAGAGAGGTTTTGCTTCTTGGGTTTCCCGGTCTCCATCTTGTCTAGGATACATTTGCGGGCAACTCGGGGAAGCTTGCCTCGAGACCTCGGACGAGTTGATTGAAACGGCGACGCCGGCGCAAAACATAACCCAGCATGAGCAGTTCAATGACTGCTATGGAAACCCACCAAATCAAGGTCAAATCCCTGAAGACAACGGCGGCCCAAATGAGCCATGCCGCATAGAGGGCCATCCGAAGGTCCGGTGCAAGTAACTGATTTGGCGCGTTTGGGTGGACCCGAGCAGGCGGATAGACCGTGGCCTCGCTCAGCCATTCGCCCGACGGGTGCTCCCAAGCCTTGAATGCCAGAGAGAAGGCGTTCATTTGACCATTTGAGTGTTTGCGAGGTCGAAACTTTAGGGTGAAGGTTCGATTTTCGAGCACGTACTGGATCTTGAAAGGAAACTTCAGGCCGTCGAACTCGTTCGATGCAAAATCGGTTTCATCCCGGACGGAGAACATGTCCTCTGGCCGAAGGCTGAAGTGCGACTGAAGCCCCTCAAAGCACAGCCACCCATCGGCAAAGTAGGCAATACCTCGATCTTCGCCAATTGCCGTGTCGTTGGTCCAAATCCGGAAGTCAACTGGGTACTGGTCGACGGGTGAAGGATCGGCTTCGAGCGCCCGCATCTGCCGGTCGGCCTTACCGGAGGATCTTCTTTGTTGTGAACGCAGCTAACAGCGCCGGAATCATCCCCGCGATTGGCATCAGTGAGTGCCACATTCCGCAGATCACAACGAAGATTGGGACAGCGCATGCCGGGATGATCCAGTTCGATTTCGCCGCGTCAGCGATGTACCTGATCGGCCTGAAGTCTGCGGTGGGATCGATCCGCCATTGGGACACTCGAGCGGGTTCGATGCCTGTGGAGGCCGTTGGTTTGTCGATCTCCATCATTTAATTTCGGGGTGCTGGAATTTGAAGCGTCAATCTCTCGGTGAGGGTAGGGGTTCTTCAGTCGCTGGGGCTCCTTCAGAATGACATTTTCAGCCCTGCCAGGCAGCCACTCCCTTACTCCGGCCAAGGATAGGGAATTGTCCTGGTCGCGTTGGGGTTTTTCTTGAACGCTTCGAGGGCCTCGCAGATCTCTGGCCGGACGTATACGTTTATGAGTCCCTCCGGCACGACCTTCGGTGAACCGATTGGGGTAGTCCAGACGGAGTCACCGGGGTGTTTCGCGACGATGATCGGTTGAGGCGGTTGGAGGTCGGTTTCCAGGTCTTCCAAGAGCTTGCGAAATTGGTTGCGGTTGCGGATGTAGACGAACAAGATGAGAATGTCAAAGAGGAGGGCCACTGCAATTGCAGGTAGCGAGATCGACCCGCCGAGGGTGGAGCTGAATGCGAAGGTCATCCCGAAAGTGAGGACGATCAAACTTGGAATAGTCGACGCCTTCCAGTAGAAATAGAGGTCGGCGTGAGGATGGGCGCGGGGCGGGAGAATCGTTCGCACTTCGGGGTCCGTTGGCTTGCAGTGAGACCAGGTTCTAAGCTGGCGCAGGAAGGTTTCGTCTTTACGGTTGGTCTGGCTTGCCGTCGGGTCCGTGATCACCAGGGTGTAGCGCCGTCCGCCAATCATGTAGACCGCAAGAGCGGACGCGGGAAGGTAGTACGGTTCGGCAAGAGCGGACCGAATGGCCGAGAATCCTCCTCTGAGAAAGACGCCCAGCACGTCGTCGGTCGAGACTCGAAAGGTCGTCTCGAGTCCTTGGAAAGCAAGCCAACCATCCTCGAAGTGAACCATCCCCACATCCTCGCCCACTTTGGTGCCTTGCGTCCAGATCTGAACCTGAAACGGGAATTGCAGATAGGGAGCATCCCGGTCGAAAAGGGTAGATTTGGCTCGAAGAAAGGTCTTCCGCGTTGGGTTCAAGTAGAACGGAAGGGTCATCGGGAACAGGAAAAGGAGCATTGCCGGCATTGCGGACGGCTGCATTAATGCGGCAATAAGCGCGATGCTCGGGAGGATGAGGACCAGCACGATGCGGTTGCGGACCTTCGTCAAGCCCACTTTTCGGTGATCGACGTTTGGATCAAGTGCCCAACCGGCAACTTCGGATTTCTTCTTAGTTGACTGGGGCTGGTCCATGTTCGATCGGAATGAAGTCGATTCTCCAGCGGCTCACGATTTCTTCGCTCATCCCGTCAGCTCCTTAGACTCTACTTCCCGTCGGGCCCACGAGTAGAGGGCGCTCCGCTCCACGGAGCCGCTCCGGGCTCGGGCGGTCATGAGGCGAAGGTTTAAGGTATCCGAACCTGCCTTCCGACCCGCTCGCCGAGCAAGCAAAAAGCAGATCAGCGCAAATGGCGCCGCGACAACGAGTGTCGAATGTAGTCCTTGGCTCACAAGGATCGCGACCCCGGCGACCCAATAAGCCAGCGAGATAACAGTCAGACGCCAAATTGGTCCCATCGAGATTCGTGACGGCAGATTGGGTGGGAAGACTGATTGGGGCAGGGCTCCGTCATGTTCCACTTGCGAACTCACCCACCGCTGGAAGACGAGAGATTGGTGAGATTCGTTCTTCTCTTCCAATAGCCGATAGGCAATGGCGTAGCGAGGAGCGTCCGCCGTGTAGTGCACCCGAAAGGGCAGTTCAGTCGGGATGTACCCGTCCCAATTTCGGCCCTGTCCTTGCCGAAACTTGTAAGCACGCTCAGCGTGCTGCCGGGCGATCGAAAAGGAACTCGTAAGGCCGGTGAAGTGCAGCCAGCCATCCACCACACACAGCACTCCCGTGTCGGTCCCATACTTCGTCTCCTCGTAGTAGAGGTGGATTTCGACCGGATGCTCCTCAATTTCGGGGAGGTCGGAATATTGCTCGAATAGCTGGTCGCGAGCTTGCTGGTCCAGCCGCGAACCAAATGGACGAAGGTCCAAAGGCTTGGCGGCAACGTAAGCGACAACAAGTAAGGCCATCCAAGGCGCAAAGAAGTAAGCGAGAGTTAGGCCCGCCACGAATGCCAATGCATGGAGCCGCGTCTTGAACAGAACCCTGCCGAACCGTCCGTCCGGAATGGCAACTTCCGGATCCCAGTCCGAGACCCGAATTCTCAAGAGCCCACCCTATGGATGATCGTCATGGTCGGTTGGTCCAGTTTCCATTTGCTGATTCGAACTGGCATCCACCCTCAGCATACGCTGGGCCGTCTTTCGGGTTGCTTCTTACTCGGATTCGATGTTGGCCATCAACTCCGCGAGCAGCTTACGCTGCCTTCCCACGCCTCTCGGTTCCACTTGGCCACCCATCCTCGGTTTCGCGGAGGTTTCATTCGCCAAGGGCAGACGGGCTGTCGGTATCAGAGAGGCGTTTTCGTCGAC
>JBBQFM010000059.1:0-22467 GCA_038321975.1 Fimbriimonadales bacterium | reverse complement strand
GTGCCTGCGGTTGCCGACGCCGGGGTCAGCGGAACGAGGTTGCCATTGACAACGCTGTATTGCGAGACCTGAGTGCCGGCCACGCCGCCCTCGAAGCAACTCGCATAGGCGAACTGGCCGTTGATCGAGTAGGTGAAGCCGAGGGGCTGTGCGTTCGTGGTCGGAGTGCTGATCGGAGCACCTAGAGAACCATCCGACAGGACGGTGTAGGTGGTGATCGACGTGTTGTTAACCGGCACACTCAGGCGAGTTCCGTCTGGGGAGAACACCGCCGCATAGGGCGCTCCGATATTGTATGTCGGCACTGCAAGGGCGGTGAGCTGGCCGTCAACGCCGATCGAGTAGCCGTTGAGCTTGTTGCCGGTGTTGCAAGCAACATAGAGGTATTTCCCGTTTGGCGAGATCCCTGCTTGGAAGGCGTCGTGAGATGCGGGGATGGTCGGCGTCGCGAGGGGAGTTAGGAGTCCGGTCAAGCCGATCGAATACTCGCTGATGTTGCTGTCCGCGTCGTTCACGACATACACAAACTTGTCATCCGGCGAGATAACCACCGAAAGTGGCTCTTGCCCCGTGGGAACGTTGGCGCCGATCGAGGTGAGGGTGCCATCGGCACCAATGGAGAACTGGGATACCGAGTTATCGGCCTCGTTGGTGACATACATGTACTTGCTATCCGAGGTCGCCGCAACGCCTGCCGAACTTGGCGTTGGCACGGTGGCCGGGGAAAGGGGGACAAGCTGGCCAGTTGAGGAGACCCGAAATTGTTGGAGCGCTCCAAAAGTTGAAACGTAAACAAATTCAACCTCTGCATGCGGCGCGGTGCCACCGCTTCCGCCGCAACCGTTTACGGCAAGTCCAGCGAGCCCCAGCAGCCCGAAGTTGATCAATCGTGTCGTCTTCATGACCGTTAGTAGACCAGCGTTTTTTCCCAGGCTGGCGCTTGTAACGGAGATGTAACGTAGATGTATTTTCAGCCACGCCGAGGTACTTCTAGTCTTCGTAGCTGGCCTGCCGAATGAGCTTGGCGGAGGGCTCGATTTGCGCCCATTCGAGGTAGGTGAGCAACAGGGCGGCGATGGCCCTTTGGGTCGCAAAGTTCTGGTAGGACACTTCGTTTCGGGCCAAGTCCATTTCGGGATATTGGTTTGCCTCCCAGATCACGGGCTCTCCGCTCGCATCGATTCCGTAGTCGATGCCGATGAAGTCAACTTCGAGGGCTCGTCGAGCGGCAAGCATTTTCGCCTCGAATCGATCAGGGGTGATGAGGTAAGCGATCTCCTCTTCTCGCGTTTGCACGTCCTTCACGCGGCTCGCTCCCCTCGTCACCCAGTTCTCGGAGGTTTGCATGTGGCTAGTGACCACTCGGTCCCCAATGACCGTGCACCGATACTTTCGCACCCGCCCATCCTTCGGATTTCGGACATCGACAAATTCCGTGGCAACCGGTTGCCGGAAATTGGTGATCTGCACCTTTTGGGCATCTTCCCTATTCTCGACCAAAAGACACGGTCGTGCATGGCCCACGTTTGAGGTCACGACGATGGGCGGATTCAAACCGCAGAAGTTCTCTATCAGCTCCTCACGATTCCGGACGGGAACCACATTTGGAGTGCGAATCCCGGCGGCTCTCAGCCGACGAGCCGCTTCCAACTTGGTCAGGTGCGATTGACATTCCGCTCGGTTGACGATTCGGATGCCTCGGCGGTCGCACGCCTCGCCGATCGCCACCAGGTTTCGGTGGATCTCCGGCGCTTCCAATTCCGAGGGATCTTGAATCCAGGCCACGAAAAGCCGACAGCCCGCCCAATCGGTCGGCTCAAACGGGAGGCCACAGAGCTCGAACATCGGAACGCACGCCGGGTGCTCATCATGGATCCACTTCAGGACCACGTCGTAGAAGTGGGGATTGTAAGGAGGCTCGCGACCGATCCGGATCGTGGGCCCGTCGTAGTCGGTCAGCATAGCGGGCTAGGCATAGTTGAACGGAAGGCCCTCGGGGACGACGGCATCCTGGGCTTCGAACCGGTTCATCTCCTCGGTCGCTCGCCGGAAATATGCCTTAGCTTTCGCCGCCCCATCGGTGGGCATCCCAGTTTCGTCGACCGCCTTATCAAAAAGGATCAAACACGCCTCGTCGAGTTCGACGTGAATTCCGTTTCCGGCATGGACTCTCTGCACTTGGGATTCGTCGCCGTAGCCCGCCGAATAGAGCGCCGGGCCGCCCCAGGCTTCCGACAAATAGGCGGCAAGGCGTTCGTCATGCTGGGCATGCATCCCGTGCTCGAACGGGTGCCCCGCGAGCGGGTCGGCGATGCACAGACCATGCCACCGTCGGCAAAGCGCAAGAACCTGATCGAATCCACCGATTTGCTCGTAGAGAGTTGTCCCAGCCATTCCCGTAGGTTACCGCCACAAAAGTGAGAGTTTGGAGGCACTGCGCAGAGTAAATGGATGACGTATTGGCAGGGCTGCCCTAAACCCAAGAAGGCGGTCGAGCCAAGAAAATCAAGTTCGTCACGCTTCGGATAGCGGGTGGAGGGGCATCAGGCGCCAGGCCTTTTCGTGCATGGCGGATCGTAAGCGAAAGGATGAATGCCTGATGGGCTTTCCGAGAGTCGAGTTGAAACGGTAAGGTTTTCCAATGCTAACCGGGTCGTCGCCAATCTTCGCTGCCGCGGACGTTCCCGCGATTCGCAGAACCCCAACGGTTGACGAATACCGCAGTGTCGTCGGCAGCGATTTCTACAAGGGCGATGTGGCAGTCGACGTATACGAGCGCATGTACGCTGGGGTTGTCGCCCTTAAGTCCAATGGCGAGGTGATCGGCACCGTCCGCATCATGCTCGACGCACCGGGTTGGTACAGCATTTGGGATGTGCCCGTCTTGCCCGATTGGCAGGGCCAGCGCATCGGAACCACGATGATGGAAAAGGCCCTCGACATCGTGCGAGAGGCGTCTCCCGGCGCTTTCGTCTACCTCTTCACCTACAAACACGAGTTCTACGAGCGGCTCGGATTTAGCAAAGAATCGGTGGACATAGTGAAGGTGTAGCTATCTAGCTGCCTTTTGCCAGTGTCGCAGCGCGGGTTTTCAGCTCCTTGGATGGCGCACCAACCGCCGCCATCGCCAACTCGTCGTCAAACCCCTTCAATTGCAACTGTTCGATGACGTCCAGGCCAAACTTCACGTCGGAAGGGTTCTTGCTCAAGAGCCAATTCGTGAGCCCGTCGAAGCCTCCCGCCTCACCGAACCCGTCACGTTTGGCGGCGGGCAAGCCCTTTGTCAGCACTGCGAAAGCGCCCTTGTGGACGTCGTCGCTTGAGCTTGACATCATCGCTTGAACCAAAAGGGCGGAGAACTTGAGTCGATCCTTGTCGTCCTGCGCGAAGAGTTCCCCTCCATGCTTGGCGGCGTACTCGCCGAGTTCTTTGCCTCGCCCCTTGGACATCACTTGGACGGCCCATTCGATTGGCTCGGGGGCGATGCCGTAGGCCATCGTCTCCTCTGGTGTGAGGAGAGCGTCGATCTGGCGGTGCTCTCCGGCATTTGTGCCCATCTGGGAAACATCGCAGAGAAGCTCTCGATATCGGCCCGGCTGGATTCCGGGGAGCAGCACATTGTTGATGGCTTCTAGGGACGCTCCATTGGTGTGAATCCACATCCGCGCTTGATCCCAAGGCCCTCTAAATCGTTCATTGGACATCTTGGTGGCGAGCGCCAGGATCGTGGGGTCTCCTTGAACGGCGACGTGATACTTCACGCTCGGATCGGGCATGTGGTTAGTCATTTGAGTGCAGAGCGCACGCACATGGACGGTGAAATAGGCGCCGCCGCCGATCGAAGCGAGGGTGTTTTGGGTTACGACGGCGTCATCGATCGTCACCATGATTTGGGCGCTTGGCTTGTCCGGCACCAGCCTCGTACCGCAGGGGATCGTCATGATTTCCATCCCGCCGGTCATCACAAAGTCGCACGAGTTCATGTCCTTGCATGTCGCGGCGAGCTGGTAAGTTGCGCCCTTGTCTCGACCTACTAGCTCGTTGTAGCCCATCGTGGAAGTCGTCGTTGGCAACGACACAAAAAGCCCGTCCTGCTGTTGCAGGCCAAGCATCCCGGTTGTGGTTTTCGGCGGCTCCTTCTTGCAACCGCAAACGGCGGTGTCGGTTAGGCGCGGCTTTTGATTGGCGATCCAGATGCTCGCGAGGGGCACGGTTCCCTGCTTCACGGTTTCCTCTTCCGAGCCTGCCGCGGTGCGTACGGTCATCGTGACGGTGATGAGTGCTTGAAGCTCGTATTGGTCTTCGTGGTACAGGATGTTGGTTGTCGTACAGGGCTTAGAGTTCGCGGGATGCCCTGCGTCGGTAGTGAACGTCTGCTTTGCGAGGTCACCAAGCGATTTCAGGACATCGTCGGGAGTCAGTCGATAGTAT
Organism: Fimbriimonadales bacterium; assembly: GCA_038321975.1. Classification (GTDB taxonomy): domain Bacteria; phylum Armatimonadota; class Fimbriimonadia; order Fimbriimonadales; family Fimbriimonadaceae; genus Fimbriimonas. The sequence goes on along the minus strand of JBBQFM010000059.1, from coordinate 18,036 downwards.
CCGGGAGGGGCCAAACCTGATTGAGAAGCGCCGGCATCCACGATTGACTTTGCCAACCGAAATCGACCTTTAACGCCCCCGATTTCGGCGTAGTGGCTGGCCGCCCGCAGCTCCTTCTTGTGGTCTTTGGTGCAGGCTACATCGCATCCCGTTTTACATTCCTCATGGGTTGAGTTACTCGTTCCCTGACAAGCATTGATGCACGAGTCTCGATAGATCTCCTCGGAACCGTTCTTAGACGCCAAGTGGTAGGTGATGTGCAGGTTCAGGTGTGCGATGCCGTCGACCGTGTCGGCCGGCTTCCCGGTCGCCGGATCCTTCTGAACCTTTCCCTTGTAAACCGAATCGGGGCCCGGCCGATTGCTGTTATCGGATTTATTTGCCTCGTCGATCCGGTTCTGGACGTCGTCAACTGACTTCGTATCTTGGGAACCGCCTTGGCTCAGCAGGATCGCGATACCAACTAGTAACTGCAACATCATTGGAAGGATACACCTGTTTCTTTTTTCGGTCCCCTCCGACCACATAATCGTCGTGATCGGAGCCGCATCCAAGGAACCGGCTCCTATTGTTTCGAAGTAGTAGCGGGCACCATGTTTGCTTTCGTTGCCTCTCTTGTGATGCTTTCGCCGCAGGAACGGATCTACCCGCTCGACACGACAAAGGGGCTTGTTTTGAGGCAGCCGACCTCGGGTCGGGTGTCTACCGCGGCAGAAAAGCCGTTCTGATCACTGAAGAACTTGACCCGCTCTCCGGAGTCACGGCGATCGTAAAGGGTGCCGATTTCCACAACGGAACCATCGAATTCGACCTTGCCGGTCTACTCACCGACAACGCTCCTCCCGGTGCCCGAAGCTTTGTTGGTATCGCTTTTCGGGGTAGCGACGACATGCAGACCTATGAGAACTTCTACCTTCGGATGACCAACGGCCGAGCTGACGACCAAGAGCGCCGCAATCGCTCAGTTCAGTACTGCAGCGTCCCGACTTACACCTGGGATGTCCTTCGCAAGCAGAAGCCAGGGAAATTCGAGACTTATGCGGACCTAGAACTTGGCGCGTGGACCCATGTGAAGATCTGGGTTCAGGGCGCGGAGGCAAAGTTCTACGTCAACGATGCGAAAGAGCCCACGATGCTGGTGCACGGCCTCTTTCGAGGCGACGTGCACGGCAAGGTGGGATTGTGGGTCGCCGGATTCACGAAAGCCTATTTCTCGAATCTCAAGATTCGTCCAGCTTAGGCCTTCGGTCTGCAAAGCCCGGTGAACTGACGCCACTCGGCCTGCCAGGCAAGGCGCTCGAACTTCTTCGACAGTTCCTGCTCCAGCTTGTCCATCATCCGATCGAGGATCGATTCGATGCGGTCCCGGTAGTCGTGATCGACGGTTTGGCTCTCCGACTGCGAGCATGAAATATTGCCGAGAGGGCCGTTGTAGGACACGTCTAGGGAACCGCTCAAGGTGGTCGTCTTGCTGTCCTTCTTCAGGCTGTACGAGACCCTGATTCGAGTTCCTCGGTCTCGAGTTGGCTGCCAACCTGGCCCGCCATCGCTGTCCATTAGCTTGCGCGCGCGGCGACGGGCATAACCCTCGATATCATCTTCCATGTTCTTATTCTTCGGGTCTGCCGAAGCGCTGATATCGAACCCTGAAACGTCTAGGTGGGGAAGGTTTTGAATCGAAGTTTCCTTGCGATCCCAAAGGTCCAGTGTCTTGACAAGGACATCCGGCGGCGCGAGCAGGATCTTTTGGACGAGCGGTCGCCCGCCGTTGCTCACTGCGGCAACAATTCCCTTTGACGACCACACCCGCAACGACCAATCGCCAAACCTCGTTGCCGGGTAAGCGGTGAAGTCAGCTTTGCCGAGATCGGTCTCAAGCGACTCCAACGATTGAATAGGCTCGTTCTTCTCGAGGTCGATCGTGAATCCGGCGACCTTGCCCTTGTTGTTGGTCTCCGTAAGGATCGCAGCGAGGATCCAGTTCTTCTTCTCGGTAGCAATCCTGACTGACGCAGGGTCTGGGCCTACCGTTTTGCCTTTCGGCACCTGCTTGCCGAGATCGTTCTCCGTCGTCCCGATCGCGATGCCGGCAAACGACTTCCCGTCCCAAGTGGTGAATGCGGGAAGCTTCACGGGATCGGGGCTAGGGGCGAGGACAGCGGCGGCAAAGACGAGTGCAAGCATTAATTCAATAGTTTGACCGGAATCTTTCGCTGCGCGAGGCTCAGGTAAAAGGATGCGTGACTTTTCTGGCCGGACTTCTCCTGGTAACTCACATGGCAACACCCACGTTTCGACCCTCCGACCTGCGCTGCGAGTACCTGACCGACCCGATCAATATCGGGGTCGCGCGGCCTCGGCTGAGCTGGATCGATGAGGCTTCAATTCGGAGTTGGAGGCAAAGCGCTTATCAAATCGTCGCCTCCAAGACGGCCGAAGGTGGCCCCGACCTGTGGGATAGCGGCCGCGTTGAGTCGGCCGATACCAGCCAAATCGAATATGCGGGCAAGCCTCTGGGGTCGAGAGACGAATGCTTCTGGAAGGTTCGAGTCTGGGACGAGAAGGGGACCGCCTCGGCGTGGAGTCCAACTCACCACTGGGAGATGGGGCTGACGGCTGAGCCGGCATGGCATGGCAGCGAGTGGATCGGCATCGAAGGCCCTGCAGGCGAACATCCAGCACCGTTCCTTCGCAAGCAATTCGATGTGACAGGTCATGTACGTCGGGCTCGAATCTACGTTGCGGGAGTTGGCTACGCCGAGATTCATGCCAACGGCCAACCGGTTGCCCCGGGAACGGAGCGAGAGCCTGGCTACACGAACTTCGACAAGCGCGTTCTTTCGGTCTCCTATGACGTGACGTCCCTCATCAAAGCCGGCCGAAATGCCCTCGGCGCGGTGCTGGGCACGGGTTGGTACGACGTTCACGACAAGGCGACCTGGAACTTTGACCGAGCCCACTGGCGCGGCCGTCCGCGCATGCGACTGGTGCTCGCCATCGAATTGACAGATGGCCCGACCCAGTACATCACCTCCGACACATCTTGGAAAGCAGGCACCGGGCCTATCCTTCGCGATGGGATCTACACTGGTGAGACCTACGATGCGCGAAAGGAACTGACCGGCTGGGATCGACCTGGCTACAACGACTCGGCATGGTCGACCGCTAACAAACTTGACGCTCCACGCGGCGAACTCACGCCGAGGGCGTGTGCGGGGGTAGTGATCTCGGAAACGATCAAGGCGAAGAGCATCGCCAACCCAATGCCGGACGTGTACATCGTGGACTTCGGGCAGAACTTTTCCGGCCACGCCCGCCTGCACTTGAATGCGCCCGCGGGCACGAAGGTGACGATGCGGTACAGCGAGCATGTCGGCAAAGACGGGATGATCGAGCGCTCGCAGATCGAGCAATTCATGGCCACGGCCGATCCGCCCCAGCCGTTCCAGACCGACACCTACATTTGCAAAGGCATCGGCGAGGAAGTCTGGGAGCAGCGGTTCTCTTACAGTGGTTTTCGCTACATGGAAGTCACGGGACTACCTACCAAGCCTTCTTTGAGCACCTTCGAGGGACGGTTCGCGCATACCGCTTTTGAGACTGCGGGTGAGTTCTCGTGCTCGAGCGAGTTGTTCAACCGGATTCAACACGCCACTCGGTACGCGTTCCTGAGCAACGCCCAGAACATCCCGACCGACTGCCCTCAGCGGGAGAAGAACGGCTGGACGGGCGATGCGCAGCTTGCAGCCGAAGCGGGCCTCGTGAATTACCGCTCGGCGCCTTTCTACACGAAATGGCTGGATGACCTGGCCGACACTCAATCCGACACCGGGCTCATGACCCTCATCGTGCCAACCGGCGGTTGGGGGAGCGGAGCACGGCATCCCGCTTGGGACAGCGCCTATCCGATTCTCGCGTACGACCTCTACCTTTATGGCAAGGATAAAACCGTCCTCGCGAAGCACTACGAGAAGCTGAGTCGGTACGTGGATTCGTTAGCCGGCGAGTTGAAGGACGGCGTTCTCACGTTCGACAGTCTGGGCGACTGGCTGCCTTGGTCCACTCAGACGCCAAGCACTTACACCTCGACCGTGTATCTCTTCGTGGACGCCCAAATCATGAGCAAGACGGCAAAGCTGCTGGGCAAGGACGCGGATGCCAAGAGATTTGGCGACCTCGCCGACCAAGTGAAAGCGGGGGTTGAGAAGCACTTTTACGCGAACGGAACCTATGCCAACGGTAGCCAAACGGCGCTCTCGATGGCGCTCTATTACGACCTCGTTCCGACGGATCGGCGACCCTCGGTCTTTGCCGCATTGGTGAAGAACGTGACCGATCAAGGGCATATCGACACGGGAATCCTTGGCGCGAAGTACCTGCTTCGGGTGCTCTCACAAGAGGGTCGATCTGATCTCGCCTACCAAATCGTGGCTCGGAAGGAGCAACCGGGTTGGGGTTGGTGGATGGAACAAGGGGCGACCACGCTCTGGGAAGACTGGAAGGGCGAATCGTCGCTCAATCACATCATGTTTGGCGATGTCAGCAACTGGTTCATTCAGTGGATCGCGGGCATTGGGCTTGATTTAGAGAACCCGGGATTCTCTCATATCGATATCCACCCTCAGCCGGTCGGAGATCTCACTTGGGCGAAGGCTTCGCACCAGTCTCCGCACGGTTTGATTTTGTCTTCATGGCGGAAGGCCTCCGATGGCTTCCACTTGGACGTCACCATCCCGGCGAACACGACGGCCACCGTGATCATTCCCGTTGGGGGAGCGGTCACCGAAGGCGGTTCGCCTTTGGACAAGGTGGCGGGGGTTGTTTTGGTTGAGACGGGTGCGGGCAAGACGATCCTGCGGATTGGGTCGGGATCGTATTCGTTTTGGTCTAAGGCCGGTTGAAAGTTTTGCCGGCCTGAGTCGCCCGGCCGCGAAGCCGATGTCTCTTCTGAGACGCGGCGTATAGAGGGCAGTCGGTGAGCGCAACCCCCTCCCCCACGGTTCCCCCTTCGGAAAGGGGAACCATCTCCGGACCATATCTCTTCCCATGGGCAGCCGGGTTATAATTCGATCTAGGCGTGGCCCACGCCTCCTCCCTCCGAATGGGAAAGCGAAATTCACGCTGGGCTATCCAATCGTCGAACCGACTGTTCGAGCGCACGCATAAGGAGGGGTTGCGAGACTGGCTCGGAATAGGAGGTTGTTGATGAAACTGTCTGCACCGATCTATCACCTGAAGCGCAAGGCGAAGCTCTTGTCTCGAGAGGAGAACGTGCCGCTTCACGAAGCGCTTGACCGCATCGCCCTTGCCGAGGGCTTCCCTAGTTGGAGTTTGCTCGCGGCGAAGCTGGCCTTAACGGCGCCAGCTGGCAAGTTGTTTCCCCGTTTGACTCCGGGAGACTTGGTACTTGTGGGGGCGAGGCCTGGTCAGGGCAAGACCTTGATGAGTTTGGAGCTTGCGGTGGAGGCGATGAGGGCCGGCAACCGAGCTGCCTTCTTCACCCTCGAGTACACCGAGAAAGACCTCGCGGTTAGCTTCCGAGCGATCGGGATTAACCGAGCGCAGTTTGGTGAGCTCTTCGAGTTTGATGACTCGGATGCGATCTGCGCCGACTACATCGTTGGCAGACTTGGAGCGGTGCCTCGGGGCACGTTGGTGGTTGTGGACTACTTGCAGCTTCTCGATCAGCGTCGCGAGAATCCTGAGCTTTCGATTCAGATCCGGACACTTCGGGCGTTCGCGCAGGAACGCGGGCTGATCATGGTTTTCATTTCTCAGATCGATCGGTCTTACGACTCGGCCTCGCGGGCGATTCCGGACATTCGAGATGTCCGTTTGCCCAACCCTTTGGATTTGAAGCTATTCGACAAGACTTGCTTCTTAAACGAAGGTGAGATTCGGTTCTTGGCGACGGGTTAGGCGAATAGACTCTTCGAGGCTCGCCGCAAGATTTGATGGCCGATTCTCCGATTGAAGGCTTGGAGCTGATGTTAGGGCTCCTCCTTAGGACATAGAGTTATGTCTAGTTTCAAAGGGGAAACGGGACGAAGCGACCGGAAAGGTCTGCGACCCACTTCGGGGCCACTTCGGGGTCGGGGGTTTTTGGGGCGCTAACCCCGGGGCTAAGATTCTGTGACCCCTTCGGGGTCGGTTTGGCGGTTGCGAATATGTTCTAGCTCAATGCGAACTCGCTCGCTGAGTTCGGAGGGGTTTGTCGGTGGGCGGGGACCCCCTCCCCCAACGGTTCCCCCTTTCGGAAAGGGGGCACCATCTCCGGAGCCATGCGTCGTCGAAATTACTACTTCGACTTGTTCGCCTGCAGAAACGCGACGATGGAAGACCCGAACTCGGGCTTGATGAGCGTCGTGATGTGGTCGGCACCTGGGACAACCTTTTCTTCGGTGCGGTCGAGGATCTTGCGCCACTCGGCCACCCGCTTCTTCGTGTTCTCGGAGTCGTTCTCCCCATAGATGAACAGCGAAGGGGCCCTGCACTTTCTTAGATCCTTTGCGGAGACTTCGAGTGCGCCGAAGCTCATGCCGGCCATCGCCCAGGCTTTGAGGTCTTTGCCGCCATAGTACAGCTTGGCGATCCCGTTCGCTTGCTCCAGAGTTGGCTTCTTTCCCGGAGGAGAGACCTCAACGATGTAGGCGCCCATCCCCTTGCCCTCATCGACCGCTTTGGCGAACGCCTCGACCTCGCCGCCTCCGGCATCGGTCTTGTTGGGACCGGAAACGAGAGGCGCTTGGCCGCCATAGATGACGCTGATCACCCGGTCGGGATTGGTGGCGGCGACTTTCCCGGCAATGAACGCGCCCATCGAATAGCCGATTATATGTGCTCGCTTAATATTCAGATGGTCTAGGAGGCGCACTACGTCAGCCGCCATTTCGGTGCCGTACTTCTCGGGGTCGTGCGGCTTGTCGCTCTTTCCGTGACCTCGGCAATCCAGGGCAATGACGCGGAACCCGGGCATGCCGTTGAGCTTGGTGTTGCCATAAGAGTCTCGCCCCCACATGCTGGAATCGCCCATCCAGCCATGGATCAAGACGACCGCTTCCCCCTCGCCCTCGGTGACATACCGAATCTTCACGCCGTTCGAGTCGAACGTGTCGTCGGTCGCTACGGCCATTCGAGACAGGGCCGAGCAAGCGACGGCAATCGCTAAGAGCGATATGTACTTCATCACCTTTACTTACAAGGCACGCAGCCTTCGGGTTGCCCGGATGGGGCTTTTAGCCTTTGGCGAGTGCCTGGTTCCGCGCGGCAACAAGCTGGGCAGCAAGCAAGGCGTGAAGGCTGGCGAGTGGGTGCTGACCGTCAACCGAATACATCGTGGGGCGACCCGGGACAAGATAAGGATTGTTGCCAAGGTCAAGAAGATGGACGTGGGGGGCACCGGAATAGGAGGCGAGTCCGGCGGTCAACTGAACTCGCGATCGTCCCGAGAACGGGATGATAAGAAAGATGTTGGTCTTCGCACTGCTCGCCGCTCTCAACTGAGCGAGGAGCTTAGGAACGTCGTCTCCCGAGGGAGGAGAGTTCTCGCCCATATTGACGAAGACGTCGTCCGGAACTGGTGAAAACTTCCCATTGACGAGGCGCGAGTGAACGCTGTCCACCATTGAGAAGGACTTCATGAGCCCAGGCGTGTGGCCGTCGGCGGCGGTGTGATCCCACGAGGCTCCGCCGTAAGCGATGATGCCGTACTCTGCGCCGATGCCTGCCGCGACGATCGCCGGATAGCCGAGGGTTGCGTCTTGGGTGTCGACCGCATTGGTGATTCCGCCTTTGATGGTGGCGATGTCGTCATCGCCGTTCGTGATGCTGTCTCCCAAGAAGAGCGCGTTCCTCTTCTGTTTGGCCGCGAAACCCGACGGAGGAATCGTTTGGCCGCCCTCGCCGAGGGTGAAACCGGTGACTCGCAGTAAGTTGACGGGAGTCCAGAAGTCGAGGAAGACGTAGCCGGAAACGTATTGAAGCAACAGATGGTGGTCCCCGGCCCGGAGATTCTTCGAGCAAGGAATCTCTCGGGTGGTCGGGCTTAGTTGAAGCGTAATCGCAGGTCCGCCGTCGACCGAAAACCGGACGACGGGATACTGGACCTCGGGGACTTTGGCGGAGACCAACGGGGCTACGTCAACGTTGACTGCGATCTCGGTTCCCGTGAAGCTCAGCTTCAGGTACGCACCCGGGTTTGGGGATTGGGCGTATTCAGTCGTCCGGTACCAGTTGTAGGGGCTGTAGACGACGCTGGGATCGGAGACGGGGGTGACGTGGGGCGTCGATTTGAGCAGAAGGAAAGACAACGCGAGTGAGATCATTGAGGAGGGTTCACAGCCTACTTGAATGGTGATCGAAATGCGGGTCCGGAGATGGTGCCCCTCCCGGGGGAACCGTGGGGGAGGGCTGACCAACTGGCTACGAAAGTTGAGGCCCTCCCCATTCCGTATTTCGGAAATATTGGACGGCGAAGCGAAGCAGCCGCGCCCTCCCAAAGTTGCAGGGAAGCGCACCGATCTTTCACAGGCCGACTAAAATGTGTATCTTAAGAGCACGTGCTCTCAATCGGCAAGTCTCTGCAAGCAATGACCTGGGGGTTGATCGTTTTGGCGTTCGTTGCTCCAGTCGATGCTTCCATCCGTTACTGGGTGGTCGTCGCAGCCCACTGCTGCAACTTGGGTGGGTTTGGATTATCGACGGTTGCAGACGCCCGAGCCAACCGCCCGTTCTTGAGCGTGCGACTCGTCTATACGCTTGCGATGGAAATACTTCTTGGGGTGGTTGGCCCTGTGGCGATGGGAGCGGCCGCGGCCGCATCTAGACGGATTGGCGGCTAACCATTTCGGCTACCCAGATCGGTACGTAGGGCGAGGTGCAACCTTTTGAAGTCGGATAGTCGCGATAGGCGCCGACCTTCTCGCCGATGGCAATGGCACGATCGCGATGCTTGGGGTGGTTGATTCCGATTTCACCGAGGCAGAAGTTCATGGTCCACTTCACGTCCTCAGGTGCGGAGCCCATTTCCTTCTCGATGCGATCGAGCAAGGCTGAGATGTCCAGCCCTTCGGGGCTCTTGATGACCCTTTCGGTGGTGAGGCTCCAACCCATTCGAGCGGTGATCTCGTGCTTTGAGTCCATCCACCGTTCCCTTCTCGACTCCTTCTGCGGGTGTGGCTTGAGGATGTTGGTTCCAAACCAATCGGCAACTCGGGTGTGGGGGATCTCGCCGACCATGCGGTCGAGGTCTTCGGCCGAAAGAAGCTTTGGCTTGGCGATGAGGGTCGAGAGCATCATGGCATCAGGTTTGCCAGTTGCCCATAACTCTGCCGAAAGCAAGGCATCGAGCTTGATCCGTTTGGCCAGCTCCCGTAGGTCTCCCATCTTGACGTTGCCGCGAGCGCTCAGCTCGGCCACTACTTTTTCGCGTGTCATCGTTCTGATTTTCGCACTTCTTCGGCGAGCGCGTCGAAGCCAGCGTGCCAGAAGTTTCGGAATCCTTCGAGCCACTGATCGACGTCGCGAAGCGCAGTCGGCTGCAAATGATAGATGCGGCGGGCACCGTCGGGTACTACGGATGCGAAGCCGGAGTCCCGCAGCACCTTGAGGTGCTGCGAGACGGCGGCTTGGGTGATCCCGAATTCTGAGCTGATCTCGACGACGATCTCGCCGGAGGACTTCTCTCCGTCTCGAAGCAGCTCCAGAATTCGCCGGCGAACCGGGTCGCCAAGGACGTCAAATGCGTTCAAGCGATGCCCTTATAGAACCCGCTCGATCCGTCCGCTGCGGCCTTTGCCTCATCGGCCGGGGTGCCGGCGGCGATGGAGGCATCAGCCCAGCCAGCACTGCTGCCTTCGATGAACTCAATGCCCGTCGGCGAACCCATCCACGCCATCCCTTGGTCCGGGTCGGAATCTCGATCGGTGGAGACCTTCTCCTCCAAACCAAGGAAGCCCATCTCCCAACCGATGCCCACCGCGCCGGGACCGAACTTGTCCCACATCTCCTTCGGGACCGAGGCCACGTGGCGGAGCAAGAGGCTCGCGCCTCCTTCGGTCTCGCTGAACAGGAGTTCAACCCAACTCACTTGGCCAAAGTGCTCCCAAGTGAGGTACGCCCTCTTATTGGGTTCGCACTCCAGGATCTCGCCACCTGCGTTATCTTTGAACTGGAACTTGCCACCGACCCGCAACTCTCCCGAGACGGGAAGAAACCACGCGGAGAGGCAGTCGACACTGGTGAACAAGGCCCAAAGGCGCTCGGGCGTCGTCGCGTAACTACGAGACACTTCCAATACCTTTACCGGTTGACCGTCGCGAACGTCGTCGCGAACCGATCGTGAAGTGGTTCGCAGAAACTGACTGATATCCATCCTCACATCATACAATATTTCACTTATATAAGTAACATATTATATATAAATCCTAGCATTCTTGCTGCGGATTTGATGAGCGAATCGGTAGTTCTTGGGGCAACATAAACCACTTTGCTTTTGAATCACGACCGAAAGAGAACTCAACAATTCGCATCCGTTGCGATACTTGTCGCCGTTTTGGTGCCCGTGGCGCAAGCCGATCCCCCCGCTCCTTTCTTTGAGGAGCATGTGCTCACGAACGGTGGATTCAAGACCTCCGACATCCCAATAGATTTGACCTCGGACTACATAAATTTGCCTTCCGGTGCTTTGGCTCACGCAGGGACTGATATTCTCCTTCAGCCTGTGCCGATTTTGACCACGGACGCGGAGACAACGAAAGCTTCGGCAAGCGGCTATTCGAACTTGGAGTATTACGTCACCATCTCGGGACCGCAGAACATCAAGGTCCCCATCATCGTGAGCGTCAATGGGCTCAAAAACCGCCGTTGAGGTCTCCGGCATTGGGGCTACCGCAGAAGCAGGTGCGACGGCTTACCTGGACATCAACTCAATAGACACGGCCAACAACTCATACCTCTTCTCAAGTCACTATGCCTCTACCGCAGACCAGATGGGCTCCGGTTCGGTCGTGACGACCAACACATTCCTCACAAACACGTCGCTTGACTTGAGGGCCAACAAGGGATATGTCTCGCTCACGATGTATACAAACGCGACGGTGTACGACGGTGGCTACAACGTTTCGTTGAAGTCGTTCGCAACGTTGGACCCCTATGTCTACATTGATCCGACGTTTGCAGATGCCTCGTTGTACACGCTGAGCGTGAGCCAAGGGCTCGGCAATTCCGCGGTGCCAGAGCCAGCCTCGATTCTGGGCCTGGTTGCCGGTTTGGGACTGTTCGTTAGACGACGAAGAGGAGCGTCCACATCCCGTCTTGGAACAGGCCTTCTTTCGTCGGCGAAGCACAACTAGACCGCCAAGACCGAAGGCTGCGAAGTACTAGCAGGGGCTGAAAGGTGCTGGGTCCCGCGCTCGTGTGATCGACAGATAGCCGCCTTGGTCGCGAAGGTCCAAATCCGATCGGATGAAGCTGGCGCCCGTATCCGGGACAAGCGACCTCGACAACATCACGCCCGCTGAACGATCATGTTCGTCAGGCTTAGCTAAGGCCGCTTTCGACGGAACGCCAGAGATCGTTGGTTCTGAGCACCTTCTCCTCAAGCGCCCGCTCGTCGAATGGAATCGAGTTGGCTCCGGTGGCGGGGGTGCGAAGGACCATGCCTAGACCGGTAGCCGATGAAGGAGCTAAGACCGTGATCTTTGCCGGCCCCTCGGCCGACTCATCGATGAGGGGCTTGATGAGCCTCGCGTCGAGTTCACGCACGAACCAGTGCAGTTCCTCCTCCAGTTCCTTAGCTCGGAGCTGGGCGGGGGTCTCGACGAGGATGATCGAGACCTCACGACTTAGCGCTCGTGAGGCAATGGCTTCAAGCTTCGTCCCCAATCCGCGACCGAAGGACGACCGGCTCTCGTGAACGTATCCGGTGAGTCGCACGAGACCCTGCATCCGAAGCGAAGAACTCTCGACGGTCGCCCGCTCGCCGCGCTGCAGGAACAGATTCGGCAGAGATCTGCGAACTCCGTTCCCCCACGGCCACAAGAGGTTGAACGGGGGTAAGCCCTCATCGATTCGGCGTTCGTTCAACTCCAGATCCGTGAGGAGGTTGATCGAGTCATCGATGAACCGCCGCAGCGCCACTTCCCCATCGCCTTCGGGCAGCACTGACTTCAACTCTTTGCCATCCGCAAGCATATTCGGGGTGTCGCCGATGTCTCCCAGAGCCTCCCAGACGAGGCCGTGGTCAGGGCCTTCGCCCGGCACAATGGTGAGCAGCTTGGTGTTCAGCCGATTGGCGTTCTCCAGAACTGCTCGTAAATCCTCGTCGGTGATTTCCAGCGAGGGCTGACTTACGGAACCGTCCTGATAGCTCATCAGCGAGAGGTGAAAGTGGGTTGAGCGATCCGGAGGGTCGGCACCGAGGGCCGATACGGTAAGCGGTCCTTGCCTCAGCTGTCCATCGCCGGGTGCCATCCCCAAGTAGAGAGCCTCAGGGGTCTCGACCGGTGGCATTTGGGCGATCTTGAAGAGTTCGCCATGCTCGGCCATCAGCTCGAACCCGGGCAGCTTCTGGCGAAGAGGCGACTCCGCCTCGGGGTCGCCGAGGAGCTCCGGGATGACGATGACGACGCGGCGCATGTTACTTAGCGTCCACGATTTCGCGCCCAATCCGCTTCACTGCGGTGACAAAGGCCGCGAGGTCTTCCCGCCTGGTGCGGTGGTTGACGATGCAAACGCGCAGGCAGAACTGACCGTTCAACACGGTCGACGATGGAACCGCGATGCCTTGCTCCTGGATCTGGAGCAGAATCTCCTCGTTCACGACATTCGCCCTTCCCTCGTCTTCCACGACGTACCGGAAGCAAACGATGTTGAGCGGGACGTCAGCAAGGAGTTCGAGATCCGGCGTAGCTCGAACCAGTCCTGCCAAGTACTGGGCCTGCTCGACGTTCTGCTCGATCAGATCGGAGAATCGTTTGACCCCATACGCCTTCAGCGACATCCATGCCTTCAGTGCTTTAAAACTGCGCGTGAGCTCGACGCCAAGGTCGCCGAAGACGAGGCCACCTGCGTTCACCCCCCGAGTCATTCCCGCGATGTAACTCGCGCTCTGAGAGAAAGTTGCCTCGTGGACCTTGCCGTCTCGTACCAAGAGGCACGCAATCTCGAAGGGCATGTACATCCACTTGTGGAGATCGAACGAGACCGAGTCGGCGCGTTCAATGCCCTTCACAAGATGCTTCAACTTGGGCGAGATGGCGGCCAGCGCGCCGAATGCGCCATCGACATGGAGCCAAAGTTTCTCCTCTGCGCATAAGTCGGCAAGAGAATCGAGGTCGTCGCTTGCGCCCGTGTTCACCGTGCCCGCGGTGCCGAGAATGGCAATCGGCCGGAAGCCATTCGCCCTATCCTTTCGAATCTGGTCGCGAAGGGCACCGAGGTCGAGGGTGAAGTCGGGGTTGACTCGAACGGTGCGATAGGCGTCGTGGCCAAAGCCGAGAAACTCCATCGCCTTCTTCGCCCAGCTGTGGGTCTCGGTCGAGCCGTAGACGAGGAGCTTGGGATTGTCTCCCTGTAGCCCCTCTTTTCGAACGTCAAAGCCAGCCATTCCTTGCCGGGCAACCGCGAGGCCGGTGATGCTGGCCATGCTTCCGCCGGAGAGAAGGATTCCGCTCGAACCCTCCGGAAAGCCCATCAGTTCGCGGAGCCATTCGATCACCTTCTTCTCGACCAAGACGGGCGCTTGATCGAAGCCGGCGAGGTGGGGGTTGAGCGACGAGGCGAGCAGGTCGGCCATGTTGCCGAGCGGAAAACCATTACCCTGGACCCACCCCCAGAACCGCGGATCGTAGTTGCCGTTTGGGTACGGCAGGATGTCGCGGACGAACTCCTCATAGACCGCTTCCTCGCCTTGAGCCTCAAAGGGCAAGGGCTCGTCGAGAACAAGGGAGCGCTTCGGATCGGGCATACGTTGCCAGGCCGGGCGGTCGCGAAGGGTGCGCAGGTGGGTCAGCGTCTCGCTGAGCATACGGTGGGCAAGGGTCTCAAACGCGTCCCAATCCTGGGGATCGAGAGTTAGCTCTTCCGACACGGAGGCTAGTCCGCCTCAATGAGCAACGGCTGGCCCGTGCGAAGCGCCGCCATCTGCCCGACTTCGGGTGGGTCGTCGAAGGCGTGCTTGGTAAGGTCGGCGGGCACCGGGATGGGATAGTTGCCGGTGAAGCAAGCCAAGCAGAAATGGTTCTCCGTCTTGCCGACCGACTTCACCGCTCCGGGAACGCTGAGGTAGCCGAGGCTGGTGGCCCCAAGGTATATGCCGAGCTCTTCGATGGTCATCCGGGCGGCGGCAAGTTCACCCTTGCTCGCCATGTCGATGCCATAGAAGCACGGAAATTTGATAGGCGGAGCGGTGATGCGAACATGCACTTCCTTCGCACCCGACTCGAACATCAGCTTGACGATCTGGCGGGTCGTGGTGCCGCGGACGATGCTGTCGTCGACGAGGACAATTCGCTGCCCCTTGATGTGGTCGATGAGGGGGGTGAGCTTCATGCGGACGCCGAGCTCGCGGAGACGCTGGTCGGGGGCGATGAAGGTGCGATGGATGTAGCGCGACTTCATCATGCCTTCGCGATAGGTAATGCCACTCTCTTTGCTGTAGCCGAGCGCGGCGGGGATGCCGCTGTCGGGAACGGGCACGACAATGTCGGCCTCGACCGGATGCTCTCGGGCAAGCTCCGCGCCCATCCTTTCTCGGGCGGTGTAGAGCGAGGTGCCGTACATCACCGAGTCGGGCCGGGCAAAGTAGATGAACTCGAAGAGGCACATTGCCTTTTGAGTCTTTTCCGCGCCCATCGCGAACCGCATGCCGCTGTGGTCGATGATCACCATCTCGCCGGGCTCGAGTTCGTGGGTCGGCGTTCCGCCGACGGGGCCGAAGGCGCAGGTCTCGCTGGCGATGATGAATCCGTCGTCTCCGAGGGTGCCCGCAGTAAGGGGGCGGATGCCGTCGGGGTCTCGGAAGCCGATGAGGAATTTGGGGGTGAGGACGGTGACGCTGTATGCACCTTTCACTCGACGCATGACCTCGCGAACAGCCTCTTCAGGGCCCTTGCTCAGGTGCTTCACAAGGATGCGGGCCATGATTTCGGTGTCGCTTGTGGAATCGAAGCGCTCGCCTTCGGCTTCCATTTCGAGCCTTAGTTCTCGGGCGTTGATGAGGTTCCCGTTGTGAGCGACCGCGATCTCACCGACGAGGCTCTGGCAGAAGATCGGCTGGGCGTTGCGCAGGACGCTAGCGCCGGTGGTGCTGTAGCGGGTGTGGCCAATCGCGATATGGCCGGGAAGACCTTCCAAGACTTCGGCGTTGAAGACCTGGTTAACCAGGCCCATATCCTTGTGCATCTTAACATCGAAGCCGTCGCTGACTGCGATACCGGCCGATTCCTGGCCGCGATGTTGGAGTGCGAAGAGGCCAAAAAAGGCCATTCGCGCGGCTTCCTGCATCGGCGTATAGACTCCGAGGACTCCGCACTCCTCTTTCAGCCTATCGTCGTCTTCGAAGTCGGTCATCTGCCCAAGTATATCGGACCCGTTAACAAATTCGGCCCTTCGCTCGGTGGGAGCGAAGGGCCGTTTCATGTTTAATTCGGTTTTCTTAGATTCCGTAGTTCGGCTTCTTCAGCCAAGCCTTCGGAATCGGCTTAAGGCCGCAAGCGACCATGTTGAACTCAGGCGACTTGATGACCGACGTGGCAACCGTGAGTCGGTACGTGCCGGTCGGAGTTCGCAGTTTGATCGACTGCAAATTGGGATCCTGGACGCGGTTCTTCTTAGGCGCCTTATATTTCCAGCCCTGAGAGTGCTGGTTTCGAATGTGCTTCGCGTTGTTACCGCGCTTACCGCTGACCTGACAAATCTTCGCCATCTTCGTTCACTAGCCGCATCTCGCGGCGAAAGGTTGTTATACCTCAAAGACGTCGGCTCGGGAACGGGCTTTCCTCACCGCGTCAGTCATCCCGAGCCTGCGAGGGACCTCGCTTCGCCACCGACGACTTGTCGTTACACTTGCGTGGTGGGGCAGGACACCGCCTATTGCGTTTATATCATCGCCAGCGCCCGTCGAACGATTTACACCGGCGTGACCAGCAAGCTGCTTGGCAGAATCTGGGAGCACAAGGTTGGCCGCTATATGGGCTTTTCGTACAAGTACAACTGCACTCGGCTCGTTTACTACGAGGCGCTTAGCGATCCGTTAGAGGCTATCGCCCGTGAAAAGCAGATCAAGGGCTGGGACCGCAAGAAGAAACTTGCCCTCATCAACAAGGAGAACGCTGATTGGCTGGACTTGGCCGAATCATGGTTCGACAAAGACGATCTTGCCGTAGACAGTGAACGATTTCGGCAATTGAGAGCTACTCAAGCCGGTGGTGAGCCAAAAGCTGACGATAGGGATGATTGACGTCCGAGCTTCGCGGCACTCCGAACATCTTTTCTTCGAGGCGTCAGTCATCCCGAGTCCGCGAGGGACCTCGCTTGCCAGCGACTGCCCACGAAAAGGGAGACACGGTTTGTATGCACGAAGCCTTGCGGTGACTGGCGAGGTCCCTCGCAGGCTCGGGATGACTGACGCGATGAGAATTGGGTCCTGTTCCCGGTTCCCCGTGCTAGGTTAGCGTCGTATCCTATTGGACGATGAGGGGGAGGATTACGCGGCTGGATGTATGTGCAAGAAGGCATCCCTTCATGCGCGTCCGGGCGATTGAGGATAGTCGGCCCCGAAGTTCCTTCCCTCCCAAGTCCCCACACCGAGAAGGCGGTTTCTCGTGAAGTACCGAATCGCCGAGTGGGAGGACGATGCCAAGCCCTTACGCTGGTTGCCGCGACGGCAGATGTCGCTGGCGTGGCTAGCCCCGATCCCGATAGTAGTCCTGGTGGGGTCAGTTGTGTCCCTGAAGGTGCGAGCAGCCATCTTTACCGCAATGGTCATTGGGTACGCCCTCCGCTATTTTCTATTGCACAGAAGTGACGACGACAAGGAGGCCGAGCGCGCTCGAGGGCTTCTCTCGCACGCACCGGAGTTATCGGAATACCTTGTCGAGATGAACCTCTACTGCCGCGGCACTTGGTACGGCAAGGACTTCGGGGCACTTTGTTTTGTGGATGGGTGGCTTCACTTCGAAGGCCCCAATTGCAACTTTTCGATCGCGAAGCGGGACGCGAAGCACATCACCCGCGACGGCTCCGATCGCATCCGCTCCGACCGCAGGATCTCGGAAGACTTGCCAAATCGAGTTCACTACCCGGCCGAAGTAGCCACCTACGCATTGGCACTTCGTGCCGTCTCACCCTCAGATGCCCGAAACCTCTCCCTTGCGCTTCGGGATTGGGAGAATTCATCGGTTAGCCCGGAATCGGAGTCCGTCTTTCCTCCCGTAGTTCCCCTCCGGGCAGTTGGAAGAAACCTTCTCGAAAGCTTGGGCAAGATACTTGGTGATGTGGTGGGACTGGGCGGGTTTCTCGTCCTCTTCTACTTTCAATGGAAGAGAACCGACATCGAATTTCCGGACTGGGTGTGGGAGGTTACGGCCCTGTACAAGGTGGCCGAGGTCGCCAACAAGGCCATCCACGTTTTGGTTGACTTGAACAACCTCCGAAGACTCGGGCAAAATCCCCTCAAGTCCTTTCCCGTGCAGGAGGCTGCTCTCTTAGATAGTCCAACCCGAGAGATTGCGGCAAGCCGTATTCTGTAACTGGGATGAAAGGTCGAATCGCCTGTTGGAACTCCGAAGTCAGAGTGATGGGTCGGAGCGAGTTCAGGCTCTTTGTACGACAAATCGTGGTGGAGACGGCTGCCGTGCTCCTTCTCATTGCGGTTGCCGTGACCTTCGGAGGCGCTTGGGGGGCGTTGGCGATGGTTATCGCGGCGATTTGTTTTGCCAATCAGGTCGAGTTCCAGCGCCAAAGGGCCCTTGTATCCCGCAATTCCTCTGAGTATCTCGAGAAGGGACCGGCTGAACTGGGCGAGCGCCCGGTGGA
>JBBQFM010000058.1:0-23210 GCA_038321975.1 Fimbriimonadales bacterium | reverse complement strand
ATCGGCCTCGATGCAGGATGGCCGCCCGAGGACGCGATGGCGGCTACGATGGAAGCAGCATCCGAATATCTCGAGGGTGACCCGGGTCGACGCGTGCTTTTGGTCGCAGACCAGGGTTCGATGGATTGACAGTGAACCCGTGCTCCGCTCCGGATGCCCTAAACTTCTCCAATCCTAATTGCCGTCATGCTTGGAACCGTCTGTTTTGTTCCTTCAGGCTTTCGTCCGCCGAGACCTCAAGCGTTCTCGCACGTCCCAAAGGACGCAGGACCCTTCAGGCTTTTAACTCCGGGAGCTTATTGAACTTGCGGAATATTTTGTCCATGAATGCCTCCGGTGCGAAGCGGCGCAGGAAACGAACTTGGCGCGACTGCTTGCCCGCGGAGTAACGCAGCTTGGGTTTAGTGTCCATGGCCGCCTTGACCACGGTAGCAGCTACGACCTCCGGAGAATCCCCCGCCTCAACCCATTCGCGCATCTGCGCCTCGGAGTTCCCACGCGCGTTCTCGTAAATTTCCAGCGGCTGGTCGACTCTTGCAAGATTATCTTCAAACGACGTCCGGGTCAGTCCCGGCTCGACGAGCAGAACGCGAATGCCAAAGTTTCTTACTTCATGATCGAGCGATTCCGTGTAGCCCTCGATCGCATGTTTTGTGGAGGCATAGAACGCGTTAAAGGGCGATGGGATGAGGCCGAGGATCGAACTCATATTGATGATCCTTCCGCCTCCCTGGTTTCGCATGATGGGCAGCACCGCATTAACCACACGGGCGACTCCAAAGACATTCACGTCAAACAATCTCTGGACTTGGGCAATTGAGGACTCTTCACCCGCGCCGATGAGCCCGATTCCCGCGTTATTAACGACAAGATCCAAGCGTTGTGCCTGATCTAAGATCGAGGCGACCATCTGCTGAACCGAAGCATCGTCCGTAACGTCGCAAATCAGCATCGTCACCCCATGCTCACTCGCAGTCGGCTTGCGACTGGTCCCGAACACTCGGTACCCGGCTTCTGCCAAGGAACGGGCCGTAACCAGCCCTATCCCCGAAGACGCGCCGGTTACCAGCGCCACACCAACTTTTCTTTCGCTCATGTCTATTTCTCTCGCATCGAATCTAGAATCCCGGCTGCAGTTCGAGCCATACTATCATTATGATACGGAGTCACTACGCAAATGATACGAACTCCAAAAACTGATGCAAATCCCGATTGTCCGGTCGCCCGTAGCCTAGATTTCGTGGGCGATGCGTGGAGCGTCCTGATCTTGCGCGACGCGCATCTAGGTATCACTCGCTTCGATCAGTTTAGAAAAAGTCTCGGTATTGCGCCCACCATGTTGACCCGGCGATTGGCGGCATTGACCAAGGACGGACTGCTTGAGAAGCGGCTCTACTCGACTCACCCACCTCGCGAGGAGTACGTGCTCACCGAGGCGGGGCGAGATTTCCTACCCGTCCTCATGATGCTCGGCGCGTGGGCGCATAGAAACTGTGGAGGCAATCTAGCTCGCTACATCGACGTCGAAACTGGCTTGGAAATCCAGCCGATTGGCGTTGATGCGGTGACGATGGCGAAGCTCGGGACCCGCGCGATGCGGCTGAGCGCGCCCATGAGTTAGGAAGCCTGCCGGCCCCGAAGGTCCAAGTGAGTTCCCGGGTACCTGTGAGGGCTCGCTCGTGGACCGTCGCAAGAGAAGTAAAGATGAAGTATTTAGTTGCTATTCACCACCCCGACAATTACCAGGCGTCCGCCGAGGACGAGGCAATGGGCCATGACATCGACGTGCTGAACGATGAGATGCAGGCTGCCGGTGCCAGACTTTTCGCAGGGGGACTGCTACCCGCAAACAGCTCGAAGTCGCTGCGAGCGCAGTCCGATGGCGAGGTGCTTGTCACCGACGGACCCTATCTGGAGACCAAGGAGCACGTAGGCGGCTTTTGGATACTAGAAGCGGCAGATATGGACGAGGCGTTAGCGTGGGGTCGCAAGGCGGTCTCCGCGTGCCGCGCTCCTGTCGAGGTTCGAGCGTTTCACCCCGCTTACGGCAACTGGGAAGAACTCAAAGCAGCCCAGGCTTAGTCCTCTGCCGAATCCGGGCAGCGAAAGGCTCCGCTCGCCATTCCCGATCGATCGAAGCAGCAGACGCGGCGTTTGCCGTGCGAAAGCATATCGATCATTTTGTTGAGTCGGATGACTCGGGTTTCCGGGCGACTGCCCTGCCCCATCCAAGTGATCCAGTCTCGCCTCGCGATCGCCGTGGTGTCATCCCATACGGCTAGCGCAGCCGGCGCGGATGCGAGCGCATCTCTTAGATCGATTGGCACTTCTGGTTCCGGCTCCACCATGGCCGGTGAGATGTCGAACTCGACTTCATCCCCCGGCTGTGCCTTCGCTCCTTCCCTCAACGCGGGTTCGACCTTGAGCCAGTGGCCCCCTTCGCTATCCGGCTGAAGAGTGGCGGCAAAGTCAAACCCGTTCATCGTCCCTTCCACGGAAGCCATGCTTCGGGAAGGCAACTGGTCGCTGGCCTCCTTGGGCAGACGAAGGAACGTCCAATCTCCTCCCTCCATCGGGAGTTGAAGTCTCGCCCTAAACCTGATCGAGATTCCCGTCTTCGCCATTTGATTTCAAAGTAACTTTACATCCTCTTGCCATTGACAATTTTATTTGTCAATGTGTATCATCGCGTTATGTTGGATCTGGAAGTTATCAACGACCCGTCCGCTGCGACCGTCGCGCTTGAGCCAGTCCGGAGCCGATTGCTCTCGGAGCTGGCCCAACCTGCATCTGCGGCGGCCTTGGCTGGACGTCTGGGGATTGCCCGGCAAAAGGCCACCTATCACCTAAAGACCCTCGAGGCGCACCGGCTGATTAAGGAGTCCGGTCAGCGCAAATGGGGAGGATTGACCGAGAGGCTGTACATCGCAAGCGCCGCATCCTACGTGGTTGCACCGAATGCAATGGGCGCGGTGGCATCGGATCCGCGCAAGAACGTGGATCGCCTCTCCGCCAGCTATCTCATCGCCCTCGCGGCGCGGGTTGTCCAGGAGCTTAGCGACCTGATGCGACGAGCGCTTGCCGCAGGTCAAGGCTTGGCGACCCTTTCGATCGATACCGAGATTCGGTTTCGGTCGGCGGAGGAACGCGCCACTTTCACTAGCGAACTCACGCAGGCGGTCAACGCCCTTGCTGCACGCTATCACGACGAAACCGCGCCCGGCGGCCGAGCTCATCGCTTGGTCATCCTGGCCCACCCACTACCCACCGAAGAAAAGGAACCATCATGAGCGTAAAAGTAGAGGAATCGGGACGGCGATCCGTCCAATCAGAAGCAGAAGTCCCGGGCACGCCAGAGCAAGTCTGGCAAGCCATTGCCACCGGTCCAGGAGTCTCCTCCTGGTTCGTCCCGTGTACGATGGAGGAACGAGAAGGCGGGAAGATCACCGCCTCCTTCGGTCCCGGTATGGAGTCGACCAATACGATCACCGCCTGGAATCCACCCCAAAGTTTCAGCGCAGAAGGCGGCGAGATGGCCCCCGGCGCACCCGCAATGGCGACTGAGTGGACGGTCGAGGCGCGTTCGGGAGGAACCTGCGTGGTGAGGGTCGTTCACAGTTGGTTCGCGGAGACCGACGAATGGGATGGCCAGTTTGAGGGCACCGAAGTTGGTTGGCCGGCATTCTTCCGCGACTTGGCGCTTTACCTTGTCAACTTCATCGGTCAACCTTCCCAGACGTTCCAGTTGATGGGATTCTCCACCGAGTCTCAGGAAGCAACTTGGGAGAAGCTTCTGAAAGCTTTTGGTTTGGCCGGGACAGCCGTTGGAGGCGAGGTTAACTCTCCTTCAGGTGTCCCGATGCTGGCTGGCGAGGTCAAGTACTTGGGATCGCACGAACACCCCGAAAACCTCCTACTCCTCAATCAGCCCGCTCCGGGGATCGGCCACTTCTTCGCGATGTCGATGGGAGGCATGGTGTGCCTCTCAATCCGCGTGTTTCTCTTCGGGGATCAGGCGGCGGACACAGCGGCACGGGAAGAGGCGGTTTGGAGCGCTTGGTTGGCGGAGAACTTTCCGATGCCTGCCTCCGCCTAACACCTACGTTTTGGGGTGGCCAAGGGCCGTTGCTCTTGGCCGCCCTACCTTCTCACACAGTTCATCGAGACCGAAGGTATTCACGGAATTGGCGAAGCCGATCGAGCGATTCTCGGTCCTTCTGCCGGTTGGCTGCCTGCTTGCTTGAAGGGGAAAATATCCACATCCTGGGTCGTATCAGGAAATCCTTGAATAATGGCTCCCGCTTTGCCAATGAACAGTTAGCGGACGCTATGACGGTCAAACGCCCTCCCGTAACTCTTCGGCCTGGCGAAATTCAAACGCGGGCAAAGCCTAGCCATCCCGGAAGATTTGTTTCGCACCATTGCCGGTACTCCTCCATCGTGTCAAAGGACCGATAGGGAGCGTCGTCCGACACGGGCTTGTAGGTTTTGATGAAGCCGTACCGGATCCGCTGACTCAGCGGTCGCTTGGCAATCGCCTCGAATTCGCGCCATGATTGATCCCGCTCACTCATACCTTTAAGTATGTACGGCGGGATGGGTCGCATAACGCATCTCCCCCATAGGGGAGGATGTAAACGCTTCCGTTGTCCACTGCCACATCGTCCAGGGGCTAAAAATCCAAAGTGTGCTTTTGCCCCTTCCCAAAACTCAGCTCTTGAACCTTCGCCTGATACCGTATCTTCGCTTTGCCACCGTGGTGGGAGAGGATTTCGGCGTGCGCTAGACGTCCGGCCGACCAACGAAGGCTGACCTCATATCCTCCCCTTGCACGCAGGCCCTTGACCTCTCCGGTTTGCCACGCGGTTGGAAGAGCGGGGAGCAGATTGAGGTCGTCGACTTGGCTTTGCAGGAGCATTTCGGCTACTCCGGAGGTAAATCCGAAATTGCCGTCGATCTGGAAGGGAGGATGAGCGTCGAACAGGTTCGGGAAGACTCCGCCTCCGCCGCCGTAGTTGCTTCCACTTCCCCGCACCGGTCGGAGGGCATCTTTGACTAGCTTGATCGCGTGGTCTCCATCCAGGAGTCTTGCCCAAAGGTTGATCTTCCATGCCAGGCTCCAGCCGGTGCCCTCGTCGCCTCTGATCTCAAGGGACCTTTTGGCGGCAGCGAACAGCTCGGGGGTCTCGGTGGGGTTGATTTGGTGGCTCGGGAACAGGCCGTAGAGGTGGGAAACGTGCCGATGATGTTGCTCCGGCGCAAACTCGTCCCAATCGTCAAGCCATTCCTGAAGTTGGCCGTGCCGACCCACTTGCATTGGAGCGAGCTTTGCTCGCATTGAAGTCAGCTCGTCTCGAAAATCAGGGTCAATGCCGAGCACTTTGGACGCCTCAATACAGGCTTCGAAGAGGTCGCGGTTGATCTGCATGTCCATCGTCGGGCCGGCACAGAGGCCCTGACCCGGGTGGTGGCTGTTCTCTGGTGAGGCGGCTGGACAGGTCACGAGCCACCCTTTCTCAGGGTGAGTGACGAGCGTATCTACAAAGAAGAGGGCCGCTCCCTTCATCAGAGGATAGTGCTTTTGGAGGGTCTTTTGATCCCGATTAAAGAGATAGTGCTGCCAAAGGTGAGTCGAGAGCCATGCCCCGCCGGTTGGCCATATTCCCCACGCGGCTCCGTCGATTGGAGCAGTTCCGCGCCACTGGTCGGTGTTGTGATGGAGCACCCATCCGCGAGCGCCGTAGTGGACCTTTGCGGTGTTGCTTCCGGTGATCGAGATGTCGTGGATGAGGTCGAACAGGGGCTCGTGACATTCGGCCAAACCACAGGTTTCCACCGGCCAGTAGTTCATCTCGGTGTTGATGTTGGTCGTGTACTTGGAGCCCCAAGGCGGAGACATGCTGTCGTTCCAAAGACCTTGCAGGGTCGCGGCCTTGCCACCCGGCCGAGAGCATGAGATCATCAGGTAGCGACCGTAGTTGAAGTACAACTCGGCAACCGAAGGATCGTCGCCCCTCTGAAAGCCTTCGATTCTCTCTTGGGTGGAGCCTTTGATACTTGGGACTTCGAGAGTGAGTTTCACCCGCCCAAATAGCCGCCGATAGTCGTCGACGTGCTCTTTACGCAGGGCCGAATAAGACTTGGAGGCAGCATCGTCAAGATGCTTTTTGACGATCGCGTCCGGGTCTCCGGAGAGGTCTTGGTGGGTGCGGAAGTTAGTGGCAATGGAGATGAGAAGGGTTGCCTCGTGAGCTTTTTCGACGCGAATCGAATCGCCCACGACCGAAACGGTGCCTCCATTGGCGAGGATGCGCAACCCGGCTACAAACTTGACCTGACCGGGGATTCCTTCCGATTCCGAGCTGATCCCGGTGAGCCACAGGTCTTGGTCTCGGGTTCCAACTTCTGATTTCTGGGGGCTTTTGAATTTGGCGTTGAAGGTTAATCCGGTGAGCGAGCTCGAAGAAAGTCGAACGACGATGACGTTTCGAGGGAAGCTTGCGAATGCCTCCCTCTGGTAGTGAATTCCATCCTGATCGTATTTGACGGTGTGGATGGCGGACGCGATATCGAGTTATCGTTGATACTCGGACACGATGGGCTCGATCTTCTCGAACCCTAGTTCGAGTTCTCCCACCGTTTGGTATTGGAGTTGGCCCAGCGGCTTGCTCATGAACTTGTGATTTGCAAGCTCTTGGGCCTCAGGAATCTTTCCCCCAAAGATGAGTCGTCGGATTTCGGGGAGAGCGCCAAGCGCATCTGGATTGTCGTAGACATGCGGGCCGCCCGCCCAAACGGTCCCTTCGTTTAGCTGGATTCGATCGTGATGGACGTCGCCAAAGAGCATGCCGCCAAGCCGACCATTCCCTATCGGCAGCGCCTCGACCCATTCCTCGGCGGGAGACCGGTACCACAGTCGAGTGTTTTCGCTCGGGTCGCGCAGGGTTTCTGGTGCAATGGCGCCAGCTAGGTTGGCCAATTTGCCTAGAGTGCCTGCGGCCACGACGTGGGGGGCGGCAGCCAGAACCTGTCTTCTACTTAGCGAGCTCATTCTTGTGCAATTCGCGAGTTGGGGCCGCTTGTCCTCCTCTTGTCGAGGGGATTCTGTCTTTACCACCTTTCGGCAAATCGTGTAGATCGCCAGGAGCGATCTCGCGACACTACGGTCGCGGCTACAGCTGCCGCTGGCCGGAGTTGGTTTCGCGTCCGCCGACAGACAGATCGCCAGGAGCGATCTCGCGACACCAGGGTCGCGGATACAGCTGCCGCTGGCCGGAGTTGGTTCGCGACGGCGAGCCGTAGTCGCTTCGCGACCGCGAGCACAAGGCATCGCGCCTACAGCTGCCGCTGGCCGGAGTCGCTTCGCAGCCGGGCTATTCGACGTAGATCACCACCTTGCCCCGAGCATGTCCTTGTTCGGCATACCGGAAGGCGTTTGCCGCTTGGTTCAAGGGGAAGCGCTTATCGATCACTGGCTTTACTTTCCCCTCGGCCATGAGGTCTCGGATGATGACCAAGTCCCCCTTGTCCGACGTGGCCATGAACATCATAAACTTCCGGTCCGAGAAGGAGGACAGCCCGATGACTAGGACCTCACGGGCCATAAACCCGATCACGTTTGCGCTGGCCGGTCCTCCGGCCATTAGGTATTTGCCGTTTGGTTTGAGAGCGCGGCGGCTTGCTGACCAAGAGTGCTGCCACACGAGGTCGTAGACCAGGTCATAGCGAAGGCCGGTTTCCGTGAAATCCTGTTGGGTGTAATCGATGACATGATCGGCTCCGATCGATCGCACCAACTCTACGGCGTCGGTGCTGCAAACCCCGGTCACCTTAGCGCCGAACGCCTTAGCGATCTGTACCGCAAACGTCCCCACGCCTCCCGCGGCTCCGTTTATCAAGACCTTTTGCCCAGGCTCGATCAGTCCCTTGCGAAGACCCTGCAGCGCCGTAAAGGTCGCAAGTGGCGCGGAAGCGGCTTCCTCAAACGAAACGTTCTGGGGTTTTAGCACGAGCCTGGACTCGTTGGCGCATGCATACTCGGCGAAAGATCCGGGGCAGATGCCGAACACTTCGTCGCCCGTCTTGAATTCGGTTACGTTCTCGCCGATTGCCTCGACCACCCCCGCCACATCGCGGCCCACCCGTCCCGGCGTTGCCACGCTCATGTTCTTGGGCATACCGAGCTTCGCTCGCAGGAAGGCGGGCGCCTTCTTCTTGATCATGTGCCGGTCGAGCGCATTGAGGGACGCCGCTCGAACCCTGATGAGCACCTGGTTTGCACCGGGGGCCGGCTTGTCGATCTCCCCTTCGCGGAGAACGTCGGGCGATCCATATTCGTAGTGGACGATGGCTTTCATAGATCCCGCGCTTTAGCAATTTCAGGTACGGGAATCACAGTTGCAGGGATGCAGCATTTGCGATGGGGACCTACGGTGGGTAGCCTTAGCACGATCTTGAAAACTCCCACCCTACGAATACTCCCCGCCATCGGGCTCGCCTTGACCGTCAGTCTCTGCCGAGCCGATCAACTGGACGAATACGCGCGGCACTACATGGCCGACGCCCATATTCCGGCGGTCGTCCTGGGAGTATTCAAGGGCGGCTCGGTGGTGATGAGTCGAGCTTACGGGTTCTCGAACTTGGAGTCGCGGACAAGGGCAACGCGCGATAACGTCTTCGAGATCGGCTCGGTGTCTAAACAGTTCACCGCCACCGTCGCTCTGATGCTTATGCAAGAAGGCAAGCTTCGCCTCGACGATCCAATCTCCATGTACGTCGACAAACTCCCTGCGCCTTGGCGGACAGTCACGATCCGTCAGCTCCTCAACCACACATCGGGCGTACCGGACATTGAGAACATCTTTGGTTACGACTCTTACCGAAACATCTACACGACTCAGCAAATCATCGAGGTGGCGAACTCCAAGCCGATGGATTTCAAGCCGGGAGAAGGCTGGAGCTACTCGAACACCGGCTATTATCTGCTGGGGCTTTGCTTAGAGCGGGTTACCGGCAAACCCTACGCACAAGTGATGAAGGAGCGGATCTTCGATCCGCTTGGAATGACCCATACCGGCGAGAGCAATCCGACCCAAGTCATTTCGAACCGGTCTTCGGGTTACCAGGTCACGGATGAAGGGGTCTTGGAGAATCGCGACGCGATGCAACCCAGCGCCTGTAAAGGTGCGGGGACCCTCGTTTCTACGCTAGCCGATATGGCCAAGTGGGACGAGGCGATCACAAAGAACCGATTCCTGAAGCCTGAGGTTCAGCAAATGATGTGGACGTCGACTCACATTCCCAAGGGAGATGTCGGCTACGGGTTCGGCTGGTTCATCTCGCCCTGGAAGGGGCACGCGTCGGTGGAGCACTCCGGCGGAACGGCTGGCTTCTCGTGCGACTACCGAAGGTTTCAAGACCTCGGCTTCTCAGTGATGGTGTTCACCAACCTCTACGCCACTAGCCCCGGCGGCATCCCGATCCGCGCCGCCGATATGATCTCCCCTGGACTCTCTTATATGTCGGCGAAGTCGATTCCGGAAGCAGTTCCTGGGCGTCGGCGGTTCTTGCTGGACGCGATGGCGGTAGTTGCCAAAGACGGCGAGCGCCCGCCAACCATTACCGAGACCATGTGGAAGTCTTGCGCAAAGATTAGTCACCAGGTATGGAAACAGCGACTTGCCCATCTGGATAAGTTCGAGCTTATCGACGATCAAAAGTACAGCGCGCGCAAATCTCCTTTGGGCGAAGATGTGGTAGAGACCTGTACCTACCGTCTGGTGACCGGCCGAGATACGACGTTTATCGTGTTCGAGCTGACGCCCGACGGGCGAATTGCCATTCAATCGCGGCAAGACAATTAGTTGTCCCCACCCTTTTGGGTCCTGGCACATCCCGATTTCCAACGTCGCTACTAACGACTCGTTAGTAGCGACTCTCTTTCGCAATTGTCGCCGGTAACTTTTTATCGTGATGATTCGCGCTCTTATCTTCCACGCTTTGCTCCTGCTCGGGGCCTTGGCGACCGCACAGGACCCGCTCATCTGGGGCAGCCTCAAGCCGGGCGCTTACTCGGTCGGCTGTCGGTCGCTGATCAAGTTCGACGAGACTCGCCAGTACGATCCGGACTACATGGCGGGCTCGAACAAGACGAATCCCCGGCCCATATTCATTGCGATGTGGTACCCGGCGAAGAAGACGGCGGCGAATCGCCTGGACTATCGCGAATACCTTGAAGTCAAATCGGACGACGCACGGGCTGCTTCGTTCGCCCAACGCCTCCGCTTCAACTTCCGGGAGGTGGTAAGTGACGAAACGGTTGGAAAAGTCCCCGCCAAATCAAACAAAGAAGAGGCAGCCGCCTTCGACCGCCTGTTAGCCACCAAAACCATCGCCACAAAGAACGCTCCCGTAGCCGCGGGACGCTTCCCTGTCCTGATCTACCATCCTGGACTCGACGGCACTCCCGAGGAGAACTCGGCGATGTTCGAGTACCTGGCGAGCCATGGATACGTGATCTTGAGCAGCGTGTATCAGGATGCTGACGGATACAGCGTGAACTGTGGAGGCGGGGGACTTCGCTGCACCTATGGGGACCTGGAGTTTCTTAGCCGTTACTCCCGTAGCTTGACCTTCGTCGATCCAGATCAACTTATCGCGATGGGGCACAGCTATGGCGCTTGGGCAATCATCACATGGGCGGCTCAAGAAGATGCTGCCCTACGTGCCTTTGTTTCCCTCGATTCGGGGTTGGAATACGACACGATCGAAACCTCGGGCTCCGAGTCGCTCCAATATCAAATGAAGGAGAACCGAGTGAACGCTCGAGCCGCGTCGCTCCGGGCCGCCTCTCAAGAGCGGAAGGCCGATTTTACTAACCTCGACCCCTACCTCAAGTTCACCGACCGGTATGAGGCGGATGCTCGAGGGCTCGTCCACGATGATTTTGTTACTCATGGCGCCATGCGCCCCGCCCTTTTGCCCACAAAATGGCCCGATCCCACCGGTGAGCGACGCCTCAGTTATGACCGGATTTGTATGCACGTCCTCTACTTTCTGGACGCGACCATCAAAGGGAGGGCTGACGCAAAGGAGGCCTTGAAGCGCAGCGTCCGCGGTGAAGGGCTTGATGCCCGATTCACCTTTGGATACAAACCCGCGAATCCGCGTCCGCCATCCCCGCGACAAGTTTCGCTCTACGTTCGGCAGAACGGGGTTGAGAGCGCGATCGCGTTGATGAAGACATTTGGCCAAGACTCTCTTTCGATGTTTGCCGCCGCCCATGTTCTGTTCGAGGATGGCGAGGTGAGACGTCGCTCTTGATCCTCAAGAGGATTGAGAAGGATCATCCGGAAAAGGCTAGCGTGCAGGCGCTCTTGGGCAATACGTTGTCCCTCACAGGGGACAAAACGGGGGCACTGGCGGCTTTTCGGAAAGGCAAAGAACTGATGGACAAGGACAAAACGGTCGGAGGAACCTGGCGATACTACATCGAGCAGGGCTTAAAGGAGTTGGGGGATAGCTCCTCATAGCGGTTAACTTTAGGCAAATTGGTCGTCTTAGCGTTGTCTCTTCGACGACAGTTTGGACCTGGGCGAACCCCACACCTGCCCCAACCCCTGCCCCTCCCCGAGGGCAATAACATACTTGGCTAACCAATCGTGATATGATGGTCGCACAGTGCAGAAGCCGCAAGGAGGATATCGGTACGGACGCTGCTGTTCGTTCGGGCGTAGTTGGGAAACCATAACTCAAGAAGTCAGTGTGGATGCGTTTCGAGGAATCGCCAAGGTATATGCGGACAACATCAGCCGGGTAGTGGCACTGGCGCGTTTCGCTCCGGATTCTATTTTTTATGCTTCTCTCTCAAACAGGGCCATGGAGTGGAGCGACAAGATAACGGGCAACCCCCAGGAGGACGCTTCTAGAAACGGACCGGATGCGGTGCGCAAGTACATGGAGCGGGTCGAATCCGTGGTTTCGTTCATGGACACCCGACCTTTGGGGGAAGTCAACGGGAATATCTTCAAAATGGGTGCGACTTGGATTGATTCGGCAGACACGCTCACACTTGAATCCTGGGGCACTAGCCTCTCTAACGGAATTGAATCAGTCTTCTATGCGATGATCCTCAACTCATACGCGGCGTTTGAGGCGCCTGCTTGCGACCTCTGGATTGAGGCAGTCAATCAGGATTACACGCTTGCTGCGACACTCATTAAGGGAACACATCGCAGAGGTGAAACGAATAGTCAGCGGAAGAATGATAGCGAAGAGGATGAAAGACTCGAACTTCGCTCGATAGCACTAGGCGACCTTTTGCAAAACGAATTCGACCTTCGGAACAATATGGGAACGTTCCTCCGAAATAAGAAGGCGGTTAGTTTCGGATCTCTCGTTAGTATGCAGAAGGCATATCGAGATGCTTTCGGCCCCGAAGCCGAAGCAATTTTCAGTAGCAATCCGCGCCTCCCCTTGGTGGCAAAAACGCGTCACTTGATTGCCCATCGGTCTGGGGTTATCGATAAGGATTACCTGCGAACTGTGATAGAAACTAAATGGCCGAACTTCGGAAATGAGACGGATGGCCAATATCTCTCCGTTAACGGGCCAATCGTCTCAGAAATGATTCAGATCTCAATCGATGCGGCGGTAGCCTTAGTCAAATATGTAGATGGAAGGGGCGTTAATGCGCGCCAAGAAACAAATGAAGATAAGTCCGAAGGACCTTGAACTGGAAGTGCAGTGCCCGCAATGCAAGGGTGCGGGCACTGCGTGTTCTGTGCCGTGGCGATTCTGCGAAAAGTGCGATGGGCGCGGGCGCGTGCTAACTGAGCTAGGCGGGCACTGACCGCGAACGTATTCGACCGCATGGTCAATCGTGTGGTGCTGGTGGTAGAAGCTCATTCCGTCGTACCCGCTGTGGCCGTCGGTGTACAGAGTTGAGGTCTGGTCTACCGTGCCCATGATGTGATCCTTAATCGTCTGGCGAGTAGGTGCGTTGATGACCTGGGTGACGACCTTCCCGCCGCGCTCCAGCATGCCCATAACCGCAACCTTTCCGGTTGAGCCGCCCGTGCCTACCTTTCCGCGTTTGCCCTTGTGCATGTTTCGCGCCTTGCCACCAATGTAAGACTCGTCCGCTTCCACGTCACCCGAAAGGATCATCGAACCGTTTTGCATTGCAAGTCGAATGCGGTGAAGCATGAACCAAGCCGTCTTTTGGGTCACGCCAAGTGCGCGGTGTATCTCATAGGACGAGATACCGTTCTTCGCGTTCGTGATAAGCCAAACCGCAATCAGCCACTTGTCCAAGCCAAGGGGCGAATCCTCGAAGATCGTTCCGACCTTGACGGAGAACTGCTTGCTGCAACTCTTGCACTTCCAGCGGCGCTGAGTCGCCAAATAGTAGTGAGCCGTATCGCCACAAACCGGACAACCGATGACTCCATCAGGCCATCGCAAGTCTCGCATGTAAGCGTGAGCCGTCTCTGCATCAGAGAATAGGCGAGTCGCTTCGAGAAGTGTTTGCGGCGCTTTCATGTATTCATTATAGCATCAAGTTGGTTAGCCAAGTATATTATTGCCCTCCCCGAGGGGAGGGAATCCTACGTAGAGAGCTTTTGTTTAACCGCTATAGTTAGCTCCTGCCCCTCCCTTCTCGGGATCGCTTGCCCAGATTGACTTGCAGTTGGGCGATGGCCCCGGTTTGCACCTGGGAATTCGCAAACTCTTTGTAGCGCTAGAAACGTCGAAGTTTCGTGGCCGTTCGATTGCATGCCTTGCTTCTCTTGTTACTAGCTTCAGCGAACGGATTTGCTCAACGTGGACGCAGCTACATTTCGATCGAAGCGCACATCGGCCTATCTAAGTTCGTCCACGTAGGTGCCATCGAAAGTCTAGAGCAGGTGGCATACGATAAGCCGCTTCCATTCCCGCTGAACGCCGGCAAGGAGTATCGCTTGCTGTTCAAGGTCGCCGAAACGATCCGCGGGGCTAGAGTGAGCACGGTTGAGCTCCTGGTCAATCTCCAGCACAATACGGACCTTGAGTACCTCAGAGACCATCACACCGAGCTTATGCTCATCGGGGGCTCTAGCCTTGACGACGAGGGAGAGGTGATCGTGCTTGAGGAGCAGGGTCAGCCCGTAGACCCAACTCGAGACTCTTTTCGAATACTGAGGCCCCTCCCACGAGCCAAGGGGAAGGACGGACGAACAGTCGGTGAGCAGATAAATATCAACCTCGATTCGGGGTCGATGTTTGACGTAAACCTATCCGTTGTCAGGTCCCGAGACGAGATCCTAAAGCGAGCAAGAGCATTCGCAAAGAATCACTCCGAAGTCCTCAAGACGATCTGGCTTCTGGTTCCCCGCGAATTCGGAGAACAATGCGGGTATGCAAACGCTTACTGCGGTATTAGGCTTCCGGTTTGTGCGGAGACGGAGCACACTCTCACGGGCCTCCTCAAGAACCCAAATCGCCTACTAAAGGGGGTGAAGCCAAATGACAGGGACTATGCTCGCTCTCGGCTCTTAGCCGATGTCTTGGGGGCATTAGAACTTTTTCCAAGCAAGGAAAACGCGTCTCTTGTTCGTAAGATCGTTGAGAACTATCAGTCAAAGTCCCTCCAAAACGGGCGGATTGCTGCGCCGGATGATGTGAAGCGTGCTGCCGACAGGCTACTCGAACGCTGGAAACTGTAACTTCTATAGACGCGCGGCGGGGTTTTGGCGAGCCCTAAAGATTCCTTAACCGGAAGGTTGGAGACTAGTGGGAATGACACGCCGCGACTTCCTTGGCGCCGGAATTGCTACCGGTATTGGTTTGGCCGCTCCTCGATCGCTATTTGCCGACCAAACTCAAAAAGTGAGAGTTGTACGCACCGCAACCGACCGGTTCGAACTGGTCCTACCGAAGCGGCGGCGGCTTCGCATTCTTCAGATTTCGGACACCCACTTTGGATCGCCACCCGAGGAGAAGCGAGCGGGCGATCTGAAGTCGCAAGCGCTCATTCGCGAACTAGTGGAAACTCATAGGCCGGACTACATCTTTCACACCGGCGACTTTGTCAACAACGACAACGACACTCCGAGCTTCGCCTGCATTCCCTTCATGAACAGCCTCGCAACCCCTTGGTCGGTGATCTTTGGCAATCATGACCACCCCGAGGGCAAGCCTGGCCAGAAGAGCCTCGCGGACTACTACGCAGCTCTCGATGGTGCAGTCGTCGGCTTCGCAGAGCGCCTAGGCGGGGGACGGGACTACTGCTATCGGGTGGATATTCGAGTTGGTCTCGAAAAGCCATTTGTATCGATATTCGCATTCAATTGCGGGAATCCGGGCACCGGCATGAGGATTAGCGAACCCCAAACCCATTGGTTCCTTAACCAAATGGAAGTTGACAGGAAGGTAAAGGCTGAAACTCCGATCCTCGTGATGCAACACATTCCGACCATCGATTATCGGGATGTCTACGACCAGAAACTCACAGTTGGCCGACTTGGCGAAAAGGTCTCGTTCGAACTCGATAAGGGCGAAATCTTCAGCCACTACGTGGCATCCGGGCGAGTCAAGGCGATCTTCTGTGGGCACGACCATGTGAACGACTTTGTGGGTGAAATCCAGAAGATTAAGGTGATCTACGGTCGGTGTAGCGGCTACAGCGGCTATGGCGATTGGGAGCGCGGAGCGCGGCTGATCGATCTCGACACGGCAACTGGGCATGGAACGACGCGAGTCGTTTTGGGCATGGCGGAGCACGAGAAGCCGGAGTGGAAGGTCACGATTGCTGAGTCGGTGGTGAGTTGAGTGAGGTGGTCTGCTTTTTGGCTAGAGTTGACAGCCATAGGTAAGGATTCTAGGAGTCCCGATGCTGGAGAATCGCTCGTCATCCGCCCCTCTGCCCCGGAGAGGAGGGGGGGTCTGAACCTTCACTCACAAAGCCCCAAATGGTTCGCAAATCGAGGCACTGACATAAATTCGGTCGGTTAGACTGGCGGGGTGTCAAGCGACAATCCATTCGAACTGGGCAAGAACCGCATTGAAGCGTTGAGCGACGGCATCTTCGCAGTGGCGATGACGATTCTCGTGCTGGGTTTCAAGTTGCCGGATTTGCCCGCGGATGCGCCAAACGTGAAGGTCGCGCCGGCGATCTTGGCTCTGTGGCCGACATTTCTGACTTACGCTGTCGCGTTCATCAGCTTGGGCGTGTATTGGATCCTGCATCACATGGTCTACAACGTCGTGCGTACGGCCGATCGGATTTTGCTTTGGCTGAACATCCTGTTCTTTCTGTTCATTGCGGTGTTGCCGTTCACCGTCCAACTCATGAACCAATACACGAGGGCACCCATTGCACCGGTGCTATTCGGTGCGAACCTGGCGATCGTCGGGTGGTTACTGAGCTTCCAGTGGTGGTACGCACTCACCCGACCACGGATGATGGTGGAGCACTTGACGCAGGGTTATCGACGCGCGGCCGGGGCGCGGATCGCGCTGGCACCGGTGGCCGCAACCTTGACGACGTTGATCTGCTTCTGGAGCGTCTCGACGAGCCTGACGATCTACCTTCTCATCCTCCCGGCATATTTCCTCCCTGCTTCCCAGGAGCGGAGGCAGGCCAAGCCGGAGGAAACGGGCGAGGTGAGAACGAGTGGAGGGCTCATCACGCCGATGCGCGTGTACTTCGTGGGCGCGGTTCTGGCGATCGCGGTTGGCTGGCTGCTGTTTAGGCCAGAACTCCTGTTCATCAATAGCCGTGTCAGCGACCCTACTCTGGCAAGCAGCGCACGGACGGTGGCGTCTGGAGACTTCAAGGGTTTGGCCCATGAGACGACGGGCCATGTGGAGATCTCTCACACGGAGGGCAAATACGTTCTTCGTTTCACCGACTTCTCGACCTCCAACGGCCCGGACGTCCACGTTTATTTGGTCGCGGCACCAAGTGCTTCCAGTGACGATGTCGTGCACCACGCGGGCTTCATCAACCTCGGAAAGATGAAGGGGAACCAGGGTAACCAGAACTACGATTTGCCTCCGAATATCGATTTAGGCACTTATCGTTCGGTATCGCTGTGGTGTCAGCGCTTTAACGTCAACTTCGGCGCGGCGTCCTTGAGATAGCGGGCCGATTGAATGGCGCGGTGGGCGGCCTTATCCTTGGAAGCTGTTGCCGGCTCGGTAGAATCTCACCCCATGCACGACGACGGCTTCTTCGATGCCCGGGTGGCCGCTATCTACGACGATCCCGAGAATCCATATGCGCCCGCCGAAGAAGTCGATTTCCTCGCCAGCTTCGCTAGCGAGGGGCCGGTTCTGGAGCTAGGAATTGGGACGGGGCGGGTGGCGATTCCGTTGGTGGCGAAGGGGATTGAGGTACACGGGATCGAGTTATCGCAAGCGATGGTTGACAAGCTGCGCGAGAAGCCAGGTGGGGCTTCGATTCCGGTCACAATCGGTGATTTCTCGGTGGAGCGTGCTCCGGGCGAATTCAGACTTGCGTATTTGGTCTTCAACACGATCATGAACTTGACCAGCCAGGGAGCTCAGGTCGCATGCTTCCAGAACGTTGCTGTCCACCTGAAGCCGGGAGCTTGTTTCGTGATCGACGTGATGCTCCCGGATCTCCAACGACTCCCGTTCGGCCACACGATCCGGCCTTATGAGATGGGCGAGAGCAAGTGGGATTTCGACGAGTACGACATTGCCCACCAGGGCTTGATCTCACACCACTTCAATGTTGTCAACGGTTCCCTCGAACAAGACTCCATCCCCTTCCGCTACGTTTGGCCTTCCGAACTGGATCTGATGGCACAGATGGCGGGCATGAGTCTCAAAGAGCGCTGGGGCGGGTGGAATCGGGAGCCGTTCACCAATCTTAGTGAACGGCACATTTCGGTCTGGGAATCCTAGGTGCCGTTTCGGAACACGTGCGAGTCGATAGAACCCATCTCCGACCCGGGAACGTGTACGCCTACCTTCAAGCCGAAGGCGCCGCTTCCCTGATAGAAGCCCACGTTGATTCGGTGCCACCCCTTGGGCATCCACACTCGACCGACCATCGCTCCCATCGCGTGAGGACCGTCGTTGTCGATGACGGTGGCGTCGTCGATGCTCAGGATCGAACCGTCGTCGCTGCTGAGCGAGAAGGTGTAGACGCCGTCTGATTCGGCTTTGAAGTACCCAGCGAACTGCAACGCAAAGTTCTCGTCGCGGCTGCGACCGTCCATCGAAATCTTGTCGGCAGGACCAGACTTGGTCGCTTTCAGCTTCGAAAAATCAGGAACCTTGTCCCACTCGCCTTCAAAGTACGAGGACTGCCAGCCCGCGACCGGATTGGGAACGTCCACGCTCTTGGCGGGCATACAGGACACGACCGTCGTCTCGCCCGCCGACCCCGAGGAGGCTACGTAGGCGAGGGTGATCTTGGAAGCTTTCGTGACCGTGATCGGCCCCGTATAGGCCATCGACTTCAGACTAGGCGTCGAACCATCCAGTGTATAGCGCAGGGTGCCGGGCAAGCCCTTGACCTCGACGGCCTTGACCGTCGCCGACCCGCTGAAAAGGTAGGCGTTGGTTTCCACGCTCGGACCGGGCATGAAGTAGCTGGTGCCCATGCGGTCCAGCCGATCGAAAATCGATGGCATTCGTGCCATGAAGTCTTCCGAGTTCTGGCTCTCCTTGGGCGTCCAAAGGACTTCCGACATCGCGGTGATTCGGGGCCAAATCATGAATTCGGCGCGCTGAGGAGTGGGGATCCACTCGGTCCACTCGTTGGCTTGCCCACCGAGAACATGCTTTGCTTCGTCGGCACTGAGTTCGGCGGGAATCGGGTCGAACGTGTAGACATGCTCGGTCCCCTGGCCCTGGTAGGGGAAGTCGAAGTAAGCGTGTGACGTCGGCGACATCACCACGTCGTGACCCGCCTTCGCGGCGGCGATACCGCCCTCGATTCCGCGCCAAGACATCACGGTTGCGCCCTGGGCAAGGCCGCCTTCGAGGATCTCGTCCCATCCGATCAGGCGTCGATTCTTCGAAGCCAGATACTTGTCGATGCGGCGGATGAAGTAGCTCTGAAGCTCCTCTTCATTCTTGAGCCCCTCAGACTTGATTCGGGCTTGGCAGAGCGAGCACCGATGCCAATAGACTTTGTCCACCTCATCGCCGCCGATGTGGATCCACTTGGACGGGAACAACTCCATCACCTCGTCCAAGACTCCCTGAATGAATTCAAAGGACTTGTCGTTGCCTGCACAGAAGACGTCGGTATCCGGCTGACCCGCCTGGGCAGCAGAAGGTTGATTCTTGCATCCCAACTCGGGATAGGCAGCGAAGACCGCCATCTCGTGGCCGGGCATTTCGATCTCGGGCACGATGTTGATGTTTCGCTCGGCGGCGTACTTGACCACGTCTCGAATCTGATTTTGAGTGTAGAAGCCGCCGTATTTGGGTTGTCCGCTCTCGGGGTCGAATCGGAGTTTGCCCTGATCCCAGCCCGTCGTGATCCCGTAGCGCCAAGCGCCAACCTCGGTGAGTCGCGGGTACTTCT
This sequence comes from Fimbriimonadales bacterium, assembly GCA_038321975.1. GTDB lineage: Bacteria > Armatimonadota > Fimbriimonadia > Fimbriimonadales > Fimbriimonadaceae > Fimbriimonas. The sequence goes on along the minus strand of JBBQFM010000058.1, from coordinate 3,661 downwards.
TGATCTCGATCCGCCAGCCACCATCGTCGGTGAGGTGCCAGTGGAAGGTGTTCATCTTCATCATCGCCAAGTAGTCGAGGTACCTCTTGATGAAGTCGACCTTCTCGAAGTGCCGGGAAACGTCCAACATCATCCCTCGCCATATGAAGCGGGGGGAGTCGACGATGTTGACACCGGGCACCGTCCACTTCATTGAAGAAGCTCGAGGTCCTTCAATAGCCGAAGGCAACAGCTGGCGGAGAGTCTCGACGGCGTAGAGGGCGCCGCCGTTGTCGGCATAGACGATTCGCACCCCGCCCGCACTCACGTGCAGCTCGTAACTTTCGGGCTTCACCGATCCCTTGATGAACTGAATGGTGCCGTGCGAACCGTTTTGTTCGGAGGACTTCAATCGAAGACCGGCGCCCTTCGCCAGCATTCGCTGAAGCTCCTTGGATGCGAAGGTCTTTTCCGGGTCGACGATCACGGTGTCTCGACCGATTTCAAAGCCGCTGGAGCTGGCGGTCATCGAGGCCGGCTTGGGGAGGATAGGCGGTAGATCGGCTTGAGGCAAGGACGTCGCTGGCTGGAGCATCAAAAGGAGCGGCACGAGATTCATGTCTGCCTAGTAGCCTAACCCTTTCTCGCGGGTTTTTGGAACCGGTCTGACTAATCTTCGTATCCGGCCTGCTCAATAAGCTTCGCCGGAGGGGTGATTCCCGCCCATTCTAGGTAGCTGAGCAGCATGAGCGCCATCGTACGCTCCATCGCGAAGTTTCGATAGTAGAGATCGAATTTCGAAAGGAGGAGGGTTGGGTATTGATTGGCTTCCCAGATGACCGGTTCCCCGCTTGAGTCGATACCGTAGTCGATGCCGACGTAGTCGACCTCGAGGGCGCGTGCTACGGTTCGCATCTTGTCCTCGAAGGGATCGGGAGCGATGAGGTACTCGATCTCCTCCTCCCGAGCCTGGACATCCTTCATTCGGTTGACACCCCTCGTAAGCCAGCCCTCCGAGGTCTGCAGGCTATTGCCCACCACGCGATCTCCAATCGCGAAGCAACGATATTTTCGAACACGCCCGGCACTTGAGACATCGACGAACTCGGCGGCCACGGGCAGGGCTAGCTCCTCGAATGGCACCGCCTCGGCCTCTTCTCGGTTCGTCACCAAATAACAGGGCCGCGCGTGCCCTACGTCCTCGGTCACGAGAACCGGCCCCTCCAAATCAGCGAAGCTGTCCACAAACTCCTCTCGACTCTGAATTTGAATGACCCACGGCGTCCGAATCCCCGCATCAATGAGTCGCCTTGCGGCTTCAAGCTTGCCTAGATTGGCTTGGCATTCGGCGCGGTTGACGATCTTGATGCCGCGCCGGTCGCACTCTTCGCCGATCTGGACCAGACTATGATGTACGTCGGGTGCTCCAATCTCAGAGGGATCCTGGATCCACGCCACGAAGAGGTTGCATCCATCCCAATCGGTCAACTCGCAAGGCAGGCTACAGAGTTCGAATACGGGGACGAATTGGGGGTGATGGTCTTGGATCCACTTGAGCACCACGTCGTAAAAGTGGGGATTGAGAGGGGATGCCCGGCCGATTCTGATCGTCGGCGACTCGGGCCTGGTTAGCACGCGGCGAACTCCACGTCCTCCCGTCTCGAGCGGAAGTAGTCCTCGACAAAAGAATGAAGGTCCGGATGGGTGGAAGCCCAACGCCAGGTGCCCTCCGCCGATGGTGCGATGTCCTGGTAGGGGTCGAAATTGAGCCGGCTCAACTCTAGATGACGCTGCCTTGCCATACGGTCTTCCATGGAGCCGTGCCACAAATGGTTGGCTTCCGCCTCGATATAGCCGATATTGCCCCCAACGACCTCCGAAGCCCGGCTGGCCCAGGCCTGATATCTTTCCGACTGCCGCGACCCCATCGCGTGAATTCGAGCGACTTCGTCGGGAACCCCATAGACGCCTCCGACCCAAGCGGTGTCGCCTCCACCAATGATGCAGCCATCGTAAAGGCCGACTGCGTCCAAGACTTCCCTTCTAGCCGCCCAGATGTGTCCACAACACGGGTTCGAAGCGGCACGAGTGAGCGATGAATCCAGGATCGCCCTAGGATCCTGATGTGCTGCCGCCGAGGCAAAAGACGGGTTCGTCCTCTCGATCTCGGTGGAATCCTTGCCGACGTGAAGCACCCGATCGAAGGCCTGGATCACGGGAGTGCGATCAAGCGCTTCGACGATCCGGTTGACCCAGGAAGGGTCCTCCACAATCATGTCGGCATCCATCCACACCACGTACTTACAGCTTGCAGGCAGTTGGGAAAAGCCCAAATTCAGGAGCCTTTCCTTTTGCCAAAGGCGGGCACCTTCGCTGACCTGTACGAGGATCTCGGCATCATCACGACCTAGCGAGAACCCTCCTTCGTAACCCAGCTCCACCGCTAACAATGGCAACCGAAGGTTCTCGCGGAAAAGCCGATAGTTCTCACTGCGCACCCTAAACCCGGCGGGATTAAAAAGGCTGGTGACTGCCCAGATCGAGCCCTCGAGCAGGCTCACAGTGGAGCCCGCTTAACGAGAGTAAGCCCGTCTGCCATCGGGAAGGTTGCGACTTCGAATCGTGAGTCTTCCCGAAGGAGATCCATGTAGTGGCAGACCGTGTGCACGTAGGCCTGGTCATCGCCATACATCCTGGTTAGCCGCTCGCGAACGCTGTCATGGAATAGGGTCACCGTCTCAGCGTGCATCTTCGGGAGAAAAGCTTCATGATCGAACCGCGCGTGCTCCTCCGAATGGTAGCCATCGACAAAAAGAATCCCGACCGAACCGAGCGCTTTGTAGGCTTCTGTTTCGACGAACTCCTCGGTTGTCGCGAGGTGGTGAATGATGTTCGGCACACCGTGGGCACAGAAGTGGTCCCGGACGGATTTCCGTTCCTTCCAGAAATCGTCAACCAGGGACGGGTCGATGAAGTGGACCTCCCCAAACCCATTGTCGAGCAGAGCCTTTCCCAAGACGAGGGGTACGAACCCGCGATAGGAGCCGATGACGACGGCGATCTGGGGCTTCAGCGCTCGCCCAAGCGCATAGTAAATCCACCCAAGTCCAAGGTTCGAGTCAGCGACCGTCTGCCCGTGACCCATTTCGGCCATCGATGGGTCTTTGTAAAGCCGGTCAATCCAATCTTGCACCTCTAGAGTAGTTACCTCGAAGCGCATTATAGACTCAGTTTGAGGCGATCCTTAAAGCTCTCTAAGCTTTCTTTCCACGCCAGCTAAAAACGGGGACACGCTCCTCTATTTAGCCTGGGATTTCACGGCAAAACCATGACGCCCTCGCCCTTCCGGGTCCGGGCGTCTCTATTGGGCTATTTGATGGCGAAGGCGATGTGAAACGCGTTGGCGGCCACGACTGAGGACGGAGTCAATGCGGTTAGTCCGCCGGTACTTCCGATTGAGAACTCGGAAACGGTGCCTCCCGCGTTATTAGCGACGAAGAGGAACTGGCCGGAGAGATCGGCGGCTCCGAAGTAGGCGCCAGTGCCTGCGGTTGCCGACGCCGGGGTCAGCGGAACGAGGTTGCCATTGACAACGCTGTATTGCGAGACCTGAGTGCCGGCCACGCCGCCCTCGAAGCAACTCGCATAGGCGAACTGGCCGTTGATCGAGTAGGTGAAGCCG
>JBBQFM010000057.1:0-23626 GCA_038321975.1 Fimbriimonadales bacterium | reverse complement strand
TACGCCTCGGTGGTCTTCCGCAGGTTGCGGCCGACCTTCGTCATATGCCCGGCCATCGATCGGAGGCCGTCGTAAAGACGGGATCCCACTCGGCAAATCTCTTGTGCGTTCTCTTTCAACTTCTCCTGCTCCATCGCACATGCGACGGTGCGCAGTAGGGCGACCAGGTTCATTGGATTTGCCAAGACGACTCGAGACCGAAACGCCAAATCGAGAAGCTCCGGATCGTGCTCGAGGGCGGCGTGATAGAGGGATTCGGCGGGGACGAACATGACGACGAAGTCGGGGGTGTCCTGGAACTGAGTCCAATACGCTTTAGAGCTGAGCTGCTGAACGTGCTTACGAACCAGCGCAGCATGAGCCTTCAGCTTGACCGCCTTGATCTCCTCGTCGGCGGTTTGCACGGCGTCGAGGTAAGAGTCGAGCGGGGTCTTGCAGTCAACCACGATCACCCGATCGTTGGGAAGCCGGACCACCATGTCGGGTCGCAGGCTGCCGTCTTCGGTGGTCACCTGCATCGTGAAGTCCTGGCCCTCGACCAAACCTGCATTCTCAGCCGCCTTGCGAAGCGTGAGCTCGCCCCATGCGCCTCGCACATGGGGGCGTCGCAAGGCGTTGTTGAGTTGGCCAGTCTCCACCATCAGCCGGTTGATATGTTCGGTGATCCCGTCGTACGCACTCAGGCGCTTGCGCTCGATCTCTTGGTTCTGGTTTTCCAGCTTCTCTAAAGATTCTTTGAGTGGCTTGACAAGTTCTTCGATCGCTTGCTGACGCTGCTTGAGCTCGCCCGAGTTGGCGGTCTTGGAGACTTCGAGGGTTTGGGTTGCGAGCCTGAGAAAGTTCTCGCTGGCCTTGCTCAACGCCTCTTGGGAGAGGGAAGCGAACGACTCGTCTAGCCGCTCCATTTGCGAATCAAAGCCCTTCTGCCGTTCCGCCAGCACCTCGTCTTTGGCGCTCAATTGGGCGCGCAGGATCGAAATCTTGGTCCAACTCCACGCGAAAGCCGCCGCACCGCCAAGGGCAAGTCCGCCCAATCCCCAAAGCAAAAACTCCGTTTGCATTCAGTCGCGCCTCCTGCGCTTGGGTCATTGTAGCAGACGCGTGTTCACCGGATCTGAATGAAGCCAATCCACATACCCGCATAAGAGGCCTTATGGGACAGAAAACGTTTGCCCCTTAATGAGCTCTTCATACTGCCTTTACATTCACCTAACATCAGCTTCAATTAAGCGACAATCTTAACGTTTACGTAAACAAACCTTAATATTTCGATCTGCAACATGTATGGGTCCATAGGAGGGCCCATGTCACATCTTAAAAAGGCATTCACGCTCATCGAGCTGCTTGTCGTTATTGCCATCATCGCAATTCTCGCCGCTATGCTCTTCCCCGTATTCGCTCAGGCGAAGGCCGCGGCAAAGAATACGACCAACCTCGCCAGCGTAAAGGAAGACGCCCTCGCCGCCATCATGTATGCGGGCGATGCGGACGACAACTTCCTCTGTCAGTTCAACCATGACACGCTCAACGATTTTGGCGAGTGGCAGTACTTCATCCAGCCGTACATGAAGAACCGACAGATCGTGTACGACGTAAACAGAACCCGACTGGGCGGCGACACGTACATCGATCCGACGGGTCGAATGATCGGCTTCGCTCCGAACTTCGGCGTTTGGAATTACAACGGTGGAACGGGCATGTTCGCGATCTCGACCCCTAATTTTGAGATCCACACGCCCTGGGGCGACGCTGCAGGTGCCAGCCCGAACGGCCGAATGTGGCAAGGTAAGAGCATGACCGGCTTCCAGAGCCCGGCTCAGATGGAGATGTTCGTCACCACGGCGGACTCGCCGATGTACACCAACTCCTACTACTACCAGACCGAAGACGGTCAGAACAAGGAGCCTCGAGCAGGCGGCCGATGGGTGGAATCGTTCGTGGACGGCCACGCGAAGAGCGTAGCGTTCGGTGCGTACACCATTCAGGGCACCTATATCCAGATGCCAAAGAGCATCGTTAACGCCAACTATCACTGTGCGGACGACAGCGTAACGGAAGGTCACCCCTCCGACAGCAGCGGTAGCCCGTTCGATGGCATGAAGTGCGTGGACATCAACGCGTACCTCGTGTTGAACCGAGTTGCCAAGTAAGAGAGATGCGAATTCTTTGCATCGTTATTATCGGGATTACAATCTGCGGGTGCGGCTCCGAGCCGGTAGCTCCCGAGACGAAGGCGTCTGAAGTCAAAACGTCCATGCCCAAGGCACAACAGGACGAGATTTCGCAGAAGCTCTCCCACTGGAAACCGACAAAGTAGTCGGATCGAAGCGATTGGCGGCGACGGGGTGTCCCGCCAATTGCTTTTGAATCTACAATCGCGTTAGGCATGACGATTCTTCTCGCCTCCCTTGCGCTTGCGATGACTTCCTCACCCCTCACTCTTTGGTTCAAGAAGCCGGCCGAGAACTACATCGAGTCTTGCCCAGTGGGCAACGGGAGACTCGGAGGAATGATGTTCGGCGGCATCGACAAAGATCGCGTCGTGCTCAACGAGCAGACGATGTGGTCAGGCTCGGTCCAAGACTCGGATCGGGAAGATGCCCACAAGACCCTGCCCGAGATTCGAGCCCTACTCCTCGCCGGCAAGAATAAGGAAGCCCAGGATCTGCTGAGTCGGACATTTCTGGCCAAGGGCAATGGCTCGGACTTTGGCGCGGGCAAAGACGGCAGGTACGGCTGTTACCAAGTTCTGGGCGATCTAACCCTTGCTTTTCCAAAAACTGGCGAGCCGTCGAGCTATCGCCGCGAGCTGGATCTCGACTCGGCGACCGCGAAACTCACCTATGAGATCGGCGATGTGAAGTTCACGCGAGAGCTGTTCGCCAGCGCCCCGGACCACGTGCTCGTTTACCGAATTTCGGCTTCTAAGCCCGGCCAGGTCTCGTTCACCGCGAAGATCAGCCGTCGCGAGCGAGCTACCGTTCAGACCGAAAGCAACGACCTGCTCATGTTTGGCGAGCTCAACAATGGCACGGACGGTCATGGAACCGCCTACCAGGCACGAATGCGAGCGAAGGCAATTGGAGGAACCGTTAGCGTCACGTCGGACGGGATCAAGGTGGACGGGGCAAGCACCGTCGATCTTTACGTCACGGCGGGAACGACCTTCTACGGAAAGGCTTTCGCTGCACAGAATCTCGATCACCTCAATAGCGCGACCGTCAAGCCCTACGATCAACTCCACGCCGCCCAGATGGCGGATCACCGAAAGTTCTTTCGTCGAGTGTCCCTAGACCTTCCCGCCGCACCGGGCGGGAGCATATCTACGCCCGAGCGGGTCGAAGGCGCGAAGCGAGGCGAGGACGATCCTTCCCTCGCCGCCCTCTACTTCCAGTTCGGCCGCTACCTCCTCATTGGATCATCCCGCCCCGACAGCGTCCTGCCCGCCAACCTGCAGGGCATCTGGGCCGATGAGTATCAGACCGCTTGGAACGGCGACTTCCACACCGACATCAACGTGCAGATGAACTACTGGCCCGCGGAGCCGACCAATTTGTCCGATTGTGCAAAGCCCCTGATGCACTTCATCAACGGTCTCGTGGAGCCGGGTAGTAAGACGGCGAAGGCCTACTACGACGCGAACGGCTGGGTTTGCCACGTGATCACCAATCCGTGGGGCTTCACCTCCCCTGGCGAGGGTGCATCTTGGGGTTCGACCTGCACGGGTGGTGGCTGGCTTTGCGAGCACCTATGGGACCACTATGCCTTCACCAAGGACCGCGTCTTTCTCAAGGAGGCGTATCCCACAATGCGGGCGGCGGCAGAGTTCTTCTTGGACTTCCTTATCCAGGAGCCCTCACACGGCTGGCTCGTCACCGCTCCTTCCAACTCGCCAGAGAACTCTTACAAACTTCCCAATGGCGACGTTCTGAACACTTGCATGGGTCCGGCGATGGATATTCAGATCGTTCGCGAGCTGTTTACCAACACGATCGCGGCTTCCGCAGTGCTGAAAACGGACGGGCCATTCCGAGCAAAGCTGGTGGCGGCCAGAGACCGGCTGGCCCCCCACCAAATCGGTAGGCATGGCCAGCTTCAAGAGTGGCTTGAGGATTACGAAGAGGGCGAGCCACACCATCGGCATGTTTCCAACCTGTACGCCCTCTATCCTTCCAACCAGATCAGCCCTAAAACGACGCCCGGTCTGGCGAAGGCAGCCCGGGTGACGCTGGAGCGCCGAGGCGACGAGAGCACCGGTTGGTCGATGGCTTGGAAGGTTTGCTTTTGGAGCCGACTTGGCGACGGCGACCATGCGAACAAGCTGCTCAAGCTGCTCATTGGCAGGGGTTCACCAAACCTGTTCTGCCTTCACCCGCCGTTCCAGATCGACGGCAACTTCGGAGGCACTGCAGGGATCGCTGAGATGCTTTTGCAGAGCCAGACCGACGTGATCGAGCTACTTCCCGCCTTGCCCTCAACCTGGAAATCCGGGTCGGTGAAGGGTTTGAAGGCAAGGGGCAACTTTACGGTTGACATCGATTGGGCAGACGGGAAGGTCAACCACTATCGGGTGCATTCGTCGGATGGATCGAAAGCGAAGGTGAGAGTGAACGGGAAGATAGAAGCAGCCAGCTAGCCTCAAACACGTCAGACATCCCGAGCGAAAGAGCCACTCCATGCGAACAACTGCCTGTGACGAGAGGTCCCTCCCAGGCTCGGGATGACTGACGTATTGGGAGCTAGTCGCCTAACGATAGTGCCGCGGTTACGGGATAGTGATCGGACGGGAATCGCCCGTCAAACCGATCGCGCCAGATGTCGGCGTCCGAGACCGTCCAGGATGGGTCGACGAAAATATAGTCGATCTTGTCGGGCTGAAAATCCTGACCGAACAGGTGGAAGGTCCCCACATCCTTGGCCGAGGGATGTATTTCTCGGAACGAATCCCTGAAGCCGGCCTCAGCCATCAACCGAACCGCGGCATTCGATTCACCCACGTTGAAGTCGCCGGTCACGAGGGTGGGCGCTTTCGGCAGCTGATCGTTGATTCGAGTGACTAGAAGCTCAACACTTCGCCGGCGACTATAGTCGACTTCGTGGTCGATGTGGATGTTGTAGTGATAGAAGTAATCGCCGGTCTCTTGGTCTTGGAAGAATGCCCAGGTGCAGATGCGAACGTTGTCGTTGCCCCAATGACTCGACCCGGGGACCGAGGGAGTATCGGAAAACCAGAACGTGTCCGAGCGAAGGAGCTTCAGGCGAGTTCGGTCGTAGAGCACGGGCGAGAACTCGCCCTCGTCGAATCCGTTTTCTCGTCCGACACCGACCGACGCGAAGTTGGGGCTGGCGGTCAGGATTTCGATGATCTGAAAGGAAAGGGCCTCCTGAAGACCCATGAGATGGGGCCTCATCCGGGCGATCTGCTCCAGGGTGAATGGGCGGCGAAAGGACCAATGATCCCGGCCGTCATCGGCCGTCCCATAACGGATGTTGAAGCTGCAAACCCGAAGAGATTGGTCCATGAGAGCGAGTGTCCAGTTTACAATCCCGAAGAAATCTTCATCGCAATCTAATCTGGCTGGATATACAATGTGTCACCACGGCAAAGCCGGGGATCAGGAGGAAGCTTGAATAAACTCACTTACGCCGCGCTCCTAGCGGTCGCAGTTTTGGCCGCAGGATGCGGTAGCTCGGAGACCGCTTCCGGTGGCACCGCCACCGCGACCACGGCGAGTACGACCGGATCGACCACGCCAAAGACGGAACCGGTCAGCAGTCCCGACAAGAAGACCGAAGGTAGCACAGCTGACACTGCCTTCACCCCGGTTGGCAAGATCCTCACTGCGAACTGCGCCAGCTGTCACGGTGCCAATAAGCCGAAGGCGGGAATCAGCCTGGTGGACTATGCGGGCGTGATGAAGGGCGGAAAAGAAGGCGTGATCGTCTCGGCAGGCAAGCCCGACGAGAGTCCGATCGTGATGGCGCTCAAGGGCACGGGCGGGAAGAAGCAGATGCCTCCCGGCAAGAAACTCTCCGACGCCGACCTCGCGACTATCGAGGGCTGGATCAAGGACGGAGCGAAGGCTTAGCTCCGTTTGCCGTTTGCCGTTTGCCGTTTGCTGTTTGCCGTTGACCTTGTATCGTCCTTAACGGCAAACGGCAAACGGGTCAGTGTCCCGAATACTTCCTCGCGATCGCGAGCACGGCCTGCAGACTCGGTGACGGGTCTGATTCCCCTCCGCGATTCACGATCGCGACCACCACTAGCTTTTGCTTCACAAAAATGGAGAGTTCCGCCCGAAAGGTTCCGTTGGAGCCGTTGTGGCCGGTCACCATTCCGACTCCTGGAATCTCTCGGTTCCCCCAGCCGCAGGCATAGTCGCCGCCCATCGGTCCCTCCGGAAGGCCCTGGTGAAGACGCTGCACGGTAGCCGCCTTCAAAAAACCGTCCTTGCCCTGAAGTCCCAGAAGGTGGGCCTGGCCGAACTTCGCCAAGTCGGTGGTCGACATGTACATCCCACCTCCCGCGGGAGCGACCATGTACTCGAGGGGGCCAGAGAACAGCACGGGTTTGAGTCCGTTCGGACCTTGAATATGGCCCGATGGCATGTCGGCCGGCAGCTTGTCGATTCCCGTGTAGCTGTGCGTCAGACCGAGGGCCTTGAAGACGATGTCCTTCACCAAGGTTTCGTAAGGCTTGTGCTCGATACGCTCGGCGATATGACCGAGGATTGCGTAGCCCGCGTTGGAGTAATGGAACTCCGCTCCGGGCTTTGAGATCATTGGCTGGGTGAGGGTGTCGGCTACGAAGTTGGCGCGAATGGCGGTTGGCGTTTTGGCGTTACCGACGATCCGCTTCACCATCGGCGGGTTGAAGTTGAGGGCCTCGGGGATGCCGCCTCGGTGATGCATGATCTGCTCGAGGGTCACCTCCTCGTACTCGGGGATCATCTTGATGTCGGGGAGAGCTTCCTTGAGAGTTGTCTCCCACTTTAGCTTGCCTTCGTCGATGAGCTTCCCAATGATCGTGCTGCAGATCGGCTTGCCGATCGAGCCGATGCTCCAGGGCATGTCGGCGGACACGGTTTCGGGTTTACCAACCTCCTTGACGCCCGCAACTGCGGTCTCAAGTTTCCCGTCTCGGATCAGAGAAATGGAGATGGCGGGGCTCTGGGTGTCGACTATTAGAGACTTGGCAAGCGAGGTGAGGTTCTGCCAGCCGGTGTAGTCCTTGGGAGTTTCTGCATTGAAGTCTTCCCCAGGGCCGAGCATAATCGACTCGATCTTGGCGGGGGTGTCGCGGGTGAGGTGGACGATGAGGGTTTGCGGCTCGCCGTTTTTGTCTTCGATGAGCGCCCGAAGAAGGTTCGGCTCAGGTGGGGCGACTTTAAGGAGTTTGAACGGGCCGAAGTTCTTGGCAAGGTTCTCGAACCTCTCCAGTCGAACCTTCGGGTCGACCTTCTGATCCACGTGGGCCGCAATGAAGGCCACGCGATCTGACGAGTTCTTTGAGTTGATGGCCGCAATAAACCTTTGGAGGAGGTCTTTTGTGGCCTGGGTGTAGTTAGCTCCTACCGTTCGCGGGGCTGCGGGCGCGCAGCAAGGAGTCGCAAGGGTAACGGCGACGAAGCAGAGAAGCGCAAACCTGTTCATTGAAATCAATCCTCCGGACTTTACGGAAAAACGTGAGATAAAATAAAAAAGTTCCACGTCCTTTAGTTTATGACAGATGTTGTTGTGTTGGGGGAAGAACAGTTGGCATGTCTTGCGTCGCCGGTTCGCAATGCTGCGCTCATGCGCCTTCGTCAAGTTGGCCAAGCGTCTGCCCGCGAGTTGGGAGAGTCTCTGGGGAAGTCGACCGAGGCGATGCACTATCACATGAAGGCCCTTCTCAAGGTCGGCCTGATACGAGAGGCGTTCAAGCGTCCGGCCCCGAAAAAACCCGAGTCGGTCTACGAACCGATCGGGAGAAATCTGCGATTGCCGCCTCCCAACAGTTCTCCCGCCCTTCGCGCGCTTAGCCGCAAGGCGGTCCTCGCTGGGCTAAGGCAAACCTCTCGGGGATTCCAGGCGGCATCAGAGAGAGGAGACGTTGACGCTGTGGTTGCCTCTCGGACGCACGTGATCCGAGCGAACCTCTCGCTCACGGACGCGGACTATGAGACGTTCCTGGGGATGCTTCAGGCAGCTAGTCGATTTGCAGAAGAGCATCGGACTGATTCGGGAAGTCGCCTTCACTGGTCATCGATTGCCTACTCAGCTCTTTGAGTTGCGCCAGGGAATCTACGGCCGAAGGTTATGCGTAGGCTACTGCAGTTCCGGAGCCGGCATCGATGACTGTCCTCGCACTTGGCGCACTCGGCCTCATTCGCACACGCCGGGCAACCAAGTGAGAGCCTAGACATCCACGTCCCTGAAGGGAGTCGCTTTTGGCAACTCCCTTCCTTTTGCTCTCACCAATCAATCACACCAGTTTTTGCCCGTTTGAACTACCGGAAGTTGCCGTTCAGGCACGGAACCGGTCCAGTTCCTGCGATAGAGTGACTCGTCTCTTGGAGAGGAATTCATGATGCGATCACGATTTTTAGGTGTTATTGTCTTGGCCAGTTCGGCCATCGGTTTTGCTTCGGCAGCGTCTTACCACTCTTTGTCCACTGCCACCCTGACGTTTAGTTCAGGCAGCGGCAATTTCTCTTGGTCGGACACTCCCTCCACGAGCTACGACCTCGACGTATCTGGCAATGACGCCTTCGCTTCGATCGGTTACGGAGCGTACGGATCGAATCCGTACACGATGATCGCTGAGGCTCTTGGCAACACGACCGACGGTACGGCAAGTTCGGCCGGAAACGCCACCCACCAATTTACGGTTCACAACCTTGGCACTTCGACGATCAGCTTCCAGATCGACATCACCTTCTCGCTCTCCGCAGTTGCCGACTCGACTGGCGGCTATGCAGAATCGGACGCGAGCATCAGCAACACCGGCTTTCAGACGGACGACTTCCAGTTGTTCAACGATGACGCGAACAGCGGCAGCTTCTCGATCTTCGGCTCCCTTCGATCTCATCAGACGAAGGCGATCACGTTCACGTCTTCGGCTGAAGGATACGCATCGGCCCAGGCTGTTCCCGAGCCTGCAAGCATGGCAATTCTCGGATTGGGCGTACTCGGCATGATGCGCCGACGTCGCTCCACCAAATAATCACTCACCATTCCTCTAAAGAACACTTGGGAGCCGCTTGCGGCTCCCTTCTTTGCTTTACTTAGGGCGTAAAATAGCGGTGATGTCGAATCTGTTCGAAAACGTCATCTACTTGCAGATACGCCGGCGGTGGCTTGGCGTGCAGTACCTGGGCTGGAGTGGCCGCCAAGGCGAGTGGGTCGGCGTGCCGGAAGTTACCTTTGTGGTGAATCACAAGGGTCGAGTTCATGCGGTCGATCACGATCACGTGGAGGCAAGTGGCGGCAACCGATTCGTGGCCTTCTCGCACCCACGCACGCTTTTGCATGATTTTGACAACACGAAGATCGCGCTCATTCACCTCATCAAGAAGTCAGGGGCCCGGCCCGGGCTTGGAAGGCCGACCTTCGTCGTCCAAGTTGCCGAAGAAGTTGAAGGCGGTCTTACCGACATCGAGCTTCGCGCCCTTATCGAGATGTGTAAAGGCGTAGGAGCGGGCCGGGTCCTGCCAGTCGCCGCCCCTCGTCCGCTCTCGCCTCCCGAGATTCTCCAACTTGTTCGAGGGCGCCGCACCGACACCGCTCCGGTTCCCACCCAAATCGCATGACCCTTGACCTTCTCATGAAGGTCTGCGAAAGCTTCCCTCACTCGAAGCTAGACATCAAGTGGGGCAGCGATAGGGTCTATATCGTCGCCGAGAAGATGTTCGCCACCGTAGGAGAAAGCGACGAGGATGGGTCGGCTACCTTCAGTTGCAAGGCAGAGCCATCTCACTTCGAAGTACTCGTAGGCAGAGAAGACATCGACCCCGCTCCCTACCTTGCCCGTGCCCATTGGATTCGGGTGAATTCTACACAGAGCATGGATGTCAACGAGGTTCACGATCTCTTGAGAGAGTCCTATGACCTGGTCGTCGCGAAACTCCCAAAGCGAACGCGCGTAGAACTCGGCCTATGAGCGAATTCTCGATCCATCCGGATACCAAAGTGGGCCCGGTTTGGTTGAAGGTCTCCAATTTGGAACGTTCATTGGCTTTCTATCGGGACGTCATTGGGTTGCAATCTTCGGGGGGCGTCCTCTCCGCCGATGGTGAGCACCCGTTGCTTATACTGGAGGAAGATCCGGAAGCAGTTCGGAAGCCGCGAGGCACGACAGGGCTTTACCACTTCGCGATCTTGCTCCCCGATCGCCCTTCTCTCGCCGCCTCACTGAACCATTTGGCGACCGCGAAAACATCGCTTCAAGGATTGTCCGACCACTGGGTTAGCGAGGCGATTTATCTTCCCGATGCGGACGGAAACGGAATTGAAATTTACGCCGATCGCCCGGGCCGCAAGTGGACGGACGAGGACGGCAACCTTCACGAGGTAACCGCGCCCATGGATGTGGATGATCTCATGTCGAATCTTCCCGCCGAGGAATGGCGCGGAATGCCGGCCGACACAAAAATGGGTCACGTTCACCTCCACGTCGCGTCGGTCCCCGAGGCCGAAGCCTTCTATCACGGGCTTTTGGGCTTTGATATATCGTTGAAAATTGATCCCACATTTTCGATGGTGTCGGCAGGCGGCTACCACCATCACATCGGCCTGAACACTTGGGCGGGGGAAGGAGCACCACCGCCGCCGGAGCACGCAGTTGGGCTAAAGCAGTTCGCAATCCAGGTGCCAAACCGAGCAGCCTTCGAAGCAGTCAGGGCTCGGATTATCGAAAAGGGTGTGCAATTCGAAGGAACGCCCGAAGGTATGCACCTTCAGGATCCGTCGAAAAACCACTTGGTAATCGTGTCGGCATAAACAGTGGGTAGTAAGGATAACCCAGCCTCATTGATCCTGATAAACAAAAAAGCCGACCTCGGTAGAGGCCGGCTTTTAGGGCGAAAGAGCTATCCGCCCAGGTCAGATGTCTTGGTGAAGGCCGTCTTCGGAATGACGGTCATCGCGCCGGAAGGCGAGTCGTTCTGCCAGAGAAGCTGCATCTTTGCATTGCCCGTCTTCTTGACGTACTCCACGCGGATGCTGTATTTCTGGCCGGTATAGATGGTCATCGGTAAGCTCTGCGCGGTCGCCCCTGTCTTTTGGGTCATGGCGTCGATCACCAGCTTTCCGTTGAACCAGAGTCGAACGCCGCCATCGTATTTGATCGTGAAGATGTGAGTTGCCGTCACATACGTCTGGATCTGGCCGTCCCAACGAACCGAGTAGAAGTCGGTCGGCATCTTCGGAGCTGGGGTCGTCCCCGTCCAATCGAAGTTGACGTTGTCGTCCACTCGGGTGGTCTGCTGGTAGGTGAAGCTCGGGGCGCTTCCTGCGAAGTCACTGTAGTAGGTTCCATTGAGGCCGGTGATTCCTGAATCAAGCGGTCCATAGAGGTACTTGACGGGAATGTTCTGCAGTGCCTGGCCTGGGAAGGCCCACATCAGGGTTGCTCCGCCCCAGCTGAGGCCGTTGGCCATCTGAATCTCGACTCGGTGCATTGAGCCGGCTACCCAGTTGACGTTAACCGCCTTTTCCTGTCGGCCGCCGGGCGTCATGCTGTCGATGACAACTTGTCCGTCGATCAGCAGTCGCTGTCCGTCATCGGCGGTCAGGTCGAGGGTGTACTGCCCGTCTACGGGCGCCATCAGAACGCCTTTCCACTTCGCAGAGTAGTACGTCGGATTCTGGCCGGGATAGAGCCCCCCGTTTGCCCACAGATTCAGCTCAGGATCGGTTCGAGTGCCGACGAAGTTGCTGAAGGCGCCGAAGGTGGCGGCGGTGTCGTTGTAGTAGTTACCCTCGAACCCGGTGCCCGGAGGAGGTGTGAGGGCTGAGGTCGGCACCGTGACCAAGGCCTGGCCCGGATAGGACCAGGACATCTGGCATCGTGCGGTGGTGTCGAACTCAAAGTACAGGATGCGAATCCGGTTCTTCTGACCCGCCTTGAGGTTGATGGTGCCCGTGAACGTGCCCATCACGTTGGTGAGCTGGTTGATGACGATCTGATCGTTAATGATCAGCATCACGCCGTTGTCCGTCTTGATCGAGAACGTGTAGGTGCCATCGACCGGAGCGGTGAGGAAGCCGTTCCAAGTCACCGAGAAGTTGTCCGCGGGGAGCATCGGATCGGGCGATGCATAGCCCCAGTTGAAGTCCACGTTAGCGTCTAGGCGCTGGAGCACGGGAGTGTTGAAGATGTTGCCGTTTCGGTTGTCGTAGAGATTGATTCCCGTGTAGTAGGTGCCAACCAGGCCACTCAGGTTGATCGCGGCGTAAGAGAAGCCGTTGCCTTCTGCCCCGTAGGAGCTCTCGCCATTCGTGTTGACCGAGGTCACTACGTAGTAGAACGTCGTGTTCGGGGCGGCCGTGGTCTCGTAGGCGCTGACGTCGGAGACGTTGCTCAGCACCTGGGTGTAGGGACCACCAGATTGAGCGGATCGATACACGTTGTAGCTGGTCGCTTCCGGTCGGCGCAGCCAGGACAGAGAAACCCGTCCGAGACCTGCCGAGGTTGCGAGGCCGGTGGGGGGAGGAGGAGGTGCGGTGGAGAGGTTTGCTCCCGCTTTCCAAGGAGCGGTGCCCGACTCGAAGGCTCCTTGGTCGGGTGCGGTGCCGAGCATGTTGTCGGTGTAAGGATGCAGCACTAAGCCAGAGTCGATCGCGGGGGAACCAGGCAAGAGCTGATAGTTGCCTTGAGCCGCGCCAGCAAACTTCGGATCGGTCGTCTTAAACGTATTGTTCTGGGTCGTGATGCCTACATTTGGCATCCAGATGTCGTTGTTCAGGACATTGTTGGTGAGAACCACGTTCGAGAAGAGCTGGCCCCGATTGTCGAAATAGACGCTTGCCTTGCTGCCGCACCATGTGTTGTTGTAGATCTGCGAGTTCTGCCCAAACGGGTTCTGGTGGAAGCCGTAGTCGACGTTGTAGGTCACGTTGTGGTGAACGACGAAGTTCGAAGAGTTGTCGTCAAGGAAGATCGCGTTCGCATAGTTGCCGGTTGAGGACATCTCATGGATCACGTTGTAAGCGATCTCCGTTCCGACGCCATCGGTGCACCAGCAATAGGTGCCTCCACAGTCGTTGCTTTGGAGGGCGGCATAGTAGATCTCGTTGTAGAGGATCTTTGCCCCCGCAGTGTAGTAGTGGAGGATTCCGCTGCGACCGACGTTGTAGATTGTGTTGTTCTTGACTTGGTGGTTCGAGCCGTTCATGTAGACGGCGCCTTCGTCTCCCACCGCGTAGTTGACATCGTGGATCAGACAGTTGGATACCACGTTGTTGGTTCCGGTTAGCTTCACTCCGTTGCCCGAGCTGTACTCCAAAACGCTGTCCCGAATCGTGTTGTTCGACCCGTTGATCTCGAGTCCCTTGCCGCCATCGTTCCAGGTGTCGAACAGGAACATGTTGTGCGAAATGTATTGAGCATTCAGGCTGCTGAGGTCGCATCCGCTCGTGGTCGCGTCGGATTTGATTGCGGTGCCGAAGAAGCGAATGCCCTGTACATTCACAAAGGTTCGTCCGCTGAGATCGAATCCGTACTTGCGCTTCTTGACTTCGAGGGTGTGGTTCGTCGCTGCGTCACCGAAAGGAGCCCTCAGACTTGCGACTCCGGCAGTCAGCGACCATTCATTTGGCGCGTCCTGCGCCATCGCTCCGATGAGCATATAAGGGTTGCCGAGGGCGGGCGTATAGAGATTCTTGGTCGTCGTGAATGTCAAGGTGCCAGGAGCCGAAGTGGTCACGCTTCCGGTCTGGACGATGTAAGCGGTCGGACCGCTGAGGAAGTTGAGCTTCGCCCCAACCCAGAAACCGGTCGCCTGGGTGAGGGCTGGGTCAGTGATCGTAACCTTCGAGCCATTGCCGTAAGGCATGATATTCACTGAAGAGAACTGGGACCAGACCGGGCGAGAGACGCTCGACGGTGCGTTCGGCCATCTTGCGTCGGTCGCCATCTTGCCGTCGATGAAGAGCTGGTTCTGTCCGGCGCCGAGGTCAACGGCGTCGGTTGCTCGCCAGTCGGATCCCACCTGGGTCCAACCGGTAAGCAAGTCGGCACCGCTAATCGTGGCCGTCTCGCCGGGGTAGTTCTTGAAAATGATCGGCGCCGATGAGGTGCCTGAAGCGGCTGGAACTACGGTTTCGCGGTAGATACCCTGGCGGATCAATACGGTGTCGCCGGCCACCGCGAGGGCTGCCGCCTTTTGTACTGTCTGGAAAGGAGTGACCAGGCTACCGTCCGCACTGTCCGATCCAGAAGGCGAGACGTAATACGTCGCGGCTGAAGCAAGGGTGCATCCCACGGTTAAGGATGCGGCGAGGCAAGTTCGCCATCCAGCAGTTGGAATCAAATTAAACAAGGAGCTCTGACGCATATGGTTTCCCGGTGCGCCGTCCCGAAGAAAAGGGACTTATCGCGCTACCAAGATAGTTGTCAGAACATTTCGAGACCTTTCGAACGGTCTTGTTTGTTCAATTTAGGGCAATTCTAGATCGCCATTTTTGTGCAAAATACGTGGGTGATATCCAGGACCCTCAAAGAAAGGCCGAACTGGTAAGGCTGCCAGAAGAATATAGAGTCATCCGGGGAACTTTGAGACTCCAAACTTGTACGCAAGCGTAAACCGGTTAAGTCGGACAAGGGCAAGATTTTTGCGGTTTCGACAGGTATGCATGATAGTGTAGAAACACTTATGTACATGGAAGCTGAACCGAAGCAGTTCAGCTTCGCGGCGACCCGTCAAGTTCGCCACATACTCAAACCGTTGATCGGGTAAACGGGATGTACCAACCGCCCTTTCGGGCGGTCGGCAGGGTGGCTATCCACCCAAGTCGGAGGTCTTCGTAAGGACGCTCTTCGGAACGACGGTTAGCGCTCCGTTCGGTGAGTCATTTTGCCAGAGGAGTTGGATCTTCGCCGATCCGCCCTCGTGGATGTACTCCACCCGGATGTCGTATTTTTGACCTGCATACATCGTCAGCGGAGACGAGTAGGTAAAGGCACCGACCTTAATCGAAAGTGAGTCAAGGACCAGCTTGTTGTTGATCCACAGGCGCACGCCACCGTCGTACTTGATCGCGAACTGGTGCTGCGCAGTGACGTTCGCCTTGATCTTGCCGTCCCATCGCACCGAGTAGTACGTGGAGGGAATATTCGGCACGGGCGAGACCCCGGTCCAATCGAAGTCGACATTGTTGTCCACTCGAGTTGCCTGATCGTACACGAAGCTTGGCGCACCGCCTCCGAAGTCGTCGAAGTAAGTGCCGGTGAGGCCGCTCACGCTGGAAGTCAATGGCCCGTAGAGATACTTCGTCGGGATGACCTGCATGCTCTGACCCGGGAACGACCACGAAAGGCTCGCGCCTCCCCAACTGATGCCGTTGCCCATTTGGACTTCGACGGTGTGCATCGAACCGGCCGTCCAGTTCACGTTAACCGTCTTCTCCTGGCGGCCGCCTTGGCTCATGCTGTCGATGAGGGTTTGGCCGTCTACGATCAGTCGCTGGCCGTCATCGGTGGCAACGTCCAGGGTGTACTGCCCGTCGACCGGCGCGAGGACCATTCCTCGCCACTTCACCGAGTAGTAGGTGGGGTTCTGTCCGGGATACAGAGCTCCGTTCGCCCAGAAATTAATCTGCGAGTCATTCCTGGTTCCCACATATGTCTGGAAAGTGCCAAACGTGTTGCCGGTGTCGTTGTAGTAGTTCCCCTCGACTCCGTTGCCCTCAGCGGGGGTAAGTGCCGAAGTGGGGATCGCAGCGAGCGCTTGCCCCGGATAGGACCACATGAGCGAGCAGTGGGCGGTGGTGTCGAACTCGAAATACTGTAGACGGATGCGATACCTTTGACCCGCCTTAAGGGTGACCGAGTTATAGAACGTTCCCATCGTGGTCGTAAGCTGGTTGATCACGACTTGGTCGTCGATCATGAGCATCACCCCATTGTCCGTCTTCAACGCGATCGTATACGTGCCGTCCACCGGAGCGGTAACGTAGCCGTTCCAGATCACGGAGAATCGATCTGCAGGGACCGAGGGGTCAGGCGAGCCGTAGCCCCAGTCGAAATCTACGTTCGCGTCCAACCTTTGCATGAGGGGAGTGTCGAACAAGATTCCGTTCTTGTTGTCGTTCATGTTCACGCCAGAGTAATAGGTGCCGACGAGGCCGTGCAGGACGATGTCTCCGTAGGCGTAACCATTCGCTTCGGCGCCGATCGAGCTCTCGCCATTTCGGTTCACCGAGGTCATCACATAGTAATAGGTCGTTCCCGGATTGACGGTCGTATCGAAGACTGAGTTGCCTGAGACACCACTCAGGGCAATCGTGTATGGGCCCCCCGCAACTGTGGACCGATAGATGTTGTAGGCGGTTGCCTCTGGCCTACCGAGCCAAGAGAGAGACACCCGCTTGAGACCAGCGGTCGTCGCGAGGGCAGTGGGGGGAGGCGGCGGTGCAATGCTCGCACCCGCACCCGCACTCCAGGGGGCGACCCCGTTCTCGAAAGCTCCTTGGTCCGGCCCCGCCCCGACCATGTTGTCGGTAAAAGGGTGAAGGATCAAGCCCGCATCGATCGCGGGGGAGCCGGGAAGAAGCTGATAGTTCGCGCTGGCGATGTCGACGAACTTCGGATCGGTCGTCTTCATCAAGTTGTTGAGCGCAAGGACGCCGAGGGGTGGCATCCAGATGTCGGCATCGACGATGTTGTTCTTGAGCAGAACGTTAAGGAAGAGCAGACCTCGGTTGTCGAAATATATGCTCGCCTTGGTGGCCGAAAAAGTGTTGTTGAAAACCTGCGAATTCACGCCGTAAGGGTTCTGATGGAATCCGTAATCGATGTTGTAGGTCAGGTTGTGGTGGATGACGAAGTTCGAAGAGTTGTCATCGAGAAAGATGCCATTCGCGTAGTTGGGGGCAGACGACATTTCGTGGATGATGTTGTAGCCGATCTCGGTGCCTTGGCCATCCGTCGACCAGCAATAGGTTCCGCCACAGTCGTTGCTCTGGAGCGCCCCGTAATAAATCTCGTTGTTGTAGATCTTCGCTTTCGTCGTGTTGTAGTGGAGGATTCCGCTTCGGGCGAAGTTATAGACGGTGTTGTGTTTCGCCTGGTGCAGGGTGCCGTTCATGTAGATGGCGCCTTCGTCTCCGCAAGCGTAATCCACGTCGTGGATGAGGCAGTTGTTGACGAGGTTATTGCTACCGTTTACTGTGATTCCGTTGCCGGAGCTGAACTCGATCACGCTATCCGTAAAGGTGTTGTTGCTTCCGAACAACTCGATCCCTTCGCCTCCATCGTTCCAGGTGTCGAACAGAAAGATGTTGTGGGAGACGTACTGAGCACGGATCGAACTCAGGTCGCAACTGTTGGTTGCCGAGTCTGACTTGATCGCGGTGCTGAAGAAGTTTAGGCCTTGCAAATCCACGTTGGTGAGGCCACTTAGGTCAAAGCCGTATTTCCGCTTCTTAGCCTCAATGGTATGGTTCGACGCGGCGTCTGCAAATGGCGCGCGTAGGCTCGCCGTGGCGCCGTTTCGGTACCACTCATTCGCGACGTCCTGGGCCTGACCACCGATGATGTAGTAGCCCGCGCCGCTGACCGGGATGTAGATTAACTTTGTCGTCGTGAAAGTGATCGTGCCGGGCGCTGATGCGGTTACCGTTCCGGTCTGGGCAAGATAGGAGGTCGGCGCGCTGAGGAAGTGCAGGTGAGCACCGATCCAGAACCCACTGGGCTGGGTGAGTGCGGGGTCGGTGACGACGATTTTTGAACCGCCGCCGTTCGGACTCACCGACACGGATGCGATGTGCGAAAACACCGGTCGGGAAACTCCCGACGGAGCGTTCGGCCACCGTGCGTCGGTAACCATCTGACCGTCGACAAAAAGCTGATTCAGTCCGCCGCCCAAATCGATCGGATCGGAAGCTTGCCAGTCGGCTCCCGACTGGGTCCAGCCGGTGAGAACATCGGCTCCACTAATCGTTGCCGTCTCACCTGGGTAGCTCTTGAAGACGATGGCTGCCGTTCCCGTTCCTGAGCGGGCGGGCTTTACCGTTTCTCGGTAAACACCTTGGCGCAGGATGACGGTATCTCCTGGCGAGACAAGGTTGGCGGCACGCTGAACGGTTTGGAACGGAGTCGTGAGTGATCCGTTTGCGGCATCGGAGCCGACTGGAGACACGTAGTAGGTCGTGGCGGCTGCGAGAGTGCAGGCGGCAATGGTGGAAGCAGCAAGGCTAGCTCTCAGCCCGAGACGGGCAATGGGAAAAGTAATTAGGCTCTGACGCATCGGGAATCTCCTTTAGGCTCGACGCATCGGAAATGGAACATTTAGACTATTGAGATAGTCTAAGAGGCCCTCACTCCCAATACGCTTGCCTTCCCTCCCCAGTTGGACTATTCTTTTGTCCAATGCAGGTGCCTTCAACTTGCTGCTATTTGCACAACACTCAGCTACTCATCAGTTGCCAATATGTTGTTTCGTTCTGGTAAACGAACGCCTTTCGCGAGCAGTTGAAGATTTAAAGGGATAATTCTTTAAAGCAAGTTTGTCTATTATTCTGCTGATGGAACTGCGTTCTATCGCAATAGATAGACACTCCCTGGAGATACTGCATGTTCGTAAAAATGAATCGAGTACGGTGTTATTGCGCTTCAAAGAGCGGTCTTCGCCCATATTCATCGATCGGCTCGACATGAACAAGCACGCGAGAGATGATTGGGATCTCCACCTTTAGTTTGTCCTGAACGCTATGTGCAAGATCATGACCTTCGCGAACGGATAGTTCCCCGTCCACTAAGATATCGAGGTCCACAAAGTAGTCCAATCCGACTTTTCTGACAAAACATTTGTGGGTTCCCAGTACTCCCGGAACCTGTATTGCCGCACTGCAAATCTGGGCCGACAGCTCGTCTGGCGGAGCCTTATCCAAGAGTTCACCGATCGCATTCCTCAGGATACTTACCGCGTTAAACCCGATCACTGCGCTGGCCAATAGCGCTGCCCAATCATCCGCGGTCTCGTAGCCTTTGCCGCCAATAAGCGCGATCGAGATGCCGATGAACGCGGCTGCAGAAGTGATCGCATCGCTGCGCTGATGCCATGCCTCCGACTTAAGCGCGGTGCTACCAACATCGTCGCCCACATCCTTTACAAACCGGAACAACGCCTCCTTGATGGCGAGGACGGCAAGCAGGATGATGAGCGTGAACGGTGCCGGTGACTTATGGGGCGTGTGGATGAGGTGCACGCTCTCGACGGCAACAAAGATTCCCGCCCCGAAGAGCGCGAAAGCCACGAATGCTGCCGCTAGCGGCTCCGCCTTGCCATGGCCGTGTGGATGGTCTTCGTCTGCGGGCTTCGCCGCGTAACCAAGCCCAACCAAGACACCGGTCGAGGTGATCACATCGGCCGTGGATTCCACGGCGTCCGCAACCAATGCGTAGGAGTGGCCCAGGATTCCTGCCGCACCCTTCACGAGGGCGAGGGCAAGGTTGACGACGATGCCGACGAACATTGGCCGCCGAGCATTGCGAAAGCGTTCCTGTCGGGACTCAGAAGCCACTAGTGAGACTCTACCGGAACACCATCAGGCTTGAGACTTGTTCCGGCCAAAGAGTGCATCCAGACTCCAGGGACCCCCGCCCGCGAACACGAAGTAGAGAAATACAAAGCAGTAGAGCACCGCGAGTTCGCCTTTGTTGACCAGCGGCAGAAAGCCGCCTTTGGCGTGCTGCTTGAAATAGGCGACCGCCATTTGTCCGCAAAGGATGAACGCCACGGGACGCGTCAGGAAGCCAACGAGGATCAGAATGCCACCTACGAACTCCAAAAGGCCCGCTATCCCCATTTCTGTGAAAAGCCCGGTAAACGGCGGTCCTCCAGGCGGATCGCCAAACAGCTTCTGATAGCCGTGGGCGATGAACAAGAATCCGGTGATGATACGAAGGATGCTCAGGACTCTCGGTGCCCACGAGTTAAGAAAGGCTGGAAGGTTTCCCATAGTGCTCGGACCTGCAAATATTGTCTACGGTTTCTCGGGTTCAGCTGGCAGCCTTTACGCTATTCTTCAAACATCAACATGAGACTCTCCTTCTCTCTCCTCGCAGCGGCGATTGTTGCCGCCTCGTTCGCTCAGGCCCCGCCCAAGAACATGACCTTTTCAACCACGCTGAAAAGTGTGGCGGTCTTCCGAGACGGCTTCGGCTACTACGTTCGCGAGGGCAAGGTGAAGTTGGAGAAAGGGTGGGCCACCACCGACATCGTGCCGAGCGCGATCAAGGGAACGGTCCGGTTCTACACGCTCGACAAAGCCGACAAGATCGACCAGGTTGTGATTGGGAAAGAGAATAAGATCGAATTCTCGGGTGCAGCCGACATTAAGACGAAGCTCGCCGACAAGATTGGGTTAAAGCTCGTGGTTGTTACCAACTCGGGCCAGCGATTCGAGGGCGAACTCTCCAAGATTCTGGATGACATGCTGCTTCTTCGCATGGGGTCAGCCTACAGCGCGGTGCCCTACGATCAGATTCAGTCGATCCTCTTCGCGGGCTTCCCGGTGAGGATCAAGATCGACACCAAGGACCCGAACAAAGTGGTGAGTATCGGAGTGGCCTACCTGCAGGAAGGAATCCGATGGGAGCCGAGCTATATCCTGGATGTCCACAAGGGCGAGGCGACTCTCTCTCTGCGGGCATCGATGCAGAACACGACCGAGAACCTTGACAAGTCAAACGTCTTTTTCGTGGTCGGCTCACCGTTCGTGGCGAACCGAGGAATCCAGGACATGCTCGCACCGATCCCGATGGCTCCTCCGGCGGTAACCGGGAAGGACTCCGGGCCCGAGCGACGGCCGACCGCAATAGGCGAGCCTGGCTCGACCGAGAAGGCGGCGATCGCAAACGAGGAAGCGGGTGAACTGTACTACTATCAGAAACCGGAGCTGTCGCTGGCTACCAACGACATCGCGATGGTCTCGATCTTCGATGTGACCGTTCCGGTTGCCCCGAGCTACGAGTGGAACGCGGATGGGGAAGAGGTGTCGTACCTTCTAAGCCTCGTCAACAAGTCCGCTCAGCCGCTCACCACCGGCCCCGTGTTCGTTCTCGAAGATGGCAAAGCGATCGGCCAGGAGAATGTGAAGTACACGCCCGCCGGCGGTACCGCCGAGATTCGCTTGGCACGAGGCATTGGTCTGAAAGTGGAGAAAAAGGAGTCGGAAGTCAAGCGTGGCGGGGTGGTACACGTCGGCAAGACCGACTACATTCCGGTCCTCCTGAAGGGCACTCTGACGATCACTAACTATCGCACGACGGCGTCGAGCGTGAAGGTCACGAAAACTTCCCGCGGCAAGATGGGCGACCTCTCGGACAAGGGCGAAGTGAAGCAGACCCAAATCCTGAGCGGCGAGCCAAACCCGATCAACGACCTTGAGTGGAAGGTCGTGATCGCTCCGGGTGCGACCAAGACGATCACATACAGCTTCGAGACCTACATGTCGGCAGAACGGGCCGGCTCGCCGCCCATTCCTGACCGCGATGGCGATCACAATGGCCGCTAAGAAGTGCTGGCTGGTTTTCGCCGCGATGCTCATCGCGGCGATCGCGGTTGGGCAGCAGAGGCCTCCCGACCACGACGATCCTGAAAAGGAAAAACGAGAGCACGAGAGCCCGAACATGGGCGTCTCGCCCGCCGTCGCGGCCGCGGGTCGCCTGACCGCGTGGTTCGAGATCCAGTCGATGCCGTTCTGGCGCAACCCGACCGGTTACAGTCCGACATGGCAGGAAATCGGCCCAAGCGTGCTGAAGCACAGCTGGGGCGACATGGACAATGCGGGCCGCGCATGTGCGGTCGCCGTCGACCCTAAGAACTCGCGAGTGATCTGGGTCGGCGCCGCCTCGGGCGGAATCTGGAAGAGCCAGGACGAGGGTGCAACCTGGACTCCGATGGGCGACCAGACCGCGTCGCTCTCGATTGGTGCAATTGCGATCGACCCCTTCGACCACAACATAATTTACGCAGGGACGGGCGAGGCGCATAACAGCCTCGACAGCTTCCACGGAGCCGGACTCCTTCGGAGCAAGGACGGCGGGCAGAACTGGGACCTGCTTTCGAGCGACGTCTACTTGGGAAGCAAATTCTCGCGCATCGTCCCGAACCCAAAGCGCCCAGGCTTCATCTATGCCGCGACGACTCGCGGGGTCCTTCGCAGCTTGGACGGGGGCGGCACCTGGGTCCAGAGCCTGAAAGGCATCGCGACCGATTTGCTCATCGATCCGATGAGCCCCAACATCGTCCTTGCTTCGATTGGGAGTACGGGCGGCGGACCGCAGAATGGGCTGTACAAATCCACCGATTCGGGGCAGACCTGGCGGCGGCTAACCCGCGATCTCCCCGCTAACAACGCAATTCTCGCCCGAGTGCAGATGTCCAACTGCCTCGCCTATCCGAACGTGGTGTACGTCTCGCTCTACGGAACGTGGGGCGGAATGGCGGGGATGTACAAGTCCACTGATTTCGGCAGTTCATGGATTCGCTTGCCCAACGCCCCCGACTACGCGGGCGGGCAATCTTGGTACGACAACTACGTCACCACGAGCCCGGTAAATCCAAACATCGTCTTTGTGGGTGGGACCTCCACCTACCGAACGATCGACGGCGGCAACACTTGGGAGGACAACACAAGGAGTTACGCAGGCGGTCCCGTCCACCCCGACCACCACTTCCTCGCCTTTAGCTCGTTCGACCCGCAGACCATCTATCTATGCACCGACGGCGGCGTCTTCCGCTCGCGAAACCTCGGTGTGAATTGGGAGGCGATCAACAATGGCCTTGGCACCATCCAGTTCCAGAGTGTCGACGTCCACCCGACTGATCAGAACATCGCCTATGGCGGCACTCAGGACAACGGAACAAACAAGTACACGGGCTCAATGGGTTGGACAAACGTGTTCTTGGGGGATGGCGGCATAACCCACGTCAATTGGAAGAACCCGAACATCGTTTACACCGAGTATGTGGATCTCACGATCTGCAAGTCGACCGACGCGGGTGCGAGTTGGGCGTTCAACACTACCAATGGAATCGATCCTCACGAGGGTCGCCTGTTCTACGCGCCATTCAACCTCGACCCCCAGGACCCGGACACCCTGGTTGCCGGCGGTCAGCGGGTTTATCGCTCGACGAACGCAGCCGACAACTGGACGGCGATTAGCCCGATCCTCGGGTCTCGCGTTTCGGCAGTAGTGGTTGCGCCCTCTGCGAGAGGTGTGATCTACGCGGGCACCAGCGACGGGCGTATGTGGGTAACGCCAAACACGGGCAAGGATTGGCGGAACATCACTCGGGGCCTTCCCGGGGCTTACGTCCTCGATATCTGCGTCGATACTCGCACGGCTCGCACCGTCTATGCGGGTCTCAACGGTTGGTCAGAGCACCGAATCTGGAAGAGCACGGATGGCGGAGAC
>JBBQFM010000056.1:0-25164 GCA_038321975.1 Fimbriimonadales bacterium | reverse complement strand
CGGAATGAGAGCATTCTTCGCTGGATTCCCACTCTCCTACCTCCATGAACTATGAACACAAACTCGAGTCCAAACTGGATACCATGTGCTGGCGGAAGTGGATACCATGTCCTGCCGGTAAACAGCGGAACCGTGGGGGAGGGGGTTTCGCCCACCGACCGCCCTTCCCCCTCCGGCAATCCTCAATCCTCAATCCTCAATCCCCAATCCCCAATCCCCAATCCCCAATCCTCAATCCTCAACCTTCAATCCTCAATCCTCAATCCTCAATCAAAAAGGTGCGCGCCTTCCACAATCGTCGTCGGCATCACCGCCCCCTCAATCCCCGTCTTTGCCAAGTAAGACTCCAGCAGCGACTCCCCAAACGCGCCAACCTTCGAAGCCTCGACCAGCGCGATACAAGACCCGCCGAAACCGGCGCCCATCATTCGAGCCCCGATACAGCCCGGCGAAGCCCAGGCACTCTCCGCCATCGCATCCAACTCCACACACGACACTTCATAGTCGTCCCTCAGGCTCTCGTGTGAATAACGCATCAGCTCCCCAACCAACTGAAGATCGCCAGATGACAGCGCCGTCACAAACTGCACACACCGGTCGTTCTCGCTGATCACATGCCGTGCCCGCAGGTACACCTCGTGACGTAGCTGGCACTTCGCCCGCTCTAACATGTCCATGTCGGCGTCCCGAAGCTTCGGCACCGAGAGAAACGCGCAAGCCTCCTCACACTGAGACCGCCGCTCGTTATAAGCCGAGTCGGTCAACGCTCGTGGTTTCGCCGTATCGCACAACACCGCGACCAGCCCTGCAGGCACCGGCGCGTATTCGATATCCAAGCTGCGAGTGTCCAGGAACATCGCGTGCCCGTCCTTACCCATCGCCGAGGCCATCTGGTCCATGATCCCGCTGTTCACACCCACAAACTTGTTCTCGCACTTCTGAGCCAGGAGGGCCAAGTCCATGTTCGGGATGTAGAGCTCGGCAACCTCATTCCAGACGATCCCAAACGCCATCTCGATGGCCGCGCTGCTGCTGACTCCGCCGCTGAGCGGCACATCGCTGTCAATGACCGCACGAATGTTCGGCAACTCACCCTGCTGCTTCATAACCCAAGCCATTCCCGCCGGGTACTGAGTCCACCCCTTCACCTGGCCTGGATAAATGGACTCGACATCGAACGGCTCACCCTCTCCTACCTGGACCGAGAACAGCTCGGTCGGGCCGTTAGTCACCGATGCCGCGATCTTCATCCCCTTATCAATCGCCGCCGGGAAGACGAAGCCGTCGTTGTAGTCGGTGTGCTCACCGATCAAATTGATCCTTCCGGGCGCCACTCCCACCACCGTTGGATCCTCGTTGAATCGCTGACGGAAGAGTTGCCGGATGTCGGAAGAGGTCATCCCCATCGTCTTACCTGCTCAAACCCGTGCGAATACTAGGTACACGGCCTCGCCCAGGTGGAAAAGGATCAACAGTGCGCCGGGGGTGACTCTAACCAGCCGCCTGAGAAGCCCCCGCGCCTTATTTCATTTTTGATTGCTGATTTTTGATTTTTGATTGGGGGAGGGACCCGGCCTCCGAAATCAAAAATCCAAAATCGCAAATCCCCGAAGGGTAAAGTCCGCTCTATGCCGGACCCAATCGTCGCCAAGATCCAAGAGTGGTTGCGCGCCCACGAGCAAGAGCTCCTCGCTGACACCATCAAGATGCTCCAGATCCCTTCGCTTGAGAGCGAAGCCGAGGCTAACGCTCCCTACGGCGTCGAGAACCGAAAGGCCCTCGATCTCGCCCTCGAGCTTTCCCAGAAGTATGGAATGACGACCACCGACCTCGAAGGTCACCTCGGCTACGCCGAGTTCGGCCGGGGCGACCGGCTCATCATGTCCCTCGGTCACCTCGACGTTGTCCCCACCGGTCCCGGCTGGAAGCACGAACCGTTCGGCGCTGAGATTGACGGCGACTACATCTACGCCCGCGGCTCGACCGACGACAAGGGCCCCACAATGGCTTCCTTCTACGCGATGCGCGCCATCAAAGAGGTCTGCCCGAACATCCCCGCCCGGATGCGGCAAGCATTCGGTTGCAACGAAGAATCCGGCTTCGGCTGCGTCGAGCGGTACATGAAGACCGAGGAAGCCCCCACCATGGGCGTCGCCCCGGACTCCGGCTGGCCTCTATATCACGCTGAAAAAGGGATCGCCAACCTCGAACTCTCCGTCCCCCTCAACCGAGGAGACATGGCGCTCACCGAACTCAAGGGCGGCCAGCGACCGAACATCGTCATCGATAGCTGCTCGGCCAAGGTCAAGGTTTCCGCTGCTGCCCGCAAAGAGGTCGAAGAAAACCTCGCCGACGCCTGGGATCGAAACGTCACCTTCGCATGGGATGGCGACGAACTCGGCATCTACGCCATTGGCAAAGCTGCCCACGGCGCCCATCCGTTTGGAGGCGACAATGCGGCCACCCGAGCCCTCCGCTTCCTCACCGAAATCGCTCCCCAGAACAGCAAAACGTTCTACCAGGAAACCCTTGAGCTCACCCACATCGGTGGCGCGGGTCTCGGCATCGCCGGTTCCGATGAAGCCAGCAAGGACCTCACCAGCAACTTTGGCATCGTCGAAACCGTCGACGGCAACCTGGAGATCCTCTTCAACATCCGCTACCCCGTCACCTGGACCGGCGAAAAGTTGACCTCCATGTGCAAAGCCCAGCTCGCCACCTACGAGACCCCCTTCGAGCTCAAAGTCACCCGAGACAGCCCCCCGCTCTACTTCCCCCTCGACCACCCCCTGGTCAAGATCATCGTGGACGTCTACGAAGAGGAATCCGGCGAGCGCCGAGCCCCCGGCACCATGGGAGGAGGCACCTACGCCCGAGCCATCCCCAACTGCGTCAGCATCGGAACCGGCTGGGAAGGCGACGGCAACGCCCACGAAACCGATGAGCGCCTGAAGGTAGAAAACCTCTTCAAGATGTCCCGCATCTACGCGCACATCTTGTACAGGCTCGCAATGGCAGGCTAGCCTCCGGAGATGGTTCCCCTTTCCGAAGGGGGAACCGTGGGGGAGAGGGTTGTGACGCCTGCGAACGACCTACCGGCACCATCCCACGCGAAGCGTGTAACCGTCGCCGAATGGCTCCAAAAAGTCGGAGCAAACGCCGCCAAATTTGACTTTCTCCATCCTCGATATCGACATTCATCGACCCTTGTCTTAATTTAACGAACACTAACACTCAGAGGCGCTTGTCTGGCTACAATACGAGCATGAAGAGCTTTGGAATTGCACTCACCGCCGCGGCACTCGCCGGAGCCGCTCTCGCCCACGGACCGGAAGACAAGAAGACGATCTATGACTTTTCGATGAAGACCATCGAGGGCAAGTCGGTCTCCCTTAAGAAGTTCAAGGGCAAGGTCCTAGTCGTGGTCAACGTCGCCAGTAAGTGCGGCAACACCCCCCAGTACAAGGGCCTCGAAGATCTGTACAAGAACGACAAGAAGAAGGGCGTCGTCGTCCTCGGCTTCCCCGCCAACAACTTCGGCGCTCAAGAGCCAGGCACCGACGGCGAGATCAAGGAGTTCTGCAAACTCACCTACGCAGTCGACTTCCCGATGTTCTCCAAGATCAGCGTGAAGGGCGACGACGAGCACGAGCTCTACAAGTGGCTCATCGCCAACAGCGATCGACCGAAGGACGACATCGAGTGGAACTTCGCGAAGTTCGTGATCGGCAAGGACGGCAAAGTCTTCCGCCGCCTCTCCCCCCGAACCACCCCCGAGTCCCCCGAGTTCAAGAAAGCCATCGAAGACGCAATGGCGCAGTAGCCATTGTGGATTTGTGATTGAGGATTGGTGATTGCCCGGAAGGAATGTTTCAATCCTCAATCCTCAATCCTCAATCCTCAATCCTCAACCCTCAATCCTCAATCCTCAACCCTCAACCCTCAATCCTCAACCCTCAACCCTCAATCCTCAATCCTCAATCCTCACTCCTCAATCCTCAATCCTCAATCCTCTACCCTGCAGTCTCATTCCTCAACGCTCAACCCTCACTACTCAAGCCTAAACCCTCAATCCTCAATCCTCAATCCTCTATCCTCAATGCTCAATCATCAATCCTCAATCCTCTATCATCAAGCCTAAAAGCTCATTACTCAACCCTCAACCCTCAATCCTCAATCCTCAATACTCAATCCTCAATCCTCAATCCTCAATCCTCAATCCTCAACCCTCAACCCTCAATCCTCAATCCTCAATCCTCAATCCTCAATCCTCAATCCTCAATCCTCAATCCTACGAGACGGTAATCACCGCCAACTCGCTCCGCCGCTCCCGCACCCGCCCCAAGACGTCAGCCCACTCCGGCTCCTCAAGTCTCGGATCTTTCTCAACCGCCTGAATCGCCGCCTGCCGCGCGACCTCCAGCATCTTCCCATCCATCACCAGATCGGCGATTTTGAAATCCGCGTTCCCGCTCTGCTGAGTCCCCGCCATCTGCCCCGGACCTCGTAGCTTCAAGTCCTCGTCGGCGATTGCGAAACCGTCCGTCGTCTCGACCATCACCTCCAACCGACGCCGAGCGTCCTCGCTCTTTACGTCCGCTACCATGATGCAGTAGCTCTGAAACTCGCCACGCCCAACCCGACCGCGCAACTGGTGCAACTGAGACAGCCCAAACCGGTTCGCATCCTCGATCACCATCACCGACGCGTTCGGCACGTCCACTCCGACCTCGATCACCGTGGTCGACACGAGCACATCAAGCTCGTGATCCCGGAACTTCTGCATTACCTCTTCCTTTTCCTTGGGCCGCATTTGCCCGTGCAGTAAGCCAATTTCTCTGTCCCGGAAAATCCCTTCTTTCAGCCGGTAGTGCAGATCCTCCGCCGCCTGAGCCAGCATCTTCTCGCTCTCGCTCACCATCGGACACACAAAGTAGGCCTGCCGACCCTCTGCCAGCAGCGACTCCACATTCTCGTAGACGGCGTCACGAGAAACTGATCTCTTCCAATGCGTCTTGATCGGCTTACGGCCCGGAGGCAGTTCGTCGATCACCGACAGCTCCAAATCGCCATACCAAGTCATCGTGAGCGTGCGTGGAATCGGAGTCGCCGTCATTACCAACACATCCGGATTCCCTAACCCCTTGTCCCTAAGCGCCTTGCGCTGCATCACCCCAAATCGATGCTGCTCATCGATGATCACCAACCCAAGGTGCGAAAACGAAACCCCTTCCTGAATCAAGGCGTGAGTCCCGATTGCGATGTTCGCCAGCCCCGACGCCGTCCGCTCCGCCGCTTTCTTTTTCTGAGTGGGCGTCAGTTTCCCAACCAATAGGTCGACCTCAATCCCCAACGGCTCGAACAACCGCCGGAGCGTCACCTCGTGCTGCTCCGCCAAGATCTCGGTCGGGGCCATCAGCGCCACCTGGAATCCGCTGCGAACCGCCGCGAGCATCGCGCAAGCCGCGACCGCCGTCTTTCCCGAGCCCACGTCCCCCTGCAGCAGCCGGTTCATGGGGTGCGGCTGCTCCATGTCCGAGTAGATCTCCTCGATCACCCGCCGCTGCGCGCCGGTCAATTCAAACGGCAACATCCGGTGAATCTGATCCCAAAGCGGCTCCCCATCCCGCTTCGCACGGCTCTCCGCGACAAACAGGTGCGGCTCCGGATCGACCCCGCCCTCCGTCACCACCATCGCCGCGCGCCTCTTCGCTTTCGCCTTTAAATCGTCCGGAAGCTCAAACGTCCCATCCTTCAGCCTAGAAATCGGAAACGCAATCCCAAGCTCCTGCTGGGTCGCCGCCCGCCGCATCGCCATCGCCACCTGAAGATAGAAGAATTCCTCGAACACCATCCGCTGCCGAGCCTGCAGCCGAAACTCCTCCGACTCCGGAGCATGCATCTGTCGCACGCACCATCGCAAAGGCCGCAACCGCTGATCCCGGCGCAACGATTCCGGCAGCGGGTCGACCAGCAAGTCCGCGTAATGCTCCAGCGACGAGCGCACCGCGCGCCGCACCGTCTTCTGTTGAAGCCCTTCCGTCAACGGATAAACCGGCACGATTCGAGCAAAGTCTTCCGGATCGTCGTCCTCCGCCACAATCTCCCATTCCGGGCTAGATATCTCAAGTTGGACCCCGTTCTCCTTCACCAACCCGTAAGCCACGATCTCGTCCGGGCACTTGTCAAGCATCCGCGCGATCCAAGGTTGGTTGAACCAAGTCAACACCACCGTCCCCGTGCCATCCCGGATGTAAGCCTTGAGAATCACCATCCCACGATTGGTAGGCCGAGACTCCACCCGAGCCACCCGCCCCCGAATCGTCACAAACTGCCCCGCCCGAATGTCCTTGATCTCCGGCAAATTCCGCCGGTCCTCATACCGCCGAGGCATGTGATAAAACACATCCCGCACCGTATGCAGCCCCAACTTATGCAACCCCGGCGCAAAGCGCGGCCCAATCCCCTTCAGGAATTGCACATCGGTATCGAGGGTTCGAGAGTCCACGCCTGTCTACCATTTTACATCCCGCTGTATCGCCGACGCCCACGTCGATGATTTCGAGAGACGCCGAGCACCGGACAACTGGGTTCGAACGGATGAGCAAAAAAAGCCCTTCGCTATGAGCGAAGGGCCATTCCTCATAGAGTGTTATCTCTTTCTGCGTCGAGCAAGTCCAAAAACTCCGACACCTGCGGCGATCACTCCTGCCGAAGTTGGCTCCGGTACCGTCGTGATCGTGGCGTGGTACAACGTCGCGTCAAATTCGCCAACCGTTGTCAAGTGAAACTGCGAATCGCGCAGTCCGACATTGTTGCCGTTCATGAAGCCTAGAAAGATTGGATCCGCATTGACCCCGAACTGAAGGGTCGATGGCCCCGAGCCCGTGAGCTTATAAAAGCTTGAGAGCTTGGCGGATCGACCCGTCGTGTGATGCCAACCGCTTGCTCCCGGCTCGCTCGGCTCTCGAGAGTCCTCAAGCTGGTCCGAAACGAAAATGCGTCCGCCCTGATAGAAAGCGAAGTTCCAATAGTGGCCTCCGAAGTCGATGCGATTCCAAATATCGAAATCAACGTGATCGATGGCCCCGTACAAAGAGGGAATATATGCCCCACCAATGAAGAAGTGGAACGCCTGGTAGGTGGTTGGCGGGAAATAGCCCTCGACAATTGTCGCCAAGTAGCCGTGACTGCCAATATCCGATGAGTCGATATGGCCTGCCGCTTGAGTCTTGTTTCCGGTTGAGCCAAAGAACGACGACCAATTGCCATTGCTCATCGTATTGTCGTCGAGAGTGATTGTCAGTGCCTTTGCGAACTGAACCAAGCTCATCATGAGCGCCAGCAAGAACAAGGCTAGGTATCTACGTTTTTTTTGCACTTAGTGCCCTCCATTCATGTGGCCCTGTTTTGGGCCTGAAAGGATGGTCCCTCTAACATCTGCGACAATCTATGCGACATTCCAAGTAATTTTTTCTAGCGTAGAAGTACATCTTGTACGGCCCTCGCGATCGTCGTCCGAAGTGCGTGTACCTCCTTTTTCGCGGGCATTAATGGCACTGCAATCTGATCAATACGGTTGCGCTGCCATTGTTCGTAAGGAGTTCTCGGGAACCAGGTTCTGACTAAGTCGCTGTATGACAGCAGTTTTTTAGCTTCTTCGTGTCGTGAAACGGATTGTAAGTAGAGGGCGGTTTGTTCAGCAAGGTGAGCAAATCGCTTTGAGGCATGGCAGGGCTTGATAAGGATAAGAGCCTTCAGAAGCTGATCCGGGCATTTTGCTGGCGTCCGCAAAGCCACGAAGCAACTCGATCGAAGCAGATGACCGCCCGCGTGAAAGGTGTCGATCTCTTCGATCGCCTCCAACACGGAATCAAGCGTCTTTGCCGCCTTTAAGTATTCCGACTCATAGAATTCAAGTCGGGCAAATTCTAGCTGGGTTACCAAATAGTGATGCCTATCATCTTTGCGAAGCTCCAAGCTCGAAAGCAATAACGTTCGAGCCGCTGCCAAGTCGGAGAGGCTCTCGATCTTGGCGGTCGCAAGATTCTGCTGAAATGCAGCGAGGATTGGAGCCTCCGCATCCCCTATTTCCATTAGCTGAAGGAGCCGAAGCGTCTCTGATGGGTTTCCCTCATCCACGAAGGTCGAGGCATGGTTGATCGACACGATAAGGTCCGCCTGTCGGTACTGCGGAACTGCCAAATACTTGAGAACTCTTTTCTGTGCCGCCCGCGCGACTCTGGGATAACCCATTTCTGACGTATAGTTGGCAACAGCATTCAAGGCCCTAGGATAAAGCGGCAGACCGTTGGTTGTGGGTTCATTCCAACACGATTTCGGCAGCAATTC
Source organism: Fimbriimonadales bacterium (assembly GCA_038321975.1). Taxonomy (GTDB): domain Bacteria; phylum Armatimonadota; class Fimbriimonadia; order Fimbriimonadales; family Fimbriimonadaceae; genus Fimbriimonas. The sequence goes on along the minus strand of JBBQFM010000056.1, from coordinate 16,812 downwards.
CATTTGCCAAATCGCATTCCTTGCGCTTTCAAAGTCTTGGATGTCGATACATATGCCAGTAAGAAGAGCAAGACCCTCCCCTTTTAAGACTGAGGAGACCGCCCTTCCCACGAGGCTTTGTAGCAGTGGCCGGCTTTGTCTTTGCTTATCTGCGGAAAACTTCGTTCGCCAATCAACGCAAAGCTGCCTGAGCCTTTCGTCTGGGGAAAAAACAAACTTGGCATTTTCTTGTGCCGTCTGGATGGCATTCCTAAAGGCGTCTCGGACCCGCTGAACAAAGTCCTTGTCAAGCATCGACGAATGCTTGTCAAACTGAGTCTGGATACTCTCAAGATCTTCGGGACTATATTGGATGCCGAGGTTGATCAGACTAAGAAAAAGAGTCCTTGCGCTAAGCCGACTCAGCAAATGCCCACTCGGCCCTGCGTAAAGATGAAGGACGCGCAGGAGATTGTCCGAGAGGGCTTGGGTACGTTTGGGGGGTTCCTTGCTTTTCGCAACGACTTCAATCTGTTTGAGGAAAACGTTCTCCAACTGTTTCCTCGTGTCCTCGGCCCACACGTAGTCCATGCCCGCCAGAAATACCCCGCGATACAACTCCAACTGATGAGGCAGATCCGCAGTTCGAAAATCGCTAAGATCTAGAAGGACTTCTCCTCGGAACTTGAGATCGTCTCGGTCCTGGTACAAGTTGTCAACGAGGTAACCCAACTTCCCAAGTTCGAGCTGAGCGCGATCCTCGTGATCCCTTTCCAAACCATCCATTTGATGGAAATAGCGCTGCACGAACTTTCGGCTGGCAAGCTTCTTTCCGTCAAAAACATCGTCGGTGACCGCCCTCTTAGATGCCGTAAAGTCCGGTTGAGCTAGCAAATACAAAAAGAGTTGTTCCAGGCGACGTTTGTCGCCAAACGAAATCTCCCCGTCATCGACCTCAGATTTGTCTTTGATTTCTACTTTGCCTAAAAGCTTTACCTCGATCATCAGTGCGCAGCATCACCAACCACTTCGAGATAAAGAGCACATATCCGACAGTTCATATTCTCTTTGTACTGCAATACCAATGCTGCCTGCAAGCCCGGGCCAGGAAATCACGATCCTTTCATATAATCCGTTCTGTTCCGTCCCTAACCTCGAATACCGAACCCTTGTAAACTGACCTATATGCCCGAGGAATCCAACGAACACGGCCTTCCGTCCGACGAGGAAATCGAAACCCGGCTGCGGAAAGTTCTCGGCGACCTCGGCGAACCCGAACTCGAACTGTCCGACGATCACGTCGAGGCCAAGACCAAAGAGCTCCTCGACAACACTAAAACCCCTGGGTTCGACGACGACTTCAACAAGCGCTTCGACGACCTCCACGCAAAGGCCTCCCAAGTCAAGGACACCCGAGACGCCCAAGCCGCCCAAGTCAAGAAAACCGAGAAACAAACCGACGACGGATCCCGCGGACTCTCGGTCGGACTAACCGTCGCCTACACCATCCTCGGCCTCCCGCTCCTCGGCGCCGGAATCGGATGGTTCATCGGAGCGGTCGCCATGCAAATCGGCATCCTCGTCGGCGCTGTCGTGGGGCTCGCGATGGCCGTCACCATCGTCAACAAAGCGAACATCCAAAACTGATGCTCGGACTCGCCGGATTCGGACTCGGAGTCGCGGGCTCGTTCCTCAATATGTTCTTCACCTGGCAGGTGCTGGAACTGTTCAAAAAATCGGCCGAGGCAGCGCCGCCGCCGCGCATGGGAGCAATTCTAACCGTGCTCGCCTTTTTGATTAAGTTGCCCCTTTTTGTAGCCTGCGGACTCCTCGCAAGACACCTCGGTGGGGGCGCTGTGCCTTGCTTTTTGGGCGGCGTTGCTCTGGTATACTTTTGTGCCGTAGGGTGGGCCCTGGCACGTCGCTGAGGTCCACATCATTCTGTATGGGCGAGTTACTCACGAGCGGATTTCCAATTGCGGCAGCCGAGGCTGAAGAGACCGTATCCACCCTTGGTACGTTCCTCTACATTGGCCTCACCCTTCTCATTCTTTTCCTGCTACTCAACGCAGCGAAGAAGGGCCTGAATCAGCGAGTTTTCAAGAATCCGCTTACCTCTTGTTTCGAACAGCTCTACCTCTTCATAGAAGGGATGTGCGTCGGAATCATCGGCTCTCATGGACGCAAATATGTGCCCATGATGATGACGATCTGGATGGTCATCTTCTTCGGCAATCTCGTCGCCCTGGTGATGCCCTACTCCCCGACCGCAGACATCAGCTTCAATGTCGCCCTCGCCCTCATCAGCGTCGGCTATGTGCAGTGGGAAGGCATTAAGGCGAACGGCCCGCTTGGCCACATGAGCCACTTCGCCGGACCCAAGCTCGGCGGAATCATGGCCTTGCTCATCACGCCGGTCATCTTCTCTGTCGAAATCGTCTCCGAGATCATGAAGAACGTGTCGCTTAGCCTGCGACTCTACGGCAACATCCACGGCGGCCACAAAGCCGTCGAAGCGATGAACGTTCTCGGCAAGACCATCTATGTCCCGTGGGGCGAGTTCCTTCTGCCCATCAAGCTCCTCACCGTGGTCGTCCAGGCCCTGATCTTCACGCTCCTAACCTGCGTGTATCTGTCCCTGGTCACTGCCCACCACGAAGAGCACGGTGAAGAGCATGGTCACGATCACGCCGCCGTCGCCGCATAACAATTTTCTGACCTCAAATAACAAAGCAATCAACCAGGAGAAACTGACTTAATGAACGTAATTGGACTTGGACTCGCAGCCTTCGGATGCGCCATCGGCCTCGGCCTCATCGGATACTCCGGCCTCCAGGGCATGTCCCGACAGCCGGAAGCCATCAACCGACTGCAGGTCGCGATGCTCATCGCCCTCGCATTTGTCGAGCTGGTATTCCTTCTCACCCTCTTCATCGGCGCCCCCGGCCTCGCTGCCGTCGTCGCTAAGTAATCGACAAGTACTGGACCGGGTAGATCTCCCGGTCCAGAAGACCCCTTAACCACCGGACAGAATGAGTCAACCGCAAAAGTCTTTCGGCCCCTATTTGCCTAAGCTGGTCATCGGCGCGATCCTCGCCGTCGGCGGCTATTGGTTTTCCGTCAACGTGCATCCCGAGTTCTTGAACAAAATTCACGACCAGGGAATCCCACTTGACTTGGGCATCACCATCGCCGTCATCGGCGTCTTCCTCATCCTGTTCCCGGTCATCAATTTCTTCTATGTGACCCCGCTCCAAGAGGCGATCGGCACTAGAAATAACGACCTGGAGCGAACCTTCTCGGAAGCTGAAGATCTTCGAAACGAGATGCAGACGATGCGCACCGACTACGAGCGCCGTCTTGCCGAAACCGAAGCCAGCGCCCGCGAGCAGATTCAGAACCAGATCAAGGAAGCTCAGAACCTGCGCCAGTCCCTGATGTCCGAAGCCGCCGACAAAGCAGACGAGCTCGTCAGGAAGGCCCAACAGGAAATCGAGCAAGAGCGAGACCGACTTATCAACGATATTCGTGTCCACGTCGTCGACCTCACCCTTCAAGCGACCGAGAAGGTCATCGGCGAGAACATGGACTCCGCGAAGAACCGCAAGCTCGTCGCCGACTTCATCGAGAACCTCGAGGTGGCTAAGTAGCCATGACCGATAGCCGCATCGGCCGACGTTACGCCCAGGCGCTGTTCACCACCGCGCTCAAGTACGACGTCGTCAATTCGGTTGAAGACGACCTGAACGGGATCGTCAACCTACTCGACAAGGACCCCGACTTCAAACACTTTCTCATCGCGCCTTACACCAGCCGTGACGAGAAGGCGAAGATTCTCGATCGACTATTCTCTGATCGCATCACCGCACTCACCATGCAGGTTGTGCGAATCATGTTAGAGAAAGGGCGCGAGGGAGATATCCCCGACGTCCATCGAGAGTTCATCAAGCTCCGACGCACCCACGAGGGAGTCGTATTTGCGACCGTCACCTCCGCGGAAGAGCTGGACAACGATCAGAAGAAAGCAATCGTCGAAAAGCTGGCCAAGGTCCTCAACAAGAAGATCGAAGCCGACTTCAAGATCGAGGCTCACCTCATGGGTGGCGTCAAAGTCGCCTATGGCAACTACGTTTTGGACGGAACCGTCCGCGGAGCCCTAAGCAAGCTCCGAGACAAGCTACGACACGACTTGCTCAAGCAATCTTAAGCCTCCCATAACCGCACACGAGAGACCTAAATGGCCATCAGACCCGAAGAGATCACCGACATCCTCCGTAAGGAGCTCGACCAGTATGAGAAGAAGGTTGAGACCGAACATGTAGGCACCGTCCTACAGGTTGGCGACGGCATTGCCCGCGTCTACGGACTGCCCGACTGCCAGATGGGAGAGTTGCTAGAGTTCCCCAACGGCGTCATGGGCCTTGCTTTGAACCTTGAAGAGGATTCCATCGGGGCCGTTCTTATCGGCGACGACACCCTCATCAAGGAAGGCGACAACGTTCGCGAGACCGGACGAATCATCGAAATCCCGGTCGGCCGAGGAATGCTCGGACGCGTCGTAAACGCTCTCGGTGAGCCCGTCGACAACAAGGGCGCCATCGCCAGCGACGTCTTCAGCCGACTCGAAGTCAACGCCCCCGGCGTTGTCGATCGACAGCCGGTGACCCAGCCGCTCCAGACCGGTATCAAGGCGATCGACGCCATGATCCCCGTCGGTCGCGGTCAGCGCGAACTCGTTATCGGCGACCGACAGACTGGTAAGACCTCGATCTGTATCGACACGATCATCAACCAGAAGTCCACCCACGAGCCGGGCGGCGAACCGGTTTACTGCATCTATGTCGCCTGCGGCCAGAAGATGGCCAACGTGGCCCGCGTCGCTCAGACTCTCGCCGAGCACGGCGCCATGGAGTACACCACCATCGTGGTCGCCTCCGCCGCCGACTCGAACGCGATGCAGTATCTCGCACCGTTCGCCGGAGCCGCCATCGGCGAATATTTCCGAGACAACGGTCAGCACGCGCTGGTTATCTACGATGACCTTTCCAAGCACGCTCAGGCTTACCGAGCCCTCTCGCTCCTTCTCCGACGCCCGCCAGGCCGAGAAGCCTATCCGGGAGACGTTTTCTACCTCCACTCCCGCCTCCTCGAGCGAGCTGCAAAGCTCAGCGACGAGAAGGGTGGCGGTTCGCTCACTGCGCTTCCCATCATCGAGACCCAGTCGGGAGACGTTTCCGCGTACATTCCCACCAACGTGATTTCGATCACCGACGGCCAGATCTACCTCGAGCCCGACCTCTTCTTCGCCGGCGTCCGCCCCGCCATCAACGTGGGTATCTCGGTCAGCCGTGTCGGTGGAAACGCTCAGATCAAGGCAATGAAGTCGGTTGCCGGTAAGTTGAAGCTGGAAATGGCGCAGTACCGAGACGTTGCCGCGTTCAGCCAGTTCGCTTCCGACCTCGACAAGGCCACTCAGATGCAGCTCATCCGAGGCCAGCGCCTTACCGAGCTGCTCAAGCAGGACCTAGCGACTCCGTTCGATGTCACCGACCAGATCATCTCGATCTATGCGGGCGGCACCGGCGTCCTCGACAACATCACCAACGATCAGGTCAAGCCGTTCGAAACCGGACTTCTTGCATTCGTGAAGGATAAGTATCCAGATGTCGTCGAGTCGATCCGTTCGACCAAGGCGATCAGCAAGGACGTTGACGAGACCCTCAAGAAGGCCGTTCTCGAGTTTGCTGGCCAGTTCAAGTAATCATCAATGGCAACGCTAAAAGAAATCCGCGCCCGCATTAAAGCGGCCAAGAATATCCAGCAGATCACGAAAGCGATGAAGCTGGTCTCGGCCGCTCGTCTCAAGAAGGCGACCGACCGCGTCTTGGAGGCTCGGCCCTACTCGGAGAAGATGCGCGGACTGATGGAGTCGCTGGCCTCTGCTGGCGAGCTGCCCTCCCACCCGTTGATGGAGAATCGGCCGATCAACAAGGTCGCCATCATCCTCATCACCTCGGACCGGGGCCTTGCCGGTGCCTACAGCACCTCCCTCATCCGAAAGGCGACGGATTTCGTCAAGACCTCAGCCAATCCGGTTCGGCTCATCACGGTTGGAAAGAAGGGCACCCTCTTCTTCAGCAAGCGAGGCTACGACGTTGCTCACACGATCACCGTGCCTAGCAGCGGGGCCCGATTCGAGGACGCCCTCGAACTCAGCAACTACGCGCGCGACCTGTTTGAGTCGGGCGAAGTCGATGCGATCTACGTCTGCTACGCGAAGTTCTTCTCCGCCATCCGACAGGTCCCCCAAATCGTCCAGCTCCTCCCCATCGAGGCTCCCGTCGTGGAGAATGCATCGACGACTTCTGTCGATTTTGAATTCGAACCGGGCCCCGCGGAGCTCCTCAATGCCCTCCTCCCCCGCTACTTCCTGACCCTCGTCTGGCAAGCCATGCTCGAGGCCACCGCAAGCGAATTCGGAGCCCGAATGACCGCGATGACCTCCGCAACCGACAACGCCGGCAAGATGATCACCAACCTAACGCTCAAAGCCAACCGAGAGCGCCAAGCCGCGATCACAAAAGAGATTCTCGAAGTCGTCGGCGGCGCCGAAGCCCTCAAGTCGTAAGACTCCGGAGATGGTTCCCCTTTCCGAAGGGGGAACCGTGGGGGAGGGGGTCTCGCCCACCGACAAACCCATGTGGGACTGCGCGGGCCTGACCGCGCTTTTCACGCCCGCGGAGCGGGCCCCCTCCAGCAATCTTCCATCTGGAGTTCCCAAAATCACAGGTCCGACATGTCTTTCTCAGTCAGCCGAATCTGACTAACGAACGAGCGAAACGATTCCATCGTCGGTTCGACGTCCTTCATCTCGCCAGCATTGGCCGACAGGGTCACCATGAAGGTCGTATTGCCTTTCACCGCATAAGCGGTGACCACAACCTTCTCCTTCCGTTCCCGACGGATCAGACTAAATGTCGTGTCGTGAGCCTTCACCCGACCGATCTTGTGTCCTGTCCATTCCGGCATGTTCTCCGCCGTGCTAGCCATGTAGTAGTCAGCAAGTTGATCCGCCTGAAGTTCGGGCGACGGGTTGATTTCCGAGATGATCTGGTTCACCGCACCCCGTAAAAGAAGGTGCGTCTTGTTATTGCGGAACAGAAAGAGCGTCTGCGGGCTGTGGTGCATCTCCTTCCAATCGTCCGGGACCGGATACGAGATGGCATAGTTCAGCACTGAGTCGTGCTGGAATTGCTTGTACTTCACGAGGGCGATCGCGGTCGGGATAAGGATGATCCCAAGAATCACGGCGAACCAGCGAGTCCTTGAACTAGAGCGAATCGCTGTGAGTTTAGCCATGGTCTATGATATGACGACCTGGGCCATATTGCAAGATTCAGCTTAAATGGGAAGAAGCCATTAAGGTATCCAACTCGGCTTCCGATGCCTCCGCGATTCCCGCAAAGATCCGCTGCCTTTCGGCCATTTCCTTCGCTTTGAGCTCCCGCCGAAGCTTTCCTTCCAGAAATCGAACCTTGTCCTCACGCGTTTCGCAGATCAAACGCGGCACCTCTACCGGTTTGTTGTCCTTGATCGCCACCATCGTAACTCGCGCGGTGTTCGTGTGCCGCTTCGCGCCGAGAAAGATGTTCTCCGCATGCACCTCGATCGTCACCTCTACACTCGTCCGCCCCACGTACGACACGTACCCAATGAACTGCACCAACTCGCCCACGTCGATTGGCTGATGGAAATCCACCCGATCAAAAGCCGCCGTCACACAGATCGTGCCCGCAAACTTGGAGGCCGTGGCGTAAGCGCAAAGGTCAATCTTCGCCAACAACGCGCCACCGAATAGCTTCCCAAGGAAGTTAGCATCCTGAGGTTCGACCACCGAAGCCATTTCGGTGCGGGTAGAGGAGACTGTCTTAGCGTCAGGCATTTAACTATCATAGATCGCTCCGCAGATGGTTCCCCTTTCCGAAGGGGGAACCGTGGGGTAGGGGGTCTCGCCCATCGACAACCTTCCCTTCCGAGGGAAAACCGACGAGCCATCACGAATATCCACGCGAAGCCTGTAAGCGCCGGCTACGCCCGACGGACGCCGAAGCACCCTCCGACAAAGGTTAGCTACGAAGAGCTCACTCAATCCTCAATCCTCAATCCTCAATCCTCAATCCTCAATCCTCAACGGCTCAGACCCGCCACCCATAATCCCCAATCCCCAATCCCCAATCCCCAATCCCCAATCCCCAATCCCCAATCCCCAATCCCCAATCCTCAACGGCTCAGACCCGCCACCCATAGTCCCCCCAAACCCGCATCTCCCCATAGATCAGCGCGACCAGACCATGCATCACAAGGTCGGGTATATCGATTGCCGGTGCCTCTGAGTAAACAGAAACGCTCCCCGCGACCCCTCCCTCGACGCCCGTGAATCCAACGCAACTAACCCCTTCTTCGTCATCGTTTAGCCAGTGCGCCTGACCAAATATATGAGAAGTGGAGAGGCGATAGTGCCGTGCATCGTCAAGCACCAAGTTCCCCCTGTCGAACTGCCCGACCACAAGATCAGAGTCATGGAACCGCGAGACGCCATTTGGAAACCCACTATGTAGCCGAAAGTTGCGAGGCGTCTCAAGCAGAAACCGTCGCCCCTGATCCCCAAACGATCCCACGAGTTCCCGCCCATCGCGCCGAGGCCGATAAATCCGCCCCACCAACTCGTCTCCTTCAAAGATCAGAAACGACCGAGGATCAACCGTGTCTTTCTGCCAAGCGAGGTTCAACTCAACCCCCTACGCATACTCGCACCAAACCCGCATGTTGCCAAAGATCAACGCCACCAAGCCGTGAAGGATAAGGTCCGTGACGTCGACCGCGGGTGCCAAATCGTAAATCTGGACGCTCCCCTCAACGCCACTCTCCAAACCGGAAAACGCAACGCAGCTTTCCCGAGCCTCGTCGTCCGTAACCCACTGCGCTGTTCCCTGCGCATAGTTCGTCTTCATCCGGTACGCCCGCACTTCGTCCAGCAGCAGACAACCATTCCCGAACGCGCCAACCTCTAGCCGCGAATCCCCAAAAGTGGACGTCCCTTTCGGAAACCCATCGGACTGCTTGAAACTTCGATATCCCACCAAAGTGAACCGGCGCTCCTCGCCACGATAAGCACCGACAATCTCCCGCCGCCCGTAAATACTCCTCTCAACCCGCCCAACCACTTCCCCGTCGTCAAGGATCAGAAAAGTGTGCCGCTTCAAAGAATCCCTCCTCCACCCCAGATTCTTCGCGACGAGATTCACGACCGCAGTCTATTTCAGAAAGAGCGGTGCGTCGTCAAAGTCCACGCGAATGGTGTTCCAGCTCAGAACCCCTCTCCCCGCCGGGGTGTAGTCGGCGATCACATCGACGCGGGCAAAGCCCGCTAGATCGCTCCCGCGAACTGTAGTCGCGACCGCAGTGTCGCGCGACGGCCCCAAGCCGTCGATCCCGCTCCCTGCTTCTCCCCCTGTGCCCTGTGCCCTGTGCCCCGAAAACTACGCGCTGATCACGATCCGACTAAACTCGTCCGGCACCAGCGAAGCACCGCCCACCAAGCCCCCGTCGATGTTCGGCTGCCCAAACAAATCGCCCGCATTCGATGCCTTCACGCTGCCACCGTATAGGATCCGAATCGCATCCGCCGTCTCCTGATCGAAGATCGCCGCCAGCTCGGCCCGAATCATCGCGCACACTCGCTCCGCCTCTGGCGTCTCGCAAACCTGGCCCGTCCCGATCGCCCAAACCGGCTCGTAGGCAATCACGCCCGAACCAAACTCTTCCGAAACGATCCCGTCCAACCCGCCGCGAAGCTGAGCCTGAATCACCATGTCGGTGGTGCCCGCTTCTCTCTCCGCCAACGTCTCGCCAACGCACAGAATAGGGACGATCGACTGAAACAGCAGCGATTTGATCTTGAGGTTCACCGTCTCGTCGGTCTCCGCAAAGAACCCGACCGTGCTCTCCGGAACCTCAAGCTTCCCGAACTTCCCTCGAGTCTCGCTGTGCCCGACGATGCAAATTGAGACACCCGAGTCGCGCAGCATCGAAGCACTCACCCGCCCGGTAAACGCGCCCAAGTCCTTCCAAAACACATCCTGAGCTCCCAGCATCACATGGGTGCCCTTCACGCAATCACGCACCTTATGGAGGGCAAGGTAAGTCGGACAAATCCCAATGTCGACACTCCCCTTCATGTCAACCGATCTCACAAACGACTCGCAAGTCGCGGCGGCCTCGGCCGGCGTCAAATTCATCTTCCAATTTCCGACCACCAGTTTTCTGCGCATCACACCATTAGCATGACATTCCGAGGCGCTGTCCGACAATCGGGGACATCACCGTGCCCCCGAATTTGCACCAGGCCCGATTCGCGAAGATATTTACGGGGGAATTCCACGAATTTGTACCCAACCTCCCGGAAAACCTTGTATCGTAGTGGAGTTATATTGCGAGAGGATTAAAAATGAAAGTTAGTTTGATTAAGATTGTCCCCGCTGCCCTTCTTCTGGGCGCGACGACCTGCGTATGGGCCGATGTTGCATTCGACAGCCTGAGTGGGGGCGTCGTGGGTTCTGGTTGGAATGTATCGTCACCAACAAGTAATCCGGGGTACCAGAGTGTTGCTGAGGAGTTTCAGTCACTGTCGAGCGGCTCGCTCACAACCATCAAGTTCGCCTCAAGCTATGGATCGGGCGCGGGAACCGTCATGGTAGGTCTGTACTCCGATAGTGGAAGCGACACCGTGGGAACCCTGCTTGAAGCATTCAACGCCACCGTCCCCGTGAATTCAAATACCTTCGTTGCCATCCTCAATAGCGGCGGCGGAGTGAACCTTAGCACGGGTGACAAGTATTGGTTGGGGTTTATCGCCTAAGACGACACCTACATCTACTTGTCGAACGCAAACCCAACTGTCACCGGCAACCTTGAGTTCAACTACGACACTTCTGGGTTCAGCTTCGACACCAGCATGTCGGGCTTCAGCGTCGAAACTCAGGCCGTTCCCGAACCTACAACCCTAGCTGCCTTTGGCTTCGGTGCGGGAGCATTGCTTCTTCGCCGCCGAAAACGAAGCTAACCAACCTTCCACATCGAAAGAGGGGTCGCGCATTCGCGCGACCCCTCTCTTGCTTTTACGCCTTGCGAACGTCGGGATGCACCGTGACTTCCACCTTTCCGCGTACCGCGTTGGTCACGATGCAGTACAGGTCGGCCTTGTGCGCCATATCCGAGGCGATCGCCACCTGCTCCTCGGTCGCGTCCGCTCCGAGAACGATGTGAGGAGTCACCGCGACTTTACGATAAGTAAACGACGCGCCCGCCTGCTCTACTTCGCCGACCGCATCCACCTGAAGACTTACCACCGGTAGCTTCCGGTTCGCCGCGATGATCCCGAACGTCATGCTGTAGCAGCTCGCAATCGCACTCGTCAGCAACTCCTCCGGATTCGTCGCCCCACCCGGACCTTGGAACTCTTTCCCTACTGCAAGCTCATTGACTTGTCCACTATGACCAGCCGTGACCTCGCCATGGCCGTCGCGGCCGCCGTTCCAGTTGACGCTAACAGGATATTCGTGAATTGGCATCTCACCTGAAGTCTACGCAATCACCGACCCTCCGGGATCTTGTTCCCTGTTCCCTGATAGAGAACACGCACGATGCCTTCCCGGTCCTAACGGTATGAACACCAGAACCTGGTTAGGCATCGCGGTTGGGCTCACGGTGTGTGCCCAAGCCAGCGCCGCGACCTACTACTATGTGGTCGGACCCCGGCACGTGCTGCGATATCGGCATCTCGCTTCGGACCCCTACGCCCGGAACCACCGCAACATCGAGACTCAATACGGCTACCGAACCCACCGAATCAACGCCGACTACAACTCGCAGATGAATCTGGCGACGTTCAACTACCAGAACGCTCTTGATCAGGCCTACGGCAACTACAACAACGATATCAATCAGATGAGCCAAGGCGACGCTCAGGCGTACCTAGACGACGCGCTCTACAACGCATCCGACAACCTGGACTACTCCACGGCCCAAGCCGAGCAGGCTCGTGAGAGCCGCATTCGAGATGCCCAGTATTGGCGCGAAAACAGCTTCATGACCGACTGCCACTACGGGGTTTTCGACTCCTTCCGGCCGTCCGTCAGCCAATACATGATCGTCGATCCGTACGAGCCGGCCCCCGTCTTTGAGTGCGACTATGCCCGTCGTACCTACGCAATCAATTCGGTGACCTACCGCCGCCCCTATTCGGGATACCGCCTTCCCGCCTGGCGGCAGTGCCGGGTCGACCACCGATACCTTCAGCCGCAGCTCGTTGCTATGCACCGCGTGGAGAGACCGCGATTCGAGCGGGTTGAGAACCATCAGGCCGCCTTGCGATTTGCGCCACATCGAGTGCGAATCCAACGAGCAATCCAAATTCACCACGCCCCAATCAAATTCGTCGCCGGACGCGCACACCCCACCGTCCCGCACCGCACCCCAACTCACCCTCGACCGAACTCGCCGCGGACTCCCGATCGGAGGCTGCTGACTCCTCCGAAGCAAATCTTCCATGGCGCCCCGCCGGTGAAGAGAATCCTTCCCCACACGCCAACTCACCACCAGGCGCCCTCGATTCACCCGCCCCTGAATCGCCCTCCAGCGATCCGGCTGAACCTTCACAACGATAACCGCCCGACCCGCGTCATTCACCAATCGCCAATCATGCGACCGCCGCACATCGTGCGCCAACCTCCCCACGTCATCCACCAGCCGCCCGTGATGAGACCTCCGCATATCGACAGCCGCCCGACCCGCGTCATTCACCAGTCGCCAATCATGCGACCGCCCGGCATCGTGCGCCAACCTCCGCATGTCAACCATAAGCCGCCCGTGATGAGACTTCCTCACCCCGAACGCCATGCCCCGATAGTGAACCGCCGTGTCGTGCAACCACCCCACCGAGAGGTGCATCAGGCACCGCCACGAAGACAGGGGCCGCAGCCGAAACACGGGGGACCGCCGCTGCGGAAAAAGAAGGACGGAGGACACTAAATATTATAAGCGCACTTATAATAAGTGCGCTTATAATTAAGGCTTAGCCGATTGTAAGTGCACTTACTATTTCGCGCCCGATTCATACCCCTCGATCTGCTTGCGGATCCAGGGCTGATCGGGATAGTAGGCAAGCCGACCACCCGCCGACATCAGATAACCGATGCGCGTTCCCTTATCCTTAGTGGGGATCCGAATCTCTTCCGCAGGGTAGATATCAAGTTTGATTCCGGCGATGGTCTGCACCGTGGGTTTCCCAAGTTCTTTCACGCTCATCCCGCTGTACTGCACGTTTGCATCGAGCGCCTTCAAGGTCTTATATCCCCAACCGGTTAGCGGGTCTTCCCCCATTAATTGTTCCCCATCTAGCTTCCAACCCATCAACGTGGCATAGTCGTGCTCGACGTTTTTTTCACCCGACATTTGGCCGGTCCAGAAGACGAGGCCGATGCCGTTGTCGGTAACCGCCATTCCCGGGATGCCTTTGTACCAGGTTTGGGTCCAGATCTCGACCGGGACCTTCTTTCCATTGATGGTGGTGTTCAAGAGAAGGGTGATCGCCTGGGGGAGTTCTTTCCAGGCGGCTTTGCTGCGAGCTTGAAGAGGCTCGAATCGTCGAACACGAAGGGTGAATTGGCCGCTGTGCGAACTCACGGACCGCTCTTCCGTAACCTTCCAGCTCCAGTCGTCATAGAACTCGGTCGTCCTCCGAGCGGCGAGACCCTCGGTCACCTTCTCCTTATAACGGGTGTCATTTCCGTCGAAAGCGAGCTGAACCTCGAACCGCCGATCTTGCTTGTCACGCATCTCGATCAGGTCGCGTCCACCCCACATCTGGCTCTTGTACTCGCTGATGGGGATCCAATCCTGTTGGAATGGGACGAGCGGCTTCTGCCAGGTGAGCGAATCCTTTGCTTCCTGAGCCGACCTGAACCCGCCTAATTTGACCAAGTCGGTGGAATGGATCATCTTACCGGCCACCGTCATGAAGTTCATCTGAGCCGTCTTAGAACCAAACTCAAACATGTAGATGAAGTGGGCAGGCGTGTAGCCAACCGATTCCGGCATCTCATCAAGCCGGTTTTGGCTCTGAATGGTCTCCAGCCGGTTGCTTTGAAGTTCAGGCCCGGGGAACTGGGTTTGGGTCCAGATCAAATCATGCTTGGCGGGATTGTGCGATTTAGCGCGCCAGATTCCAAGCGAATCCATCTTCTTCTCGATCGTCGGGATGTCGTAGTCGGGGTCTTCCAGAGCGGTGTCGAGAATGGGGCCTGGCGTTTTGTCGCCCTTCTTCTTTTCTGACTTGTAGTAGATGTCCTCGCCCTTCGGGGGCATGAACAGGGTGACTTTGATTTCGTCGCCGTTGTCGTACCGCATCATCAATTGCTCGTCGATATTGGGTCGAGGGCTGAGCGCTTCGACTTTGCTGGTGTCGAGCTTGGGACCGGGGACCACGGTTGGCTTCTTTCCGCCCGTCATTCGAAATGGGGCGACGAAGTCTTCAGACCACGTACCCTTTAGGCGGCCACCAGGATCGCGAACCCAAAGCTGCATCCCGCCAATCATCCGCTGATTGGACACCGTGCTCATGACCCACACGTAGCCGCTGGGAGATATCCAGTGGTGGGCGTAAGCGCCACCAGGTACAGACCAGAGCGCGGTTTTCTTGCCCGCGTCTGAAACTTGGTAGTACGTGTAGTCCGCGCCACCTGCGGCCACCCCGTCCTTCGTTGTCGCAACGAGCTCATAGCGAGACCGGGCAACCGACGCGGACGGTGCCGCATGAGTTGTTATACAGCCTAGAGAGGATCCTAGCAAACCCAAAAACAACATCATTCTCACCATCAAGCGATCAGTGCGCTCTGTTCGCGATTCCGTTCAATAGTTGCTTCATATGCTTAACGATTTCCAAGCGGTATTCCAACCTTTCCCCCAAAACTGAGCATGAGGGCAAACGTCGAACAAGACAAGGACACCACAAAGGTAGTCCGCCAACTTCCGCAAGGAGAAAAGAAAATGTCTATTCGAAACTATGCCGCCATTCTGGCGATCGTCATTGGCGCCAGCCTCGCCGGCTCCGCCATCGCCCAGGATCGGGGCCGAGATAGCGATCACCGGTCAGAATGGAATCGCAACGACCATCGCAATAGCGACTGGGACCGCGATCGAGACCGCCGCGAGTGGCGAGAGCGCCGTGAGCGCGAAGAGCGACAGCGACGCGAACGAGAAGAGCGAGAGCGCGAGCGACGTGAGAGGGAGCGACGCGAGCGCTGGGAGCGATCTCACCGACACGATCGGGATCGGGATCGAGATCGAGATCGAGATCGAGATCGGGACCGCTGGGGCTGGTGAGTTAGTAACTCCTGAGATGGTTCCCGTCCGGGGGAACCATCTTCAGATTCATTTCCCTTCGTGCATCTTCTTCCAAGCCGCCAGATATCTGGCGGCTTTCGGGTTTTTCTCGTCCCACTTCGGCTCTTGGTCCGAGTTCGCAAGGCTGAGGATGGCGAGGGCTACCATGCGATCGACTTTGGCCATGTTGTCGTAGTCGACCTTGTCCCACGAGTCGCCGACTTGATGGTAGTCAGGGTAGGAGAAGGCGGTGCAGACGGTGTGGGCAGGGACACCCTGGTCGGCGAGGGCTTGGTTGTCGCTGGCTCCGAAGTAGGCGTCGCTGAACCTTGGGTGCTTTTGGATCGCAACTCCGGCCACCTTCCCGGCAGCTTCGAAGGCATCGGTCATATTGGAGTAGCCGTAACCGGTCATGGCGACTGCGCTCACTCTTGGGCCCTCTGAGTCGTCGGTTCGACCGACTTGTTCGAGGTTGACGTCGGCGATCGTCTTATCTAGCGGCAAGATGGGATGGCTACCGTAGTATCGTGAGCCAACGAGGCCCCGTTCTTCGCCATAGAACGTCATGAACACGATCGAGCGCTTCGGCCGTTTCGGCAGGCGGCTCATCGCGTCCGCGATCTCGATGACAGAGACGGTACCACTGCCATCGTCGTTAGCGCCGTTGAAGATGCGGTCGCCGTCCCCGGTCGTGCGCATGCCTAGGTGGTCGTAGTGGGCGGTAATCAGGAGGTACGTGTCTTTCAGTTTGGGATCCGATCCTCGAAGGATGCCGATCACGTTATGGACCTTAGTCTCCACATCCCCTTCCCTTCGCCCCTTGTACATCGCGGTCTGGAAATAACCGTCATCACCCGCGGGCTCGAGTCCGAATCGGCGGAACTGGGCGGCAATGTACTCGGCAGCCAAATCCAGTCCTCGCGATGGCGTTCCGCGACCTTCCAGCATGTCGGACGACAGGAACGACAGGTGCCCCTTCATCGACGCGGCGGAGATGTGTTCGAGCATGTGCCCGGTGTCTTTGTCCACCGCAGGCGCGGCGCCGAGGAGGATGGGAGCTAGGAGGAGCAGTGAGAGGGCTTTCATTTGCGTGTAGTGGATTCTATCCTGCCGAAGCAGTGGATAGAGGGGCGGGGGGTGTCGGTCGTCGCGCCGATGCAATCGTCGGTTACACGCCTTCGGCGGGACATGGCTCATCATCGAGCCATATCGGTCGTAGTACACTTTGACAAGGAGCCGAAACTGTGTCGTTTATTCGAAATCTATTCCACCGAAAAGAGGTTATGCCCGATGAGGCAGGACCGCTGTATCCGGCGGTGCGCGATGCGATCCATGATGTGCAGGCTTATGCGCGATCCCACGGCGGCGAGATTCAGTTGGTTGGGGTTTCGG
>JBBQFM010000055.1:0-27677 GCA_038321975.1 Fimbriimonadales bacterium | reverse complement strand
AACAGCTCAAAGCCATCAAACCGATCGCTCTTGCCAAGGAAATCCTCAGACTCAGGCAAGAGCTAAGACACCACACTCGGTAGATAATAGTTTTGAGGTAACGGCTCAGTTTCGGTCGGTTTTAGTTTTGAGGCAACACGTGCTGGGCGCGGGGGAAAACGTTGAGCGATGAATCATAAATGATGAACGTGGAGGGAGCTTGGAAACAGGGGCATTTCCCCTCCGACCCTGAACCCTGCACCCAAAAAAAGCCCGCGAGACAAAGTCTCGCGGGCTTTTTTGTCCTGAAACTACGCGCTCTTGCGTCGTCGTCGGATCAGGGCCGCAATGCCGAGGCCGAGAGTTGCCATCGAAGCGGGTTCCGGAACTGCGGCGGCGGTGCCACCGATGTTCAAGCTACCGTCGTAGGTGTCGCCAACCGTGCCAACGCCCGGTAACAGGAACGAGCCCGAAGCGGTACCTGCGCCGATCCAGCCAGCGAAGTCACCGGTGCCGCCCGTGAAGGCCACGTTGCCAGCAAAGGATGCGAAGGGGCTGCCGCCATCGTAGGCGGTGCCGTCGAAGTCGCCGAGAAGGGTGCTACCGTTTGCGCTTGTGAGCTTAACGGTTCCCGTGGTTGCGAAGCCGCCACCAGCCGGCGCGCCGGCCGACAGAGAAACCTCGTCGGTTACAAAATTGAGTCCGCCAACCTGTGCATAAACGGCCGCATTGCCATCAAAATCGGTTGTGCCGCCACCAAAGGCGGTGAGTGTATAGGCAGGTGCGCTGTATGCGTAAGTGGCGAAGGTGACCGCGTGTGCGGCTGCAACGACAGCGAACGCGCTGACTGCAAGCGCTGCTTTAAAGGTTCCTCTCATAGTAATACTCCTGGTGAGCCGCTAACGCGACCACGCACCCTCAAGTATAACTGCGAGGATTGTTAAGAGGGCTGGAAGCCCACAAAAAGCTGTAGGCTTTTTTGACGACACATCAAGATAAGGGTTGCCAGCACATAGTGCCAGCAACCCCAATCTATACGCAGCGCCTAAGCCTTTCGGCGTCGGCGAAGCAATGTAGCGAGGCCAATTCCGACAACTGCGAAGCTCGCCGGCTCGGGAACCGCGGTTCCGCCGATATTCAAGCTGCCGTCGTAAGTATCACCCGGAAGCACAGCGCCCGTAACCAGGAACGAGCCAGAAGCAGTGCCTACTCCGGTCCAACCCGAGAAGTCACCGGTCCCGCCGGTGAACACGACGTTGCCAGCAAAGGAGATGAATGGCGAGAACAGCCCGTTGTAGGCCTGCCCGTCAAAATCGCCGAACAGTTTGCTGCCGTTAACGCTTGTAAGGGTTACGTCCCCGGTTGCCGGAAACGATGTGCCGGCCAGGGCTGCCACTGACAGCGAGATCTCGTCAGTCACAAAGTTGAGACCACCCACCTGGGCATAGACGGTCGCGTCGCCATCGATGAGGGTCGGGGGACCGACGGCCAACAGCGTGTAGGCGGGCGAATCATAAGCGTATGTCGCGAAGGTAACTGCGTGAGATGCGGCTGCAACGGCAACGCCGCCCATAACCACCGCATATTTCATGAATCCTCTCATAATCGAAACTCCTGGTCTGCCCGCCACGACGCGACGACCTAGTAAAAGTATATAGTTGATGTCTCGTAACTGCAACAAACCTGGAGCTATTTATCAGGTTTATTTGCTAGCTAGGTGAAATACCATGGCCTTCGAACCTCTGAGGACTGACGAGAAGCTAGATGAGTCGCCGCCTAAGTCGCGAGACATGGACGCGCAGATGCTTTTCGGCTGCTCCGGCTTCATCGTCGCCTCGGTGGGAGGCTATGTTCTTTCCGTCTGGCCCTGGTTCGCATTCGACCAAGCCGACAAGCTCACCACTGTCGTCACCTGTAGCTTGCTTGGACTCCTCCCGTCTGGAATCGTCGGGGTTGTTTGCACTCGGAAGTTCGGGCTGGCTGGAGCCTGCGGATTCGTCGCCGGCGCGCTCACCACCGCAGTGTTCTTGTACCTTCGCCTTCAGCAAACATTCCTCGCGGCGATGGCGAAGCAGCTACCTCAGCCCGATTACCCATCCGCGATGATGGGGGTTCTGCCGTTTGCCTGGGTGCTTCTCGTCTTGATGGCGGCGTTTCTGTTGCTGCCAAAGGGCGATTCTCCGTTTGAGTGAATCGCAATATTTGCATTGTCCCGCGAGAACTACTTGCCGACAATTCTCTTGTGCGAGCCCCCCGGTCGTGCTTTGGAGACTTTGTTGGCATACGGTAATTACGCTCAGGAGTATCGGAAAAACGCAGTAAACGGCGCCTCGCCGGTTCAGCTCGTCATCATGCTTTACGATGGCGCGCTTCGATTCATGGAGGCGGGCAAGGTCGCGATCGTCGCTCGAGACATCGAGAAGCAGAACCACTATATCCAAAAGGCTCAGAAGATCGTGCTGGAGCTCATGGCATCTCTGGACATGGCACGAGGAGCGGAGATTTCGCAGAACCTGCTCGCCTTGTACACCTTCATCTTGGAGCAGCTTGTAGCTGCCAATGTGGAAGACCGCACCGAGCCGATCGACTTTGCGATGAGGACGATGAGCGAACTGCGCGAGAGCTGGGTGGAAGTCGATAAGAGCGTTCGCGCTCCCATGGTCGAGGTTCCCCTTGCGGCCTAATATCCCGGGCGAGAAGCTCTTACTACTGAGCTTGTCCCTCGAGGATGCCCTCAGCCGTGGAGCTTGGGAAGAAATCAACGCCACCCTCGCCCAGCGAGAAGCCGAGCTCACCGTGCTGGAAACCCACGAAGCGAAATTGGGCGAAGAGCTTTTTAATAAGCTCCTCGCCGTAGACGCGCGGATCCTCGCTGCGCTCGAAGGACATCGAGAAGATGCCGCCAAAGACCTAAAGAAGAACGTGGTCGTCCGTTCTGCCCAGCGCGCCTACCATCGCGGCAGCACGAAGTCGAATTACGATCTAGCTGGCTGATCAATCTTTCTGACGGAGCAGAACACGGCAGCACCAATTCTCCAACTGGTCGGCTCTGAGCATTTTTGCTAGTGCATGCATCGCGCTGGTGTGGCGTCCAGGGGGCTCTACATTCCGACTGCTTAAACGATTGCCAAAGTCGGAATGTGTTGCTTGTGCTGAGGAGTCCCCAAATCGAACCGCCCTATTGACTAGCGTACGTTTGATGGCGGCGACCCGTTGTGAGTTACAACGCTAGGTTAAGCATGGGCATATCACCGATGGTCGCCTTAACCGAGCGTCCACATTTTTGGCCAACGGTCCTTACGCTAGCAGGATCCGATCTGCCACGCTTCCGAAAAGCGAATGTCGAATTCCAGCGCACTCGGTGGGCTACGAACCGTTATGCTCATTTAATTCTGAAGTTGCCAGGTCAATCTTTACTAAATAGATGGTTAAAGTATAGTACGAGAAAACGATGTGTGTAACTCTATTCCTTTGGGAGCAGCGCACCTCTGTGAGTCCAGCAAAAAAGAGGATCGTACACCGGTTCCGTAGGCTCTAAATATCGTCAAGAAAGTTTCAAATTATGGCGTCGCGTATGTTGGTCGGATTGTAACCCGTCAAGATACGTTCCTCTAAGTCACTCGCGCACCACGTTACTAATTGCTCGGCGTCTAAGAGGTGGTCAGGGGGGTGCACACCCAGTTCAACTTCCCTGGCTCCATCATACAACCACCACTTGTGAACCTTGCCGTTTTCGTCAGAATTTCCAGAAACGAACAGCGGGAACGGGAAATCTTCAACCGGCTGATTGCCGATCATCTGCCAGATCCACTCTCTTGTAATAAATGGGAGTGGAACAAATACTGGGGGAAATCTTAGATCGCTGAAATTTAGCTGATCTGACCCAATCTGGATTGGCGACACTTGAGCCAAAACTGCAAACAAATACCCTTGCTCGGGATGGTCGAACACATATCGACCATAAGAAAAACTGCCGTCTCTTAATGGAATCTGATACAAACTACCGATCTTCGGTCTTGGAACCTTGGAAGGTTTTGGAAATGAGTTCGCCGTGTGAACCGCAAACTTTAAGGCACTCAATAAGTCCTTCCTGGCAGCTTCATCACGCAATACGGGGGTAAAATGAAAAGCCATTTTTTCAAGCAGACCTATAGCCTCAAGAATTATGGGGTGAAATCGCAGTCGAACGTCAAGGAGAAGGCTACTTAGAACGAGTAGGGCTTCGGCAGATTGATCGAATTTGGCCGCTAACGATTTGGCGGCCTTTCCTGGATTCACACCCTGCAATGTCTTACGATCGAATTCGCTTACGATCGAATTTTGAGGGTTTTTGAGAAGGTCAGTATATTTCATGCTTTAGAATCCGGGATAGCCAGCTTTTCTGAGAAGTTCCCGACCAACTTCAAGGGCGTGGGAGTAGTACTCAGGATTCCTTGGAGATATGCTATTGATCAAGTTTTCAGGTGTCCATCCATTTTGTGAGAACCATTGGCCCGATCCGAAGGTCGACAAGGAATTGTGCGATAGCAGGCTTTAGAAAGAAGAACAGGCTTGTGGTCGGCTCCATCATAAAAGCGTCCGGCCACTCGTTCTCCTCACCAATGAAGTGGAGACCGCTTGATTCCTTAAAGCTGCTGTAACCCACCACCCCACACAGAGGACATTCATATTTGACTTCCATCCCGGACTTTGCGTGATCCACTTTCACGCGGCCCGTAAATCGAAGTTCCACGTAGCCCTCTATTTCGGTCCGGCAATTCTCCTTTTCAAAGAGCTCTACCTCGCGGAGTTCAATTCCCGTGAACGGGGAGTTTGCTATCTGCTCCGCCACCTCTTTGGTGGCCAGGCAGACTCCCGGGTACCAAGCAAGCTCTCCCAGACGTCTGCTGTACCTGTACATTCTGTAGTTCGGAGGTATCGGGAGAGGAATCGGGTGCTTTGGATCCTCCAGACTTCTCGGACATCGCGGTGGGAGCGGTCCATCACATTCGGCAAGCTCTGAATTTACTCCCGTTGGCTCATAGCGGTAGCTGCTCCGACCGAATTCATCGTTATCAAAGATAAACAACCTTGCGGAAGGAAGATTCATATTCCGAAGTGTTTCCTCATTTTGATTAGCTGATCCAATATTTGTTCGGGATGCCCTCTGCCGCGGAGCTTGGGAAGAAATCAACGCTACTCTCGCCCGGCGAGAGGCGGAGCTCACCCTGCTGGAAACCCACGGAGCAAGACAGGGCGAAGAGCTTTTTTAACAAGCTCCTCGCCGTCGATGCACCCATACAATCGTGGTTGGACGAAGTCCAATTGCGACCAAGGGGGCTGAATGCCCAGGCTAGTTCGCCCGCACCGTCAATCCAACCTTGTCGAGGTTGAAGGTGTAGACCGTCCCGTTCATTCGCGCAGGTTGAACCGTTCTCACCAGCACGTTGACCTGACCAGTGGCCGAAACGTAATTGCTTAGCTGCGTCAAGGTCAGGGTGTTCGTGTTCGCGGTCGAATTCACCGGGAACGCCTTGATGAAGTCGTACTGACTCGTCAAAACGTTCTTCATGTAAACCTGTTCCGTGGTGGCTGCAGTGCAGCTTGCGGTGACCGTGACGTCCAGTCCGACGATGTTTGCCGGTGCCTTGCCGGATTGAAACTCCGAGTCCACGCCGGCCAGCAGGCCTTGCGCTCCCGCACTTGCGCTATTTACGCTCAAGAAGTTTCCGTCAACGGTGGCCAAGCTCTGAACGTTGCCGCTCTTGAATGTGCCAAACACGATCGTGTATCGATTCGGCGCGAGTTGGGTCTCCTGTCCCAGCCTAATCCGCCAGACGCCCCGACCGAACGTGCCTGCGTTCAGATAGCCAGTCACCTTGTTTGCATTCAACGCGGTGACTTGCACGTTGGGCAACCCTAGCGGGGTCGTCGCGTTTTGCCATGTCACCCCAGCATTGGTGGTGCTGAACACTCCAATGTCGGTTGCCGCATACCAAACCTTGGTCGGGGATGTCGGATCACGCTCGATGACGTTGCAAGGCACGTCCGGTAGGGTACCGATCCCTGAACCGCTCACGCTGGCCCAAACGGGAGTGCCCCCGCCTACGTTGGCACAGCGATAAAGGTGAGCCGACCCCGTACCTCCGAGGGCGACCATGATGTCGGTTGGGGTGGTCTTGTCCACCGAGATCGACATGATCGACCGGTTCGGCAGTCCCGTGCTGATCTTCTTCCAAGTCGATCCGCCGTTAGCGCTGTACCAAACCTCCCCGTCTTCTGATCCGGTATAGATGGTCTGACCACTCGATGGAGCCACCGCCGCCGTATGGATGAGGCTGTTCGACGAGAGCTTCTGTCCACCCAGACGAGGCGTCCAAGAATTTGCCGCCAGGTCGTATCGCCACAGGTAGTTGGTGCAACCGTAAAGGAAGTTACCGTTGGTCGGGTCTTGGAAGATCGGCGTGACGAACGGGGAGAAGTCTCCGCCGATGTTCGGGCTGATATTCGTCGATGACGTCCAATTGTTGGTGGTCTTGATGATGTCGAAGCCGTAGATCGTGCAGTACTGCACGGCCGGGTTGAATGGGTTAATCGCGCAGTAGCCGCCGTCTCCGCCGCCTACGTTCCCCCAAAGGCTGAGATCGCCGGTGGAAACCGGTGAAGCATTATCCTGGCTTCCACCGAGGATACGAGTGGGGTCCGTTGGATGCCAAACGACGTTGTAGAACTGGGTGATGCCGAGATTCTTGCTGAGGCCGGTGATCGTCGCCGTGGTTCCGCTGATCGCTGCTTTATAGACACCACCGTCGTTTCCGATCACGATCTCGTTGGGATTTGTCGGATTGACCGCCACACAATGCTGGTCGTTGTGGGTGGTTGCACCGCCGGTAAACGTCGGACCGCCGATCGAGTGCCAGGTTCCTCCCGCGTCGTTCGACATCGCGACGTCGATCAGACCGACGAAAACTGAGTCAGTTCCCGATCCGCCAGTCGTGATGTGATAGTCGTACCAACCCTGACTCCAGTCGTATCCGCCGCCGGTGTCCAAGTTTCCGGTCGTATCCGTCCATGTGCCACCTGCATCCGTGCTCTTGAAGATCTTTTGATCGTCTGGGCTGAGCAGGTACACGTTGGTTGCGTTGAGCTTCGACGCGGCAATCGCTAGGACGCTGATTGAGTTACCTGCGGCTAGCGAAGGCGTAAGTTTGGTCCAAGTCACGCCACGGTCGGTCGATTTGTAAACCGACTGACCCGCGCCACCGGCTGCGGCATAGTAAATTCGCTTGCCTGTACCGTCCTTTGCACTGTAGGTGAGGTCGCTATATGGAGCTTGGGTTGCAATGACCTTGGTCCAACTCGTGCCACCATTCGTCGATCTCCAAACGGCGCCATTGAAATTGACCCCTCGACCGGTAGAAGCGAGAATTGTGGAAGGCGACTCCGGGTCGACAACAACCTTGCTTACCGCAACATCGCCGAAAACCCCTCGGCCGACGCTGGTCCAGGTAACTCCACCATCGGTGGTCTTCATGATGCCGTTGTCGTAACCGTCGAAGCCGTGAAAATCTCCGGTGCCCACGTATATGTTCTTCGTGTTGCTCGGATCGATCGAGATCGAACTTGCGTTCATCACCGGCCAGGCATCGCCAAGGGCCTGCCAAGTCAATCCCGAGTCGGGGGTCTTCCAGATGCCACCCATCGCGCCGGCCATGTAAATGACCTTCGAATCAATCGGGTCGTAGGCAAGCGCATTGACCCGTCCAGTGCTTGGGCGAACACCGTAATAGACCTGGTAGGGAGTGTCCAGATTCGTCGGCCCAACGAACACCCATTTGTTGCTCGAACTCTTTGGCGTAAAACCGTGGGCAACAACGGACGTGTTCCCGTAGTTTGTGGGTGTACCGATGTGGGCAGGGGTCATCCGCCCAATGTGTTCGACCGACCTCTCGTACGCCGACCAGTCGATCTTGTCGTACGGATAAGCGCGGAGCTTGTTTCGGTAGAGCAGCGAGTTGAGATAATCCGTCCCCGCCTCTTTCTCTTCGCCCCCACCTTCCTTCCCCTGCTCCTTCGAGTCAACCCCCGCCTTTTCCTCGATTCCCTCGATCAGGTCGGTAAGGCCCTTGATCGAGTTGAACGGTGCGGTCGCCGGCTTGTAACCTTCCGACCAAGCGCTCAACACGCCCGGAGCGCTGTTGAGGCGATCCACTGCGGCTTGAATCGACTTGCCATTTGCGACCTGAATGGAAAAGAGACCCTTGGCCGCATCGATTGCTTTGAATGCGCCAAAGGCCTTCGCCGCTACGCGAGCCGATTTGACGGCCGCGGCCTCGGGTCGAACCGAGATGTGGATGACGCGTTCCTTTGAGCTGTCCGCGAATGCAGAAGTGATTGCAAGGGAACAAGTCAATGCCAAGACGCTGAGCGGACGCGAAAAAGAAATATTCATAGGGAAACCAGCCGCGGGCTCCTTCGCCCTGAGCCTTTTGGCTAGTGTACGCGACTTGCTGATGCGGCGTCAAAACGATTGCCAGAATCAGAATGCACCGGAAGCCACGGCGAGTTCTAGTTCTGGACGACAGCAACTCTCAGAGCTGCTGTCGATCCGTTTTGGCCGGGAGACACTGTGGCACCGATCACCAAGTCGCACTTGGTGCACGAAGGACACCACCGGACTGAGCCGATCAGGTTGGGTAGAGAGGGCCGAGTCCCTTCAGTTACCTTGCCATTCACCGAGGCAACCAAGCTTCTCAATGAATCCCTTTCCAAATTCGGTTCCGGTCGGGCCTCTAAACATTGGGCTTTGGGCGTGCTGGTTCCTGCACCGTTCTCGCCTAAGATTTGCTCTGTTCCACGAGAAGGGTGAAAATTGACGTTGTGGCCGCATCGAAAGAAGGCTTGGGAAACCGCCTGGCCCGCTCGCCACTCTCTCATTCAATTTGCAAGGACTCTAAGTATTGTTCCGCCCAAGACTCTCGAAGCCAAGGCTGCAGGATCGTGGGATCCTCAGATTCAACAATCGTGTATTTGCCATCCTCTTCGAGAGTATATATTCGGTCACTAAACTGCTGAAGCGTTAATGTTTCCTCGACGCTTATGTTCACGACCTCATCAGAGACCAGCCCTTCAAACCAATGCACAACCAGCGTTGCACACCTTATTTCTGGCGTCCGAAAAAGAACCTGGAAACCTTTTAAGAATAGGTCCGTGTGCTTGTGTGATTTCGACGGCGGAAGTGTCTTAACTCCCACCAAGTTCCACGCGCTTGAGCCTTCCTGCAAAATATAGGCGATCCAATCGTGATTCTTGCCACAGGCAAGTTTTCCAATATCATTATCGGTCACCTCTTCGAAGTAAATGCGGCTATCAAAGGCTTTGCGCATGTACGCCGCACCTGCTTTTGGGATCGCCAGGCAAATGAACAGAGACATTAACAATCAGCCATGAAATATATGTGATCCTGTTCTCGGGATTGGGTGATAGTGGTACAGATAGTCCTGAGGATTGGGCTTGCCGATGCCGCTAGTCTCGTATTTTGGCTTGCGCACTCCGACCGTCTTTGCAAGGTTTTTGCCTAGGCAATTGCGCGACCCGAATGACGTTGCGCGCTCGCCCAAAGAGCGACGTGTAGGGCGCGCTAGCTAAAGGCTGTTCGCGCAAACTCCTGGAATTCCGTAAGCATGACTGGCCTTAAGCTATTATTCACCACGTATTCTGCGAATTGTCGTTTTACAACGATGGCAAGAGTAATCAGCGGTTCCGTCATAAAGATGTCGGGCCAATCTTCTAGGTCGCCAAGGAAGTGAAGACCCATCTCCTGATTCCAGTGGGAATAGTGTGTTGCGCCACAAAGGTCGCACTTATACCGAGTTTTTACGCCGGATCTCCCGATATCCACGCAGACGCGGCCCGAGATCCTCATTTCGCTGAATCCCTCAAGCCGTTGCTTACATTTCCGGTCACGGAAGAGCCTGACCGGAGAAACTTTCCAACCAGAAAACCCCTCGTCTTCAAGCGCTGGGATCAGATCGTCTCTGATAGCGCAAACCTCGGCAGACCATAGAAACTGACCAACGCTTCGGCTGTGTAGGTACATCGAGTACATTTCCTTGAGCATCGGCAGGTATGGATGCGGTCCCCCCAATTTCCAATTCGGGCAAGATTGGGCAATAAGTTCGCCTTCGCATTCGGCGAGTTGTCCAATGGACCGCAATGAGTCGGTAGAAATATAGGAATATGCGCCCGGCAAGACCGGTCCAAAAACAAATAAATCGCCTGCGGGCAGAATCATAGGCCAAACCTTTTCCGCATGTTCCTCAGTGGCCGCCGTATATCGCCCGCAGATGCGTTAGGATTTCGTGTTCGAAATCTTTGCCATTCTTGACCCGAACTATTGACAAAGGCCCAGCCCCCACCCTTTCCTTCAAGGATTTTGTGTACCTCACGGTCCATTGGCCGCCCGAACCTGTTTTGCGCTCGGTCGTCGTTTGAAGCGCTTTGCGAGGACCCCTGCGACGGGTATCCTCTCACTCATGTTGACCATGGATCAGCAGGAAGCGCTGTCTAATTCTCGAGGGAGATTGGACGCTATTAGGGGGCATCTTTGACCTACCTCACCTGCAAGCTCAAATCGCGGAACTAGAAGAACGATCGTCGCAACCAGATTTCTGGAACGATCCTGCTTCCGCCAATAAGATTCTTCAACGCCTCGCACGCCTGAGGGGTATTGCTAACCCATTTCTGGAGCTCGCAAAGTCGGAACGCGACATTGCAGAGTTGCAGGTGATGCTGCGCGAGGAACCCGACGAGGAACTCGAGGGCGAGTTCGATCGCATGGCCATCGACCTCGTCAAGCGTCTCGACGAGTACGAACTTCGCACCCTCCTCAGCGGAGAGCACGACGGTCGCAATGCCCTTCTCGAAGTGAATGCGGGTGCCGGCGGCTCTGAAGCCTGTGATTGGGCCTCGATGCTTTACCGGATGTATGTGCGGTGGGCGGAGCGTCACGGATTCAAGGTCGAGGTGCTCAGCGAGACTCCGGGCGACGTCACCGGCTATCGTTCGATCCAAATGCTGGTCACCGGCGAAAACGCCTACGGATTTCTCAAGGCGGAGATGGGCGTCCATCGCCTCGTTCGCATCTCGCCCTTCGACGCCGCCGCCCGAAGGCACACCTCGTTCGCCAAGATCGAAGTTCTGCCCGAGATTGAAGAATCGGAAGTGACGATCAATCCCGACGACCTGAAGGTGGAAACCCTACGTGCCGGAGGAGCAGGCGGCCAGCACGTCAACAAGACGGAGAGCGCCGTCCGTATCACCCACCTCCCAACCGGGATCGTGGTCTCCTGTCAGAACGAGCGGAGCCAGCACAAAAACCGAGCGAGCGCGATGTCGGTCCTCCTCGCAAGGCTCAGCGAACTCGAACGCACCCAGTCACAAGACCGCATCAACGCGCTCAAGGGCGACGGCGGTCCCGCCGCGTGGGGGCGGCAGATTCGGAGCTACGTGATGCAGCCCTACACGATGGTCAAAGACCACCGAACCGGGCACGAGACGGGCAACGTGACGGGAGTCATGGACGGAGACATCGGCGGTTTCATCGAAGCCTTCCTGAAGAAGGCACCGTCGGAAGACGCATACGAGGAATGAGGTTCTGTGGTCTGGGTTCTGGGTTCTGGCTTCCGATGTGATCCGGACCCCGCACCCATAACCCGGGCCCCAGGCCCCAACTTTGTTGCGAAGATCGCAAGGAAGTGCCGCGCGAGTCGGGTAAGCAATACGACATAACCTTAACGAGGTTGGCTGTCGTGTTGCTCTCCCCTTAATCGACATGCCGGCCTCATTTTGTGAAAGGGTCTGCATAACGGCGCACTTGCCCCGTCGTAGTTCTTAAGGTAGCTTTCCCTAAGACGCAAAATGTTTCTCCCTCTTCTATTCGTCGTGGCCTTGCAGTCGTCCATTGCCCCCGAGCTTCCCGCCGGGGTGGGATCGGAATTTCAAGCGGCATGTCTCGAGGTCGAAGGTCGACTCGAAGCGAAGGATTTCGCAAAAGCCCAACGGCTGGCAAGCCATCTCCCCTCCCTTGACGTGCCCTATCAGTGGAGCGATGCCAATGTTCGCCCCGCCGATCGGACGCACTACATCGAGATTCGCGACCGACTGTTTAAGATTTGGGGGCACATGGTGCCCGGCCTCACCTTCAAGGAGTCCACGAAGCCAGCCATGAAGTTCGGCTTTGAGAAGGTCTTGGCGAAAGTGCCTGACTCCGATCTTCCCGCCGGGGCCGCCCTGTTCTTTAGTCCCCCCGGTGAGGGCCCGATGGTGGAATCGGTGATCGGACTCACGAGGGGCAACCCAGCCGTCGAAGTGACCGACGCCGAGGTCTATAACGAGACCAGCTACGCAATCGGTCGGTACCTGGGCCTTGCTCCGAGCCCTATTCCTGGTTCGGCGCTTGGGAGAACCGATCTCCCCGGAATGGGTTTTGCAAGTGTGAGTCCAATCGAGGCAAGCCGAGCTCAAGAGCTTATGGCGATCACCCAGAAGCTGCGCGATGCCGCGGAGCACAAGAAGACGATGACCCCGACGAAACCATCGGTGTTTCTCGATCCTGTGAAGTTGGATGGTGCGACCGTCTTACAGGGGAAGAAGATCGACTTCTCGCTTCAACTCACCAACCGAGGCAACTCGACCCTCAACTACTGGCTGCAACCGGATTGCGGTTGTTTCAGCCTAAAGAGGAGCGGGAAGGTGGAAGCTGGCGGCTCCGCTCTCGTTCAAATTCGGATGGACACCACCCAGTACCACGGACCGGTGGAGAAGAAGATCGCACTGTTCACGAACGACCCGGCGAACCCAAGCATTCTGTTGCCGGTTACCGTGAACATCCGCCCTCGGTATCAGTTCATCCGACCAGGCGGCTCGGTCGTCGTAGTGCCGGATGGCGGCGCCAATGTCGATGTCTATCTCGCGATCTCCGAGGGAGCCGG
The DNA here is from genome assembly GCA_038321975.1 of Fimbriimonadales bacterium. Lineage (GTDB taxonomy): Bacteria > Armatimonadota > Fimbriimonadia > Fimbriimonadales > Fimbriimonadaceae > Fimbriimonas. Next base: position 14,727 of record JBBQFM010000055.1, on the reverse strand, counting down.
TCTGGATGCAACCTCCGCCGACTTCCACGGAATTGCCGGAACCGTGAAGTACGTCCCCTGGAAGGGCGTTCTCGCCGACCCTGAGAACGGGGAAGGCGCAAAACCTCGCACCGGATACAAGTTCACAATCCATCTCGACGATAGTCTTCCCCCCGGTAGGGCGAGCGGAACGCTTTCGGTGGAAACAACGAACCCTGATTTCCCAAGTATCCGCTTCAATCTATCGGCTCAGAAAGGAATCGTGGCATTGCCCGACCAACTCTACATGGGCGAGCTTGGGGGGCGCCCGGTCCCCGCAACCATCCTTCTCAGCCGCCCTCATTCGGTCTACAAGATCCTGGGAGTCGCCTGCGACCTTGCGTCCTTCAGCGCCAAGTTCTCGGCGCTGCCGCAGCCAGGCGAATACAAGGTCGAGATCACCTATGACGGCAAGGCCACCATCGGTGAGTTTCATGGATTGCTGACGATAACGACCGACGACCCTAAGCAGCCGAAGATTCTCGTTCCGATTAGCGGCGTCGTTCGATGAAGATTGCGCCCCTCGTCTTTGCGTGTGCGGGCCTTGCCTGCGCCGCATGGACGGGGGCGCCTCGCGACGATTCCAACTGGACTTTCCTTATCTCTGGAGACTCCGATGGCAACCTCTCTCCTTGCGGATGCACGTCACCGATGACCGGCGGCTTGCGCCGGCGGGCCACTGCGGTGCGGAAGCTTTCGGTTGGAGACCGAACGATCGTGCTCGACAACGGCGACAACGTCGCCGGAACCGCCCGCCAGGATGAACTCAAGGCCGAGTCGGTTGCCGAGATCCTTGGTCGGGACTGCAACGCAATCGCTTTCAAAGCCAGTGAAGCGAAGCTTGGGATCGGCGAGATGCAGACTCTTCAGCGCCTGAGCAAGGGAAACTACGTGTCCTCCAACTTGCGTGAGGGAGCGACAAACCCCTTGATGCGAACGATCGAAGCTGGCGACTTCCTCATCGGATCGGTTGCCGCTTCCGAATCGCCCTTTAACCGGCTCGCCGGAGTGGAGCCAGAGAGCTCCGCCCGGGCGATCGAGCAGTTGGTTTCCGACGCGGAGAATGTCGGGCGATCCGCCGTCCTCCTCTACTCGGGCAACCGTGATCAAGCCGAGTCGGTCGCAAGGTCCCATCCTACAATCAAGATCATCGTCTATCGATCACCCAACGACCCTCCCAAGGCTGTGGAAACGGTGGGCACGACCACCCTCGTCACCCCCGGCGAGCACGGGAAGTATTTGCTGCGGCTGACGATGGGGCAGACCGAAGTGAAGAGCTACACGCCCATTTCTCTCGGGCCCGAGTTTGAAGACCAGGCCGATGCGTCGAGGCTCTATCGGACCTATCTGGATCGAGTGGATCGCGAAGACCTTCTGTCCAAATTGCCCAAATCATCGTCGCCAAAGTTCGTCGGAAGCACCAAGTGCGGATCGTGCCACGCCCCTGACTTCAAAGTGTGGAAGCTGTCCGCCCACTCGCACGCGCTAAAGACTTTGGAGAACGATGGCCACGGCCGCGACCCCGATTGCGTCAGTTGCCATGTGACTGGTCTAGAGAAGAAGGGAGGCTTCTTCTCTCACGCAAAAACGCCCTTGCTTGCCATGGTTGGATGCGAGTCATGTCATGGTGCCGGTGCAACTCATTCGGCGGCTCCGCGCAAGGTCAAGATGCCCAAGGTTGGGGAGTCCCATTGTATAAAGTGCCATACCCCATCGAACAGTCCGAACTTCGAATTCTTAACTTATTGGAACAAGATTCGCCACGGAAAAAGGGGATAACTTGTGGACATCGCGAAGTGAGGAAAAATTCTTGCGATTGAGAATCCTCGCGAAAATCGCAGATAATCAAAGCATTCGTCGTACGGTTGAACGTGGGACGTTGCCACTAGCGGCCCTTGACGTTCGACAGTGTCGTCACAAACAATGAGAGTGGCTTTGAGAGAGCATTCCGCAAGCGCGGCTCGACTCAAAAGAGTGGATTAAGGAGCGAGTTGTTGCTTAACGAAATCAGCAGATCAAAGGCACCTCGTCTCTCAGACGTCTTGTTCGACAACACCCAACGTTCGTTTGCCACGTTAGCCGCTCTCCCATCCAACGTGGAGGCGGTTGAGGCGGCCCTGCTCTTCGCAACCGGGCTCAACACTTTCGTTGCCCTGGTCGGCCCCAGCGGATGGGGAAAGACTCACCTTTTGGAAGCCTCGGCGGCGCGAATCGCGCTCGAGAGTTTTGAGCCGCCCGAGATCTTGACCGCGGCTGAATTCTTGGCAAATCCCGCCAAGTACGAATCAGAGCGCGCCCTGCTGCTGGACGACGTTCAGGAAATTTTCGCCAAACCCCGCTTGCGACTTAACCTGCGGTTCATTCTCGAAAAGCGTGTTCGAGCCGGACGACGAACGATGCTCGCGTTCACTCTCCCGAAGCCGACGAGGCTCCTTCGAAGCTTCCTCCCATCGGTAAGAGATTGGACGGTCGCCACGATGTCCGCTCCCGAGCCGAGCGAGCGAATTCTGTTGCTGAACCAGATGAGCCAAGCGGAGTCGTTAGTGCTCTCTCCGCGCCTCGTCAAGATCATCGCGGTTCAAATGCACGGCAACGGCCGAACCCTTTCCGGTGCCCTCAAGCGATTGCGCCTGTCGGGCAGCTCGTGGCTCGATTCTCGAGCCACCCTGCGAGCCTGCGGATTGCTGGATCCGTTCTTTGCCGACAACAGCAGTTGGGACCTGCGCATTAAGATTCTGCGAGCGGCCGAACAGAACCGCGCCCAGTTCAATCGGATACTGCCAAGTGACCTTGCGATCTACACAATGCTGAAGGAAGCGAGCCTGTGCGAGGCAGATGTGGCGCGATGTATGAGCATCGAACCGGCTGAAGCGTACCTACGGGCATCCCGATTTGCGAAGGAAGTAGAGCGGTGTGACTTAACCGCCGGGAACGTGCGACAGTTCGTCGACCTTGTCGTAGAAAACCTCGCGGTCGAATAAACCCGCATATCTGCTGGTGACCAGCTCTTGGCGTGCAGGGTAAAACCCGGTTAAGTTGTAGTGGGTTGCTGCAAGTTTAGTGATGCAAAGCGTCGACGCGGTGAAGCTTGTGCCGGTATGGGTGAATCCGGAACACCTCGTCGGCACCGCTCAAATAATTCTCCAGGGCTACGGACTACGAGTTTTGGCTGTCATTGATGGCGGGCGACTCGTAGGCGCCGTCACGCGAGAACGCCTGGGCATGGCCAATGAGAACACCCCCGTCTCCTCCGTAATGGAGCCCATCGACGAAGGCTTCGACGGAGCCACCCCTACCCGGCAGGTGGCTGCTTCGTTTGTGGAGCGGAATCTCGAATATGCCCCGATCATCCGCGATGGCCGATTCCTGGGCGTCCTCACCGCCATCATGCTTCTCAAAGAGCTTGGCCGCTCGTACGACCCCCTCACGGGCCTGAGCTGGAGCGATCGACTTCGGGACTGGGGCATCGAGCAGTTGCGCGAGGGGCGCGAAGTCACCATCCTCTTTATTGACCTCGACGACTTCGGGCAGTTCAATAAGCTTTACGGTCACATCGTTGGCGATCGCGTAATTCGGCACGTTGCCGACCTCCTCGGACGGTATGTCGACCCGAGCACCGACTTGCTGGTGCGATATGGTGGGGACGAATTCGCCATCTGCACCATCCGCACACGCGAGGACGCCCTCGAACTGGCGGAGACGCTTTCGTTGGAGGTGTCGGGTGGAGTCTTGCCGGATGCCGCTCAGCCCGTTTCATTCGCCATCGGCATGTACGGCGGTCGACGCACGAAGGAGCGGGACAACGTTCACTACGCGTCAACCCTCGATTCGCTCATCAATCTGGCGAGCAAAGACTGTATCGCGAACAAAGGGAAGCCGCTTCGCGCGACCAGTCATCCCCAACCCCTGCCAACTCACGCGGTGACTGCGGAGGCGAGCCCGGAGGCGATCACGGTGGTCCACATCCATGCGGATGAATCTCCCCATTCGCTAACCCAAGTCGTTCTAAAGGTCAACGGGGTTGATGTGACCGGCGTTCACGCCCGAAGCGGGAAGCCGCTCATCGAATCAGTGTCCATAGCCACTTGCCGGGCAATGGAGCGTGCCTATCCCGAATGCAAGATGGAAGTCGAGTCGGTACTCACCTTCGAGGACGAAGGCCAATCTCGCCTGATCCGCCTTCAGGGGATTCTCAATTGCGGCTCCCGCCGCCTATCCGTGGAGGTCACGTGCCCGGTACAAGATGAGCTGTACGTCTGCGCGGCAAAGACAACGATCCAAGCTTTTACCCACCAGGACGAAGCGTACGCGAAATGATCCAACGGCTAGCCAATAGCCGTCGTATTAACTGATATGCCATCGGGAGATGATTCTCGCGCGCTTGAACTGCTCGACAAGATTACAGAGCATGCTCCTCAAGACAACCAACGCCTTCAAAACTACATCTCTGCCCTGCGCGCCGCGCTAGAAGGGGAATCCAAGGAGCGAGATGACGCCCAGAAGTTGCTCGCCGAGTACGAAGACGCCTACAACAAGCTCACCGCGCCCGCCAATCGCTTGGGCGTCTTCATCGAGTGGCTAGACAACGACGAGACCAAAGAAAAGCTAGCCCTCATCGCCCTTGGCGACCAAGAATTCGTGGCCCAAGTTGACCCCAAGGTCCCCCAGGAAACCCTCACCACAGGCTCACGGGTTAAGGTCAACGACGCGTACGCGGTCGTGGGACAGCTTGGCCCCAGCATGAACGGAGGCATGATCAAGGTCGGCGAAGCTCTGGCAGATGGCCGCTTGCGAGTTGGCTCCGACACTCCCGGCTCGGACGGGCGAGTCGTTTTGCGTAGTGAGGCACTGAAGGATTCGGCGATCAAGTCCGGTGACGAGGTTCGTCTTGACCCGAGTGGTCGTATCGCGCTCGAACATGTCGAGAAACAGGAGTCGCGAGACTACTTCCTCGAAGAGGTCCCCAACATCCCTTGGGAGAAGGTTGGCGGCCAGAACGAAGCGATTCGCCTTATCCGCGACACCATCGAGCAGCCTTTGCTGTACCCCGAGATCTTCGAGCGGTTCGAGAAGAAGCCGATCAAAGGCATCCTTCTCTACGGCCCTCCCGGATGCGGCAAGACCCTCATCGGCAAGGCTACCGCTCACAACCTCACCAAGGAGTATTCGAAGCGAACTGGCAAGGAAGTAAAGGAATACTTCATGGCCATCTCCGGCCCCAAGATCCTCAACATGTGGCTCGGCGAGACCGAGCGCATGGTGCGAGAGATCTTCAAGACGGCTCGCGAGAAGGCGAAGGAAGGCCGTCTGGTCTTCATCTTCATGGACGAGGCGGAATCTGTTCTGCGAACCAGGTCGAGCGGCCGGTACCTGAACATCTCGAACACCGTGGTTCCCCAGTTCTGTGCCGAGCTCGACGGTCTCCAGTCCCTGGAGAATGTGGTGCTCATGCTCACCTCGAACCGTCCCGACTACATCGACCCCGCCGTCCTCCGTCCAGAGCGAATCGACCGAAAGGTGAAGATCGAGCGGCCCGACAAGGCATCGACGATGCAGATTCTCGGCATCTACCTGCACGACAACATCCCCCTCGACCCTGATGTTCTCAGGCGCAACGCGGGCGAAGTGGACTGTGCCCGCAAGGAACTGATCGAAGGACTCACCGACCAGATTTGGCGCAAGTCGAAGGACACCGAGTTCCTTAAGGTCTTCCTCCGAAACGGTCAAACCGACACCCTGCACTTCAAGGATCTCGTTTCCGGCGCTCTCCTTAAGAGCATTGTTGATCGGGCCAAAGATCACGCGATCAAGCGAGCCATCGCCGATCCCAAGACCCTCGCAGGCGTTTCGCTCGAGGATCTCACGATGGCGATGAATCAGGAGTACAAGGAGAACGAGATATTCCCGAAGACGGACACCCAGGAAGACTGGCTTCAACTCCTCGACTACCCGTCGGACAACGTCGCCTCGGTAAGGCCGGTCGGCGTGAATCGGGGCGAAGAGTTCAGCAAGCGCGCCGTCATGTAACGTGCACTAACATGGCGGTTCGCCCCGTCCTACGTTTATGATTGGCTTCTTCGGTTGGTGTGCGACCTCAGCCATGTCGGCTGAGGTCATCGCTTACAACATGATGACCACGCGCCTGGTCCAAGGCATCTCGCGAATGAATTCGGCGATCGAGAGTCCGACTGTGACCTACGCCTACGATGACAATCGCTGGTCCACGATCTTTCACGAACGTCGCAGCGAGATGGAGCTGGTGACCGACACCTACCTACCTACTCCCGAAGACCTCGCCCGCACTCCCGAGCAAGACTTCCCGAATCATGTCGTCCTTGCCGTTTTCGGAGGCGTCCTCTCCAGTCCGCAGGCCTATCAAGTGGTCTCTATTCGGCACGAGATGAAAGAGGAGGTTATCCGACTAAAACCGACCTCCGGCAAGCTCACGATGGGCCTGCGATCCTACAACGGCCCCACTCGTCCCTACCTATTTGCTTTGCTCACGTCCTGTATTCGCCCGATCCGAGTCGAGATGGACATCTCCGACGACAAGAAGCCAGTCTGGAAAGCCATCGGCTCCGTCCCCCCAGTCAAGGCCAACCAGCTCAGTTGGCCGAGAAAGTAACCAAGTCCACGCTACGCGTGGATTACAAGCTGGCGCGTATCAAAATCGGTTTTTGATCGTCCAATAAAACATGGTTGGATTCTTCCCGTGGTGCGCGACGATCTTGATCGGAGCCGAGGCCCTCGCCCTCAACTCGATCGTCACGAAGGTTGTGGACATTCGAACGGGGGACGACTCGCGAGTAGAATCGGCACACCTCATCCTCGCGCGAACCAACGACGAATGGGGCCAAGTTTGGGGATCCCACAAGGAGATTGTCAACGCGAACGGCGCCCGGTTCGGGGGTAACCGCCTAGAAGGCGCCGAGCCGCCCAAAATCGATTTCACCAAGAACCAAGTCCTTGCCGTCTTCGGCGGCCTCATCCGAGGCGTTGCCGGGTATCAGGTCATCGATATCAAGCACGACCTGCGAAACGACATTCTGCAATTGAAGCCGGTGTACCTGCGCAACACCACCTCAAACCTCATCACCCTGCCCTACGCCTTCATCCTCCTCTCGTCGGGCAAGCGGCCGATCCAGGTCGACATGGACATCTCCCTAAACCGAACCCCCGAATGGCGAACCCTCGGCACCTACGCACCCGAGAAGAAGTAGCTTTCAGGGCGCAGCGCGGTACCAACCAATCTATTCCGAAGGGATATCGAACCCTAGCCGTGGGTCGCGCAGCGCCCCACGGAAAGCCCGCGAAGATCCGCCCCCGAAGGGTGCCCGACTATTCGGTCATTCGTTTATGGCGTGAGCCATTCGACTGTCGCGCGACACATCGGCGGCCGCTGCGACGCCAGAAGGGACGGGCCTACTGCCGATACTGCACGACCCGATTCATCGCCGGATAGGTGTCGCTTGAGATCAGCTCCCTTCGGTCGCCGATGATTCGGTAAACCGTCACCTCACACCCCTGCTTTCCCGAATTCCTTACATGGGTGGGCCCGTGGGCTTCGCCCAATCGAAACTCGATCGGACGGCTGATCTGGGTCACGTCTTGGACCACCTCCGGTTTCGCCGGCAACGGATGCGAACCGACGAACTCAAGCTTCAACGAATCCCCGACCACCGACCCCTCAATACGCACCGCGAATGCGTAGGGGTTCGTGAAGCGCAGGTCGATGTTGCTAAACGCAACCGCCGCATCGCGACCGGGCGAGATATACGAGGGCGCAAACCGATGACGGTGCCGCTCGATGATCGTCATTCCCGCCAGCAAGGCCGCGTTGTACAGCGTCGTCGAGGTCTGACAGACTCCACCACCCCAATCGTCGATGAGCTGCCCGTTGTAGCTCACAGGGGCCTTCCGATAGCCCTCATCACGAGAGAAGGTGCCGACTCGTTGGTTGAACGAGAAAGTCTCGCCCGGCGGAACCGTGACCCCCAACAGGTGCTCCAGCGCCAGCTTCGAGTTGTGGCGCTGAGAAGCGGTGCGACCGAACAGGGAAGTAGCGAAAGATGACAGTCGCTGCTCCCGCGGGACCGATGCGAGCGCTACCGCACCCGCCCCGATCCCAACAATGACCCAAGCAAGAACCTTCACCGCACCACCGTGAGGATGTTCTCCCCCGAAGACGCCTTCTGGGCCGGGTCGTACATGTTCGTTACGTTGGTGGGCAAAGCGTGTCCCACGCCAAGCCCCTCTGCCCGCATGTTGTAGGTGATCACCTTGCTTCCTGCATCGACGTGGCGCGAGAAGAATGCGATCCGGTCATCGCGGATGACTGTCTTGCTCCACCACCACCCCCACGACTCGCCATCGTCGGTGTCGTCGCGCTCCGTGATTCGGCAGTTGCTCGGAATGGGATCTTCGATCAGCAGATAGTCCCGACTCTTATCCGTCTTCAGCGTCAACTCGCAGCGAATGATGTCGCCCGATTTAGCCTGATCCACCGGCTTTTCGCTCGGCATCAGCTTCATCTTGCCATCCTCCATCGCTCGCGCTTCCATCACGAAGTACTTGCGGTGGATCTCGATTCCCGTGCTCGTGACAAGCTGCCCAATCTGGGATTGGACGTCGTACTGCTTCAGGTCCGCGCTGTAGTAGACCGGCGTCTTTCCGGTCGTGTTCACGAGGATCTTGTTTGCTCCGGGCTGCAGACTTTCGATCGGAACCGTGATCTGAGTATCCGGATTTGTGATCGATGCCGGGTCGAACGTCAGAGTTCGAACCGGTCGACCGTTGAGCGATACCGTGATCGTCGCCGACTCCGAGCCTTCCTTCGTCATCGCGAGATACTTGGTGATTCCGACGAGGACCTGGGCCGAGTCTCGAGTCGACTCCCACATATTGCCTCGTCGATTGAGCATGAGATACCGGATGATGCCGGGCACCAGAGGGTCGGTCGGGCGAATCTCCATGAACGCGCGCAGCGGCCAGGCGTTCACTTCCTCTCCGTACCAGTAGTCGGAGTGACCCCAGTGCGCGGAGATGGAACTGCCCTGCCGAGTTTCCTCCAGGCGGCCCATCGCTTCGTCTCTCATGGAGTAGAACTCGCTACCCATCGCATTTGCGGTAAGCGCAACGAGAGCGATAGTCGTGGCGTTGGCCGTCTTGAGGTCGATCTTCCTCAAGAAGGGACCAACCTGATCCTTTCTTCCGTATCGGGCAAGCGAATAGGCCAAGTAAACACGGTCTCCCAAGAGGTCATCCGGGTTTCGCCAACTCTGCTTTTCGTCCTTGCCTTCGAGTCGCCCCTCCGCCCACTTGAGCGCAGTATCCGGGTTGATGCCCGAGTTCGGATAGCCGGCATCCTTTGCGAGGAGGAGGCCATCCAGCACATAAGCTGTCATGTACGGGTCCGAGTTGTCGTACTCCCACCATCCCCAAGCCCCGTCGCGATGTCGCATCTTCTTGAGGCGAGCGTAGCCGTCCGCCGCGATGAGCGGAATCCGCTTCGCAAGATCGGCTCTCGAAGTGAGATTGACCTGCTTCGCAACCAACACCGCTGGCAGGAACCGGCTCATCGTCTGTTCGACGCAGCCATACGGGAACTGGACGAGATCGTCCAGAGACTGATAGAGTGCCGTCCCAATCGTCGGGGTGATGGTGAGGTTGAGACGCCCCGCTTTGCGATCAGAGCTCTCTCGAAGGGTCATCGTGATCTCGCTCGACGGCGAAGCTTGCCCCGAGTTCTGATCTTCGATTACCCGTCCATGTGGCTGCACCATCACGGTCCGGCGCTCCGCGTCCGAGGCTCCGCCATCGATCCATGCCTTCACTGTAAACACCGCGTTGCCGCTTGCATTTGCTTTCAAGGTCCAATCGAGAGGCACCGGAGCGCCCGCGCGAACCCGGATCTTCTGAGACGGCTCGCCGTTAATTCCCGCATTGTCGGCCTGAAGCTGGACGTTGACATCGGCATCCTGCCCGGTGTCGTTGGTGATCGTCGCGCTGATCCGCTGCTCGTCTTGCTGTACCAGGAATGTCGGCACGCTCATGCGTACCATCAGCTCCTTGCGAGCCTTGAATGTGCCCGTGGAGATGCCAACTGCGGTGTCGTCGGTCACCCCAAGCGCAGTCGCCCGCCACATCGTGATGTTGTCGGGCAGAGTGACAGGCACTGTGGTCTCTCCGGTTGGACCGGTTTGCACGGTGGGCAACCATTCGGCGGTGTCGAGGAACTTGGTGCGAACCGGGATGTTCGCGCCCCCCTTGTCTCCACCGTCAAGGTAGATCTCGGGGAACGAGTAGCTGGTGGTGACCCCGTCGTTGCGCTTCGGATACAGACCCGCCAACGGGTTGGTCGCATCCTTCTTGAGTGCGTAGATCGACTCATCCACAACGCCCACCGACACTTCCGCGGACACCGGTTTGCCCTGCTGATCAGTCGTCCGGACCTTCAAATTCACCGTCTCACCAGGCTTGACCGCGGGCCGGTCTGGAGTGATCGAGATGTTGAGTTTGCGCTCGCCGAGGTCAACGATCAGCTTTTTGTTCGCCTCCAGGAACTGCTTGTTGTGGATGTAGGCCACCGACACAAACGCGTTCGGCGTCTGCTCCTTGGTCACCGGCATCTCGATGGTTACCGATGGTCCGGTGATCTCGACAAGCTGCCTCGAAATGATCTTGTCGGCCTGGATGCAGACGAGAGCGGTGCCGCCCGAAGAGTCGGTTTGGATCAGTGCCTTCATTCGGTCGCCGATGTTGTACTTCTTCTTGTCCAGCGTGAGGGTCAGCTTGCCTTCTTTGGGGCCACGTCGCATCGAGGAGCCCTCGACGTAGACGTACCCATCCGCCTCGACCTGGTGGCCGCCATCGTCTTTTGCCTTGGCACGAATCGAGAGCGAACCTTTCTGCCCGGGATTGATCAGAACGTGCCCAATTCCGTCGGCCCCCGTGGTCACGGTATAGCTACCGCTTGCCGTGAACTTTGACTCATGGCCGCTCCACGTTTCCGTCCCCGTCTCCACCGTCACCGTTCGATTGCCGACCGGCTTCGGATGGTCATCGTGGGATCGCGTGGTCACGGTCACATCGACCGACTGGTTGGGTCCGACGATATAGGGCGTGGTCTCGACCTGCATGTCGAAGTCGCCCCGAGCCACGAGGACCTTGCCCTCGCCCGAGAAATACTTGTCTCCCGCATCCGCGACCGACACGTTCGCCGTGTAGTCGAAGTCGCTCGCGAACGTGTCGGGATCATTGTCGGCTTTGGTGTCGACCTCTATGATCGCCTTTCCATTCGCGTCGGTGGTGGCTTCAATCTCTTTGGAGTACTCGCCGCCGCGGAAACCCTCGTCAAACGAGTTGTCCCCGACATCGTCCCCTTCGTCGCCGTAATAGTCGGTCCAGTGAGTCGAGCGATAGACGCTCCCCGTCACCTTGGCACCGACCACCGGACCGCCGAAGTAGTATTTGCACTCGACCGTGAAGGTCGCCTTTTCACCGAGGACGAAGTACGGCTTCGTAGGCTTCACTTCGATCGAGTAGTCGGGCTTTCGGTAGGCGGCAATCGCCGCGAAGTAGTTGTCCACCCCGCCGAACGCCATGCTCTTGATCTTGAATCCGCCGGGCGCCGCCTCACTGTTTGTGGCGAACGAGCCCGAGAACGTGCCGTGCGCGGTGACCGGAACCGTCATCTTCTGGATCAGATTCTCGTCGCCGTCGTAGATCTCGATATTGGCGGAGCCTTTTCCGGGCAGCTTGTATTCGTTGTTGACGAGCTTGCGCGCGATGCCCTTGAACCGCACCGTGTCGCCCGGGCGGTAGATTGGTCGGTCGGTATAGGTGAAGATTCGGGTGGGGCCACCGCTCGCATCCTCCTCGTCTCCCTCGCCGCCGCCGCTTCCCATATAGAAGCCACATAGGGCAGTCGAGGCGCCCATCTTTGCGACAACCGTCGCCTTCGAATCGCCCGCGAAAGTGACGTCGAGGAGCCCATCTTTGCCCGTCTTGCCCGCGCTCGACAGCTTGTCGCCCTTTTGCACCTGAATGTCGGCGCCCTCGATCGGCTTGCCGGTGGATACGTCGGTCACATAGCAAAGCCCCTTCCGCTCATACGTCTTGGTGACGAGAGCGATGCGCGTGACATTGACGAAGGTCCCCGCCATCTTCCCGCTGGCCGTGCAGCGCACCCAATAGAACCCTTCACCCAGCTTCGGAATCTCCAGCGGCTGGATGAAGGCACCCTCCGCATCTTTCTTAGTGATCGTTTGTGGCTGGGTCGACTGCTTTTCGGCGACCTGCTTGAGGTCCAGCTTCTCGCCGTATTCAGGATGAGCAAGCGGAGAAATCGTCTCACGCAACTCTCCCCGCTTCGCGACTTTGGCGACATCGAGGCGGTACACCTCGACGTCCACCGAATCGTCCGGCACGAATCCATGCATCTCGACTTCGGGCTTCTCCTCAGGGGTGAACACGCGCTGGCTGGCGTACAGCTTCAGGTACAGATCACCCGGGTCGAGCTGAAGCTCGAGGGTCGTAGAAATCCCCTCGTTGATCGTGACGACCTGCTCGTCGAGCTTATGCTCCTTGGCCGACGCCGAGACCCGGTAGAGCCCCGCGGGCAAGTTGGAGAGCCGGAAACCGCCCTCCTTGTCGGTCTGAACCGTTCGAGACCGAATGCCCTCCGTCGAGGACTCGTCGGGAGGCGTGAAGGTCACGTAGGCGTTAACCAACGGGTGACCATTCTCCTTCATGATCAGCCGCCCTTTGGCGCTGCCGACCGGGACTTCTTGAGTCACCCCGAAGGCGAGGATGATGGCGCAGAAGACCACGCCACCGAGAAGACTCATCGCGCGAACGTTCACGCTGCCTCCGTCACGGGGGCAACCTTGCGTCCGCCGAGGAAACCTAGGGCCAAGCCGAGAACGATGAGGGTCCCCGCCGTCCAGATAAAGGCGTGCATCTTCTGATCTCGGGTGAGGTCGGTAAGGTTTGGCGCCCAATTGTGGGTGAGGCAGATGAACGCGGCAATCCCGCCGGTCAGAGCCAGCGGCCTAAGCGAGCGTTGACCGCGCATCGCCTCGAAAAGGCTCGAGAAGCCGAGGCCCGCTACAAATCCAACCACGCCCTTTGCGTCAAGCACCAAGCTGAGCGCGAAGGGAAGACCGACAAGGATGCAGGACCAAATCGCCACTCCGGCCAGCGACTTCTTTTCTTCCGTCTGCTGATGCAGCCAGTCGGTGGGAAGTAGCGGAAGCAAGGCGCCGACACTGATGCCGATGAGGGCATAGTGTTGCCCGATGTCGAGCGCCCGGGCGATGTCGGGATACGACTGGCGGTAGATGCGGTACATCACCAACCCGAGCAGCGGACCGGTGGAAAGAAGCGCTGCCCGGTTGCCAAGCAGAGCAAGGAGGCTTGCCGCGACGCTGAATGCCAGCGCCATCCCTAACCCTTTCGCGAGGCCGAACGCAAGAGTGGCAAGTCCAATCCAGATAACGCCCGCGACTCCGATTCGAAGCGAGTCCACCTGTCCTCCCTCGGGGAGAAGCAGGTGCACCACGGTCGCCGCAACCGCCGCGCCGATCGCGACAATGCCGCCACCGTCGATCGACAGATAGCGCGAGGTAAGCACCCAACCGCCGCCGATCATGAGTACGCAGAAGGTGAGCGGAGTGAGTGTCTTCGATTTGATCTCGGGGCTCAACTGGAGGGAGTTTCCGAGGATGCCGATAACAATCGCGCCCATCCCTAGGATGACGCCCGCGTAGTTATAGGCTTCCGACTCCGAGTTAAAGTGCCCCATCTGGTCGAGCACGACACAGGCTGCCAGTGCAACCACCGCCATCCCCGACCGCTTTTCGCTGCAGGCAAGCAGCGCGACCGCCGCCGCGAAGAGCATCGCAACCTGAGCGTTCTGAACGCCGGGGCTCGCTACGAAATGCACGAGCCCGGCGCCCGCGACTCCGAAGGCAAACGGACTAAGCACCCCGCCCCCAAGTCGGTCCGGAATGAGAACACAAATAGCCCCGATCAAGAGCCCGGCGCTTACGGGCACCAAATCAGGAGCGGGACCCACTTTCCAGACCGCGATGATTGCGGCCGTCATCAGTCCCAGCAGCACAAGGGGTGCTGCTAAGGACTGTTTTTCGGTGGCTGGCTGAGAAAGACGACGATCAAGAAGCGTCGCCAGAATGGCGAGCGCGAGTGCGACAAGCGGTATTGCAGTGGACATTTGGCCCTAACGAACCGCCTTCGCTAAGAGACGGCTAGGGCTGGTTCTCACCCCTACAGACGCGGCCCTAATGTCAGCGGCATGGGCAATTTATTGGGGGTTCGGTTTGATAGGTCTTTAGACCTATTTTGAACCTAGCTTTAAAGGTAGCTCCGGCGATGGTCCCCCTTTCCGGAGGGGGAAGACCGTGGGGGATGGGGTTTGGCCCACCGACAACCCCTTTTCGGATCATCGGCGAGACGCCGACGCTACGATTTCCCCGCGTGCGTAACCGCGCCCTTCGACGCCGGCCCCACGAGCCGCACGTACTTCTCGAGCGCACCGCCCAAGTGCATTTTGGGCTGGACCCAAGCCGCCCGACGAGTGGCCATCTCCTCGTCTGACACCGCCACGCTCAACTCGTTGTGCTCGGCATCAAGGGTGACGATGTCCCCATCCCGAATCAACGCGATCGGCCCGCCATCGAAAGCCTCCGG
>JBBQFM010000054.1:0-28320 GCA_038321975.1 Fimbriimonadales bacterium | reverse complement strand
ATGGAGGTCCGCGCGTACACCTACCTCCGCGCTTATGGCAAGGAGAAGATGGCGGACATCTCTCGCCACGCGGTTCTCAATGCGAACTACGTTCGGGCTCGATTGAAGGATGTTTTGCCCCCGGCTCACGATCGTCCTTGTATGCACGAGTGCATCCTGACGGCCGAGAAGTACAAAAAAGAGAACGGGGTTCGCGCGCTCGATATGAGCAAGCGGCTGATCGACTACGGATTCCACCCGCCCACGAACTACTTCCCGCTCATCGTGCCCGAGTGCTTTATGATCGAGCCGACGGAGACGGAAGCGAAGGAGACGTTGGACGAGTTTTGCGACGCGATGATCTCAATCTGCCGGGAGGCAGTTGAGTCGCCTGATCTGCTCCACGACGCACCGTCGACTCAGGTCGTCGGTCGTTTGGATGAGACGGCGGCGGTGAAGACGCTGGACGTCCGGTGGCGTCCGGGAAAGCATGCGACGCTTCCGGTTAGCGGCAGCCGCGAGTTCGCGGTCGCTGAGGGAATCGAGGCGAAGCGGGTTGACACCGTCTCGACGGTGTAGTTGTCCGAACCCCTCCCTTTGGGGAGGGGAGATCCGGAAAGTTTTCGGCGGGCGCAACCCCCTCCCCCTGCCGGTAAACACCCCCTTTCAGGGGGAACCATCTCCGGACCGGAACCCCCACCCTGCCCTCCCCCTCCCGAGGCACGAACATCCTCGGCAAGGGGAGGCTCCGGAATCTTTGTGGCTGTCGATACCCCACCCCCTGCCCCCTCCCCAGAGGGAGGGGAGTACTGAACGGTGGGTTCGTCGGTGATAGTCGATCCGCCTCTGGACGGCCCTACGAACATGGCTCGCGATTGTGAGTTGCTGGCAGCGGCGGAACGCGGCCAGGCGGGGTGTCGTGTTTACTTTTGGGATGGGGTTTGGGTCAGTTTGGGGCGGTTTCAGGTGGCGGAGCGGGATTTGCTTGATCCGGGAGTTCGGTGGGTTCAGCGACCGACGGGTGGGAAGGCGGTGATGCATGGGCATGACATCACGGTTGGTTTTGCTCTGCCCCTCTCTCTGCTTGGGAATCCGTCGTTGAAATCGGCTTACCGCGCAATGGCGGTGCCCCTTATTTGGGCGATGCGGGAGAGTGGGTTGGCGGCGGTGCTGGCGGAGGATACGGGGCACAGCGGGAAGGGAAGGCGGACGGGCGACTGTTTTGCGTTCTCATCTCCGAACGACATCGTTCATGAGGCGACGGGGCAGAAGGTTTGCGGGTGCGCGCTTCGGCTTACGAGATCGGCGGTCTTGCTTCAGGCGAGCATTCCGGTGGGCATCCCCTTGCTCGATCCGGCGAGTGTGATTAGGGGCGGGGTCTCGTTGGCCAACACGGAATGGGATTCGGGCACTTTCGGTGAGAATTTAGGGCTTCGGCTTCGGGAGTGCGGTGAGGGAGTTGGCGGCCTCATCTAGGATTTCTTGATCGCCGACTGAGACTCTCACGGCGAGATTGTTCTTGACGCGGTCCGTCTTCATGGCGGCAAAGAAACGGCTGACCTTGTCGGTCGCGGTGATCCAGTCGATGACGGCACTTGTGCTCATGCCGGTCACCTTAGGAGTTTCGACGACGGTGAGCCAGTCGGTTTCGCTGGGGATCTTGTAGTAGAGAGCGACCGCCTGTTGGGCGGGAACT
Source organism: Fimbriimonadales bacterium (assembly GCA_038321975.1). Classification (GTDB taxonomy): domain Bacteria; phylum Armatimonadota; class Fimbriimonadia; order Fimbriimonadales; family Fimbriimonadaceae; genus Fimbriimonas. Next base: position 26,645 of record JBBQFM010000054.1, on the reverse strand, counting down.
TTGTAGTTCTTGCCAGCCTGAGTCAGAGTCACCACGGGCATCGCCTTAACCTCGGCGTGATCGAATATGGCGCCCTTTGGGAGACTACTTGGAACCACGATGTCGAACAATGCGATTTTCTGGGCTTCGGCAAGGGTGAGCGGCTTGTTGGGCGTCGATGGAGTGCCGAGATAGGGATACGATGCAATTCTGGCGGGGGACATCCTCTTCTCGGTGAGGGTCCATTGGGCGCAGATTATGACCACGAAGAAAAGCGCCAGCCCACCCATACCCATCGCCCCGCGACTCATGGGTTTCATTGTAGGTGAGGCGGGGGGACCTTTGGGCCCTTTGCCGCGTCCCTAGGTTGTGGACATCGCGGGTGAGTTTCGAGGCTACTCGACCAAAAGGCGTTTGGTTGACATGGCCATGGCGGTTTCGGTTGGCTTGCTCTTCGTTAAGATCGTGCAATCTGTGGTGGACGAAGTCCTCCTTCCTATTGTCGCCTGGGTGACGAAATGCGGCGACATCACCGGTCTCGTCATTGTCTTGCCTGGTCAGGAGGACAGGGTCAAGCGCTATGGGACGCTCCAGCTTCCTCACAGCTTATCGTTCTATAAAAGTGAGGGGGTCTCGGTGATCGCCTACGGCCAGTTGGTGAGCTTTCTCTTACAGGCGTTGATCCTCGGAGCGGTGGTGTTGCTCGCAATTCGGATGGTGAATTGGGGGGATTCGGAGGCTCCACGTGCGGAGACTAAATCGTGTACGTTCTGTTTGTCGGCGATTCCGGTGGGGGCGAGTAAGTGTTCGCATTGCACTGCGGATGTTCCCGCGTCTTAACGGTTTGTCCCGTCGTCCTGAGCTTTCCTTTGATTGACAGTGTGCCGCTGGCGGGATCGGGCTTCGCCTTGGTGGATGCTTTCAAACTGCTTTTGGTGGGTGTCACAACCCTCTCCCCCACGGTTCCCCCTTCGGAAAGGGGAACCATCTCCGGACGTAAAAAAGGCCGCTCCGCCTGGTGGCGGAGCGGCCTTTTATTTCCTTTAGTTCGGCGTCGGGGTGATCGTGAAGCCTTGCGAAGTTAGCTCTTGGCCGATGTGGCGGAGCTTCTTCATGGCTCGGAGTTCGATTTGGCGAACTCGCTCTCGTGTCACGTTCAGTTCGCTACCGACCTCTTCCAAGGTGCGGCTGCGACCGTCGTCGAGGCCGAATCGGAGTCGGACTACGTCTCGCTCTCGCGAGGTGAGTCGGCCGAGGATTCCGTCGATCTCTTCACGTCGAATCAGCGTCCAGGTCACGTCGCCCGGGTTCGGCATGTTCGTGCTGTGCACGAAGTCACCGATGGACGAGTTATCCTTTTCACCGACGGGCGTCTCAAGTGAGATGGGCTCGACGGCTACTCGCATCATTTCGCGAACACGATCGATCGACAGGCCAACCTCGCGGCTGATCTCCTCTTCGGTCGGTTCTCGCTGAAGCTCTTGCTGGAGACGGCTGGCCGTCTTGACGACCTTGTTGATCAACTCGGCGACGTAGACCGGAATTCGGATCGTGCGTCCCTGGTTGATGATCGCTCGGGCGATCGCTCGTCGAATCCACCAAGTGGCGTACGTGCTGAATCGGAAGCCCTTACGCCAGTCGAACTTCTCGACTGCGCGAATGAGGCCCAAATTCCCTTCCTGGATCAAGTCCGCGAGCGGGATGCCGCGGGCGTTGTACTTCTTGGCGATGCTGACCACGAGTCGCAGATTGGACTCGATCAGAACCTTCTTGGCGTACATGTCGCCAGCCTGAACCTTTCGGGCGAGATCGACTTCTTGCTCGGGAGTCAGAAGTTGAGCGCGGCGCGTCTGCCGCATCCACATCTCAAGTTCTTCTGAGTCATCGGGTACTGGACGTTCGGTTTCTTCTTCTTCTTCTTCCGCTGCGTCCAATTCAAGCAAATCGTCTTCAGCCGGTTCAGCTGACGGATCGTCCAGAACAGGAGCAGCCCCAGCCTCGATAAACGAATGACGACCAGGCGTACGAACCGTGATGGCTCGCCCCCGTCGCGGCTGAGTGGCTAATCCATTTTCTGCTGGCATACTCGTTCAAACCTCCGAAGTCCCGAAGAACTTCTATGTCGTGAGGGCTACAATCCTTTGTTCAGCTCTGAACTGGTTCGCGCACCTGATATCGATAAAATTTCTATATGAATCTACGGTAACGTACGAGAGTCCGTTTCCGCGCCCAACCTTAACACGTTCGCCAGCCCCTGTCAAGGACGTACTTTGTCCAATTGATGGTTTGCATGCGAACTTCCTTTCATGTTGCGAGCGACCGCAGTCGTTTCGCGCACAACTCATACAGACGTGACATGAAGGGTGATACGTTGCAATTTATCACCTATCTATGTCATTGTACGCAGCTTTTCGACCGTTTGACCCAACGATTTGGCTAGGTTGACAGTTGAATCGAGCGTATTGTGCCTTCCGAAGCTGATGCGAACGGTTCCGCGTCTCCAATTCTCCTCAAGTTCTAACGCCATGAGGACGTGACTCGGTTCCACTGAACGCGAACTACATGCGGCTCCGCTGCTAATTGCAAACCCACGGCGGTCTGCGTCGATGACGAGTGACTCCCCTTCCACTCCTAAGAAACTGATGCTTAGGATATAAGGGCTACGTTGCCCGCCTCCATTTACCCGCCAGTCGCTGACATCGCGTAATGCGTCCAGGACTAAGGCATTTAGTTCGGACGCGTGTAAATGGTTTTGCTCTTGTTCCTCTAGCGCAATTCGTGCCGCAGCGCCCATTCCGACAATTCCTGGCACATTTAATGTGCCGCCTCGGAGGCCACCTTCTTGCTCACCCCCAAGAAGGAGAGGGGGCAGCGGCTCGTCTCTTATGAAGAGTCCGCCACTGCCCTTGGGACCATAGAACTTGTGCGCGCTAAAGCTGGCGTAGTCCAACCCTTCAACCGAGGTTTGCAGCTTTCCAACTGCTTGAGTGAGGTCGCTGTGTAGCTTTTCGGCCACTGGCCGAAAAGCTCGAACGTCCCACTCGGTCCCGGTTTCGTTGTTCACCGCCATCACGCTCACCAGGCTTGCCGGCTTGTCTAGATGACACAGTTCATGTTCCCGGTTGGATAGGGTGTTTAGGCCTAAGGCATTTGCCGGTTCGTGGAGGGAGCTGTGCTCGAACGGACTGACCCAGGCGTCGGGGAAGTTTCGGGCGATCCAGTTGTTGGATTCGGTGGCGCCGGACGTGAAAGTGATCTGGCTTGGGTCGTCGGCGTTTAGGAGTTCGGCGACTTGTTGTCGGGCGTTCTCAATCGCTATTTGGGCTTTTTGGCCGAACGAATGGAGAGAGTTCGGGTTGCCGAAGTCTTCCTGGAGGTAGGGAAGCATGGCTTCCAGGACTCGGGGGTCGAGGGGGGTGGTGGCGGCGTTATCGAAGTAGCGGGGGAGGTGTTCGGTGTTCGGTATTCGGTGTTCGGCGGGGGTCATTTGGGAAGTCCCCCAGTAAATATCGAAGGGTTCCCTCCCTTTGGGGAGGGGTTGGCTTGGCGTTCGGCAGCCGAAAAGCGAACTAGGCTAGCCGACGATAATCGCAATCGTGGATGGATTCCATTCATCCTCCGCGGAGGAGTTGTCGGTGGGCCCAACCCCCTCCCCCACGGTTCCCCCTTCGGAAAGGGGAACCATCTCCGGAGGGCCAACTTACGCTCGAACTGCCATTGCCTCATGGATCAGTCTTGGCACGTCGCTGGTGCGATCAGCGACCGCTGCGCCGGCCTTAGTCAAGGCGTCAACCTTGCTTTGGGCGGTGCCGGTGTTGCCGGAGACGATCGCCCCGGCGTGGCCCATTCGCTTTCCGGGAGGGGCGGTGCGGCCGGAGATGAAGCCTACAACGGGCTTCTTCATGGTCGCGATGAATTCGGCGGCGGCTTCTTCATCGGATCCGCCAATTTCGCCGATCATGACGACTGCCTTGGTGGCGGGGTCGGCTTCGAACATTTGCATGACCTCGATGAATCGGGTGCCGGGGAGGGGGTCTCCTCCGATGCCGACGCAGGTGGTCTGGCCGATGTCGGCGCGGGTCATTTCCCATACGATTTCGTAGGTCAGGGTTCCGGATCGACTGACGAGGCCGACGCCTCCGGCTTTAAAAATGTGACCGGGCATGATGCCCATCTTGCATTGGCCGGGGGAGATGATGCCGGCGCAGTTGCCGCCGAGCAGTCTCGATGTTCCGTTGGCCCGCAGGCGGTTGACGACTCTCAGGGAGTCTCGGACGGGAACGCCTTCGGTGATGAGGGTGATGAAGGGAAGGCCTGCGGCCTCGCACTCGAGGACCGAGTCGGCCGCGAAGGGAGGCGGCACGAAGATGACAGAGGCATTGGCGCCGGTCGCGTTGACGGCCTCTTGAACGGTGTCGAAGACTGGTTTGCCTAAGAACTCGGTTCCGCCCTTGCCGGGGGTTACGCCGCCGACGACTTGGGTGCCGTAGTCGATCATCTGTTGGGTGTGGAACGAGCCCTCTCGGCCCGTCATGCCGCAGACGATCACTTTCGTGTTCTTGTCAACCAGGATTGCCATTCTTTCAGGGTACCGGGTTCAGGGTGCAGGGTGCAGAGGAAACGATGAGCGATTGAACGATGAATGATGAATGGGGAGCAGGGGGATTCTGGGGAATGAGCGATGAACGGTAAGGGCTGAAGTGAAGCCGAGGCGGCACTATTCCGCGAAGTATTTCTGGGTCCCCTCCTAGGTTCATCGTTCATCGTTCCTAGCTCATTGTTCTAAACCCCATGCGCCCTGATAAAAGTCCCTGAGCCCAGAGCCCGGATCACTGAAAACCGTGTTACACTAAATCCATGGCTGCAAAGCCAACCGTTGAATTCCTCGAAAGAGGGAACGGGGGAACCGTAACTTAGGGGTGTAAGTGACCTGAAGGTCGCAAGGGTAACTCTTGGCCCGAACCCGACAGCTAACCCCGTAGACGTAGTGAGAGTCGGAAAGCGCGCGTACGACGCCGACCGCAAGGTCGGAGGGGAAGGCGGAACAGGGTTGTTCTTGTCAGAGCGTCAGTTGACACTTGCCTTTGTAGCTTAGGGGGCACTTGGCTGCCTCGGATGAAGGTTTTTGGCTGCGAAGATGCAGTGCCGACTGGAGTCTGGGAATGTTTGGTGCAACCAAAAGTCAGCACCTCCTGTTGAGTTGAGCCCTCACCCGAAAGGGGAGGGCTCTTCCTTTTTTGGGAGGGTGTTCGGTGTTGGGTGTTCGGAGCTGCCCCGCACATCCGTTCGTTCCAACACCGAACGCCTCCCCGGACTGCCGGTATCCTTAATACAAGATGAGTAAGAGCACTCCGGGCGTTCGTTACGCCGAGGTCTATCGGGAAACTGGTGAGACTCGGATTCAGGTCGTACTAGATCTGGATGGCGGCACCCGCCGCGACGTCCTCACGGGAATTGGTTTCTTTGACCACATGCTCGTGCTGATGGCGTTCCACGGGCGCATGGATTTTGGGGCATCCTCGGAAGGCGACCTCGAGGTCGATGATCACCATACGGTGGAAGACGTGGGAATCGTCTTGGGTCAGGCGATCGCGCAAGCTCTGGATTCAGACGATACGATCGAGCGGTACGGCAGCAATATGACGCCGATGGACGAGGCTCTCGTGCAGGTGGCGATCGACATCAGCGGGCGGGGAATGCTTACTTACGATGTTCCGTTTAAGCGGGAGCGGATCGGCGAGCTTTCGACCGAGTGCGTTCGCGAGTTCTTCAGAGCACTGGCCACTCACTCGGGCATCACCATCCATCTCAAGAAGCTGGCGGGTGAGAACGACCATCACGTTTGCGAAGCCCTGTTTAAGGGCTTTGGTCGGGCGCTCTATGAGGCGACGCGACGGTCTGAGCGTCGCACGGCGACCTCTACGAAGGGCAAGCGCGATTGATCACGATTCTCGACTACGAGATCAATAACCTTGGATCGGTCGCGAAGGCGGTAAAGCATTTGGGCTTTGAGGCCCAATGTCGCAGGGATCTTCAGGGGGCCTCAAAGCTCATCGTGCCGGGGGTTGGCGCGTTTGGCGCGGCGATGGAGAAGTTGATGCCGATGCGGGACGAGATTCGGGCATTTGCGGCATCGGGGAAGCCAGTGCTGGGGATTTGCCTTGGGATGCAATTGCTTTTCGATTCGAGCGAGGAGCTTGGGGAGTTTGAGGGGCTTGGATTGCTTCCTGGGCGGGTGCGGTATTTGCCTCCGGCACCGGGGCTGAAGATCCCGAATATCGGTTGGCGGTCTCTCGCTTATCGTCGTAGCGATGGGTTGGGAAATGGGGCGATCGATGGGGAGCAGGTGTATTTTGTGCACTCGCTGTACGCCGACCCGGTGGATCCTTCGGACGTGACGGCCACGGCGACTCACGGTATCCAGTTTACGGCCACGATTCAGCGGGGCAACGTTTGGGGCGCCCAATTTCACCCGGAGAAAAGTGGAGCGGTCGGTCTTAGGATGCTCTCCAAATTCCTCGCATGCTGATCCTTCCCGCCATCGACCTCCGGGGCGGGTACTGTGTGCGCCTTTCCCAGGGCGACTACGCTCGCGAAACGATTTACGACTCTGACCCGGTGCGTGTAGCTTTAGACTTTGAAGTGCAGGGTGGGCAGTTTCTGCACGTGGTTGACCTTGACGGGGCGAAGAGCGGGATCCCTGAGAATTTGGATGCGGTGCGGGCGATTGTGAGAGCCGTTCGGATGAAAGTTGAGGTTGGTGGGGGCGTCCGGTCGCTTGAGTCGGCTCGCGCTTTGCTCGATGTGGGAGTGGCTCGGGTGGTGGTGGGGAGCAAGTTGGTTCACGATCCAGAGCTCGCTCATCTGCTCTTTACAGAGTTAGGCGATCGGGTGGTTGCGGGGATTGACGCTCGCGATGGCAAGGTGGCGGTTTCGGGGTGGACGGAGACGTCATCGATCGATGCGGTGGACCTCGCGGAGAAGATGGTGAGTGCGGGTTGTCGGCGCATTATCCTCACCGACATCGAGCGCGACGGGATGTTGACGGGGCCGAATTTGGAGTTTTTGGAGAAGGTTTCGGCGGCGGTCAATATCCCAATCATTCAGAGCGGAGGGATCGGCTCCCTGGATCATATTCGGCAGGTGGCAGGCTCAACGGCCGAAGGAGTGATCGTTGGCCGGGCACTTTATGAGGGGAAATTTCTGTTGCATGAAGCGATTGCCGCGGTTCCCGCGTAAGTCTTTTGCCCGAGGGTACAACGTTGCTTTCGTATACTATCGGTGACGCGCGAGGTTGGTAGCCGCCAATGACACAACATCTATTAGGATTTATGGGCCTGTTCCCGATCAATGGCTTGATCATCCCGATCATCATCTTCATGATTCCGATCGTGGCGATCCTCACGGCTCACCAGCGGCGCATGGCGGAGATCATGCACCAGCAAAGGACGCCGATCGGCGATCCTGGCCAGACCTACGCCTTGGGCCAGGAGTTAGATACCTTGCGGCGCGAAGTCAGAGAGCTTAAGAACCTTGTTCAGCTCCAGAGTGCCTCGATCGAGAGCCTCACTGCCCTGCAGGCGCGAAATCGGGCGACGGAAGTTTACGAAGGGAGCGTGCCTTAGGTGAATCCCGGGTCACTTTTAGCTTTTGCGCCAGATGACATGGCCGGTATGGTGGCGATACTCTGCGTTTTTGGCGTCCCCATCATCGCGATCCTCACTCGCCACCAGCAAAAGATGGCGGCGATCTTCCAGCAGAATCAGGGGTTGGCCAATCAGCAGGAGAACCCGCAGGTGGCACAGGAGCTTGCCGAGCTTCGGGGGCTGATCAATCAGCAGGCGATTTCGATCGACAACCTTGTCGCTTCTCAGAGGCAGCTTGCGGCGAAGTTGGATGTGCCTTCGGCGGATATTTCTCAGCGGCTTGCTGAGCATCCTTAGTCAGGGTTCAGGGTTCAGGGTCGGACCAGAGGGTGCCTTGTGGACCGCGCTTCTCACATTCGCTTTGCGACTCCCCGGATGAACTTACGGCTAGACGAAAACTTAGCGGTGGGCAGCCCCTCACCCCTGCCCCTCTCCCCCGGAGGGGCGAGGGGTTCCCGGGAGAGCGGAAAACTGCCAACTGGCGGTTATCGGCACTTACTCCGAAAAACACGAGGGGAAAGAGATGTTAAGTCTTGACTTTGGTGACGGCGTGCGGTACGATGGAAGTTCGCGCATTTACGTCCCGGAGGCTTGATGAGAATTATTCAGCCGACCTCGAAGCGAATTGGCCGGTACCTCGAGGTCCCAAACTTAATCGAACTACAGCTTAACTCATACAAGTGGTTTCTGGAAGAGGGGCTACCAGAACTCTTCAAAACTTTCAGCCCAATTTGGGATTTCACTCAAACCAACTACATCGAACTCGTTAGCTTCACCTTAGGTGAGCCGAAGTACTCCATTCAGGAGTGCCGAGATCGTGACATGACGTTTGAAGCTCCTATCAAAGCGATTGTTCGCTTTGGTGGTCGAGATCGTGAAGTCATTGAGTCCGAGGTCTACCTCGGCGATCTTCCCTTGATGACAAACAAAGGCACGTTCATTATTAATGGACGTGAGCGAGTCATCGTATCACAGCTATCGCGATCCCCTGGTCTTTACTTCGAAGAGGGTGTGGACAGCTCGATGCAGGTCATCGTGTCTGCTCGCGTCATCCCGAATGAAGGGCCGTGGCTCGAGGTTGAGTCGGATGCGAACTTCATCGTTCGTACGCAGATCAGCCAGACCAAGAAGCTTCCTCTGACCCAGCTTATTAAGGCGCTCTACTACTTCGAGCGCGGCCGGGGTCGGTTCATCACCACGGTTGGTGCCGCAGTCGGAAGACGAGCGGTCGAACCGGTGGTCGATGCAGATACCGGAGAGGTTCTCATCGAGGCGGGCATCGTGTTCACGAAGGAGCAGATCGCAGGCTACTCGCCTGAGCTCTCTGCGCAAAACGTGAACGTCGAGACCCCTCTCGGGACCAACGAAGAGATTCTCCGAGCCTTCACCAAGGAAGAGACGCTCGAGACGCCTGAGGCAGAAGTGCTTGTTGGCAAGCGCCCGATGGTCGACGTCATGGATGGCGACGAGCTCATCATCCGTGCCGGCGAGCGCATTGAGAAAGAGACCGCGAAGCGAATCGAAGCGATGGCATTGCCAGAGCTCCGAGTCGTTGGCGTTCTTGCGATGGTCGAGGCGACCCTTGATGCCGACCCGACTTCCAACTCTCGCGAAGCCCTGCTCGATATCTACAAGCGACTTCGACCGGGTGAGGCAGCCAACGAAGAGGCTGCGAAGCAACTCGTTTACGGCCTGTTCTTCGATGTCAAGCGATACGACCTCGGAAAGGTGGGACGCCGCTTCCTTAACCAGAAGCTGCGCATCAACATTCCGCTCAACACGCGAAACCTTACCGCGGAAGACCTTGCTGGCATCCTCTTCGCGATGGTGCCGTACGTCAACCGTGAGGCTGAACGAGACGACATTGACGACTTGAAGAACAAGCGTGTTCGAAGCGTCGGCGAGCTGCTGCAAAGCCAGCTCCGCCTTGGTTTCGTTCGAATGGAGAAGGTCGCCCGAGAGCGAATGACTTCGACCGATCAGGAGAACCTCCTGCCCGGAATCATTCTCTCCGTCAAGCCGGTCAGCGCGTCGATCAAGAGCTTCTTTAGCTCGAACCAGTTGTCGACGTTCATGGACCAGACGAACCCGCTGTCGGAAATCACCAACAAGCGACGTCTGTCATCCCTCGGACCGGGTGGACTTCAGCGATCCAGCGCCAAGCTGGAAGTTCGCGACGTTCACCGTTCGCACTACGGACGCATCTGCCCGATCGAGACTCCTGAAGGTCCGAACATCGGTCTTATCTCGCAGCTCACCTCGCACGCTCGTGTCGATGAGTTCGGCTTCATCATGACCCCTTACCGAAAGGTTAAGGAAGGCATCGTGACCGACGACATCATCTACATGACCGCTCAGGAAGAGACGGGTCAGATCGTTGCTCCCGCCGACGTTGAGACGGACGAGAACAATTACATTCGCCACGACCGAGTACAGGGTCGATGCGCAGGTGGAGACATCGGTGGTGCAAGCTATCCGACAGTCCGCCGAGACCAGATCGACTTCATGGACGTTTCGCCCGTGCAGATCATCTCGGTTGCTACCGCGCTCATCCCGTTCCTCGAGAACGACGACGCGAACCGTGCTCTTATGGGCGCGAACATGCAACGCCAGGCAGTGCCTACTCTTCGGTCGGAGCGACCGTTGGTGGGTACGGGCTACGAGCGCGTTGCTGCCGTCGACTCGGGTGCTGCGGTCATCGCATTCCATCCGGGCGTGGTCGAGTATGTGACCGCGACCGAGATCCGCGTCCGACGGGATGACGGAACCCTCGACAAGTACCCGCTCATGCACATGGTGCAGAGCAACAAGTCGACCTGTTTCACTCACCGACCGGTGGTCTATCCTCGAAACCGCGTCCTCAAGGGCGACCCACTCGCGGATGGCGCTTGCTGCGATAACGCAGAGCTCGCGCTCGGCAAGAACGTGTTGGTCGCGTTTATGCCGTGGAACGGTTACAACTATGAAGACGCGATCCTGATCTCGGAGCGCATGGTGAAGGACGACGTGTACACGTCGATCCACATCGAGCGACACGAGTCAGAAGCGGTCGACACGAAGCTCGGACCGGAAGAAATCACGCGTGACATCCCCAACGTGGGCGAAGAAGCGCTGAAGGATCTGGACGAGAACGGAATCATTCGAATCGGCGCCGAAGTTCGGCCCGAGGACATCCTCGTCGGTAAGGTGGCTCCGAAGGGCCAGGTTGAGATGACCGCTGAAGAGCGACTCATCATCGCCATCTTCGGAAAGAAGGCGGAAGAGACGCGAGACGTGTCGCTTCGGCTGCCCCACGGCGAGAAGGGAACCGTTGTCGACGTCAAGGTCTTCAGTCGATACAAGTATCTCAGCCCGTCGATCAACTACATCTACAAGGAGTCTAAGAAGCGCGAGCGCCTTATCTGCGATCGCACCGACGAACCGCTCCTGCAGATCCCTGGTGACGAGCTTCCCGCAGGCACGAACATGACGGTTCAGGTCTACACCGCCCAGAAGCGAAAGCTGATGGTGGGTGACAAGATGGCCGGACGTCACGGAAACAAGGGAGTTATCTCGAAGGTTCTTCCGGTTGAGGACATGCCGTTCCTTGCCGACGGAACCCCGGTGGACATCGTTCTGAACCCGCTTGGTGTTCCGAGCCGAATGAACATCGGTCAGATCCTCGAGACGCACCTTGGCTATGTGGGCAAGCACCTTGGACTCGAGTACAAGTGCCCCGCGTTTGAAGGCGCCACCGAAGTCGAGATTCTCACCGAGATGGAGCGACTGGCGAACCACATGCGTAGCCAGGCACTTCGGGCTTACATGAACGCCGAGCTTCAGCTCGACATTCATTTCGAGAAGGACGACACGTTCGACATGATGATGGAGCGAGTTGAAGCTCGACTCCGTAAGCTTGGCGAGAACGGATTGGAGCGAGTTAGCCGAGTCCTGTCGGCGCCGCCCGTCAAGACCTTCCAGGAGCTTGGCGAAGTGGACTTCGAGACTTGGGAGCCCGAGATTCCCGAGGACGAAGAGAACGAGAGTGCGGTCAAGGCAGACGGTGCGATCTACAAGAGCATTCTTCAGATTATCGAGGACAACGTGTTCCAACGCGCTGGCATCGACCCGAAGACGGCGAAGAGCTCGATTCGCGACGGTTTGACCGGCGAGATTCTTCCCAACAACATCACGGTTGGCATGATCTACATGCTGAAGCTGGAGCACCTTGCGGATGAAAAGATCCACGCACGCTCCATCGGACCGTACTCCCTCGTTACCCAGCAGCCGTTGGGTGGTAAGGCGCAGTTCGGCGGCCAGCGATTTGGTGAAATGGAAGTCTGGGCCCTTGAAGCGTACGGCGCTGCCTATACGCTGCAAGAGCTCCTCACGATCAAGTCCGACGACGTCAATGGACGAGTCAAGGCCTATGAAAGCATTGTCAAGGGAGAGACCCTTGCTGAGCCCGGGATTCCGGAATCTTTCAAGATTCTGGTCAACGAGCTCCGCTCGCTCTGCCTGAAGGTCGCCGTCGAAGATGCCGGCAACAAGGAACTACCGTTGAAGGATCTCGACGAGTTGGGTGGAGGCGACGATATGCGCCTTGCCCGATCCGTAGGGTTCTTCAACTAACGGGGAATGCGGTTTCGGGGTCTCTCGGTGTTACAGAGACCCCGGCAGCCGCACCACCTGTACGCCGTAACACCGAAAAGAGCACGCAGTCAGAGGGAAACCGACGACTAGGAGATAGATAACGAACTTATGGCAGACGTTAGCCTGTTCGACAAGATTAGGATCGGCATTGCAAGCAGCGAGGATATCCTCAGCTGGTCGCATGGCGAAGTCAAGAAGCCAGAGACCATCAACTACCGGACTTTCAAGCCGGAACGTGATGGCCTCTTTTGCGAGCGTATTTTTGGTCCGGTTAAGGACTGGGAATGCGCCTGCGGCCGTTATAAGAAGATCAAGTACAAGGGAATCGTGTGCGAGCGCTGCGGCGTCGAAGTCACGCGATCCAAGGTTCGCCGTGAGCGAATGGGCCATGTTGAGCTCGCCGCCCCGGTCTGCCACATCTGGTACCTAAAGGGCGTTCCTTCGCCCTTGTCCTTGATCCTCGACATCTCGCCGAGGCTTCTCGAGAAGGTTATTTACTTCGCGAGCTTCATCATCATCGATATCGAGACCGAGAAGATTGCCGAGAGGCTTCCTGAAATTCGGGTCGCGGTAGAGACGGAGAAGGCGAAGCTGCAGCTGCAGATGCGAGAGCTGGAAGAGGAGTCGTTCACCCGATTCTCGGAAGACCTTAACAACAACCGAGAAGAGTACGACGAAGTCTTCGCCCGAGAGCGCGCCAAGGCGGTTAACGACCGAATCAAGGCGGAGTATCGAGACGCGGACGATCGACTCAAGGACCTCGACCTCGCGGTTGAGATTCTCGGCAAGCTCGAGCGCAATCAGCTGATCGACGAGGACAAGTACCGAGCCGTTTCGAAGCTGCTGGACAGCGTGGGCCACACCCTCAAGCTGGATCTCCGTAGCCTCGTGCGCGCCAACATCGGCGCCGAAGCGATCAAGGAACTCCTGACCCGCGTCGATCTCGAGAGGCTGGCCCGAGGCCTGCGACAAGAGATCATCATGACGCAGAGCCAGCGACGTGCTCGTGCGATCAAGCGACTCGAAGTCACGGAAGCTCTCATCAGCAGCCGATCGCGACCCGAGTGGATGATCCTGGACGTCGTTCCGGTTATCTCGCCCGAGCTTCGACCGATGGTCCAGCTCGACGGTGGCCGATTCGCGACCTCCGACCTCAACGATCTCTATCGACGCATCATCAACCGAAACAACCGGTTGAAGAAGATCATCGAGATTCATGCGCCGGAATCGATTATCAACCACGAGAAGCGTCTTCTTCAGGAAGCTGTCGATGCGCTTATCGATAACGGCCGCCGAGCGCGACCGGTTGTCGGTTCGAACTCGCGACCGCTGAAGTCTTTGAGCGACATGCTCAAGGGTAAGGAAGGTCGTTTCCGAAAGAACCTCCTCGGTAAGCGAGTCGACTACTCCGGTCGATCGGTTATCGTCGTCGGTCCTCACCTTAAGCTTCACCAAGCCGGTCTCCCCAAGGAGATGGCGCTGGAGCTGTTCAAGCCGTTCGTGATGAAGACGCTGGTCGAGAAGAAGATCACGCAGAACATCAAGACGGCGAAGCGAATGATCGACCGAATGCATCCCGCGGTTTGGGATGGTTTGGAAGAGGTCATCAAAGAGCACCCGATTCTCCTGAACCGTGCTCCTACGCTTCACCGACTGGGTATCCAAGCGTTCGAGCCGATCCTCGTGGACGGTAAGGCGATCCAGGTTCACCCGCTCGTTTGTAACGCTTACAACGCGGACTTTGACGGCGACCAGATGGCCGTTCACATCCCGCTTAGCACCCAGGCCCAGGCTGAAGCCCGCGTTTTGATGCTGAGCACCCAGAACCTGTTCTCCCCGGCAGACGGTCGACCGACCTGTGCGCCGGTGCAGGACATCATTCTTGGCAACTACGCGCTGACCTTCGTGTCTAACGCGGGCCGAGATGCTCTGGCGGAGCAGGTTCGACTTCACAAGGAGAACCCCGAGAAGAACCCGGCGCCGATCACGTACTCGAGTCCGGAAGAGGCAATCTTCCACCTCGATACGCCGATCAAGCAGCAGGCGATTTTCGTGAACGACCCAGTTCAGGTTCGTCTTACTCGCCCGGTTTTCCAGCCGGATAAGGATGTCGACTACCGAGACCCGGCCACCGGCGCCGAGTTCCGCAAGGTCGCCTCGGTTGGCGAAGACGGCGAAGAGTTCCAAGAGCTCGTGCCGTTCGACCAGGAATTCGAGACGATGATTGTCACGGTCACTCCGGGACAGCTTGTCTTGAACACCATCTTGCCCTACCCCCTCAAGCACTCGGAAGAGTTCTTGAAGGTGGAACTCAGCAAGAAGGCGCTTTCCGAGATGATTCTCACCTGTCACCGACGAGCGGGCGTGGGTGCCACGATTCGGCTCCTCGACGACATGAAGGACATGGGCTTCCGCTGGGCGACTCGCTACGGTCTATCCGTTGCGATCACCGACATGGACCCGCCTGAGAAGCGCGAAGAGATGATCCACTCTGCGGATGAGCGATCTACCAAGATCACCAACCAGTTCCGCCGCGGAATGCTCACCTATAACGAAATGACCCAGAGCCTCATCAAGCTCTGGACGGATACGTACGACGAAATCGGTAAGGAGATCGTCGCCGGTCTTAAGCAGATGAACCCGCTTTCGATCGTTACCGTTTCTGGTGCTCGTGGTTCGGTGAAGCAGCTTGCGCAGCTTGCCGGAATGCGCGGCCTCATGTTCAACCAGTTCAACGAGGTTATCTACGAGCTCCCGGTTAAGAGCTCGTTCCACAAGGGCCTGAACATGTTGGAGTACTTCGTGACGACGCACGGTGCCCGTAAGGGTCTGGCGGACACGGCGCTCCGAACGGCAGACGCCGGCTACCTGACTCGACGTCTTTGCGACGTCGCTCAGGACGTTATCGTCAAGCGCTTGGACTGCGAGACCCATGAGGGAATCCTCGCTCACCGAATCTCCGATCAGGGTGAGGCCATCGAGCCGATCGCGGATCGTCTGTTCGGGCGAGTTTCGCTCTCGGTCATCACCGACCCGGATACGGGCGAGCAGTTGACCCAGTTCCAGGAACTGATGACTCGGGATAACTCGAAGCGAATTAACCAGATCGAAGTTAAGTTCGCTGGCGAGTACAACGCAGCTCCGACGGAAGAAGAGAAGACGGCAGTTCTCGATAAGTATCGAACCTATGGATTCGAAGCTGACGAGCACAGCAACCTCAGCTTGTTGGTCCGAAGCCCGCTCACTTGTGAGCTGGCTCAGGGAATCTGCTCCAAGTGCTATGGCACCGACCTTTCGACGGGCAAGCTCGTTGAAGTTGGCGTCGCGGTCGGAATCATCGCCGCTCAGTCGATCGGTGAGCCTGGAACGCAGCTTACGATGCGAACGTTCCACACCGGAGGCGTTGCGGGTTCGGCCACCATCGCAAGAACGAACCAGTATAAGACCGGTAAGTTCATCCGCCAGTTCATGGAGGACTTTGCGTCGGCGACGGATACCGACATGAAGCAGTTCGACCCCACGAAGCTCCTGGAAACCCAGGAAGGCATTGTTAAGTCGTTCTTCCAGAGCAAGGACACGGTGCCTCTCACGATCAACGTCGAGGCCCCGAACATGGAGGATCCCAAGGTCAAGCGCCGCACCGAGCGGCAGACCAAGGCGGCTCAGAAGCTGGCCGACAAGGCAGACAGCGACTCCAGAAAGCTATGGGAACGGTCTCGAAAGACCTTCTTCTACTCCTGGACGGGTGAGTCGAGCGGTATCGTCCGCGTCGAGGAAATCTTCGAAGCACGACGACAGCCTCGTGGTAAGGCGATTATCTGCCCAGTTACGGGTGTGGTGCGCGACGTCCGAGAGTCGAGCTTCGGCCGATGGGTCATCGTGGAAGCCACGGTGCCCGTGGTTGGTCCCATCAAGGATGCTTATATCGGCGACGTTCAGGCGTGGCCAACCAACGACAACGGCGAATACGAGAATGGCTTGCATAAGGCGATCGGTCAGAAGATGACCACCGCGATTCTTGCGATCCTTCGCAAGGCCGAGGTCGTCAAGGTCAACATTTATTATCCGATCCTCGTCCCGCCGCTCGGTAAGTTGCCGGTGTCGAAGGGAAGCAAGGTTATCAAGGGAGACCCCCTCACGGAAGGTCCCCGAGATCCGCACGAGGTTCTCGAGCTTGCCGGCGCGAACGCGGTTTACGATTACTTCATCGAGAACCTGCAGAGCGTTTACAAGGCCCAGGGCGTTGACATCAATGACAAGCACATTGAGGTCATCATCCGACAGATGCTTCGTAAGCGACAGGTCAAGGAGCCGGGCGACAGTCCGTTCCTCCCGGGCCAGATCGTGGACCGATTCACCTATCTCGCTGCGAACGAGAACGTTCATGCCGCCCTTTCGGCCGGTAAGAAGATCAAGTACGTAGACCCGATCACGGGTGAGAATGTGGAGCGCGATCCGAAGGAAGCAACGGCGACCTGGATTCTCCTCGGTATCACGGAAGCATCGCTCGCGACTGATTCGTTCCTCTCGGCAGCTTCGTTCCAGAAGACGACCCGAGTCCTTACGGAAGCGGCAGTTCGCGGAAAGAAGGATCACCTCATCGGCCTCAAGGAGAACGTCATCATCGGACGACTGATCCCGGCAGGTACGGGTGTGAAGCACTACCGAGACGTGGCAGTGGATGTACAGCGAGGTCCGAGTTGGGCCGAGCAGTCGCTCACCGCACTCGTCGAGGCGGATGATCGGGACACTGATATGCTCAGCCCGCTCTCCTTCCCTTCGCTTGCCGATATGGCGGCTGACGAAGAGGAAGCCGAGAAGTCCTTATCCGAAGAAAGCGTGTAGCACATATAGCCTAAAGAGACAAGACCGGGATGTCCGTTGGACATTCCGGTCTTTTTTATTTCGTTTTAGTGCGGAACAAAACGGTTTGATGAACCAGCCGTACGGATATGCGTCAGGGCCTTCCACGGACTCACATGGCGGAAGAAGTTACACAAATGGCGACGAAGAATATTTCCCAAAACGACCCCACGTCCGAGGGGGCACCCAAGTGGCTGCAGTCCGTTCTTGAAAAGCTTCAGGAGCAGACGGAGCGAACAGTGGATGAATTAGACCCTTCGGAGCCCTTGGGTTTCGTATAGGATTTAGCCTTCCTCGCTGGATTTAGAGCATCGCTTGATGGGGCCGTAATTTCGCGCCTCAGCCTTACGTCACTATCTGCGTAATGGCGGGACTTGACCGCAGGGCTTCGCCTTCGCCCATGCAATGGTCGCCTACACGGCTTCGCCGGGATGTGATTGGGACCACCCAACAACCCACACCGAACCCTAAAATTCCATGGGGCGGCGGACTTTTATGTTGGGGACCGGGAGGAGGGATTGGTCTATGCGTTGGGGGACGCTTGGGTTTTCCATGAAGCCGGCGATTCGGCGCTCGGCTTCGCTCATGTACTCGGTGAGCTGCTGTTCGAGGTCTCTTCGCATCTCTTCCATGTCCTCAAGGAGGCGGAGGATGAGTTCGACTCCGGCGAGGTTGACACCCATATCTTGGGTGAGGTGCTGGATTCTTTGGATGCGGCGGATGTCGGCTTCGCTGTAGAGCCGGTTCTTCGCGCCCGCCCGCTTGGGGGCTACGAGGCCGAGGCGCTCGTATTGCCGGAGGGTTTGGGGGTGGACATTGCAGAGGCCTGCGGCAACCCCGATCATGTAGACGGGCTGATTATCCGGTCTCAAGCAGTCACCTTTTGAAGGTCAACGAGCTCGCGAAGGAGCTTCTTCTCGCCCTCGCTGGGGTGCTTGGATGTGGTGATCTTGATTCGGGCGAGCAGGTCGGTCCGACCGCCGTTGAGTTTCGCCAGACCCTGCCCGGCGAGACGGAATGTTTGGCCGCTCTGGGTGCCCTCGGGAATCTTCATGGTGACGGTCGATCGCAGGGTGGGCACCTTGATCTCGCCTCCAAGGGCGGCGGTGGTGTAGGGTACGGGGACTTCCACCTCTAGGTTATCGCCGACCGTTTTGAAGCTTGAGTGAGCGGCGTGTTTGATGACCACATACAGGTCGCCCGCTTTGCCATTCGCACCGGCTGCGCCTTTGCCGGGGACTCTTAGTTTCTTGCCGTCGGGGATGCCGGCGGGGATTTTGACTTCGACCTTTTTGGTCGTGGGGATGGTGGAAATGCCTTCACGGGTTCTGGACCCGTCCATTGTTTGGTACGTCAGAACGCGCTTGGTCCCTGAATCGATTTCCTCTAGCGGGATCTCAACGACCTTTTCGACGTCTCTCGGTTGGGCGGCCTGTACGTCTTCGTAGTTGAAGCTGGTGCCGCTGCGGCTGGCCTTTGCACCAAAGAACTGCTCGAAGAATCCGCCACCCTCGCCCCCGATGTGAAATCCACCGAAGTCACCGCTGAAATCCTGTCCTGGCTGACCACCGTACTGTGCGGCGTTCTCCCACTGAGGGCCGAATTGGTCATACATCCGACGCTTCTTAGCGTCGCCGACGACTTCGTAGGCTTCGCTGATCTCCTTGAACTTGGTTTCGGCGGACTTGTCGTTAGGGTTGACGTCGGGATGATATTTTCGGGCGAGCTTCCGGTAGGCCGATTTGATCTCTTTCTCATCGGCCGATTTACTCACTCCAAGGACGTCGTAGAAGTTCTTTGCCATGCTGCTTACTCACTCAACTATATGAGTATATAACGCTCATGTCTAGAAAAAGGTTTCTGGCTTTCTACCCTCAGACTTTGGTCCCGCCTTGCCGACAATCTCACTTGTGGATCTCGAAACACTGGAGCTGAGAGTTAGCCGAAGTGAAAACCTGCCCGTTTTGCCCCAAGCGGTGAGTTCGGTTTTGCGCTTGGCGGATGACGTCAACGCGTCTGGCCGTGAGATCGAGCAGGTTATTGAGAGAGACCCGGGCATCGCGGCGAAGATCTTGCGAGTGGCGAACTCGTCGTATTACGGCTTGCAGAACGTGCCGAGCATCGGCAGAGCGATCAACGTGCTTGGAATGAATGCGGTCCGCTCCCTGGTCATCGGTATCGCTTATCAGTCCATGCTTTCCGGGGGGCGAACGTCGCAGAAGTTTATGAAGCTTGAGTTCTGGCGCCACAGTCTTGCCGTCGCCATTGCGACGCGCATCCTCGCCAAGCTCAAGGTTCCGGCCAAGGCAGAAGAGGCGTACTGCGCCGGCATGCTGCACGACATCGGCCTGCTGGTGATGGACAAGTTCTGCCCCGAGGAACTCGACCTCGTCATCACACACGCTCAACAAGCGAACATCCCTCTCGTCGAGGCGGAGAAAAAGCTTCTGGGATTCACCCACAGTCAGATTGGCGCCATGCTTGCCGCGAACTGGGGTCTTACCGATTTAATGAAGGAAGGAGTGGAGTTCCACCACGACCCGAGCGCAAGCAAGGACCCTTCTAGCATTGCCGCCTATGTGGCCGCCGCCGACATCCTTGCCCACCAAACCGGGTTCACCAACCAGGTGCCGGCCTTGATTTACGAACTAGACGCGAGCATCATCGAGCTCACGGGATTGCCTCCAGAGCAGTTTGAGGCCATTCGGATGGTCATGTGCTCTGAAGTTATGAAGGCGGAGAGCGCGTTCCAGGTTCGAGCGGCTTAGCGGCGCGGAGGGTTCAGGGTTCAGGGTTCGGGGTGCAGGGTCAGAGGGAGGGGTTCTCGAATCTTCCGACCCTGAACCCCGAACCCGGCGCGAAGCGCCCTAGTGCTCCGACTCGTGAGCGGCGCGCGCCTTGGCGTATTCGGCCACTAGCGCTTGCTGCTCTGGATGGGGGAGCTCTTCATAGTGGGATACTGCTTGCGAGAACCGGCCACGACCTTTGGTGATTGACCGGAGGTCAAGCGCGTAACGGGTCATCGTGGCCATCGGCACGGTTCCTCGGATTCGGGTCTTGCCCGGGGCGAGGGGATCCATGCCTAGAAGACGGCCTCGGCGGCCGTTGATGTCTCCGACCACGTCACCGACACACTCGTCGGGAACATCGACTTCTACATCCAGGACCGGTTCGAGGATGACCGGCTGAGCCTTTTCGGCGGCTGCGCGGAGTGCGATCGCTCCGGCCATCTTGAACGCGGCTTCGTTCGAGTCGACGTCATGATAGCTGCCGTCGTAAACGATCACCTTGAAGTCCGTCGCCGGATATCCGGCGATGAGACCGTGGTCCATTGTCTCACGGATGCCTTTCTCAATCGCGGGGATGAAGTTCTTCGGGATGGAGCCGCCGACCACTTTGTTCTCGAACTGGAACCCATTGCCTCTCTCGAGGGGCTCAAGTTCGATCCAGCAGTCTCCGAACTGGCCCTTACCGCCGGTCTGCCTCTTGTGTCGTCCCTGCGCCTTGGCCGAGCTGCGAACCGTCTCCCGGTAGGGGACTTTGGCTTCTTGAGTTGTGACGTTGACGCCGAACTTGGACTTCATCTTCTCGATCATCGTGTCGAGGTGGATGTCGCCCATGCCTTCAAGGATTTCCTGGTGAGTGGCAGTGTCCCTTGTATGGCGGAAGGTTGGGTCTTCCTCCATGAGCCTTGTCAAGGCAACGCCGAGTTTATCCTCGTCGGCCTTGGTCGCCGGGGTGATCGCGATTCGGTAGATGGGTTCGGGGAAGTCGACGGCGGGGAGTTGGATCTTGTCCTTGACCGTGGTGAGAGTGTCACCCGTGTGGGTGTTCGATAGCTTTGCGATGCCACCGATGTCACCAGCGGGTATTGTGGCTGCCGCTTCTTGTCCTTTGCCGTGAGGATAGAACAAGTTGTGAAGGCGCTCGTCGGTTTCTCGAGAGGGGTTCAGCACGTGGGTGTCCGCTTTGAGACTGCCACTGAAGACGCGTACGAAGTTGATCTTGCCGACATAGGGGTCGGCAGTTGTCTTGAAGACGAACGCGGCGAGGGGGCCGTTGGGATCGGGGATGAGATCCTTGTCGTCCAGCTTCTTAGGCACATCGACGGGAGAGGGAAGCTCTCCGATGATGCGGTCGAGAAGCGTAGCTACGCCAATGCCGCTGAACGCGGAACCAATGAGAACGGGAACGACTTTGCCGTTCTCAATGCCCATGAGTAGGCCGTGCTCGATCTCGTCTTCGTTAAGCTTCTCGCCTTCGAGATATTTGAGCGCGAGATCGTCATCGCCTTCGGCGGCGGCGTCCATCATCTTTTCACGGCGCTCTTCAGCTTCTGCCGAGTAGCCGGTGGGGACCTCTTCGATCTCTTCACCGCGGTCTTTGCCTTTGTAGACCTTCATGTTGAGAAGGTCGAGCACGCCGCTGAAGGCCACTTGGTGGCCGATCGGGATTTGGGTGCTCACCACCATGCGGCCGTACCGCTGGTGGAGGGTGTCCATCAAGCCTTCGAAGTCGGCATTATCCCGTTCGAGCTTGTTTACAAATACGCATTTGGCGAGGCCGTACTTCTCGGCGATTTCCCAGGCGAGTTCGAAACCGACGTCGACATCTCGCTTTGCCTCGCACACGATGATCATCGATTCGACCACGCGCGCCACCCCATGTAGGTCACCGATAAAGTCGGGGTAGCCGGGAACGTCGATGAGGTTTATCTTGCAGCCGTGCCATTCGAGGGGCACGACGCTGGCGCTCAATGAGATCTTGCGCCGTATTTCTAGGGGGTCGAAGTCGCTCTGCGTGTTGCCTCCGTCCACGCTGCCAACTCGGTCGGTCGCTCCGGCGGTATAGAGCAGATGCTCGACGAGCATCGTTTTACCAGAACCGCCGTGGCCTACAATGGCCACGTTTCGTATCTTATCTGCGGTGTACTGTTTCACCTAATCTCCCTCCATTGGGTTCATTCGGCGTCGTCGCAGACTCGCAGCATCTACAGACACCCTGCTGCGGCGGCGTCTTAATATCAGCATACGCCGATTTTCTAAAGGAAGTTGAAAAGGTGACAATCAGGGAACCGTCTTGCATCACAAATTTGCAACTGGCTTGCCATAGCTGGGCATCATTTTCTTAATATTCCTGTGTACCCACGGTTGCAAGAATGAGGTAAGCAGGCGATCGAGCGTGGAGCGATCCTTATGGACGCACTTTACGTTGCCATCAAGGCGGGGTATCGGAGATAAGGAAAAAAATGAAAAGCATCACCGCAATCGTTCTCGCGCTCGCTTCGGCGTGCGCTCTCGCGCAAGAAATGCCCGCCGAATACGCGGGCGTCTTGCCGTTCCTGGGAAAGAAAGGGGATTTTAAGGCGAACGTCCTCAAGGTCAGCATCCCTCGGGCCGATCTCAAGGTTCGCGTGGACGGAACCGACGTGCCTACCCCATTTGGTTTTGGTGGGTGGATCGCCATGACGAAAGGCGATAGAGGCATGGACGTGATGATGGGCGATCTGGTTCTTTTGCAGGACGAGGTCAATCCGGTTATGTCCGCTCTGCTCGACAATGGCCTCGAGGTAACCGCGCTTCACAACCACTTTTTCTGGGACGATCCCAAGATTTACTACATGCATGTCCACGGCATGGGCAAACCCGACGAGCTCGCCAGGAAAATCAAGCCGGCACTCGATCTCATTGGTCACGTCGATCCGGCACGCCCAGTGCCTCCGGTGACTGGCCCTTCCGACATTCTTGGAGGCTCCCTCGACACGAAGGCGCTCGATGCGATCGTCGGAGCGACAGGAGATCAGAACGGGCAGGTGTACAAGTATACGATCGGACGCACCGACCTTAAAGTAAAGGAGATGGGTGCCACGATCAATGCTCGGATGGGCCTCAACACCTGGGCCGCGTTCTACGGCACCGACGAAAAGGCGGTCATGGCGGGAGATATTGCGATGCTCGAAGGCGAGATTACGCCGGTACTCAAGGCACTTAGGGCGAACGGCTTGAACGTGGTTGCCATCCATCATCACATGACGGAGAGCAAACCGATGATCATCTTCCTACACTACTGGGGCAAGGGCTCACCTGCAACATTAGCCAAGGGATTCAAGGCTGCGCTCGACATCTTGGGCAAACCTCAAATGAATGACATGGACAGGAGTCACTGACCATGCAACTCGCGTGGATGATCGCCGCGACTTCCCAATTGGGAGCCTAGAGAGCCATGAAAAAAGTCGCACTCGTCTTTCATGGAGATCGGGAGACCCGGGAGACGTTCAAGCTTGACGAGCACCGCCTGGGACCCACCGCCGAGGGGCTCCGGCGGGCCGGGCTGGAACCGGTCGCAGCGGTCTACAACGACGATTTCGCGGATGAAATTCGAGACCAGCTCCTCGGCATGGATGGCGTGCTTGTTTGGGTCAATCCGATTGAGCAGGACCGAGGCCGCGAGAAGCTTGACGCAATGCTGCGACAGGTTGCCGACGCGGGAAAGGATTGAGACACATCGGCTTGGACCCTTACCAAGCTCAAAGTCTTAATGCGCAGGATGACCTGGCCCATCGTCACCGCGGTTCCGGGGCTCACGACGCGTTCCGAGACCACGCCTCCGCCGATGGCGCGCAACTGGCGGTAGTTGGCTAGCGCCGATGCGCCTGAAGCGTCGGCTACTGCGGCACTGGACTCGAACCGCTTGGCACTGGCATCGGCATGCTTGGCCGATGCCTTCGCTCGCTTGGCCGGCTTCGGCGCTCGCGACAGTAAGCGCCGCGTCCGCTTCCTTGGCCATCTGGCGGGCGGAAGTGGCTCGCTTATCGGCGATGCGCACCGACTGGCTGGCGCTTCGAATCGTGGCATCTGCGTTCTGGACCTTGGCGGTGGAGGCATCCCGGTCCCGCTGGCTGGCCTGCAACTCGTCAAGGGAAATTGCGCCCTGCTTGTAGAGGCCCTGCTCCCGCTTTAGTTCCTGATCGGCGTAGGTGAACTCCGCCTGTCGCTCCCCCTTTTCCGCAGTCTTGGAGGCAAGCTCGTCGCCCGCCTTCTGCCGCTCCAACTCGGCCGCTTCGACGTCCGTCATCGCGCGCGTTTTCGCGGCTTCGGCCGCTTTCACGGTTCCTTTTGCTCCCTCCAGGAGGTTACGGTGATGGGCGACCATGCGCTCGGCGGAGACGACCTCTGAGGATTTTGCGTCCGCCATCGCCCGCGCCTTGCGGAGTTCTGCGTCGTACTCGGGGGCGTCGATGGTCGCGAGGAGTTGTCCGGGCGACACCTTGTCCCCGGGATAGGCGAGAATTCGGCTGACTCGCCCGGGCACCCTTGCGACGATGTCCTCTTCGGTGAACGCGGCGACGGTGGCGGGAAAGGAATGCCCTCCTTTGAGCGATCTGCGCTGGACAGTCTCGACTTCTACGGGCTGGGTTCCAGACGGAGCCCTCATGTCGGTCATGTCCATCCCTTGCGCCTCGATGACGGTCATCGAGCCAGGGGCTCGCTTGTGGGTGACGACCCAGTTGACGGCGACCACGCTCGCCACGAGCAGGCCGAGAGTGAGCCAGTTTTTACCTATGAAACGGAGAGCCTTTGACAAATGAATCCTCGCGAACGGTCCTGGCCTGAGCGCGCCAAGGAGGCGCTAGTGATCAGGCTGATGCCGATTACGCGAGGGTCGGAGGCGCACGAAGGTGGTGGCCCGACTTATCTGGCTCGCGGATACGAGGTAGTAGGAGGCAAGGCAAGGGCTGAATCACGGAACGCCAGACACGCTCCGGAATCTCGAGGCGCATCGGCGGCAAGGCAACGATTTGCGGGATCCACACTGCCTGCAGGTTTGCTGCGGATGGTCCCTCGCTTTTCGTTAGGAAACACCCTTTCCTTTTTGCGCCCGGGTGACAATAGGTGCAGGTGGTCGATGCGTGCTTGGCACACACGTCGGTGTCCTGGACGCCGGTTACTCCCACCTCGCCCGTGCAAAGACATACCGTCACGCTCCTGGGAACTTGCCCAAGGAGGAGTCCGAGCAGACTAATCGCGAGGATGAAACGTGCGAGCACTTGCTTTTTCATGATAACCCGAGTCCGCACCTCCCCGTTCCTTCCCGTGAATTTCAAACCGATAGGGAGGTTTGACACGTCCGAAGGTGAAACATGAAGCGAACCGTTCTTGCCTCGTTCCTGCTCGGGCTTTCGTGCGCTGGTTTCGCCGATGTCACGGTGACCAAGGAAGACTTCGAAGGTTGGACCGATTGCTATCGGATTTCTAACGACTCGGTCGACGTTGTGGTGGTGCCCCAAATTGGGCGAATCATGCGATATGGCCTTAAAGGAAGGGAAAACATCCTCTGGATCAATCCGAGCCTGAAGGGGCAGGTTTTGCCTTCCCTTCGCAACGAGAGGCGGAACTATGGTGGGGACAATCTCACCTTTGCCACGGGCAGTGGGGTGAGTGCGTCGTATGACATTCAGCTCGATGGTCCGTGCGAGGTGAAACCCACGATGACGGGCGTGATCATGACGGGATTTACGAGCGGGAAGCAGGACATCAAGTTCACTCGGAAAATCGAGCTCGCAGGTTTTGGGCCGAAGGTGACGATCACCAATGGACTCGAGAACGTGGCTGACCAGCGAAGCCTCGCGGTCTGCCAGAACACGGTGTGCGACGACCCGCAGTCGGCTACTCTGGTGGCCGACGTGACTTCGCAGACCCCCGAAGGTTGGTACGGGTTTGGCAACCATCGCCTCCAGAAGCCTTACCAGGTGATGAGTGGGAGAGAGCTGACCATCGCTCGGAACCCATCGAAGGAGGCGCGATTCGGGACCCAGGGGAATGACGGTCAGATCGTTGTTCGGAAGTCGCGCATGGTCTTCACGTCGAAGTCGCCATTGATTCGGGGTGGTGAGTATCCGGTGGGTTGCGCTCAGAGGGTTTTGACGAGTGCCGATCCGTATACGACGATGACTATTCAGCAGGTTGGTCCGCTGTTCCGGCTCGATGTACGCGAGATTGCCCAGCAGAAGGTGATCTGGACCGTCAAATAGAGACGCCCCGGCACCGTGGCGTCTCTTGTTTTGGAGCTAGGCTCTCTTTCGACGTCGGACGCAGAGTCCGACAAAACCGACGGCGATGGCAAGTACCGGAGCGGGCTCGGGCACCGCGTCCTTGCAAACGACATCAAAGCCCCAGCTGAATCCGTCGTACACGGTTAGCGTTTTCTTGGCCGACGGTTCGAAACTGGACAGCCTAATGCAGAGTTAGGAACAACCGGAACCGCTTACAGGGTTCGGGAAGGAATGGTGGACTTTTACCAGGGTTCCGCCGGGGCGTAACCCTTCGCTGGCATCCGCAACCCCCTTGGGGTTGGTACTACGGCCCTCTTACTCATCAAGATGTGGGTAAGGGCGAGCCGCTTCGGGCCTACCTGACGGCTAAGAAGGTCTCGCAACGACAACACGGATACGAACCTAAACTGAGGTTATGTCCTTAGGAAGGAGGCTCGCCGAGTGAAGGACCCCTACCTGTGCCTCAAACTGTT
>JBBQFM010000053.1:0-28586 GCA_038321975.1 Fimbriimonadales bacterium | reverse complement strand
CCTGACCACCAGAGTAACAAATGTCGGTAACCTCGAAACCGGGCAGGCCAACCAAAGCCTCCGAATTGAACACAAACTTTCACCTCAAGATAGTTGTGTCAGATGAAGAGGTTGCCTGCCCCCAAGAATGATCTAGAACCGCAATCGCGCAAAGAGAGGATTCGTACTTGAACCTAGATAGCTGCTCCAATCCACGCACAGCGATGCAGTGGTCAAGGTGTCTTGTTGTCCAGAGATCGATCCGAGAGCAGCAAGGCGGTCTCTGGCGTTCTAGTCCGCCGCGACCGACTGGCGGAGCCGACCGACATCGCGTATCGGTGCGTCCCCGAACTGCTATTTTTAGTCGCAGCTGATTCCTGGCAAGCAGGCGGCACAGGGCCGAAAGACCGCGCGTAAAAGAAAGTCTGCGTTTCGTGAACGGCGCTCGGACCCGTCCCTCTCAGCATGTATTATTCCGATGGAGGAACTGGCTAATCCATGGAAGTTGGCGAGCCAACACCCTGAACGAGGGCCACCATAAAAGCCAACCCTCGCAACAAGATCAAGAGCTTCAAACTAATGTGCCGAATCATCGCGCTCGTCATCGCCGTTTCCGTCGCTTCCCTTTTGTCAGCCCAACCTCGCTCGTCCGAGCCCGGTCCTCCAAAAGTTACGGCACCCCCCGCCGCATTCTTTGCGGTGGTCGAGGAGCGAGATCGGGACGCCGCCCAAAAGTTCTATAAGAAGTACATCGACGTCAAGGGGATGCCCGTCGTTGCATCGATCGAGGTCGCCGATGCGGCCCTCCAGCGGACCTATTCCATCGTCACGCATCTCCTTGCTGGCCGTCCAGACGTCATCTCCGCGATGGTCAAGAACCACATGTATCTGATCATCATCGGCAAAGAGCAGGTGTATTGCGACATGCCCGAATACCGGAACACCCCGGACTCCGCGTACATGAACGAGCGCGTACGCGGCACGGGTGGGCTGCCGACGAGCTTTGGCGAAGAGAACCTTCTCTGCCTCCCCATCGACCGCTACGACGACGAGAGCATCGGGGTCCACGAATTCTGCCACGCGATCGATAGCACGATGGCTTCGATCGACAAGACCTGGACCCAGCGCCGGAACACTGCCTTCCGGGATGCTCTGAAGAAGGGGCTCTGGAAGAACACTTATAGCGGCTCGAATCCGGCCGAGTATTGGGCGGAGTCCTGTCAGTGTTATTTCGATTGCGACCGCGCCAACAACTGGAACCACGGCCCCATAACCACGCGCGAGCAGCTGAAGGCCTACGATCCCGAGACATACGAACTCGTGCGGACCGCCTTTAACCTCAAGCCGGAACAGGATTGGCGCTACCGGTGGTTGCAGAAACTTCCGAACGTAACAAAACCTCCCGCCAAGTTCAAGATCGATTCCTATTACACCAAGTTCACCTGGGCTCGCGAGTTCACGGTGGTGGGGCGGCGGGCGAGCGACGAGGCCTTGCTCAGGGCGAACGACACGATTCGAAAGATGTTTGCCTACCGGCACGACATTCTCAAAGCCCTCATCGCCGACGGGATCAAGCTTGTGGTCCTCGGCCCAGGGGAAAATCTCTCCGATTTGCCGGAGTTCAAAAATCGAGTCGACGCCGATCTTCTCGTCCGCTACTGCGGTTACGCGCCCGAAACCAAGACTCTGGTGGTGAGTGAGGAGAATGTGCTCGGAGATCCGGGCAAGCCCGGCGTGGGGGCAAACCAAGTGCTTCGCGTCTTCGCAGGCGCCCTTTACCACGTCGCCGGGCTTCGCCCCGCCGATCCGAACTGGAACAAGAGGGGCCGCGAGGTGCAGCAATACGAGTTGAGATTGAAGAGGCTGGACATCCAGTTCGATCAGAATCTGCAAAAGCTGTACGAGGCCGCCATCGCCAAAGGGCAATGGAAGGGAACCCCCGCAGTGGCAAGCCGCGAGGACTACTGGACCGAGGGGGTTCTTGCCTACTTTGACGCCCTTGGTCTGGCAGCCGCCCCCAACGACGCTCCCCATCCGATCTCTACCAGGGAGCTTCTAAGGGCCTACGATCCAGATCTTTACCAACTGGTGAACGAGACAATGGCCTACGACGGACACGTAGACTGGCGCTTCCGGCCATAGGTCAAGGCGTGCCGTGGCTGTTGCGAGCTTTATGGTACGGACAACCACTATGCTCGCCTAACGCCTACAGACACCCCAAACCATCCGAATGCTCGTCACGGAAGGCCCCGCCTTCCCAGCCTCCGCCCGAACCCGGACCGTGTTAACGCCATCTACCAACGATGAACTAGGCCGACGCCGGTCGTCCAAACAGGAAACCCATAGCGTCACTAGCTATGTGCCAACAGCAAGTTAACCCAACGCCCACCTAGGTGCCGGTAACGGGCGGCACTTGCATCCAGGCCATATCTATGCGGTTGGCGGGGCGAGCACCGTCCCAAGCCCCGGGTATCGCGACACATTCGAGCGCTATGACCCCCGTACGAACAAATGGGAAAAGCTGGCGCCGGCGCCGCTTGTCATTGAGTGCACCGAACTCGCAACAACAAGAGGACGTCATGGCCGAATCTATCTGTACGGCGGTCGACCAGACCCAGATGCTGCCGGCACCTCCACCATGTATGAATACGACATCCATGGAGACAAGTGGGCTCGATTGCCCGATGGCCCCGTCCCTATCGGTGCCGGAGTCGGTGTTACCTTGCGGCAAAAGCCCGAGACGCTCCTCTTTGTCGGCGGACGAACCTGCCTCGAATGGAGACGTTGACGCTACGTCCCGTCGCGTGTGTATTCACTACAAAGTTGCCACCGGCGCAATCAAATAGAAAGCGGCAGGACCGTCGCCATCGCCGTGACGAGCAAGGGGATCGGCCCCCTTCTCGGAGGGCGCGACTTTTCCTGTTCACGAGGCAATGAAACTCAGCAACGGATCTGAACCGGACGGGCATCCAGCCCTTGGGATCAGCAGGTTGAAATCCTGTACCGCCCAACATCCCTACTTCGCGGCTCGCGCCGAGACTCGCCGGCGAGTTGCGAGAGGCGTTCCGCCCCATGCGCAAAAAGTAAGGATTGGAGGGCACCCCGGTGCCCTAACCTTTCAACGTAGTCGAGGCGTGCTTTACCAAAAAGCGGCTCTTATCTCGGCGCATCCGGCTTCGCGAGCTTCAGCGAAGTGCCTTTAGCCAAACT
Organism: Fimbriimonadales bacterium; assembly: GCA_038321975.1. Taxonomy (GTDB): domain Bacteria; phylum Armatimonadota; class Fimbriimonadia; order Fimbriimonadales; family Fimbriimonadaceae; genus Fimbriimonas. Next base: position 25,397 of record JBBQFM010000053.1, on the reverse strand, counting down.
ATCGCCGTTCTCGGCGGAGGATGGCGAGTTGAACTGGTAGCGATACTCGCATGGCGTCCAATTGTCGCTCGAGCCCCAGGAGAGTCCGGGATGTGTCTAGAGAGGTCGGCTAGAATCGCCATCACTCTTGCGATCGCCGGAGCCATCGGCAACCTCGCTTTGCGACATCCCGTCGCAAAGATAATTCAGGCCGCATAGCGGCTCAATGGAGAAACAAGTGAACAACTATCTCCGCCGCCCGCTACTCAGTTTTACGAGCGCGTTCGTAAGAATGGTTAAACCGGCCAGTGGCCGGTCTAGCTAAGCAGATCGAGAACCGACAGAAAGACTTCCCTTGTCGAAGCAAAGTCGAGCCACTCCTCATCCGCCAAAACCGCTCCGACCAGTGCCAATGCCGCTTCCTTCAACCCTTGCTCGGCAACCGAGCGGGTGTGCCGTCGCTTTTCTCGCATCTGTTCGACAAGGTCGAGTAGAGCTCGTGCCTCAGCGCGGTGGCCCAACTGGGCCAAAGCAAGCGCTGCATAGTCGAAGCCGATCTCGAGGGAGCGTTCGTCGCGCTGTCGATAGGCCAACCCGAGTCCGTTCACGATCAGGTCGATCCCGGTGGAAGTTCGTCCCAACATCACCTGGCACGCGCCATGGGCCGCGTAGAAGATGACCTTCTGGGCTTGATAGTTCGCCGCATCGGCAATCCGATTTGCCCGTTGGAACCACTCGTCGGCGTCGCCATAGCGTCCCGTCATCGAATAAACGAACCCGATGTTGACCGCCACCGCCGCCGACCCCGACATCGCGTACTGGCCCTCGATCTGGGTGAGATCCTCGAACGCAACCAGATAACCCTGGAGTGCAGACTCGAACTCGCCACGATGCCAGTCGTAGGAGCCCAGTTGGGTTCGGGCAAGTTGAGTGTGCGCCTCTAGCTTCATCTCCTCGCATACCTTGACCGCCTCACGTCCGAATTTGTACGCCAGGTCCCACTCGCGAACGTGGAAATGGCTGAACGATAAGATGCTGAGCGCCGACCTTAACCGGGCGGGGTTATCTTCGTGCTCGATGAGCCAAGGCCCGTACTGGAAGACAAACTCCAGCCGGTTCAAGACGCCCGACGCGAACAGCGCATGATGGACGCACCGCCGCCGCGCCTCGCTGGTGCCGGTGGTCGCTTCGATCACCGAGAGCAGCAAAGGGATCACCTCTTGCGGCGCCCGCAACACCTCGGGCCGGAAGCTATCGGAACCCAGCAACCGCAAGGCATCTTCGGGCGAATCGACCAGGAAGCGCGAAATCGTACGGTTCATCACTTCGGCCGCTCCTTGATCCAGTCGCTCCCCCGCTGTCGCGGGGCCGATACTGCCAACGAAGACCTGCTGTGCCAGCCGGTTCAGTTCTCCACTGAACCCGGAGCCAACCTCGCTCTTGAGCTGGTCGCGAACCGAGCGGAACCGTTTGCTGACCTGCATCGAGTGCCCAAGTCTTGCCTCTGCCTGCAGAAGGATGCCCCATGCACTTTCGAAGTACGGATCCTTCACCAAGGCTTTCTCGCCTAGTTTCGCGGCCCCGCCGTAGTCCTCACGTTCCAGGGCAATCGCACCCAGCCTCACAAGAGCATTGATCAGATGTGAATTCCATTCTCGACGCTCGCCCTCAACCCACTCATCGTCCCAGCCGATGAGGAAGCCTTCGCCAATCACGTCGGCAAGCTGGAAAAGAAGGCGCTCCTCTTCGAGTTCGTCCGACGAGATACGGATGCGCCTCTGCAAAGTCTTGGCAAGGCCCAGATCGGTATCGATAAGGCCGGGGTCGAGACTAATCTGGTCCTTGTCTCCGACGATTTCGGCCTCGGTACCGAGAATGGAACGAGCCTCCACGAGGGCGGTACGCAGGCTAGTACGTCCCTGCACTTCGTCCGCGTCAGGCCAAATGAGGGCGGCGAGCTCGGTTCGAGACCATTCGTGCCTGGGCCGCATCGCCAAAATCGCCAGCAGCTTTCGCGTCGACTGAAGTTTTGACCGAACTGGCTCATCGCCACGAGTCAGCCCGAAACTGCCGAAGTGCTTCATTCTTAGCTGCGGCACGACATCGCAATCATACCGAAGAGCCATCCTTTCGGGGCGTTGCCACTAACGCCTCCCGCCAAATCCTGGAGACCGAACAAAAGCCCCCGTAAGCGGCCCAGTCATGATTACCGATACCACGCCGTCATTGTCCGTCGTCCCGGTGTCGTGACCGATCAGACCGTTCGCATCCGACACCACTCCTTCGGTCGTGCCATTCGCTGCGATAGCCACAAGCAGCTTCGAGTCAATCGATCGCGAAAACGCCCCTGTGTAGACGCCGCTGAAAGCATTGGTAGGAGAACTTCCGCCACCGCCGCATCCCACCAGGAGGAGCGACAGGATAGCGATGAGGACAAGGGCCAAGGGCTTCACTTGTTGTTTCATTTCACTGCCTGTGACCACCGTTGGTCAAGAAGAATGAAATACCGTGCGACCGCTAAACCGTCGCTAACCGAAGGTGCTGGCAAACCTAAAACTCCGGCCAGCCATAATCACGCCATGCTTTTGATGCTCGCGATCGCGAAGGCGATGGCTAACGATGACGCCGTAGTCATGTGGCTCCGGACGAGCGCGATTCCACTGAAGCCGGTGCAAGCCGGCAACGGATTCGAAGACCTCGACAAGTTCGGCAAATCCCTGAACGGCATTCGAAGTCAGGCCACCCGAGAAAGACAGTCTGGACGAGACCTTGGGCAAAGCCGGTTCGCTCTATCTCGCTGTTCTGGAAAGCGCGCCAAGAAATGCCCACAAGTGGCTATACCAAAGGCACCGAACAAGGACCGCCGGCTCAGGCTACGACCCAACCGCGCCTGAGGGCTCGTACCGAAACGATAGCCCCGGCAAGTGGTTTCGAGCGATCGTCTACCTAGGCAAAACCACGCGTGCAAGGCCACTGAAAATCACGCGCGAGCGTATTGGTATCAAGAAAGACTGGTAGACAAAACGTTTCACTAACCTCCAAGATCTCCACCAGCCCCGGGCTCCGCGCCTGGGGGCTCTGACTAGACTAGGCGGTGAGGAAGATCACCCAATCCTCGCCGACCAGCTCCGGGCTCCCAATCCTGCCTCACCGACCGCGATACGATCCGGGTTCGCAGTCGATGATCCCAGGAGCACCGGACCAAGTCGGTCGCCATCCGTGAATCGAGGGGCGGTTGTTGTCCGACGACTGCGGCATAGCCAGCAGCGTGAGGACCAGCGCAACCGCAAGAGCTACCATCTCAATATTGTATGCGCCTCTCAGCGGACCATCCAAGTAAACTTCTCAGCGAGGATAACCATGAAACTTAAGAATCTCTCACTGGCCGCACTTCTTGCAGTGCTTTGTCTCGCCCAGCCCGCTTTCGCTCAGAAGAAGCCCGTCTTCAATGGCGCGAAAACAAAGCTCCACGGAATTCACAAGGGCCCGGTCACCAAGAGTGGCAAGCCCGACATGCGCTATAAGGTCAACAAGACCTCCGCCAAGGGCCCCCTCACAAAGAGCGGCAAGCCTGACATGCGCTACAAAGCCAACAAGACGGCTGTAGGTAAGGCTCCCATGATGAAGAAGAAGCCAACCAAGATGGTTTCCAAGATGAAGAGCATGATGAAGAAGAAGAAGTAGTCACCCCTACTTGACCCAAACGGCCGCGCTCTGGGCAACAGAGCGCGGCCTTTTTTTAGCCGACCCATGCTTCCCCTAGTTTCGAGAAGATGTATGAAAAGGCTCAAGAAGACTGAACCGAGAGAGGGCGCCCAAGAGACTAGTTAACGGAAACATGGATGAGGACTTCAGGAGGCGCACCGAGCTCTATGCAATTAGATCCCAGCGTGGAGATCGAGCGTCGATGGATCTCCTGGTGGCTCTCTGGACCCCCAAACTAGCGCAGCTTGTCCACCAGTGGGCACCCGGACACCTAGTAGACGAGATTGTTCAACAGGTTTGGCTCGACGCGCTTTCCGGCATCAATAGCCTGAACGATCCCGCTAACTTCCCCTCCTGGATCCGGCGGATCGCTTATCGCTGTTCGGTCACCGCGATGCAACGGCACCGCCTGCAGCATCCCTCAATCAGCCCCGATGTTCCGGCTCGAGTGCTCGCCCCGAGTTGGATGCCCGTCCTCCTTGCCCTTTTGGGCCCCACCCACCGGCGGGTCTTCTCGCTGCACTACGTCGAAGGCTATTCGGTCGACGAGATCTCGGTCCTCCTCAACATTCCGCCCGGCACCATTAAAAGCCGACTTCACAACTCTCGCCTTCTTCTGCGAAGGCAACTCTCTCAACAACCGGAGTTTCACGATGAATCCACTTGACACCGCCTTTGACCGATTCTCCAAACGCGAAGCAACGAAGCGCGGCATCTACGCCGTCTCAAGCCTCGTCATTTCCGGTGGCATCATGGTCGCCATGGTCATACGTCCCGTTCACCCCGCCGCCGCCAACCTCCCCACCGCCCTCCCGGCTCTGGTGTTTCTGGCAATCGGATTCGACAATTTGAGAGCTCTCGTCGCCAAGCGAGCCGAACCTGTTCGCGATCAGCGTTTCCTCGCCAATCTCCTATGGATGGCCGCAATTTTGGGTTTTGCATCCCTTGTGCTCGTTGCAATCGAAGTGAACGCGCAACCCCAAGGTGGGACTGATGCCCTGCTATGCACATTCACGGGGCTTGCTCTCTTGATAGTTGCGTCTGTCTTCAAGATCGTCACCGCCGTCAATGAAGCAGAACTCCGCCTTCGCGAAAGCTTCCTTGCTATCCACGAGACCCGTTGACCGGGAACGATCCACTTCTGAGGTTCTTTGGCCCAATTGTTAGGTTCCCCTGGGAAGGGGAACCATCTGCGGAGGCCTCAGCTCACCGCCTTCCTGACCAACTCCGCTACCCGCTTCTCATCTGCCGGCGTCAAGTCCGTGAGAGCGTATGCGTTGGGCCACATGGTGCCCTCGTCGAGGTTCGCTTCCTGGTTGAAGCCGAAGGTCAGGTACCGCTCCTTGAACTTCTCGGCGCCACGGAAGAAGCAAATGACCTTTCCGTCCTTGTTGGCATAGGCGGGCATACCGTACCAAGTTTTGGGTGCGAGGTCGGGGCCGTTGGCGGTGATGATCGCGTGAAGCCGCTCGCCCATCGACCGACCCGAATCGGGCATCGCCGCGATGGCGTCCAGGCATGCCTTTTCCTCTTCAGCTCGGCTTCCCGCCTCCTTCATCTCCTTCGTGCGGGCGCGCATTGCCGCTTTCTCTTCTTTTGAAAATGACTGTTCTTTCATCGTGCTCACCATTTGGGTGCCTCCACCGCGAACTGTGCCATGTACTCCTTGTTCAAATGCTGCCAACCCTCAAACTTCATCGCATCCGGTCCGACAATGCGACCAACCGGGTCTCCCTCAAGCAGGCGATCCATAACCGCGAGGCACACCTGCCATCCGGCCGCGCCCATCGCGATGTAGCGGCGATCGATTTGAGCCCAGAGCGTCAACTTCGTCCCTTCGCCCGACGGTTCGAGCTGCCAGCGCATGTCCCCTCCTCCCCACGTGTACTCCAAGATGTGAGGAGGGTCGGCCCGCTTCACTTGAGTCCCCGAGACGTACTCGGCGGGCGCACCAATGGTGGCGAGCTTCACGGTGGCGCCCTCGGTCAGACTCTTGTCTGCATCGAACGGCGCCCACTGACTCAGTTGCGCGGGATCGGTGAGAGCGTCCCATACCTTTTGCGGCGAATGACGCAGTTCCTTCTCAACGACCAGAGACCACTGGTCTCCTTCGCGGCTCGCAACTCTGGCGGTGCCTGGGTCAAACGTCTCTAACTTACTCATGGCTTATCTCCTTGCTCTTCTTTGGGCTGGTCCGGGTACATGCGGTCCAAGTGGCGTTCGAGGGCATCAACGTGAGGGATCCAGTATTGGCGAAACTGCGCCAACCACTCATCCAACTCGCGCAGCGGCTCCGGGTTGATCCGGTACATCCGGTGCTGCGCACGAACCTGCGATTGAACGAACCCCGCATCGCGTAGCACCCGCAGGTGCTTCGAAACCGTGGGCTGTGGCAAGCAAAGCTGCCTCTCGATCTCGCCAACCGACCTCTCAGAGGTGGCCAGCAGACCCAAGATCGCCCGACGATTTGGCTCGACGATGACTTCGTATACGGACTGCACGCTTATATATACCATACTACGTATATACTCGTAAAGCCATATTAAGAGATTTGATGAAAAGAGATCGGCGAATCCGATCCATGGGCTCCCGGAAATGGGCGCCAGCTATATGCGATTCAGGCCAGGCTCTTGTGATGAGGGTAGGCTTCTTCGGTCGCCATGGCCCTTCCCAAGGACATTAGGCTCACAGTCTAGGTTCAAACCCGTGTGGTAGTTGCAAAACTTTTCCTTGCCGTCAAATAGGCCCTTCGGGCCTGCAGGGAGACCAGGCTGGTAAGCCACATTGTCCTCCCCGACGCGAACTCGCTCGCCGAGTTCGGTGGCTCAGAATGATTGAAACCATCCATTACATGGCCCAAACGCCTGTCATCCTGATCGAGGCTAACCGAGAAAAGGACCCCTACCCATGCCACTACGGCATCGAGAGGGCGGGGCCATTTGGTCGACCTGGAACCTAGAACTCCGAGCGCCGTCGCCGAGCCACCGCAAACAGACCGGGCGCCAGAAGTAGCGGGGTCAAGGTCAGCGGAGGAATCGACCGTGAAGGAGTCGGAACGGGGTCAGGCGCAGGCGCAGGTGTGGGCATCTTCTTCGTGAAGTAGATGTCGTCATCCGTAGTCCGCGGGAAGTTGTAGTCCACGAAGGTCTGCACCTGAGCGTTGTCCGGCACATCTTCGACCGGGAGCTTCGCTTGTTTGGCGAGCAGGGCACCCGTGGCCTCGGGAATGGCCGCCGTCCACTGAGGTACCTGCCAAACTTCGCCCTTACCGATGTGCGCTTCATAGTCGCCAACCGACACGAAGTACACGCGCAACGTGCCTCCCCGATTGATCGGAATGTTAGACGAAGGAACGTAAAACGGGTTGAAGGCGGTGCGCGTCTTGAAACTCATTCGAACCGTCCCCGTCGAAGCAATCAACTTGTCCTGATCGATCACCTTGAATGCGGTGAGATACCATCCTCTCTTCGTATACCGATCCGCCCACTTCTCGACCTCGGGCGTCGAGACATAGCCATGCTCATTCATCCAATTGTTGATGGCATGAGCGTCGCGAGACCAGAGCGTGGTCGCGTGGTATCCGGCGACATCCACCACCTGGATGACCCTAACTGCGTCACTCTTTGCCGCGAACGAGCCTCCGCCCCCGCCCCCGAAGCCACCTCCTCCTCCAAAGCGCGGCTGAAGATTGGCCAGTGTGTAGAACGCTTTGCTCGAAGCCTCGTGGAGGTCCGGTTTACCAGGCGTCGGAGCGATGAAACCAAAGTTGTCGGCACCCGACTTAAAGGTTGCATTTCGAATGAAGTGCTCCATGTGATGAGCCTCGTCCCAAATCACAATGTTGGTCTGATCTCCGAAAACCACTGGCTTTCCGGGAGGTCCCACGCCGGAGCAAGCGGACGCGTAAGTACTGGTCAACGAGACGCTGAGCAAGAGTGCCCAACGCCCGGTAGTCTGAAGGCGAAAGTGAGCGTTTCTCATGAAGGCACAGACGCCCGACATTTCAACCGGTGTCGTGAAATTGCAGTAAGACGTCACCCGGCAATTCATGGGCTACCATTTGATTCTGAGGATCAGTGAACAGCACGCCCTTGTCTATCCACTTCGAAACCCTCCGCGACGTAAACGGGGGCAGGGTCAGCGATCGGCTGCCAATTCTGTGCTGGGAGGACTCTGCGGAGAGTCCCGACCACGCCCAAGGCTATCAACACCTCGACTTCATGTCGGTCTATGTCGCCCGTCAGGGCACCGGCGTTCACCTCGTCGACGAGGTGCCATTTCAAGTTCAGGCGGGCGACGTCTATGCGATGGGCTACGGGATGTCTCACCGATTCGCCGACTCCGAAGGTCTAGTGCTTGACACCGTCCATTTCCTCCCAGCGATGTTCTCGCCGGAAACCCAGGAGACGCTGAGCGCTACCGATGGCTTGCCACCGCTGTTCTTAGGATTCGATGGCCCCGGCGCCAGCCGCTGGCTGAGTCTCAGCAAGGCGGCTCACATCCAGGCGATGGAGATGATGCGAGAGATGCGCCAGGAGTGGCAGGTGGACACGCCCGATCGAGCTCTGATGGTGCAGGCCACCTTCTTGCGGCTATTCGTGTTCCTAGCGCGGTGTCACCGCACCGTCCATCAACAAGGCTCGCGGATGGTCTCGAGAGCCCGCGCTCTTATCGAGCGGCGGTATGCGGAGCCTCTCAAGATCGGGGATCTCGCGGCTTCCGCGTTCCTTTCAACGGGCCGGTTTACCGAAGTCTTCCGTGCGGAAGTCGGTTGCTCGCCGCGCGAGTACCTTGGGCAAGTTCGGATTCAAGCGGCAAAGAACCTGCTGCTTGAATCCGAACTCACCGTCGCCGCGATCGCGGCCAGAACCGGTTTCCCTGATCCGGCCTATTTCACCCGTTTCTTCCGACAAGAGGTGGGTACGAGCCCATCCGAGTTCCGCAGCCTCTCTGACGTCAGCGTTTCACGCCCGGTTGGTGCTGAAGAGTTTCTGTCTGAATCTTCTTAAGCCCATCCGGGATCTTGGAGTCGCTTTGGATCTTGTCGATATTTTGCTGAGCCGTCATCTTAGCTTCTGGGCTGGGGGCCTGCTCCGGTTGGGTAGAGCAGCCCCCTAGAGCCCCGAGGACGAGGAGCGAAAGGATGGTTGGCTTCATGCGGCTACTTGTAGTCGACCTTCTGCCGAATCTGGTCGGCCTCGTAGTCGCCCCACGGTGCCCAGATGCTCAAGTAGTGCGGCAGACAATCCCATCCATCCTTTGCAAGGGTCTGCGAGATCTTGGAGTTCTTGACGTGGCCGTCGAAGTAGGCGAAATTGGCGCCTCCGCTTCCATCGGTCATCATGCCGCCATATCCCGCTCCCCCGTTCCATCCAAGCTGAACTCCGGTCGGGCTGTAGGGGCGCTCCAGCGCAGTCGAGTGGTCCACGTCGAGCAGAAACGTCTTGTTGGGAGCCAGCATGATGATCGTCGACGGGGTCGTGAGGATGCTCATGTTGCCGGAGCCCTGGTTGTATTGGGGCATGTCCGAATAGTTGGCCGGCCACCAGCTTTGCAAGTTGCCGAGTTCGTTAGCGCCCGCCTCGTTGTTCACCGCGTAAGAGCGCGGGAAGCGGGTCGACTCGTCGCCAACTCCCACCGGATCTCGTCCCGAAGCAGGCCCAGCAGTGGACCATGCGGTCTGGGAGAGCGGGGACTGGAAGATCCCGCCGTCACCCGGAGTATTCCAGATCTTGCCAACGCTGTCCACTCGACCGCCACCATTTTTGATGTAGGGGTAAGTGAGATCCTTCCACGTGATCTCGCTCGGGCCGGTGAAGTCGGTAGCGAAGACGCGGACGTCGCGAATGAAGGGGGCAAGGTCGTCGTTATCGCCGTTGTAGAGCATGAAGCCCAAAGCGATATTCTTGAGGTTGCTGAGGTCGGCAGTCTTCTTCGCCGCCTGCTTCGCCTGGGCGAAGACAGGGAATAAGATGGCCGCGAGGATCGCGATAATTGCGATCACGACAAGGAGTTCAATGAGGGTGAAACCGCTGCGTTTCATAAGAGTAACTGCAGCGTAACCGCAGTTTCGTCCTCAAACTAATGGACGAATAAAGGGAATCCTTGGACAAATCGGGGATGTGTCTACAGCGCCCGATACATAACCAAAACATCGACCTGGCCCAACTCCGAATGACGGAACGCATTCGGCACGCGCCCTACAATCGCGAAGCCATACCTTTCCCATAGCCGCACGGCAGTCAAGTTTGTCGAGACCACATAGTTGAACTGCATGGCCAGAAACCCCGCTTCCGTCGCAGTCGCCAGGGAGTGCTCGCACATCTGGCTCGCAATTCCACGCCCGCGTCTTTTTGCTGCCACCATGTAGCCCGCGTTGGCAACATGGTCCCCCAAGCCCGGCTGATTCGGACGCAACATGTACCCGCCCACGACCTCCCCGTCCTGCTCCATCACAAAGCAGCGCGAGGGCCAAGTCGTCCAAAGCGCCCGCGCCTCTTCTTCCGTGATAGTCGGAGAGTAGGAGTAGGTATCGCCTGCACTGACGACCGCCTCAAAGATCGGCCACAGCACCCCAAAACCCTCCTCTGAAATTTCCTGAATCACTTCGACCTGTCCAGCTCCGCAATCTCTTTCTCAGCCATCGGCTTCAAGGTTTCCCATGCCTGGCGGTACTGCAGAATCGGCGCCGACGGCGCGCTGGTGATCGCACCTTCGAGCGAGGCGAGTCCGTCCGCCACCGCCTTCAACCTCCGGGCGCTCGGTGAAAGCTTTGCGGCTCGGCCTAGCGTCGCTTGGACTCGCGCGATCTCATCCTGGACCTCCAACGCAAACCGGAACTGCTCCCTCAGGTCGGCATCGGTGGCCGAAACTCGAGGGTCGCGAACGATGCGGAGAGGCTGAGTGAAGGTCTTCGACCCATTCGAAAGGGTCACCCTGTAGAGTCCGGGTGGCAGAAGGGGCCCGCGCGAGTGGCGCAAATCCCAAACGTACCGATGTCCGCCCGGGCCGGTCTGGAGGGTCTGAGGTGGTTTGATCCAGTAACTCGGAATACTCAATCCAACCGGGTCGACGATGTCAACCTTATCCTGACTGGAGATCGTGCGTACTACTTTGCCCGCCGAATCGGAGAGAGCCAGTACGACGGGATCGTTGCCATCCAGCACATAGTCCAGCACCGCCCCCCAGGCGGGATTCTCGCCCTGCGGCTCTTCCGGAGGGAGAGGCGTGCCCTCGTCAAACGCCCCGAACCCGAACGTGCCCGCGCGCTGGAATAGACAGGCGTCGGCCGGCCTAAACAGCCCTGGCTTCGAACCCTTCATTTGTCGCAGACGCGAGACGTCGTCAAGAACCCAGATGCTGCGACCATGAGTGCCGACGACCACGTCGTCTCCGCCGAAGGCGATGTCGCGAACGGACGCAGCGGGCAGATTGAGTTGCAGTTGCTGCCAGTGGTCACCGTCGTCGAACGAGACGAACACCCCCCAGTCGGTGCCTGCATACAAGAGCCCGGCGCACTTTGGATCTTCGCGAACCACGTTCACGAACTGATTTTCTGGCAATCCGGTGATGATCGACTGCCAGTGAGCGCCTCCATCATGGGTTCGGTAGATGTAGGGGTGGTTGTCGTCCAAGCGATGCCGATCGATCGCCGCATAAGCGGTGTCAAGGCTAAAGTGGGATGCATCGATAATCCCCACCTTGGCCCAGTCGGTGAGGCTCGGCGGAGTGACGTTCGCCCAATGCACACCATCGTCGCGAGTCAGCCAAATGAGACCGTCGTCAGTTCCCGCCCATAGCGTCCCGAGCTTGATCGGCGATGGCGCCAGCCAATAGACGACCCCCTTGCTGGCGGAGCCATCATTGTCGGCGGCGGTCGCAGGGTTGAGGTTCAGGGGAATTGCCGTCTTCGCCCGCGTCAAATCGGGACTGATAATTTGCCACGAGTTGCCCGAATCTGAGGTTCGGAACACCTTTTGATGGCTCTGGTAAAAGACCCGTCGGTTCACCGGAGAGCCCACGATGGGCTGCGTCCACTCGTTTCGCCACTCGGTCTCCAAGTGACCAAGGGTCGGGTCCTCGTTCTGCTCCCAGCCGGTCAAAAGCTGCTCCTTTCCGTTCGTACTGAGGAGGAACCCCGGATTCAAAAAGTCGGGCGCGATCGTCCCGCTCTCCCCACCCGCATCGATGGGCCGGCCGTACAGGGCGCTTACCCCCGTGTGAATGGTGCGGCTGGGCACCGCAATCGCGCCCGAGTCTTGCTGCGAGCCGTACACCCAGTACGGGAACCGGTTATCGGTGACGATGTGATAGAGCTGCGCGGTCGGCTGGTTGTACCAACTGCTCCAACTGGTCCCGCCATCTACGCTGACCACCACGCCCTGGTCGCTACCCAAAATGATGTGAGTTGGATCGCTTGGCTGGATCCAAATCGAATGATAATCGTCTCCTCCGGGAGCGCCCTTGAGCGCCTCAAATGTGCGTCCTCCATTGCTAGAGCGGTAGGTGGAGGTGTTCATCACGTAAACGCGATCTTTGTCCATTGGGTCGACTCCGATCTCCTCGAAGTACCAACCCCGGCCCCAAAGGCGGCCATCCGAATTGGTCTGCGACCAAGTGACCCCCTGATCGTCGGATCGATAGATCCCCCCTTTCTTCTCGTCGTTCGAATCGAGCACCGCATAGATTCGGTTCGGGTCAGTGGGCGCGATCGCAATGCCGACTCGGCCCACAAATGAAGGAAAGCCGCCGCCCCGGACTTGGGTCCAAGTGAGACCGCCGTCGGCCGATTTGAAGAGCCCGCTCCCTGGCCCGTTGCTCGGCGGGTAAACGCTCCACGGCGGACGCCGGGTCGACCAGAGCGCCGCATATATCTTCAGCGGATCCTTCGGATCCATCGCAAGGCAGATCGCACCGACGTCCGGGCCCTTGTACAGCACCTTCGACCAAGTGGTGCCGCCATCCGTGCTCTTGAAGACACCACGCTCCTCGTTTGGCCCGTATTGATGCCCAAGCGCGGCAACGTAGACGACCTTGGAATCGCGAGGATCGACCAAGATCTTGCCGATCTGCCGGGTGTCGGTAAGCCCAATATGAGTCCAGGTCTTGCCCGCATCGGTCGAGCGATACATGCCGTCGCCCTGCTGGATGTCGGAGCGCATGTCCGCTTCCCCAGTACCCACATAGATCACGTTTGGGTCGCTAGGTGCCACCGCGATCGCCCCAATCGATGCCTGGGTGATGTGGTCGAAGATAGGCCTCCAGGTCCGTCCCGAGTTCCCCGTCTCCCAAACCCCACCTCCGACCGCCCCGAAATAGAACTTCTCGAGCTGTCCCGGAACCCCCGCGACCGCGATCGCCCGCCCTCCGCGGAAGGGGCCAATCAAACGGTAGCGCATCCCATTGAAGAGGGCCGCATCGTACGGTTGCGCGAGGGCGGCGGCGACCAGTGCCAAGGCAAGCAAGATTACGAGTGGGAGCCGGATCATGTGATTCCGAGTGTAACCGGAGCAGCGTCCTGGATGCCTCCCCTTGGGACACTCGTCGAGTGGTGAATCCGGGGGAAATTGGGTCACGCAAGTCACACAAATCGAGGCTCTATACGCTCCCATGCTCCTCATATACCGGGTCACGAGCGCACTACTCATCGCCCTCCCCTCGGCAGAAGCCGAGGGCAGAAAATCCTGCGACGATTGCGTTTTGCAGAGGTACCCTGAGCCCCTTGGCGCTAATCTCATTCGAAGAGGCGGTCCAGCGCATCGCCGGCCGGTGCATCCCGCTCCTTAGTGAACAGCTCCCAGTCACGGACGCGCTGGGGCGCTTCCTCAGCGAGCCACTCAGCGCCCACTACGACAGCCCTGGCTTCGACTCCTCCGCGGTCGACGGCTACGGTGTCTTATCTGCGTCACCGAACAACCCCCTTAGAGTTGTCGGACGAGCAGAAGCAGGTACGCCTTTCGAGAGCACGCTCCAGCCGGGAGAGGCCGTGCAAATACTGACCGGCGCCGTCGTCCCGCGTGAAGTGGTGGCGATCGCGATGCAGGAGGATTGCCGCCGCGATGGCGATGAACTCTTCATCGAATGCCCGCTACAAGGCGGAGTCCACATCCGCAAAAGAGGTGAGGAATACCGATCGGGCGACCTCTTGGTCCCGCCTGGGAGGTTGATCACGCCTGCCGTCGCCGGCCTCGCAACGTCCCAGGGCTGCACGTCGCTCCTGGTTGGCCGAGCTCCTAAGGTGGCCATCCTCTGCACGGGAAACGAGCTGAGGCACCCGGGACAGGAACTCCCCACCGGAGCCGTTTTCGCAAGCAGTCTCACCACCCTCCTAACTGCGACGAGAGCCCTCGGCCTTGACGCGTACGGAATCCTTCTGCCCGACGATCCGGCGACCCTCACGGCTTCACTGAGACACGCCTTCGAACACGCCGATCTCGTGCTTACCACAGGAGGCGTCTCCGTGGGAGATCGAGACTACGTTCGGGAATGCGCCGACGCCATTGGAGTGGAGGAGATCTTCTGGAAGGTGGCGATTAAGCCAGGAAAGCCGGCGTTCTTTGGCTTGCGACACGGAAAGCTTATGTTTGGCCTCCCTGGAAACCCAGTTGCCACCATGGTCGTGTTCCAACTGCTGGTACGCCCGGCGATCCTGCGCCTGATGGGCGCATCGGAACCGCAGCCGCCGACCCTCATCGTGAAACTTGGCGAGCCGATTTCTAAGCGGCCGGGACGGGCGGAATTCGTCCGCGTCCGGTTGGAGTTCGGCCACGGCGGAGTCGTTGCGAGGCCAACCCACGGACAAGATTCCTACATGATCGGCGGAGTGGCGTCGGCAGATGCCCTGCTGCACCTACCTGCCGAACGAGAATCGTTCGAAACGGGTGAGTGCGCCGAGGCATTTCTCCTGAAGTGGACCTTGCTCTAGACCTTCGGCGGCGCGAGCGAGACGGTAAGGAGCATTTGGGAAGCCTCTTGAGCGGTAACGTCGTGCGGCACATCCGGCGCGAGCACGAGGACTCGACCAGCGGTGACTTCGTGGGCACCCTCCGCGGTGACCACGGTTAGGTGGCCGGAAAGCGCCTGAATAATGACCGCGCCATGGGCTTGATGGAGCGGCATAACCCCTCCTGCCTCGAAAGCAAAGAGTGCGATCGTCGTGTGGCTCGTCTTGTGAAGCGCAATCTGCCGGTGCCCCTGATGTCCCGGGTTAGACTCTGCCAGAAGACTCCGAGCCGCCTCCGGTAGATCAATGAGATGCGCCAACGCGGCGAATCGCTCGCGGGCGGGGTCACGGGTTGGGTTACTTGGTTCCATCTGTCCTTGGGGTTCTACCCTCTGAATCGGAATCGCCTGCTCCTAGCTCCCCGACTTCCGCCTTCCGCAACCTCACGGTCGCCTTCTTGAACTCTGGCATCGCGCTGGTTGGATCGTAGGCGCGAATAGTGAGTTGGTTCGCCGACTTCTTCCCTGCCCAATGATACGGGATGAACACGGTATCCGGCCGAATAGTGGTTACGACTTTTGCCTGCACCACCAAGCTTCCCCGCCGGCTCTCCACATGCACCCAATCCTTGTCCTTGATCCCATACACCTCGGCGAGCGAGGGATGGATTTCGATGAAAGGCTCGGGACACTGGTCGACCAGGGGCCCAATTCGACGGGTTTGGCTGCCACTCAGATACTGAGACACCACGCGACCCGTGGTGAGGATAATCGGGTACTCCTCGTCCGGCTCCTCCGCGCTCGGTCGGTAGCGAACGGCGTTGAAGTGAGCCTTGCCATCGTTCGTATGGAACTTCATGTCCTCGAACAGCCGAGGTGTGCCCGGATGTCCAATCTCCGGACACGGCCAAAAGATGCCCATCTCCTGCTCCAGCCGCTCGTACGTCATCCCGTAGTAGCTGACCGTGCTGTAACGTGACGCCACCCGCAGCTCGTTAAAGATATCTTCAGAGGTGTTGAAGTGGTCGAAGTATTTGCCCTGACCGAAGCGTCGGGCAAGTTCGAGAATGATGTCGGTGTCGCGCTTGGCGTTGCCCGGCGGGTTGACCGCGGCGCGAATTCGGTTCACCCGAGCCTCGCCACTGGTCACCGTGCCTTCCTCCTCCTCATGCAGAGAACCTGCGAGCACGATATCTGCGTGCTGTGCAGTCTCGTTGAGGAAGAAGTCGATCGCGGTGTAGTGTTCCAGCCGATCGAGGGCTTCGCGTGTAAAGTTGCTATCGGGCAGCGAGACGAGGGGGTTGAAGCAAATGGAGACCAGTCCCTTGATCTCGCCCCGGTGGATCATTTCCATGATCACCGGCGCCGGATGTCCCTTGTGAGGAAGCTCGCTGTCGTCGCACCCCCAGACTTCGGCGATGTACTTCCGGTGCTCGGGATTCTCGATATCCCGATTGCCCGGAAGCTGGTCGCACTTGTGTCCGTGCTCTCGACCACCCTGCCCGTTGCCCTGGCCCGTGATCGTCCCATAACCGCAGCCGGGCCGACCCAAGCGTCCCGTCGCGAGGACCAAGTTGATGCACGACAGAACGTTCTCGGTGCCCTTCGTGTGCTGTTCGATTCCCCTCGCGTGGAGGAGGAAGGAGGTCTTCGCCTCCCCCCACATCCTGGCTGCCTTCACGATGTCCTCGAGCTGCACGCCCGTGATTCGGGCGGCTTCCTCTAGCGACATCTCCATCACGGCGGCCTCGGTCTCAGCCCACCCGCTCGTATAGGTGTCGACGAACTCTCGGTTGACCATGCCCTCCTCGATGAGGATCCGAAGCATGGCGCCAAATAGCGCGCTATCCGTGCCAGGACGAACGGGCAAATGGAGGTCGCAGGTTCGTGCGAGAGGGGTCACGCGCGGATCCACCATGATCAGCTTCGCGCCCTTGTCCCTAGCCCGCCAAATGTAGTCGGTGGTAATTGGAGCGCACTCCGCCACATTGGTCCCCGCACAGAGAATCACCTCGGCAAGAGGGATGTCCGTCCAAGCGCCTGCGGTCCGGTCGACTCCAAACGCCTTCTTATTTCCGGCTCCCGCGGACACCATGCAAAGTCGGCCATTGTAGTCCAGTTCGGCCGTCTTCACCCCAAGCCGCGCAAACTTGCCCATGAGGTAGCTCTTCTCATTCGAGAGAGAAACTCCGGAGAGGACCGCGACCGAGTCCGGGCCGTGCTGCTCTTGAATGCGCCGAATTTCTCGCACGGTGGTCTCGAACGCCTCTTCCCATCCGATGGGCACGAAGCCCACCCCTTCGACTCGCTTGAGCGGGTCCAGGAGCCGGTCGGGGTGATTGTTCTGCAGGTACCGCTTGATGCCTTTCGGGCAGAGCTTGCCGCGATTGAAGGGAAACTCCTCCCACGGCTCGAAGCCGATCACCTTGTTGTCTCGTACCTTGAGCTGGATGCCGCAGCCCTGACCGCAGAAGCAGCAATGAGTCTTTACCAGCTTCTCGGGCTCTCCGCGACCGTGCCAACCTCCCGGAGGCTCGTAGGCGAGGTGCGGCCCAAAGGATTGGGTCAGTGCTTCTTCAGATACGGGCAGTTTAGCCATTGGTTTCTTGCACTTTTAACCGGCAAAGGGGACGTCCCCGAGGACCGCCATCTGATTCAAGGCGATGAGCTTTCGCTTCTCTTCGGGGGACAGATTCTGGTGCTCGCCGAAGTCGAAGCCGACATCTTTCATCACCGCCACCAGGTCGTCGTGATGCAGCTCACTCTGATAGGGCAATCCGCTCCGCAGACAAATGGCTTGTGGGCCCTTCGCGCCCTCTTCCTTGTACAGCTGCACCCCGAGCTGTGCGGGCCTCTGCACGATATGGAACAGCTTGCCGAACGGCATCCAGAGGAGCAAGAGGACGACCGTGAACGCATGCAGCAGCGAGAGAAACGAGAAGTGCTCGCCGCCCATCAGCTTGTAACTCGCCGTGAGCATTAGGCCCGTGACCGAGACTGCGAAGAGCAAAAACAGCGGAATGAGATCGTTCTCGAGACTTTGCACCGCCTGTGCTCCATGGTTAAAAAGCCGCCGGTGCATCGCAAACGCCACGCCGGTGATGATAAGGATCGCCGAAATCACCAGACCGTTGAACATGAAGAAGCCGATGATCGAGTGGGGTGGAAATGCGAACTGTTGCATGCCCATGAACTCGACGATGTAGTTCCCCGCGCCGTCGTGCCCGAATGACACCCATCCCCAACTCAGCGGAATCGTGATGGCAAACGCCAAGAGACAGCCCCATGCCATACACATATGAGCAAACCAGCGACCCTTGCCACGGTTTGCGATGAACTTCTGGGCGACAATGTTTTTGAACAGCAACGCCACCAAATGCACCGAGCTTTTGAACAGCGACTTCGGCTGCGCGAACATCTTCAGGCTCGCGACGAAGTAGCGCCAAGTGGGTGGCCGCTGAACCCACATCGTATACCGATACACCATCCCGAACGCCGCGAACACCGTCGCCGCCGCATAGGCCGCGAGCGGCGTATCGAACCGACTGAGCGAGCCCGACCCGAAGTATATCGCCCCGATCACCAGAAGACTGGCGACCGTCGCAGCCGTGAAAGCAACCACCTGAGACCGCGGAACCGTCATTCCGCCTCCTCCGCCGCGTGCTTGCGCAGCACGTCCTCGACCCACGAGAAGCCTCGCATCATAGAAGGGAAACCGATCGTTGTGAGCGACTGCAGTGCCGCGTGGCGCAGCTCGTCGGGCGTCGCTCCTGCATCCAGCGCCTTTCGTGCCTGACTGTGGGAACCGCCCTCGAGCCCGGCTCCGATGCAGACACCAAGCTTGATCAGCGCCCTCGTCTTCGCGTCGATCGGACCCGCGTTGCCCACCGCCTCGCCGAGGTCGTGATACGCGGCTCCGATCTCCGGATATTCCCCAACGAACGAGGTGAATCGTTTCGGTAACTTGCTCATCGTCAGCTCCCCGCCTCGGCCGCCCGGTCGCGATCTTGTTCATGGCCCATGCGAAGGATCACGAGGTGCATCCACACAAGGCTGACCACCGTTAGCACCGCAAGGAACAGCCAGCAACTGCTCCACAGCCCAGTCGCCTTAAGCATCCACCCGAACAGGATCGGGCAGATGAACCCTCCAAGGCCGCCGATGACTCCGACCAAACCAGCGGTCACCCCCACGTCGTTCGGGAAGTAATCCGGAATGTGGCGAAACACCGCCGCCATTCCAAACCCCATCATCGCACCTGCCAACAGCACCACACTGCTAAACACCCACACGTTAGCCTGAAAGAACACGTGAGTCACGCCGTGGGCCAGCAACTCCTTCTTCCTCACCTCTTGCCCCGGCTTCACCGCGGGCTCCTGCCACGAATCGAACTTCGGCAGAACGAGGTTGCCCTCCACCACGACGTCCGAGGGCTTCTGTTTCAAGGAATAAGTCTTCGGGCCAACTAAAACCGACGTCGAACTGACCGCGGAAACCGTGCCTGCCTTGTCCGCCATGATCCCCTCGCCCGGCGAAGTGATATCCATCCTGGGTGCGACCAGCGCCAAGAACAGAACGGTGCAGGCGCTCAGGACCACGTACATCGTCGATCGAGCTCCGAACCGATCGCTGACCATGCCGCCCAGTGCCCGGGTGATGCCGCTTGGAAGGCTGAATGCCGAGGCCATGAGTCCCGCCGTTGCGAGCGACATTCCGTAGACGTTCAGGTAGTAGGGAATGAGCCACTGACTAAGGGCAACAAACCCGCCGAAGACCACGAAGTAGTACAAGCCGAACCGCCAGACCCGGACGTCGCGCATCGGTTTGAGCATCGTTCCCAGGGTCTTCTTGGGACCCGCCACAACTTTCTTATTCTGAGTTAGCAGGGCGAACAACACGGTCACCACAACCAAAGCGCCGGCATAGATCAAGGGCAGACCGCGCCACCCCTCCGGCTTGGTGCCCTTATCGGTGAGCGCGTTCAGGATCACCGGCGCCCCCATACTTGTGAGGGCCGAGCCGACCGTCCCCATCCCGAAAATCCCCAGAACCGTTCCCTGCCGTTCTTTCGGAAACCACAGAGATGTGTAGGCGACGCCTGCCGTAAAAATGGCGCCAGCGACCCCGAAAGCGAGTCCCGTAAATACGAAGGCGAGGAAGCTGCTCGCAAAGCTGGTGGCAACCAGGGCAAGCGCGGAGAAAAGCATGATCGCGATGCTGATGGGCTTGCCACCAAACCGGTCGGTCAGTAGCCCAACCGGCAATCGCAGAAGCGATCCGGTCAGGATCGGAATCCCGAGGAGCCAGCCCATTTGGGCTTTGTCGATCGTGAGAATGCCATGGTCCGAGAGGAACGCCCCGAGCACACCGTACATTGTCCAAGCCGCGAAGCAGACCGTAAAGGCCAGCGTGTTCATGACCAGTATCCGGTTGGCGATTGATTTTTCTTGCATGCGCAATTCAGCCCCTGTCGACGCCCTTCGTCAACTTCACCACGCCTCGAAGCATCCAGATATTGACCCCGAGGATCGCGAACGACAGAATCGCGGCGGGGATTGCCATCGTGACTCGCCCATCCTGAAGGCTCTCAAGGACTCCGACGAAGAGCCACAGTTGCAGGAGAACCAGTACCAAGTTGAACATCAGCAGCGCCACAAGCACCGCGGACCGCTGTCGTCGACGATGGCCCGCGGGGCTAACCTTCACGCTTCGCTCCTCTTGACGCCGACCGCGTAGAACTGGCCCTCGCGGATTTCGAGCATGATCTCCGGCAGCGGTCTTGGCGGCGGACCTTGAAGAACCGTCCCGTCCTTTACCGAGAAGGCTCCGTTGTGACAAGGGCAGAACAGTCGGTTCTTTTCTGGCTCCCACTCGACCGGACACGAAAGGTGGGTACAGCGCCGCGAGAACGCCTTATAGACGCCCGGTGCCGGCTGAAGAAGAATGCACAGATCGTGCTCCCGAGGGTAGGTGAATGCCATCGAGGCACCGACGGCCAGACTCGCAACTTCCCCGATTGCCATCGCCTGCATCTGGCGATGGTCGCGCGGCAACTTTGTCCAAAGAGCGAGGCCCACCGAGCCTAGGGCAAGCCCGCCGCTGGCGAGGGTCATGAACTTCAGGAACTCCTTTCGCGAGACGAAATGATCCTCGTCCCAATCGATAGGAAAGTCTTGGCGAAGCTTGTCTTCCATCACTTACCCCTCCACCATGCTCAGCAGGTTCACGTTTTCGATCAGGCCATCCGGGTTCACCTTTCCGAGGAGGTCGTTCTTGCGGATCACCTGGCCCGGCTTCACGTCCATTCGTCGATGCGAAGCCGGCATCATTACGCTCACGAGGGTTCGAATCGTGCGTCCGCCAAAGTTGAACTCATTTACCGGTTGGCTCCGCCGCTCGGCGATCTCCTCTGGAGTTCCGAAGAACAGCGCCTCGGACGGGCACACCGTCGCGCACATCGGTTTGAGCCCGACCGAAGTGCGGTCGTAGCACATGTCGCACTTCATCATCATGTCGGGCTGAGCTTCGTACTTCGGCACGCCGAACGGACACGCATAGACGCAGTTCGTGCAGCCGATGCAGCGGGGCTTGAGCGCGGTTTGTACAACCCCGTCGGGAGTGCGCTTAATGGCGTCGGCCGGACAAACTGCCGCGCAAGCGGGCTCTTCGCAGTGCATGCACACGACCGGCGTCGTTTGCACCGTATCCTCCCGCTTGATGTCCACCAAGTGAATCATCGAAACCCCGGGATGGGTTTCACACTCTCCACACGCCTGAACGCACGCTCGGCATCCGATGCAGCGGCTGGGGTCGATGTAGAAGTGCTTGTCCATGGATGTCCCAATAGTCAGATCATTGGGCTTCTCCCTCCACCTTACTATGATCGCGGTCATAGCGTGCCCACTAAGCCGGAGTATCGGTTTGGCGGGCTTCCGTCAGAAAGCCGTCGCCCCTCCCGGAGAAAGCCGGTTCTCACTTCCCTTTCACAAATATCCCCTTGGCACCGCGCGCCCAGTCCCGCTACAATGATTTCAAGAGGCGTAAAATCTTTGAGGCGAGGCTCGCAAGAGCCAAAGTCCTCGCTAGCTGTGGTTCGCCGCGCAGTGATACGGCTAGGCCTTGTGCCTAGCCTCTTTTATTTAGAGCTCGAACTCCCCCCAACTGACCGGGCTCCACGACTTCGATATGCCCAGGCATATGAGGTATCGGCCAGCACGAGTCCGCCTACCGGAGAGACCGGTAGCATAAGGTCATGGATTTGCGAGCGGCGCTTAAAGAGCAGTTTCGCGCTGGCCTTTTAATGCTGGCGAGATGCGTTGAGGCCTGCCCCGAAGAGCTCTGGGCCACCCCGAACCCGATCGTTGCGCCAGCGGCGCATCTCGACAATCCCGAATGGAACGGCGTGGAGCGACCGTTTTGGCGGATCGCCTTCCACGATGTCTACTTCACCCACCTCTACCTCGGGCAGGATGATGACGCATTTCAGCCACCGATCGGCCTCGCAGTCTACGAACGCCCCGACTTCAGCCGAATGTGGCAGAAGCCATGGGATCTCGAACCTTACGAATTGCCGGCCGGCACCGAGGCTAGCGACCAAAGCGATATTTTGGAATACATCCGATACGTCGACAGAATCCTCGATTCGACCGTCGACGGCCTCGATCTCGACAGCCAGGAGAGTGGCCTCCCTTGGTACAAAAACGTCACCAAGCTCTCTCACGAACTGATGACCCTGCGGCATCTTCAAGGTCACGTCGGGCAGCTTTCTGAACTGTTGATGCAATCGGGCATCGATATCGATTGGAGCTGAGGCACCTACTCCGCCCGGGCCCCCCAAATGACCAAAGATCGCCTGCTCTCCAAGCCGAACGGTCCGCGCATCCTCAACATCAACTGCTGGAACGAGTGGACCGAGGGCAGCTACCTCGAACCCGACGTCCGCCACGGCATGAAGTATTTGGAAGCGGTTCGAGACGTGTTCGGGTCGCGACCCAAGTGACATAAACTGAACCCATGGATGCTCGTGTCTATCGTCAAGCCTCTTGCTTAGCGGTTGTCGGCGGAATGCTGGCCCTCACGGGTGCGATTCTTTCGGGGCTGGCGGCTTACCATCTGGCGACCGGAATTTCATTCATGCAGGCCACCTCGAAAGCTACCGGCGGCGAGCACGTTGCAAGCGCGAGCGAACTTTGGTTTGGAACGGTAGGCGGGATTCCCATCCTCCTCTTCGGCGTCCTCGTTCTGCTGAGCACGTTTAACACCGCCGTCACCATCGACGACGTCGGCATCTCTTCGACAAACCTGCTGAAGAGAGTCACTTTCAAGGCGGCCTGGCCCGAAGTCACCTTAGTGGAGAAGGTCAATACGAGGCAAGGGGCAGGAAGCTATGTGGTCGTAGCGAATGGCAAGAAGCTAAACGTGAATACAAGCATCGCAAACATGCACGATCTGGTGGCTGAGATCAAAAAGCGCTCGGGAGAGGGCTAAAGCCCGCCCCGCCGAGATCCGATGTGGCTGTAAATGGAAGCGCCGATCGTGCGGCGCAACCGATCTGCCGACTCGATCTCAACGTCCGCGATGTGGATAGGGTGACTGGAGGTAGAAGCGCTGATCGCAGTAATCGTGGCGAGTCCCAAGAACCTCTGGAAGAACGACGAGTTGATCGTGTAGTGCTGAATGCGGTCGAACGGAATGATCACCGCTTCTTTGCGGAAGATCCCTCGGCGGGCGACCAGTATGTCGTCGGTGAATGCGTAGCCAACATATCGGTAGTACAGCAGCCCCATGATTCCGGAAGAAATCGCGAGAGGAGGCGCAAACCAAAGCGCATGCCACCGGAGCCAATAGCCAAGCGGAACGGCGAGCAAAATCGTCCACGTAATGAAAGAGCGTATCGCGTGGCGACCAATCGTCTTGCGGCTGACCTGCATCCACGAGAGACCCCCGAACTCGAACTCTTCCATCAGGAGATGCCCAATCTTGTCGACTCCATCCTCAGGCAGAATCGGACAAATCTTGTTAGCAGAAGCTACATCTTTCTTATCGAATGACCCCGCCGTGTCGGCATAAATCTCGCTGTAACCGAGGAGCTGATACATGATCGGCTGCACAATGCGCACGTCTTGAATCCGCCCAACCGGGATGATGCTTCGGAACTGGGTGATCAACCCGTGGGACAAGAGCAGCCCGCGCTCGTGCCGTTCGATTTTGAATCCGTAGAATCGGGTCGCCGAGATGACGATGGAAACCAGCCAGCCGATCACCACTAGCCCGAGGAAAGCGAGACTTGCCGTCACCACGGTTGCGACCGGTCCGAGCCGATGGGAATAGCGGATCAGCCACGGGTAAAACTTCTGCGAACCCTCCGACTGCAGCACCGCAAAGACGCTCGCAATGATATACATCGCACGATTTCCCAACGCTCCGGCAAGGAGAACCTGCTTCGTCGAGAGCTCGTACAGCGGCGCCGGCTTGGTCTGCGGCTCGGGCGTGGAAGCTACGTCGCTCCTTTGAAGAAGGACCGCCTGAAGGCGGTTCGCGTTTTCGACGGAAAGCGCAGTCAGATCGCCCTCCCCCTTGTGCCCTGCCGCGGTCTCCACCTTTACTGCCGCCGCCCCAAGGATTCGATGCCACAGGGTCCGCTCCACGTTGACGTTCTGAATGCGAGCAAGAGGAATCGTCCGCTTCTTCCGCCAAATGAATCCGCTCGAAATTTCCAGCGCATCCTCGTGGATGTAGAAGGTGGTCGAAAGGTAGTGAAGGACGGGGGCAATGAGCGAAATCCCCCCGATGACGGCGATGGATCCGCCAATCACCAGCGATACAAACTGGGCAGTCGAGTGCCCTTTCGACACCAAAATCGCAATCACGGGAGCGATCAAGCTACGGCCGACTGCCAAAAAGTACGCCCCGAAGTTGATGACAATCGAAGCGGGGTGCAGCCGATTGGGCGTGTCAAACATGCTCGGCCTGAGTCTCCACCAGCATCATGCGCAGGTCTTCCGCTTCCTCCGGAGTCAGCCCTGGTATTCCTCCTACCGATCCATGAGCTCCCGCCACATAAAGATGAACATGGGCAAGACCAAACTTGCGGGCAAGAGGTCCGGAAGTGATGTCCACGTGCTGAACCCGGTCACGGGGCACGAAACGTCGAGTTTGGAACAGCACTCCCCACGAGAGCACCACTTCCGAGTCGGTAATCTCATACTGCCAGGCCTTCCACTGCCGCTTGACGAAGCTGGACGTCCAGATACCGACGACGATCCAAACAACCGGCATGAAGATCGGAAAATGCCAGCGAGCATCGATCGCCTTCAAAAATCCCCACTCGACCCCCGAGGTGACGATCGCAAGTATCCCGAATGTGAACGCGTTCGAAATCAGCCAGACCTTTCGAATAGCGGTATGAATCGAGCGAGGCCCGTTCGTGGTTCGGCGAGTTGAAGGGGCATCCATCTGTCGACTGACAATACCGAACGGAGATCAACTCTCGTCGGTTGCAGCGGTCCTATCGATGCTTAGAGGTGAAAACCTTGTTCACGATCTGCCACTTGCCTTCGAGCTTGAGGAGGTTTAGGTAGTCGGTGTACGTAGAGTCGGGATAAACCTCCGTGACCTTGACCGACGCCGCACTATCGGTCACGTCCATTGAGGCGATCTTTAACTCTCCCTTCTCCTCCTTCCCCGCGCTCTTCTCAAACCCCTTGTACCAAGTTGTCTGATTCAATTCTCCAAGCTGTCGGTTCTTCTTTACAAAGAAAAGCTTTGCGTCC
>JBBQFM010000052.1:0-31085 GCA_038321975.1 Fimbriimonadales bacterium | reverse complement strand
GCCGGATGTGAAGATTTGGTCGGGGTTGCCTTGGTCGGCGGTTACGTTTGAGGTTGGAGAGTCGCGGGTGCTGACGTTCGTGGCGGAGGTGGAGGATCCTCGGGTGGCGGAAGTTGTGTTTGATCTGTATCGGGTCGTTGGAGAGGATTTCTAGGTCCGCCTCCGTCGTAGCGGGCCTGAGCAGACGTTGACCGCGATAAGGGTTAGGGCTTCGTAGTAGTTGCTGCCTCCCCTCGCAACGAGAGTGTCGGATTGTAAAGGAGGACGTTCAGATGTAGCGTTGGCGTCCCCGCCGACGATCCGGAAGGGTTTGCTTCAGGTTCAAACCTTCTGGATTCACCGCCGCTTGCAGATCGTCGGCGAGACGCCAACGCTACATTTGGGCCGCGCTCCTTTACGATCCGACACTCTCCTACGCGAAGGGCACCATCTCCGGAGGGTCAGCCCGGGACCTGAACTGCGTAGGAGATGGTCGCGGACCAGGACTCTCCGGGGTTCAGGGTTCTCGCGGGGGTGATGAGGCCGCTTTCTAGGCAGATGAAATTGGGGGTGCCTAGGTCGGCTATGGGGTGGTGGGGGCCGGGGTTCCAGAGGACGGATCCGGCGCAGGATTTGGTTTCGATGGCGACCTCGTACTCCTTTGTTCTGAGCTGGAGGTGGGGGTTTGAGTCGGGGTAGACGCGGTCGAAAGGGGGTTGGTGGGGGGCGTCGGGGGCGGGGTCTTGGGTTTCGGCGTAGTTTTGGAGGTTGTCGAGATAGCCTGCGCCGAGTCCCTCTGTTACGGCAGCGGCGGGGTCTTCGGTGGCCCAATAGGTGTGGAGGACCCATTGAAAAGGCGCGGCGGCTCCGCCCCGGTTCGTTACGTCTACTTCGACGCTCAAGTCGGTGTCGAAGTGGTAGGTCACTTGGCAGTTCAACTCGGTAGCTCCGACCTCGGGAGCGGTGGATTGGAGGGTTTGGAATTGGATGGAATTGGCAGCCATCTCGGCCGACCAAATGGAGGTCCGGGCGTGTCCGTGTTGGGGGGCTAGGGTGGGAGCGTTGGGTAGGAGGGTGCCCTTGCCGAAGAGGGGGAAGCAGATGGGGGCTCCGCCTCGGTAGGCGGTGTGGCCGTCCATCACGGCGTGGTCGCGGTTGGCGAAGATGATGGGGACGTTGGCCTTTGTCCAGGAGAGAAGTTGGCCGCCGAAGTCGGTGAGTTCGAAGGTCGAGTCGCCGGATTCGACGGTGTAGATGATCTGGCCGGAGGGGTGCGTCCGCGACGTGATGTTCATGCCTTGCTCGAAGCTACCCGAGGGGGTGCCTCTTATCGTTACCCACATCTTTAGGTCAATCACAAACTCGCGAACGGGACGGGGATGAATCCGTTGACTGTTTGGCTCGAGCAGACTTTGACTGGGGCAAAGGTTAGGGATTCGAAGTTAAGTTGCTGCCTCCCCTCCCCCACGGTTCCCTTCGCTACGCGAAGGGAACCATCTCCGCAGATTATGGGGGTAGCGGACGTTGCGTGGCAACGTCCGCTTGGAGTGAACGCGCTTAGGCGTTTCGTCGTCGGCGGATGACGCCGAGGATGCCGAGGCCGAGGACGGCCATGGAGCAGGGCTCTGGGACTGCCTGCATCTCGGCTCGGAGACCGTTCGGGTCAGGGTTGGCCCAGCCGCCCGAGACGGAACCGGCGTCGTTGGTGACCACGAAGGACATCGTGTTCAGACCGGCGACGAAACCGGAGTTCAGGCTGAAGGTGAACGCCTGAAGGTAGCTGTCTCCGGGGACCGCGCCGCCGTTACCGTAGGCCGCACCGATGCCGGTGTCGGAGCCGTTCAGGAACAACTTGCTCGCGTTGTCGCTGGAGAAGGCACCCGAAACGCCGTAGCCGGCAAGGTCGCCTGCGTCCACGTTGAACGTGGTCGTGTAGGTATAGGTCGAGGTAGGAACGCCCAGTAGACCAATCCAAGCGGAGGCGCCGGTGAACGGAGCGCCGTTGTAGTAGCCGCCGTATGGTGCGAGACCGACGGGCTGGCTTGAACCGCCGTCGATGCTAAGGGTCCAGTTGATGTCGTTGCCGAAGCCGTCGACCGAACCGGTGTTGGCCGGAGCGGTGGTGGTGGCGGACGCCGCGATGGCCGCCGAGAGGGCGGCGACGCCGAGGGTCAGCCTTAAGAATTTGTATGCAGACATGCCTTGCGGTTAAGGCAAGAGTTATGCCGGAGTCGCCGTTGGGAGTAGTTGATGTTTTTCTATCGGCGAAGGGCATTGGACTGCGAGCCTGTTCCCCCCTTTCGGAGCTTGTCGAGGCATTGCCATCAATTCAAGCGGTTCTGGTCATGTTATGGTTTGAAGTGAGAGTCTTTCGGTGTGGGTAGGGGTTCTTCAGTCGCCAGGGCTCCATCAGAATGACATTCAAACAGCTAATCCCTAAGGTGGAATCGCTCGGGCGATTCCACCTTAGGGTTTTCTACACGGGTGTCATTCGGATCGAGGCTTGCCGAGAGAAGGATCTCCTACCCTGCCCCCTGGTCAAATTCGGCGTCGAAACCCCCACCCTGCCCTCCCCCTCCCAAGGCACGAACCATCCTTGGCAAGGGGAGGCACCCTTCTACCTAACTTCCGGGGTTTCTCCAGCCGATTTCTTCGGAGGCGGCATCGAATTCGAGGGCTTCGGATCCGGGTTTCCACTCGGCGAACGTCCATTCCTTTCCAGGTGTTGCGCGCCAGGAGTCGTCGCCACTGAGGAACAGGCTTTGGCCGTCGGGCATTTGGAGAGCGGCTTCGAAGAGTAATCCGCCTCGACCTTTTGAGTTGTAGCGGCCCATCATCGCTCGCTCGGTGAACACCTCGACGGCGATCGCGTTGCGGCCTTTGTAGAAGTAGGGGGTGAGGTCGCGGTAGTTGACGATCCAACGATTGGTCTGCTGGCCGGGGTAGTCCTGGCCGCCGTCATCGGGACCGCGGGCGACTAAGCGTCCGTTTACGTAAACGCGGGCGTGGGCATCGGCGCTGAACCACACTTGGGCCGACTGAGGTGCGCTTGGTAGGTCGATTTCCTTCCGGAAGTTTGCGGCGGCGGGTTTTGCGCTTTGCTCGCTGAGCCAGATCCAGTTTGCTTTTCCAGGCCGGGGCGAGATAGCAGTCGGGCTGAAGTTGAAGGGGTTGGCGGCTACGTGACCGGGCGAGACTTTGGCGGTTAGCGGCTTACCCTGGATCAGGCTCACGATCGGTCCCCTCGACTCGAGGTCTTGAGCTTGAGAAACCAATCCGAGGGTTGCCATCAGTGCGAACATGACAGAGCGACGGTACCTGACGGTCAGAAACCTGTGCTAGGGGCGTAGAGTCTGGAATCGTAATGCGAAATCTGCCACAGAGAAGGTGAGTTGGGCGCACGAGATGGACGTGTTGGATCGGAAGATTCGAGAGGCGGTGCCGTTTGTGGCGGACGCATTTGTGGATGTGACGAAGGCAGGTCCCGATTGAGGAGCCGACGTGAATTGGGGTGGGTTTGTCGGTGGTCGCAACCCCCTTCCTCCTTCGCTCTCCCGAGCTACGGCGACAAGGCCCCTTTCCGGATCGTCGGCGGGGACGCCAACGCTACGTGTAGGGCTCCGCTCCGCAAATGGGTCAATCGGCGCAGGCTCGCCGGCTTTGGGTTGGACGGGGAGGTAGGGTGAACCATGCCGGATTGGGCTGTGGCGGATATTGACCGGATGCTGGCTTTGTTGCCCGAGATCGAGGACCCTGGCTTCGTTCCTGCGACTTGGTCGGTGGTGGAAGGTGAGGTTCCGTATCCGACGTATCACGCAGTTGTCGAGCAGATAAAGCAGCTCGCGTTTGGCACTTCTTGCCAGGTCGATCCGTACGGGGTCCTTCCTGAAGACCCGCCGGGGACGGTGGCGGGGCCGGGAGTTGTCTCGGTTCTGTCGAAAGCTTTAGATTTTGAGTCGGCCTCGCTTGACCAGATCCGGCGTTACTTTGTGCTGAGTATTCGGCGGGAGCGGTTTGGCGATGGGTACATCGCGGGTGAGTTCACGTCGGGGTCGATGTTGGCGGCTTTTCATCGATTGGCTTCGATCCGGGCGAGCATGTAGAATTCTGCGATGCACCACTTCGACATCGCTCCGCTTGCTGGGTATCCGGATGACTACGGGTTGTTGCTTGCGAGTTTGCAGGACGGTACCAATGAGTGGCGCGGGGAGTTGGGGCATCCGGGTGTTGATGCGATTACTTGGCAGCCTTACCCGGGTGGGTACAGCATTGGAGGGTTGCTGCTGCACATCGGGGCGGTTGAGGTTTATTGGTTCGAGTCGTTCTGTCTTGGGCGGGAGCCTGATCCGGTGGAGATGGGGCGGCTGATGGTTGGGGAGACGGATGTCGACAATGGGACATGGCCGGTCCCGCCGGCGGAGCCGTTGTCGTACTACTACGGCTTGCTGGATACGATTCGGGCTCGGACTTTGGAGAACGTCCGGTCATTTCCGGCGGGGGAGACGGCGAAGGAGCACCATGGAGGCTCGAAGACGTTTCGGTGGGTGGTGTCGCACGTTGTGCAGCACGAGGCTTATCACGGTGGGCAGGCGGTTTTGTTGGGTGAGTTGGCTAAGCGGATGCGGTGATTTTGGCCCTCTTCCGAGAATCCCGCTTAGTTTTGAAGTGTGGGGCTCTCGGTGTGGGTAGGGGTTCTTCACACGGTGTCGCACTAGTGCCGGTAAAGCGACGTCTCCTCCCAGCGACCCAACAGCTTTGCCGCCGAATCCACGTATTTGAAGCCGTATTCCTTTGCGGGCTCGATTTGCATGCAGAAGGCCCAATCGTTCCAGCCGGAGATGAAGATGAGTTTGGGGTTGGCGGATCGGACTTTTAGGAGTTCCTCCTCAAAACCGGCACCGTCTCGGCGGGCGGCGGTGACTTCGGGGGCGTGGGCTCGGAGGGCGGGGAGGTCGAGGGGTTTGTGGGCTAGGATGCCGTTGATGAACGCGCCCTCCATGTAGCCATCGGCTCCCGGGTTGACGGTCATGCACTCGGCGGAAGGGTCGAGGCTGAAGAAGTAACCCCAACTCGCGGCACCCGTGGTTGGCGAGATTTTGCGGATCGTAAGGTAGTTCGCTTCATCCGCGTCCACCGACGAGAAGTCGGGGGCTGGGTCGTTTAGGTAGCGGACGACGAGGGGTTTGCCGTCGAGGCGGTAGTAGAAGTCTTTTTCGGCGAGGTTCTTACGGATGTAGTCCAGGCCGAACCGGTACTCCTCTTTTTGGGGGTTCGAGTTCCACTTCTCGATCCAGAGGGCGAGCTTCAGTTTGCGCTTCTCCTTCTTCTGGTGGGAGAGTTCGTCGACGAGGATCTGCAGCGTCTTTTGGTCCTTCAGGCCGTAGAGGGTGAGCTCTTGGCGAATGCGGCACACGTCATAAAAGATCACGTCGACTCCGGCGCGGCGAAGCCACTCGAGGTGTTGGCGGACGATGCGTCGATCACTCGTCTTGTAGTCCCCAAGCATGGGGTGATACGGGCCGTTCCAGTCACGGATGGGGACCCAGTCGTGGGCGTCGGTGTCTTCGAAGTGGCTGCCGTACCAGACGGCGACGTCTCCCCCGTAGCGGGTTTTGGCTGCGGAGGCAGCATCGATCGGGCCTTGAAAAGCAAGTGCGGCAAGCAGGGCAACCATTGTTTGCGACTCTACCCACTCCAAAAGCTGTAAGCTCCATCTTCGGCGGGCTATGGATCAACCGGTACTCACTTTTGGCGAGGCAATGCTGCGGCTCACGCCGCCGGCAGGCTTGCTTGTCTCGCAAGCCTCGAACTTCGATGCTTGGGTCGCGGGCAGCGAGTCGAATGTCGCGTGCGGACTGGCGAACCTTGGGGTCGCCGCCACGTGGATCGGGCGGCTGCCGGACCATGCGATCGGCCATAAAGTCGAGACGGCGATGGCTAGTTGTGGAGTCGACGTCGACCACATCGTTTGGACTTCAGCCGACGATCGAGTGGGAACGTTTTATGCGGAGCAGGGGGCTTCGCCACGATCGCCGAGGGTGATCTACGACCGCAAAGGGTCCGCGGCAACGGGCATGTCGCCTGCGGATATCTCGGATTCGGAGATTGATTCTCATCGTTGGCTCCACATGTCGGGCATCACGCCGGCGCTGTCCGAAAGCTGCACAGAAACGGCCGTGGACGTTCTTGCCCGGGCCAAGAAGCGCGGCATGGGAGTTTCCTTCGATGTTAACTATCGAGCGAAGCTTTGGACGTCCGAAGCGGCACATGCCGCTCTGATGCCTCTGGTCCAGGGGGTCGACACTTTGTTCTGCAGCTCGAAGGATGCGCAGATTGTTTTTGGATGCGTTGGCTCGAGTGAGGACCAAGCGCGGAGCTTGGCGCAGCAAACCAAGGCAGGGACGGTCATCGTGACGGATGGGGCGCGCGGCGCTAGCGCGTGCGTCGGCACAGAGGCGATGAGCTATCCGGCGATCCCGGTGGAAACGACTTTGGATCGCTTCGGTTCGGGGGATGCGTTTGCGGCGGGCTATCTTTGGGCGTCTTTGCGGGAAGGCGATCTGGGGCAATGTCTCCAGGCTGGATGTGCGGCGGGCGCTCTGAAGCGGACCATTCGAGGGGATATCTTGCTCGCATCGGCGAGCGACTTAGAGTCGGTAATGCGCAATAGCCAGGTTGGGTGGCGATGATCGACATTCAGAAGGCGGGGATCATCGCGATCATTCGCCACGACCGGGAGTGCGACCTTTTGTCGGCGGCGAGGGCACTCGCCAAGGGCGGAATCACGGCGATGGAGATCACTCTGAACACGCCGGATGCGCTCTCCGCGATTAGCGCGGTAAGAGCCGAGGTTCCGGGAATACGTGTCGGGGCGGGCACGATTCTCGAGGTGGCAGATGCGGAAAAGGCGATTGGGGCGGGCGCGGAATTCATCGTGACTCCGACCGTCCAGCCCGATTCCATCCGCGCGTGTCGCGATGCAAACATCCCCATCGTCTGCGGATGCATGACTCCGACGGAGGCCTTGACCGCCCACCGAGCGGGTGCCGACTTCCTCAAGGTCTTTCCCGCCGACAGTCTGGGCCCCGCGTTTATTAAGGCGATCTTGGGGCCGATGCCGTTTCTCAAGCTCGTGCCCACTGGGGGCGTTTCCCTGGGCAATATAAAGGACTTCTTTGCGGCGGGCAGTACAGCGGTCGCGGTGGGGAGCCACTTGGTGAGCCGAAGCATGCTGGAGTCGGGAGACTGGGCGCACCTTGAAGAGGTGGCGAGCCAGTTTGCCGCCGCGAAGTCACTATGAAAGACACCACGATCAGAAGTCTAGAACTCTTCGCCGTCCCGCCGCGCTGGCTTTTTCTGAAGGTCAGGACTGAATCCGGGTTGGTCGGCTGGGGCGAGCCGGTTGTGGAAGGGCGGGCGGAGACGGTTCGGGCGGCAGTTTTGGAACTTAGCGAGTACCTGATTGGGAAAGATGCCACCCAGATTGAAGACCTGTGGCAAGTTCTCTATCGAGGCGGATTCTATCGTGGGGGACCGATTCTCACGAGCGCCATTTCGGGGATCGAGCAGGCGCTTTGGGACATCAAGGGCAAGCAGCTTGGGGTGCCGATTTATGAACTTATGGGTGGCGCGGTGCGCGATCGAGTGCGGGTCTACGCTTGGATTGGGGGCGACAATCCCAAAGAGGCGGCGACCGCGGCAAAGGAGAAGGTGAGTCAGGGTTACACCGCACTGAAGATGAACGCGGTGGGGCCGATGGAATGGATCGAGAATCACGCCCAGGTCGAAGAGGCCGCCGTTCGATTGGCGGCGGTTCGAGACGCGGTGGGACCAAATGTCGGGATTGGACTCGACTTTCACGGTCGCGTTCACAAATCGATGGCCAAGGTTTTGGTGAAGGAGTTGGAGGCATCTCGACCGATGTTCTTCGAGGAGGTCGTCCTCCCCGAGAACAACGAGGCACTACGCGAAATCGCTCACCACACTTCGATTCCCTTGGCCACGGGAGAGCGTATGTTCACGCGTTGGGACTTCAAGCAAGCCCTCACCGACGGATACATCGACATCCTCCAGCCCGACCTCAGCCACACCGGCGGCATTTGGGAGGGTCGTAAGATCGCGGCGATGGCAGAAGCGTTCGACGTTTCGGTCGCTCCGCACTGCCCTCTTGGGCCGATTACCTTGGCGGCTAGCTTGCAGCTCGACTTTTGCACGCCGAATTGCTTCATTCAGGAGCAAAGCTTGGGCATTCACTACAACGAGGGGAGCGATGTGCT
Organism: Fimbriimonadales bacterium; assembly: GCA_038321975.1. Classification (GTDB taxonomy): domain Bacteria; phylum Armatimonadota; class Fimbriimonadia; order Fimbriimonadales; family Fimbriimonadaceae; genus Fimbriimonas. The sequence goes on along the minus strand of JBBQFM010000052.1, from coordinate 22,830 downwards.
CGACTACCTTGTCGATCCTGAGGTCTTCCACTACGAGGAAGGTTACGTGCCAAAGATAATGGGGCCGGGATTGGGAATCGAGATCGACGAGGCCAAGGTCCGCGAAATGGCGGCGATCGGGCACCAATGGCGGAACCCGATTTGGCGTGCTCCAGACGGCTCAATCGCGGAGTGGTAGGCGAATATCTCGCGTGGGGCCGAAGTTAATCTGGGGCTCTCGGTCTACCAATCCCCTTGGGGCTGGTACTACGATGCACATCCCCTTGAGATGTGGGTAAGCACAAGCCGCTTCGGGGTCGGGGATTTGTGCACTACTCCGGGGCATCCGGAGACGACCCGGGTCAAAGCGCTCGTAGGTTTCGCCTCTCAACACCTTCCCCTATTAGACCCCGACTATCCGACCGTAACTGGCGACTATGGATATGGTAGGCCCACCAATTCTATATAAATACTGTCCGCGATAGTAGCGGCAGGGGGACAATTGTATGTCTGAGAAAGAGCAACAGGCTGCCTTGGCTTCGGCTCATGGGCGCTTGAATCGTCGTTCGCTATTGGCAAAGGGTGCGACTTTGGGAGTTGCGGCGATCCTACCCATTATGGGATTGCTGCCAGCCGAAGCAGAGGCACATCAGGTCGGGCAGCGGCATCTTCAACGAGGAGATGCGGCCATTCTTAGGTTTCTCGCTGCCGCCGAGATCATCGAGACAGATGTTTGGCAGCAGTACAACGAACTTGCAGGAATTCAGGATTCCGACGTGCCGGGCGGATCGGGGAACCCCGCCTTCACCGAAGCGTTGGCGGTTTTGGATGGAGACATGGCGGTGTACATCCACGACAATACTCACGACGAAATCAGTCACGAGCTGTTCTTGAACGCTTACCTCGAGTCCCGTGGAGAGCGGCCGGCGAATCTCGAGCTATTCCGAACGCTGCCGAGTAGCAAGGCGACGGGCGCACAGCAAGTCGGGCGGCTTACCAACCTCATGAAGCTCACCCTCGACACGAGTTGGTGGTCTCGCTATCGCCATCCCGAGCGCAATCCCGATCTCGATCCCAATTTCGTGTTTCCGGACGCGGTTCCTGGCTTGCGGAACGGATCGTTTCCAGGCATTCCGCGGAACGATGCCGACCTGGCCCCTCCCGCTCACCTTCAGGCCATCGCCAACACGGCGGCCTTCCATTTCCCTTCGATCGAGGTGGGCGGTACGAGCCTCTATCCCCAGTTGGCACAGAGAGTCAACGATCCAGAGGTTCTGAGGATCGTCCTCAGCATCGGCCCAACGGAGGCGATGCACTTTCAAACCTGGCAGGACAAAGCCGGCAATGCACCTGCCCTGGTCGACCCCACTAACGGATTGGAGTTTCCCGATCTCTCAGACGCCGGCGCGCTGCTTACCAAGAACTTCATCATGCCGGAACCCACTCATTTCCTGAGGCGGAATCTACCGCGCTGCTCGATCGTTCGACCGACCGAGACGCACGGCGCGGCGGCGGCAGCGCTGCGAGGCCTCACCATGATGGGGCTGTTCAGAGGGCAATCCGACGCGTTTTTCGCGTACATGCATGAGCTTGCGGAGGATGCTGACGAGGCGCGGCGCATTTAACGGCAACCCCCAAATTCGTCGCTGTTGACACGTAATTGTTCACCTGGTGTACAATTACGTGGCTCAGACACATGGAAGACGCAGCCTCATCGAAGAAAGCCTCGAACACGCCCGCAGTTCGAGTTGCCGTCGAGACCATTCGCAACAACATCCGGTCGGGCAAGTACGCTTCGGGAAGCACGCTTCCGTCTGAGCACGAGCTGGCGGCTGAGGCGAGCGTGAGTCGCGGGACGATTCGGCGGGCGATTGAGACGCTCGTTGAGACGGAGGAGATTCGTCGCAAGCATTACTCGCGGCCGATCATAGCACCACGCAGGGCGGAAATTCGGAGCACCGCTAATGAGATCCACGTTTGGATCTCGCAACCGATCGCCAATCCGGTCTCGCTGCAATTCCTGCAGGGGGTTTCGGCGGGGCTGATGGGGACGAAGTATCGGACGGTGGTTCGGGAGCCGATTCGTTTCTACGGTGCCCACGTCATCGAGGAAGAGCGGCAGTTTCTCTCGACGTTACTCGAGGCCCAGGACGCGGTCGGCGCGATCCTCGAGCGGGACTCTTTAGCCACTAACGATGATCTCTACGCGAAGCTTATCGAGCAGGGAAGGCACCTTGTCTTTGTTGACGTCCCTGCGCCGGAAGGCCTTGCGGCCGACCATGTGGGCACGAACAACTGTTCGGCGGCGCGGAAGGGGACGATGCATCTGGTGAAGAACGGGCACCAGGATATTGTGTTTGTGGCTGACTCGGAGTTCTCGAAGACCACGCGCGATCGTATTAAGGGCTTCTGGCGGGGGATCGAGCAGGCGGGGCCAAAGGAACGCGGGCGGCTCATCGTAGCGGATAATCTGCCGCCTTACATTGGGACGAAGATGAAGTCAGCGGGCACGTATACATCTGCTCTGAAGTACAGCCCTCGGTTTACGGAGCTGGCCCAGCGAGCGGTTCACGAGATCCTTTCGCTTAGCGTGCGCCCGACTGCAGTCTTTGTAAACTGCGACGCCCTGGCGTTTTGGATCGCAACGTTCCTCCAAGGCTCGGGGATTCAGATCCCGAATGACATCGCGATTATGGGGTTCGACTGGCTCGCTCGGTGGGAAGATCCGAGCCTCGACTTTCTCACCACCATGAATCAGGACTTCGAAGGGTTTGGCCTGCATGCGGCCGATCTGCTCCTCGATCGCTTGGCGGAATCCATTCCTCAACCGGCGCGTCACGTTTTACTGGATGCCCCTCTGATCATTCGTTGTTCTACGATTGGCTAACTAGCTGGCAACATGACCGGTTAAGCCCAGGTTCAAATTGTACAATTAGCTTCGATATTGTCCATTGCGTGTTCATTGATTGTCCAAAAGATCTGCGATTTATTAACGCAAATCGGAAAATCGCGTGTATGTTGTTAAATATGGAGCGGCCTTTGCAGCTTCAAAGCGATTGTCGAACGTATATTGTCCGACGATTGAAACACTGGAGGGTTGCCCAAACAGTCCCTTTTGAAGGGTTCACATACATTTCGGATCGGAGACAAATCGTTATCGGCTGGTGTTCTCCCTGGTCCCGACTGAAAGCGAAATACAAACGCAATAAATCTCATGCATACACACCGTCGTTCAGCGTTCACGCTCATTGAGCTCCTAGTCGTTATCGCGATTATCGCGATCCTCGCCGCCATTCTCTTCCCGGTCTTTGCTCAGGCCAAGGCTGCTGCGAAGAAGACGACTTGTCTTAGCAACCAGAAGCAGGTTTCCCTTGCCACGCTCATCTATTCGGGAGATGTAGATGACACTTTCCCAGGCAACTGGGGTCCGAACATTGGCACGGGCGACGATCCTGGCGAAACTTACTACCACACCTACACGAACGGAGCCATGGATCCGGGCGCAGCCGTCAACTGGCAGCGCGCAGTCCAACCGTACGTGAAGAACATCCCGATGATGCTTTGTCCGACGGCTACCTCCGAAGGCAACGACGGATGGGGATGCTTCGAGACGTCTGGTCCCAATGCGGGCAAGGCGACTCCGTTCTGCAGCAGCTATTTGAAGAACGGTATCACGGACTTCAAGCCGCAGACCGTGATGCCAGAGCCGGCCAACACGATCTCCTATCAGGAGAATCGCTATGGTCAGAAGGTCTCGGGGAATTCGCCCTACCTACAGCGAACCACCGGGTTCGGCGGCCTATCAGGTCAGTTGGTCTACGCTCGATTCGACAATCAAGACATCAACTCTTCGCACGGTGCGGACAAGGGCTACGGCGGAAACCTCGCGTTCTGTGACGGCCACGCCAAGTATCGACGCAAGACGTCGATCACGTTCTCCATGTTCGGCGCAATTCAGTGCGCGGACAATGGATCCAACTACAACGAGGATGGATCGGTGCACTCAGGTGCGTACGATCCCACGACCTGGACTCAGATCGACAAGCTTGGCCAGAACCACCAGAATCATAACATTCTGTGTAACGCCAGCTTCTAGTTTCTCGTGTCTCCGAGAGCTTGGTGCCACCGCGCCAGGCTCTCCCTTTAGTTCAATCACGCACACATGACCATTAAAGGAATTCTTCCGATCGCTCTTTCTGTCTTCGTCCTTACTGGCTGTGGAGCTGGTTCGGCACGAGACGCCAACGAAGTTCAGGCCCCTAAGATGGAGTCTCGGATGGGCCTGTCGCCGCAAGAGAAGATTGACAAGATTCAATCGGGCAACATGAGCGCGGCCGACAAAGCCGAGCGTATCGCCAAGATCAAGAAGGACGCGGGCATCAAGTAGGTTGTGGGTATCGCGCCGGTAGAATCAGCCTAAGCGATGCCCAGCACCTTCGAGATCGCGCAGGAACTTTACTCGCGGAACGATTTCTTGGGTGCCGCGAGCCGCCTTTCTTCGATCGTTAACGATCGAAGCCCCATCGATCATCGCCTTCTTTTTGGCGTTGTTTTGGCGCGCCTTCGGCGCGGGAAAGAGGCGGAAACTTGGCTTCGAGGGGTGCTGGATCAGGATCCCGATCTCTTTTTCGCGATCACTTGGATGTCGGTTGTTTCGATCATGAACGGCGACCTTGAGGGGTCGCTTGCGTTCGCCCTGCGGGCGGTTGAGTTGCAGCCCGACGATCCGACCGCGCACAGCACTCTTGGGGATTGCTATTTGTCGCGGCGCGAGCTTGACAAGGCGGAGGCGGCTTTCAAAGCTTCCATTGCGCTCAATCCGAACGAGGCGACTTCGTATCACAACTTGGGTCTAGCGTTGGGCCTATCGGGGAAGAGCGGGGAGGCGATTAAGGCCTATGTTAAGGCGATTGAGCTTGCGCCTCGGGTGCCTGCGAATTACCTCACCCTCTCGCGGGTGATGGCTCGACATTCGATGGTTGGGGATGCGATCGACGTTCTCAAGGACGGGTTGACCATGAACCCAGGAGACGTTCAGCTGCTGTCTGAACTTGCGGGGACCTATGCGCTCGCTCGCAACCCGGTGCTCGCGGAGCGCACTTATAAGGAGTTGCTGGAGATTTCGCCCAAGTCTCGACTGGGGTACGCCAATTGGCTTCAGGAAGAAGGGAAGTTTTCGGAAGCGCGGTCGCTGTATGAGGCGAGTATCGCCGACCAGGTGAATCCGGGGCAGTCCCATTACGGGCTGATGCAGGTGAGCAAACTGAAGACGGATCCGCCACGCCTCACCCGGATGGAGGAAATTAGGGGGCAATCGGGGCTGAACATTCGGGAGCGGATGTACATTCAGTACGCGCTCGGCAAGGCGTACGACGAGAGCAAGATGTACGAGGATGCGGCGCGCGCGTATGATGCGGCGAATGCTCATGCGTTCACGATCTATCAGCGAGGGCGCACGTTCAGCATTCCGGATATGCGGGAGACGAACGATACGATCTTCCGTCAATTCTCGTCTTTGGGACCAGTTTCGGGGTCGTCGAAGACGCCGATTTTTATCGTGGGGATGATCCGGTCGGGCACCACGCTGTTGGAGCAGATTGTTTCGAGTCACTCTCGAGTGGAGCCTACGGGTGAGTTGCGGTTTTGGATTGAGGAAGGGCCTCGGCTTGCTCTTCGCGAGGGCGGGGTGGGGGGAGAGGATGTTGCGCGGCTCGCTGATCAATATCTCGCGTTTGTTTCCTTGATGGCCGGGGAGTCGGAGTATTTCACGGACAAGATGCCGCTGAACTATGGGCTGCTGGGCTTGATGAGTGCGGCTTTGCCGAATGCGCGGTTTTTGCATATCAAGCGGCACCCGGTGGATACGTGCCTCTCGATGTGGATGACATTCTTTGGTGGTGGTCCGCAGTTCGTTTACGACAAGGCGAATGTGACCGCGTACTATCAGGAGTATCAGCGGGTGGTGGAGCGGTGGAAGACCGTGTTGCCGGCGGACCGGCTATTGGAGGTCGAGTATGAGAATTTGATCCACGATCGGAAGGCAGTGGTTCGCGAGATTCTTGAGTTCTGCGGCTTGGAGTGGGACGACGCCTGTCTGCACCACGACCAGAATCCGTCGACGATTTCGACGCCCAGTCGGTGGCAGGCGCGGCAGCCGGTATACACGACTTCAATTCAGAAGTGGAAGAATTACGAACCCTGGTTGGGTGAGTTCGGTTCGCTGCTCTCATTGAAGGAGGGGTCCTTCTCTCGGTGAGCCTCGTTCAGAACGACATTCGATTTGCGAGTGCAATGTCATTCTGATGGAGATCAAGCGACTGAAGAACCCCTACCTGCACCAACGGCTTCTCGCTTCAAACCACTCATGATCCAGGATACGAAGTCCTAATTCTTTGCGGGTGCACGGAGGGAAGCCTGGGCTTCGTAGAAGGGCGGTTAACCCCCTCCCCATAGGCATTAGAATAAGCTTCGAACCAGGGCTTTCTGGTCGAGTTTGGCCGCAACCCCCACCCTGCCCTCCCCCTCCCAAGGCACGAACATCCTCGGCAAGGGGAGGCTCAATTCGCCTTATTCAACGCCTATGACGGTGGGCACCATCTCCGCAACTAGGAATCGCGCTTGTGGATGATCGAGCTCTCTAAGAGATACGAATGGGTGATGGGCTCAAGGTCTTTCGTTAGGCTTCTTTGGACCCACCCGTCTCGGATCATCGCGTCGAGGCATTCCCAGACTCGCTGCTGGTTGTAGCTGTCGAATGGGATTCTGGCTCGGGCGTAGATATCGACGAGGTTGCGGTAGATGTCGTCGAAGCGAGGGTTGCCCGTCATTGCTTCGATCATGGTGCCGAACAGGCTGTCAAGGGGCAGGATCTTGGGGCCTCGCTTTAGGGCGGGGGCGGAGGTGACTCGGCCTTCTTCGAACCGGGCGGTGGTGATTTGTTCGGCGTCGGCGGTGTCTAGAGTGAACACGTTGTAGCCGTTGAGCATGCTTTGACCGGCGCCTTTGGACAGCTTGCCGGCCATCTGCTGGACGCGATCGAAGCGGTTGAGGGCGAGGCCGGCGACTCCTCCGTCTTCCTCGGCAAAGCCTCCGGTGCCCAGCCATTGGAACGCCTCCTCGGCACTGAGTTCGAGACCGGAGCCTTTGGCGATTTCGGCGGTGTACTGCTTGAGGTCGGAGAAGTGGGAGTTCGCCTTGTACCAGTAGTCGGCGAATTGGATGTGCTGGCGGACCCGGCGCTCGTTTCGGCGGGCGTATTCGCCGGACATCCATGCCCGGTCGCCGCCCTTTCTCGATTCGAGGATGAGGAAGGCGAGCTCTTTTGCACCAACGTGGGTGAGCGTGAGTCCCGCGGACAAAATGGGGTCGGCGAAGCCGCCCGCTTCGCCGACGAGGAACCAGTTCTCCCCGGACATTCTCTTGGCGACGAAGGACCAGTCCTTGGTGGTGGTGAGTTTGTCTTCCCGTCTCGCGTTCAGGACGAGGTCGTTAAGGCGCGGTTCGCTGGTGAGCGCCTTCATATACAACTCCTCGATCGGTAGGCCGGAGGACTTGTAGTAGTCGGCGGGGCACACGAAGCCTATCGAGGTTCTCGTCTCGCCGATGGGGATGAACCAGAGCCAACCGTAGCCGAGGGACATGATCTGAATTCGGGTCCCACCTATCCCGATAGTCTCCGCCCATTCGGCGTTCTGCCAGTAGTCCCAAACCGCGATGTTCTTTAGCGCGGAAGGTTCTTCAATTTCGACATCCATTGCTCGCCGCAGGACGCCGGTGTGGCCGGAAGCGTCGACGTACATGTCGGCTACTACTTGACTGCCGTCTCGCATCTCGAGGAAGTCGACTCGGTCTCCGGTTCGGTAAACCTTTCGCACTCCGTTGCCGAATTCTATTTCGCATCCCAACTCGGTGGCGTAGTCGCTGAGGACCTCGTCGTAGACGGCTCGGTCGACTTGGAAGGCGGTGAAGGTTCGTTGTCCGGAGTAGGGGCTTGGCCTCGGTTTGTCGTCGAATTCGCCTCCGGCGAGGAAGTCGAAGTCCCATAGATCGTCGGAGTTCCCCCAGCGGTAGGTTGCGCCGACCTTGATGGGGAAGCCGCACGCCTCGATTCGGTCCCAGACACCCATTTCGCTGAGGACCTTGCTGACGAGGGGCAGTTGGCTCTCGCCGACGTGGTCTCGGGGAAAGGTTTCTCGCTCGAAGAGTTTGACGGTGAGCTCTTTGTCGTAGAGGCGCAGGAACGAGCCTAAGGTGGTTCCTCCGGGGCCAGCACCTATGATGGCTACATCGACTTTCTTATCGGTTTGGGTCATTGTCTAGGCTCCGATGTGCGAGCGAAAGCTGGTGAGTTTCCACGCCTCGCTGGCCTCCTGTAACTCGGATTTGGGAGGCCCGTCGGTGAGCGCGACCCCCTTTCCCACGGTTCCCCCTTGGGAAAGGGGAACCATCTCCGGATTCCATCTGGCCTTAGATCGATGTCGTCCTCTCGTCGCTCAAAAGCACGGAGGCAAGCGCTTTAGCTTGCATACGTATTTCCGGAACCGCGGTGGTTTCCCAGAGGGCACCTTTGAGCGGGGGCCCCAGGCTCCAGAGCCAGCCTTCGGCGATACCTTCCCGATTGAGGAGGGCTCCGGTTTCGTTGCTGGCGAGGCCAAGGCCGAGGGGGTCGGGGGTGATGTGGCCGGCGGCGAGGAGGGATTGGACGAGGGGGTGGGTCATGCGGCGGTAGTCGCAGGCGGGGCCGGTGCAGTTGATGACTCGGGTAAAGGTGCGGGGGGTGAAGGAATCCGGGGTAGTTCGATGTAAACGGAGCTTGCCCGATGCCTGCAACTCTTGCAGGATTTGTGCGGTGGGTGGGGGGATGCGGTGGCGGTAACGCTCGAAGAACCTTCGCACATGGGTCATGAAGCGTCGGCGATCTTGGGGGGAGAGTGACTTCCAGAGGGCGGGGGTTCGGCCTCGGATGGCGTCGAAAACCTCTTCCCATGAGTGTCCCGCGTCCTGGGCTTTGGCGATCTCGGTACGGATGAGTTTGGTGAGATCGCGAATGGTTTTTGCGCCGCTGAGCTCTACTGGCCAAGTGCCTGTTGATGGGCACCACGCCGCGGGTAGTTCGGCGGCGGGGGAGAGCATGTGAATGGTGGCGGCGGGATTTTGCTCGTTGATGGCGAGGGCGAGGTCGATGGCGGTGAGCCCGGTGCCTAAAAGGAGCACGTCGCTTATTTCTTTGATGCCCTCAAGGGTATTGGCGGCCCACGGGTCCGGTCGGTACTCGGGCAGGCGAGCGAATGCGTCGACATGGCCGGGTGGGAAGTTGCCGACGGCGATGACGACGTGGTCGGCCTTGATCGATCTCGCCCCGAGATCGATGGTGGCGACTTCGCCGCTGTGGCAGACGCCTACTGCCTCGGCGTGGATGATTTCTAGATTGGCTTGCGAGTTGGTTTGGGCTGTTTCCAGGCAGTGAGCGAGGTAGTCGCCGTACCGCTGCCTGGGAATGAATTCGTCAGCTCGGGCATTGCCAAGCCATTCAAGGAAGTGATTCGGCGTGTCGGGGAAAGCGCTCATTTTCCCTGCGGGGACGTTGAGCAGGTGGCGGGCATTCGAAGTTGAGTAGGCCACGCCTCTGCCAACCTCGCGTCGCCTCTCGATGAGGGTGATCGTGATTGGTGTGGTGGCTTCGCGGAGTAAGTTTGCGGCCAAGATAGTGCCGCTGAAACCGCCGCCGATGATTGCGATTGTCGGCATTAGCGCTTCCTCACCGCATCGAGGAGGGCTTGGGCGGCTTCTGATTGGGTTAGGGACGAGGTGTCGATGATCAGGTCGGCGTTCGCGGGTTCCTCGTAGGATGCGGTGATGCCGGTGAAGTTCGTGACGTCGCCGCTTTTCGCTTGGGCATAGAGGCCCTTGGGGTCACGGGCGGCACAGGTATCGACGTCGCACTTCACGTGCACCTCAAGGAAGTCGGCACCAATGATCCGGCGGGCGTTGTCGCGCTGAGCCTGCTCGGGGGAGATGAAGGAGCAGAGGACGATGAGGCCTTGGGATGATGCGATCTGGGCGATCTCGGCGGCTCGTCGGATGTTCTCGGTCCGGCCTTCGGGTGAGAAGCCGAGATCGGCGTTCAAGCCGGCCCTTAGGGTGTCCCCATCGAGTTGAAGAACGGGGATGTGAGCGGCTCGGAGGGCGGAGGCGACGGCGTCGGAGAGGGTTGATTTCCCAGCCCCGGAGAGGCCGGTCAGCCAGACCACGCGACCTCCGAGGGTGGGGGCGTCGAGGAGGGTGGTGCTCGTTCGGGTGATCATTCCCGCGGCCAAGACTTGGTTCGAGTGGGGGTCCACAAGGACGAAGCTGCCGGTCGCGCGGTTGCGCTCGTAGGGGTCGGCGAAGATGGGCTTGGCGGTGGTGACGACTACCCGGGCGATGTCATTGAGGCCGATGAGAGCATCGTCTTCGCGGCTGGCGGTTTCGACATTCAGGCGGTAGAGCACTTGCCGGATTTGGGCGGTGACTTCGCGGGTGGTGTGCATCAGCACGCAGGGCGCATTGACGCTGAGTGGCGCGTCGGCCATCCAGCAGATCATCGCCTCGAAGGCGGTGGTTGTTTCGGCAGGATTTCGGGGACGGACGAGCATGTCTCCGCGGCTGAGGTCGACCTCGTCGGTGAGGCGGACGACGACGCTTTGCTCGGTGGTCGCGATGGTTGCTGCGCCTTCCGGAGCGGCGATCTCGCGGATCTTAGTCCGAATGCCCGAAGGGAGCACCATCACCTCTTCACCCACGCGGATCTTTCCGGATGCGACCTGACCGGCGAAGCCGCGAAACGAGTGATCGGGACGGATCACGCATTGGATCGGCAGGCGAAAATCGACCTGGTTGACTCGGCCGGAGACGTGGACGTTCTCGAGGAATTCGAGGACGCTGGGGCCGGAATGCCAGGGGGTTTTTTGACTTCGATTGACGATGTTATCGCCTTCCAGTGCGGAGATTGGAATGAAGGTGAGGTCGTTGAGCTGGAGGCGCTCGGCGAAGGCGAGGAACTCGGCGACGACTGTTTGGAATCGCGACTCGTCGAAGCCAACCAGATCCATTTTGTTGACCGCGACCACCACATGGGGCACTCGCAGCAGGGACGCGATGAAGGCGTGGCGCTTCGATTGGGCGGTCATGCCTTGACGGACATCGACGAGTAGGACGGCGACGTCGGCGCGGGAGGCGCCGGTGACCATGTTGCGCGTGTATTGGGCGTGACCGGGGGTGTCGGCGATGATGAATCGGCGCTTGGGGGTGGCGAAGTACCGATAGGCGACGTCGATTGTGATCTTCTGCTCGCGCTCGGCGCGGAGGCCGTCGGTGAGCAGGGCGAGGTTGACGCCACTTTCGCCGGTGAGCGAGCTCGACCTCTCGATGGCCGCATACTGGTCATCGAGGATCGCGTGGGAATCGAATAGCAGACGCCCGATGAGGGTGCTTTTGCCATCGTCCACGCTTCCGGCGGTCGAAATTCGGACCAGTCGTTCGTCGGCCATGTCTTAGAAGTAGCCTTGCTTCTTCCGATCCTCCATAGCGGATTCGGAGCGCCGATCGTCGGCGCGGGTGCTGCGTTCGGTCACTCGGGAGAGGGCGACTTCCTCGATGATTTCGTCGAGGGTTGTAGCAGTGGATTCGATGGCTCCGGTGCAGGTGGCGTCGCCGACGGTACGGAACCGGACGCTCATCTGTTCGGGCTTTTCTCCGTTGGCGAGGGTGATGAATTCAGTGTGGGCGAGGAGTACGCCCGACCTTCGGACGACGTCGCGCTCGTGGCTGAAGTAGAGATTGGGGACCTCGAGTTCGCGGGCTCGGATATAGCGCCAGATGTCGAGTTCGGTCCAGTTGCTGAGGGGGAAGACTCGGAAGTGCTCACCGGGTTGCTTGCGGCCGTTATAGATTGTCCAAACCTCGGGTCGCTGGTTCTTGGGGTCCCATTGTCCGTAGGTGTCTCGGTGAGAGAGGAAGCGCTCTTTGGCCCGGGCCTTTTCTTCGTCTCGGCGGGCTCCGCCGATGGCGGCGTCGAGCCTTAGCTCCTTGATCGTATCGAGGAGGGTCACGGTTTGGAGGGCGTTGCGGCTTCGGTTCTCGCCCTCCTCTTCCCTCACTCGGCCGTGGTCGATCGAGTCTTGGACGTAGCGGACTTCGAGATTTAAGCCGTGTTTTGCGACGAAGGCGTCGCGGAACGCGATGGTTTCGGGGAAGTTGTGTCCGGTGTCGATGTGGAGGAGGGGGAAGGGGAAGCGCGCTGGTCGGAAGGCGAGTTGGGCGAGGTGAGCGAGCACGATGGAGTCTTTGCCGCCCGAAAAGAGGAGGGCGGTGCGGTCGAATTGACCGGCGCACTCTCGCAAGACGTAGATTGCTTCGGCCTCGAGTTCAGCCAGACCGTGAGTTAGGGGTGTGCTTAGCATCCGGGACTCGGTGAGATAATGTCCAATCAAAGGACAAAACGCGGCCAGTCAAGAGCCGATTGTTCTATGGTGAAATCATACGCTAATTTGGGGGAATTGGGTTGGTTTGTTCCTGGCATCCGGTAGTCCGTGCAGGTTCGATTCTAGCGGCGTCTCCGGGGCGCGGGGGGGGGGGGCGTCTATTGGGCCATGGATCTGTCGCCGCTCCAGGGCTGGCTGGACAGCTAAGCGACTTCTGGTTCGGAGACGTTTGAATCGAAAGTCTGTCGGTGTGGGTAGGGGTTCTTCAGTCGCTAGGGCTCCATCAGAATGACATTTCAAATACTTAGACCTTTGGGTTTTAAGCTCGGTGTCATCCTGAACGAGGCTTGCCGAGCGAAGGATCTCCTGCCTTGCCGCACTCGTCAGTAGCACTCTTCGATCGTGAAAGTGGTTACCGAGTGAGCGGGAAGGTTGGCCTCGAATGTCTTGCCGACGACCTTCAGGCTCGGCAGTCTCGTGAGTTCTGCGGCGGGTGAGGTTTGGGTGACGGAGACGGTCGCGCCTAGGTGCGCGAAGCGGGAGAGGTCGAATTTGGAGGACTGCTCGTGGTCGCTTACGACGACCAATACGAGTTGGGAGCCGCGCAGGACGCCTATGGCGTTTTTCGCATTCACGTCGAGGAACTTGGCTCCTGGGCGGATGAAGTGCGAGAACTGGCTCATCACGAAGTACTTGCGATTGAGGGAGTAGGTTTGGCTTCCGTGGTTCAGATCAATGTCGATACAGCCCCAGCCGGAGCCTCCGTCGATGATTTGCCAATAGATCCATGCCGAGGGGCGCATGTCTCGGAGGTCGGTGACGATCTGGTGGGCCATCTTCATTCCGGTGGCGTCGCCGTCGCCGTACTCGCTCATCCATAGGCGCTTGTCGTCGCGCACGGCGCGCATGCGCAGATCCCACTGCTGGTTTCCGGAATAGCAGTGGGTGTTGATTTGGTAGATTTCGTGCTTGGCTTGGGGTGAGAGGGCGTCCCAGGAGGTTACGGCCCAGTCGTTATGGGATTCGTCGGACGCGCTGATTTTGGTTTTGAGGCCCGCATCCTGGAGGGCGGCGGCGGTGGAGAGGATGAGTTCGCTCTGCTCCTGTCCGGGCGAAACGTGGCAACCTTCTTGGCGGTTCTTGTAGGTCCACCACTTGGCGCACGGCTCGTTCATCGGGTTGAGGGTTTCGAAGTTGACCTTCCAGGTGTCTCGGAAATGCTTCACGACAGTTGCGAGGTAGTTCGTGAACGCATCCATGCATTCGGGCTTAAGGTTACTGCTGCCTCCGATGGCACCAGTTACCGACCCGCTCCGGGTCATGAAGTAGGGAGGGGAGTTCGAAAACGCCTCGAACTTGTTGGCGCCGAGCTCGATGCCGCGATGGAGGACCCACCGTTGGGCTTCGTCGGCGTTCCAGTCGTACTTGCCATCGGGCGCGAGAAATCCCGGGAGTCGCGCCCTGGGCTCCATGAAGTTGAGTCCTGGCGCCTCTCCGCCGCCGATGTTGTATCGGAGGATGTTCAGCTCCAGGTCGCCGATCGCCTTCTGGACGAGGGTCGAGCGAAGGGGTTCGGGATAGGCTCCAACGATGTGCGCCCACCAGGCAAGGGACGTGCCGAAGCCTTCCCAGGTTTGATACTGAACCGAGGGGTCCACGGCGATTTGAACCGTCGAAATGGCGGACCCTTGGATGCTCATGGGGATGAAATTGATAAGTCCTAGCAAGGCACTATTTGATTCCGTTGCCGATCACGGGTGGCCCGTTTGGGATCGACCGGGTGGGGGCGTCAGAGCCGGCAACTGGAGGTGGTCCCGATCCGGGTCCTCGCTTGCTGGGGTCGGTTTCGAGCCACGGAGGCTTGCCCGGGGTGTACTTGACCTGGCCTTGATCGAGGTTTCCTGATCCTCCGACCAGTTTGACTCCCCAATAGAGGATGCCCACGACGAAAACGGCGAGTGCTCCGATGATCAGCGGTGTCTTTATTTGCGCTTTCATGTTTTTTTGAATGGGTTCGGGGAAGGGCTGATAGGGGGATGCCCTCTTCGAACGGTAGTTTTGACCTAGGCGATACCCCACCCTGCCCCTCCCAAGGGGAGGGAATCCTTCGTAGAGAGTCCCCCCCTCCCGAGGCACAAACATCCTCGGCCAGGGGAGGCTACTTATTGGTTACTGTCGCTTATCCCACATGCCGACCGGCCAGGGCCAGTTGACGGGGTCGTTCGGCCAGTAGCTCGGCTTCACGGCGTTTGCCTGGCTGCCCTGTGCCTTGAGGGTGGCCTCCATGGTGAAGAACTTGGCGTGTCCGTCACATAGACCGTAGTTGGTTCCATTGTTGAACATCTTCGCACCGCCGCCCACCATGGTGAACTCGCCGTAGTTGAAGAACACCTCGGTAGCCCAGCCTTCGCACCACTGGTGGTACCAGTTCGGTCTTGGTGCCATCAGGATCGTGCTGAGACGGCGGGGACTGCGGACTGGCTTTGGCCGCCCGCGTCGCAAGTTGGGGACATGTTGCACTGCTCGGATCCCGGGCCCCACCAGGTGCCGCTATCGTTGACGAATGCGGGCCAGGTGTAGTTCATGCTGTAGGTCACACCACGAGTGGGCTGTCCGGTAAGGCAGTTGGCGTCGGTACCCTCGGTGCCTCGACCCCAGTTATCGACCGGCGACTTCCAGAGCGCGAGGCTCTTGACGTACGGGTCGACCTGTTGGTGCCAGGGTTTCCACTCCGAGTTCCAACCCCAGCAGAAGGGGTATGCGTCCTCGTTATCGTTCTCATACATCATCACGCCGAGCGTGAGCTGTTTGTTGTTCGAGAGGTCGCTCGTCTTCTTTGCGGCCATTTTGGCCTGGGCGAAAACGGGGAAGAGGATCGCGGCAAGAATCGCGATGATCGCGATTACGACTAGCAGTTCAATTAATGTAAATGCTCTTTTGATAGGCAATTGATTCATGGATTGCTCCGTTGCAAGGGATTTGCGGGGCCAAAGGAGGTCCCGGGGGAGAAGGTCACGGGGATCACTTCCTCGCGGAGCGGTCCTTCGTAGCCGTTGATGTATTCGTCAAGAACTCGCACCGCGGTGCGGGCGAGGGTGGATTGATTGAGCTGGATCGAGGCCGCCAAGTGACGAGTCTCCGATGGCCAATGCAGTCCGTCGTATCCGATGATTGAAAGCTGGGTGGGAACGTCGATGCCCATCGACTCGCAACACGCGAGGGTGCCGTACGCCAATCTGTCGTGCCAGCAGTAGATGGCGGTTGGCGGTTCGGGATAGCACATTAGCTTGTCCAGGGCCACTCGGGCATCTTCGCCGGAAGGTCTAACCCACTGGTCTGGGACGTTGATTCCGTGTACTTGAAGCGCCTCTCTTAGGAGGCGGACTCGCTTGTCGGCATCCCGCGAGTACTCCTCTCGAGCGGTGAGGATGGCGATGCGATGGTGTCCCTTGTCCACCAGTTCTTGGGCGATGAGCCTCATACCGGATTCGACATCGTCGGCCACGGACGGGAAGATGTGCGCAGGATCTCGGCCGTTGAGTACGACTACGGGGAGCGAGGAGTTGTGGAAGAGGGCGAGAAGAGGGTCGTCCGGCTGCGGCGCAAAGAGGATGAGGCCGTCAGAGAGGCCGCCGTTGAGGAATTGGTAGATCTCGCGCGGACTCCGCTTGAAGTTGCAGTGGACGAGGATGTCGTATCCCGCTTCTCCGCCCGCCATTTCGATGGCGGAGGAAAGGGTGTCCATGTAGACGTCGGCCTCTTCGCGCTTGCGGAACGCGCTGTAGAAGGAAAGCACGTGGGTGCGGCCCCGCCTAAGCGATCTCGTTAAGAGGTTGGGGGCGTAGTTCAACTCCTCAGCGACTTTGCGGACTCTTGTCCGGGTCGTTTCGGAGATGCCGCGGTGGATCGCTTTGTCGGCGAGGACGAGGGAAACGGTGGAGATGGAGACGCCAGCACGAGCCGCCACCGCGTGGAGGGTCGTGCGCTCTGCTTGTCTTATTGTCGGCTTTGACATCTCGTCTCAAACGTTTGAGGAACGACCTCAAACGTTTGAGTAGTGTAACACGGGTTTTGAGAAAGTTGAGATTTTTTTAGGAATGCGGAGGTTTGTCGTTGGGTGCCACGAGGGGAATTGGAGATTTTAGATTGAGGATTGAGGATTGAGGATTGAGGATTGAGGATTGAGGATTGAGGATTGAATGGGGAGGGTTGTCGGTGGTCGCAACCCCCTCCCCCACGGTTCCCCCCTTGGGAAAGGGGAACCATCTCCGGAGGCTGGCAGAATCTGGTTGCGAAATCGTTGCCTTCCGACGGTAATTACTATAATATGTCCATATGAGTTTTTCAGAACATGTGCCACTGCCCGATGCCAGTGCTTTCAATAGCGGTTTAACCGTACCAACGCCTCAATTCATGGAGCACATCTTGGGTTGGCCGAGGCCGGCGTCTCAGATGACGCCGGATTGTGAGCCGGTCACGGATGCTCATCTGAAGAGTCGGATGAAGACGATTGACTTCGGGCCGTTTAATGCGACTTGCTATGACCTGTTTGGGAAGGTTTTGAAGCGTGCTCTGGACAAGGTCGGGGTTGAGAATCCGGGGCTTCTCGCGGCGCTTAGCACGGAGGGTGCGCTTTGCTGTCGCTTTATCCGTGGATCCCATGTCCCTTCGAACCACAGTTGGGGTTGTGCGATCGACCTCAAGGTGAGCGGGGTCCTGGTGCCTTTGGGTGCGGACTGGACGCTGAAGGGTTTGATGGATCTGTATCCCTATCTCCATGCGGAGAAGATTTATTCGGGGATGGGATACAAGCACCGGAAGGACTCGATGCATTTCGAGGCCTCGGAGGAGCTGATTTTGGGTTGGAAGGCGGCAAATCTCCTTTAGCGCAAGAGCGCTTGGACTACGTGGCCGTGGACGTCGGTCAATCGAAAATCGCGGCCTTGATAGGGGACGGAGAGTTTTTTATGGTCGATGCCCATGAGCCAGAGTAGGGTGGCTTGGAGGTCGTGGACGTGGACGGCACCTTCAGTGAAATCCTGCTTGGTTGGGTCGAGGATTTTGCCATCTGCGTCGGCGATGTTGTAACCGTAGTCGTCGGTGCGACCGTAGGTGATGCCCGGTTTGACGCCGCCTCCGGCCATGAAAACGGTGAAGCAGCGTGGGTGGTGGTCTCGGCCGAAGGAGTTGACTTCGAGCGGGCCTTGGGAGTAGCTGGTCCGGCCGAATTCGCCGCCCCAGACGATGAGGGTGTCGTCGAGCATTCCCAGGCGCTTTAGGTCCTTGATGAGGGCAGCGGACGGTTGGTCGGTCTTCTTGGCCTGATCGGTGATTCCGGCTTTGAGACCGCCATGGTGGTCCCAACCTTGGTGGTAGAGCTGAATGAATCGCACGCCTTTTTGGGCCAGGTGTCGGGCGAGGAGGCAGTTGGCGGCGAAGGTTCCGGGCTTGCGGGAATCGGGGCCGTAGAGTTCGAAGACTTCGTCGGGCTCTTTACTCAGGTCGGTGACATCGGGGACGCTGGTTTGCATCCGGTACGCCATCTCGTATTGAGCGATTCGACTCTCGATTTCGGGGTCGAGTTCTTTGGCGAACTGGTGGCGGTTGAGGTCGTCAAGACGATCGAGCATCGCTCGCCGCCCAGATTGGCACACGCCGTCTGGGTTGGTTAGATAGAGGACGGGCTCTTTCCCGGCTCGGAACCGTACCCCTTGGTATCGGGAGTCCAAGAAGCCACTGCCCCAGAGGCGCGCGTAGAGGGGCTGGTCTCCTTGTCCGGCGCTTGCCAGGACCACGAACGTGGGCAGGTCCTTGTTCATCGAGCCCAAGCCGTAGGAGACCCAGGAGCCGAAGGATGGGCGGCCGGCTTGCTCGCTGCCGGTTTGGAAGAAGGTGATTGCGGGGTCGTGGTTGATCGCTTCGGTGAACATCGACTTCACGAAGCACAGCTCGTCGGAGACCTCCGCGAGGTGGGGGAGGATCTCGCTGAACCAGGCACCGCTTTCGCCGTGCTGCGAGAACTTAAACGGTGATCCGGCAAGGGGGATCGTACCCTGGTTTGCGCTCATCGCGGTGAGCCGTTGACCGCGGCGAATCTCTGCGGGCAGCGACTGGCCGTGGAGCTTGTTGAGCATCGGCTTGTAGTCGAATAGATCCTGTTGGGCGGGACCGCCTGCTTGGAAGAGATAGATGATGCGCTTGGCTTTGGGGGCGTGATCGAACTTGAACTCCTGACCGTTCGCCCAGGCCATGTTCGGTAAAAGCGAAGCCAGCGCCACTGCGCCGAAGCCTTGGGCTGCTCGACCAAAAAACTCTCGGCGAGTGAGGCCGAGGGTTGCGCGTTCCAGCTCTTCATTGTTGAAGTCGTTCATCTTTTCCAGATCACCGAGTCCGAGTTCAGGACGGTTTGCACCGCGATTGTCATCGAGGCAAGTTCGACGGGGTCGAGGGCGGGGGGCTTGGAGTCGCCAAGGCTGACCAGCTTCTTGGCGTCTTCCGGATGTTTGGCGAAATCGGCTCGCTGTTCCTTGAGGGCTTGCAAAAGGAGGCTTGTTTCTTCCGCGTCAGGGGGTCGGCCGGCCAGTCTCAGGAAAGTCTCGCGGATCGATTGCTTGTCCGTTTGTTTCTTCTCTAATAGGTGCTGGGCGAGAACTCGGGATGCCTCGACGAATTGAACGTCGTTGAGCAGCACTAGCGCTTGAAGAGGCGTGTTGGTGATGGGTCGGCGGATCGTACACGCTTCTCGGGAGGTGGCGTCGAACAGCAGCATGCTTGGGACCGGAGTCGTGCGCTTGACGGTGGAGTAGAGGCTGCGGCGGTAGAGGTCGTCGCCCTTGCTCTGGACGAACTGCTGGGTCATTCCGTTGTTCTCGGTCCAGAGCCCTGCGGGTTGGTATGGGTTGACGGGGGGACCGCCAATCTTGAGATTGATGAGGTCTGCGGCGGCGAGCACGGTGTCTCGTACCATTTCCGCGCTGAGGCGCTGGCTTGGGCCCCGGCCGAGTAGGCGGTTCAGGGGATCGACTTTGTTTAGCTTTGCGGTGCGGGTGGAGCTTTGTCGATAGGTTGATGACAGGACGAAGCTGCGCACGAGCTTCTTTACGTCCCAACCCGATTTGATGAACTTGCGTGAAAGGTAGTCGAGCAGCTCGGGGTGGCTGGGAGGCGAGCCTTGGGAGCCAAAGTTTTCGCTCGTTTCCACGAGGCCTGCTCCGAAGACGAGTTGCCATAGACGGTTGACGGCGACTCTCGCAGTGAGGGGGTTGTCGGCCCGAGTTGCCCAGGAGGCGAGGGCGAGCCGGTCGTTCGGTCCGCCCGCTTTAAGGGGAGGAAGGGACTCGGGAGTGCCTCGGTTAACTATCGTTTGGGGCGTTCGCGGGGCGTCGTAGCGGCCCCGAGAGAGGAGGTAGGCGGGGACTCGATTCTTCGATTCCTCCATCACCATCACCTCGTAGACGCCTTCTTCGGCGTCGGCGAGGTCGTGCTGGGCTTTGCGCACGGCTTCGGCGGCGCTGCGAACGTCGGGGTCGATGGCACTCGCATAGTAGTCGTGCAGGTCCGCGTCGGGAGCACTTAGTGCCTTCCCATCGTAGAGCTGGGCGACCTCGATATCGCTAAGAGCTCGCTCGGCAAAGACGGCATCGTCCAGCTTTCCGCCTTTGAATCCCGAGTCGCGGAACCGCCGTCCGAAGGTCCAGTCTCCGCCGCTGGCATCAAGGTCGCCGTAGGCGTTGATCTTCTTCCACAGCTTGTCGTTTAGAACGGTGGTCGCGGCGAGTTTGCCATCGAGGTAGATCTTCAGCCCTGCGGCTTGGCCGCTTCCATCCCAAGACCATGCGATTTGGGTCCATTTGTCCTTGGGGATCGGCTGTTTTGTGTGGATGGTGATCGCATTCCCGGGTGGTGCGCGCATCACTCGAGCGGTGAGGTAGCCGTTTTCCAGGGTGAGGTCGAAGCCGCAGAATCCCACGTCGGTGCCCCCGGTTCGGTGCTGGAGAATCACGGGTGCGGCGTTCGGTCGCGGGTCTTCCACCCAGAACGACCACGTGAACGGGTCCCATCTCTCTCGTCCGCCCAGGGCGCGCAGTGCTATTCCATTGTCGCCATCGAAAAGGACGGCAGAGCCGCTGTGGCCCGGCACGAGCTCGACTTTGTCGAGCTTCGACCCGTAGGGGGCCCCGGGAAGAGAACTCACGAAGCGATCGTTTTCGAACTTGTCGAATGAGAACTGGGCTTTGATATCCGGGATGGTGGCTTCGGGCTTCTTCGCGAGCCATTGGAGATACCTGGGGCCAGCACCGGCGATCGCGGATTGGAGGGCTTGTTTTGCGGTTTGGTTTTTCGCCTTGAGTTCGCTCAGCTTCTGTTGTTGCTCGGGGGTGGGCAAGAGCATGGAGGGGGTGGGGACGATCTCGGTGCTGAGGAGGAGGCCGTACTCGTCGATGGAGTTGAAGTAGGCGAAGAGCTGATAGAAGTCCTTTTGGGTGATCGGGTCGAACTTGTGGTCGTGGCAGCGGGCGCACCCGACGGTGAGGCCGAGAACTGCGGTGCCGAAGGTGCTGGCGCGATCTGCGGCGTATTCCGTTTTGTATTCAAGTGCGATCGAACCGCCTTCGTTCGATTGACGGTGGAGGCGGTTGAATTCGGTAGCTAGTCTTGTATCGGTGGTCGCATTCTTCTCGAGGTCGCCGGCGATCTGGTCGGTGAGGAACTGGCTGTAGGGTTCGTTCTTGTTAAACGAGTTGACGACCCAGTCGCGGTACGGCCAGCTCGGCATGAGGAGGTCTGATTGGTAGCCGTAGCTATCAGAGTAGCGGGCGGCGTCGAGCCAGTCGACGGCGAGGCGCTCTCCGAAGTGGGGGCTTGCGAGGAGGCGGTCGACGACCTTGTCGTAGGAGGCCTTGGTCGGGTCTGCCTGGAAGCTGGCGATTTCGGGTTCGGTGGGCGGCAGTCCGGTGAGGTCGAGAGAGACGCGTCGCAGCCAGCGGAGCTTTTCGGCAGGCGGGCTTGGGCTAAGTCCGGCCTTTTTCAGCCGGGCGAGGATGAAGTAGTCGAGGTCTTCGTGCGGCCAGGTGCTCTTTACGACCGGAATCTTCGGGCTCGCGGGGATCGGCTCGAACGACCAGAGCTTGCCGTAGGTCGCGCCCTCCTGGATCCAGCGGGTGAGGATCGCTTTCTCGGCGTCGGTGAGCTTCTTGCCACTATCGGGTGGCGGCATTGGGTCGTCGGCGCTGTGGATGCGCTTCACCATCATCGAGTCTTGGGGCTGCCATGGGACGACGGCGAAGCGGCCACCTCGGTTTCCGAAGGCGCCTTGGGAGGTATCGAGTCGAAGGCCAGCCTGGCGGCTTCCTTCATCGGGGCCGTGGCATTTGAAACATTTGTCGGAGAGGATTGGGAGGACGTCTCGCGAAAAGCTCACCTTCTCTTTCGGGGCAGCGTTTTGGGTTGCCGCAACGAGTCCGGAGCACATACCGATTGTCCCGAACGCAAGCATCGCGACGTTGCCAAGCCTCATGTTTCTACTTTAACCGAATGGGGGGCGTGAGTAGGGGACAGTTTCGAACATGAAGCTCTGCAACCGCCTAAGGTCGGAGATTTGAGGGGTCTACCCGGGAGTCTAGAGACGACTCGGGGCCCTGATTTTCGACCCATGCGCTGGATCGCCAACCTATGGCTGATGGCGCATAGACTTACTACTTCAAGATGCGGCACCAAATGACAAAGCTGCTTCGGGTTGCAAGGTTAGTTTTTCGTCGATACCCCGGGAAAGGCGAGGCTGTATTGACGCACCGAGCGGATTTGCCCGCTGGGCAGAATCTCTAGGCCTTGGAGAGATAGATAGAACGTCATGGACGTCCCGGCGATCTCTCGGCCCAGATCTCTAATTACCGTGAAACGGGCGTTTCGAGACTCGCCAGGTTCGAGGGCGAATTGGGGATCGGCGGCGGCGGCGGTGAGCAAACCGATTCCGCTGAAGCTCGTGTCGTGGGTTCCCGGGCGGCCGTAGGTGTACCGAAGGCCCTGATCGTCCACTCCGAAGCTCGATGTGGACTCGTAACCGAGGATCAGGTTCTTGGCTGAAGTGTTTGTGAAGTTGATTGTGAAGTCGATGGTCTGAAGCCTGCGGTTCGCGGTGACTCCAATTTTCGATCGCACGATGTGGGCCCTGAAGGGACCGGCGTCGGCGGTCATGTCTGGCAATGGATCGGCCATATTTGTCTTAAGCCCGGTGAAGTCCATTGAGCGTTCGGTGCCGAGTTTCACTTGACCGCTTGCCAGGGGCTCCATTTCTTGGGCGGCAAGGTGGAAGTCGAA
Organism: Fimbriimonadales bacterium; assembly: GCA_038321975.1. GTDB lineage: Bacteria > Armatimonadota > Fimbriimonadia > Fimbriimonadales > Fimbriimonadaceae > Fimbriimonas. The sequence continues at coordinate 73 of JBBQFM010000052.1, read as the reverse complement.
GATCGTGCCAATCGAACCATTTCGGGGGATGGCGGTCACTAGCTCGAAAAGGATGTCACCCCCGCCTTTAGCC
>JBBQFM010000051.1:0-35285 GCA_038321975.1 Fimbriimonadales bacterium | reverse complement strand
ACTTAACCTTCGGCGAAACGACCACCTGGTTGACCACGTTGCCCTCCACCAGGTTCTCCAGCGTCCAGCAAAGGAAGGACGGATGGATTCGATACATGGTGGAGCAGGGACAGATTTGAGGGTCTAGGCAAAAGATCGTTTTGTCTGGGTTCTCTCTCGCGAGGCGGCTCACCAAATTGATCTCAGTTCCGACCGCCCAGGCGGAGCCAGCGGGGGCCGCCTCGACAGTTTTGATGATGAACTCGGTGGAGCCGTTGAGGTCGGCGGCGTTCACTACCTCCAACTCACATTCGGGGTGAACCAGGGCCTTGATACCGGGAAACTCGGTGCGAGCCTTCTCGATCTGCTCTACGGTGAATCGCTTGTGCACTGAGCAATGACCCTTCCATAGGACAAACGTCGCCCGCTTGATTGCTTCCTCGGTGTTGCCGCCAAGCGGCTTGAATGGATCCCAGAGGACCATGTCGGTATTGGGATCGAAGCCGAGCTTCGCGCCGGTGTTTCGGCCAAGGTGCTGATCAGGGAAGAAGAGGACCTTGCCACCCTTCTCGAGGGCCCAACTCACCGCGGTCGGTGCGTTGGTCGACGTGCAGACGGTTCCGCCACGTTCGCCGACGAACGCCTTGAGGTTGGCGGCCGAGTTGATGTAGGTCACCGGGATCACGATCATGTCGGCACCAAGCACCTTCTCTAGATCTCTCCAGCAGTTTCGAACTTGGAACAGGTTCGCCATGTCGGCCATCGAGCAGCCGGCGGCGAGGTTGGGGAGGATGACGTGCTGATTGTCGGGCGTGAGGATGTCCGCGCTTTCGGCCATGAAGTGGACGCCGCAAAAGACGATGAACTCGGCTTCCGCGTGGGCGGAGGCGTCTTTGGCGAGCTTGTAGCTGTCACCGCGGTAGTCGGCGTGCTTGATGATGCCGTCTTGTTGGTAATGGTGACCGAGGATCACCAGGCGCTTGCCGAGCCTCTGCTTGGCGGCTACGATTCTTGCGTCGGCCTCTTCAGGGGTGAGGTCCGCGTATTCGGAAGGCAGGGGTGCCTGATACATGTTCACTTTCTCCGATTGAGATCCGGGGAGGATCTGCGGAAGCGGCACAGTCGGATTCGCCGACGGGGATGTTGTGTTCGCTTCAATTTGATTATACGTAGATTAACCCCTCCACAATAGCCACCCCGCCGAAGGCGTGTAGCCGACCATTGCATGGGCGCCCGCCCGGTTCAGCGTTCGCCACTCCGGCGCAGCTATGGGCATCCGTGCAAGGCTGTCCGCCCATGCAATGGTCGCCTACACGCCTTCGGCGGGACCTAGCCGTAGCTTCAACTTCGCGTCCCGTTCTATAGTTCAATTGTTTTTGGAGAGATGAGTTGAGCGACCCGAACACCCCGAAGCTAGAGTTCACGCTGAGTGAGGAAGAGAAAAACCAGATCATTCAGCGCGTGGAGTTCGAGAAGCAGCTTCGCCAGGAGTCGAAGCCGGCACCGAAGAAGAGCGTGTGGAGCACGCTGAACTCAGGACTTGGCCTTCTTCTGCTCACCACCGTTCTCTCTGCCGTGATCGTTCCCCAGTTCCAAGCTGCCTGGCAGACAAGGGATTGGCGGCTGAAAACGCGGGCGGAGAACGTGAAGTTCAAGCTTGGGAAGATGCGAGACGGCTTGCAACTAGTCACCGGATTGAACTCCAGCACGTCTCGAGGAGTTGCGATCGCCCAAAGACTCACCAGCCCTCTTCAACTGACACCCGCTGAATACGGGACCTACATTTCTACGATCGCGAGCCTCGATCAGGAGCGATTCAAAGGCGCCGCAGATGTCCGGGCCTTCTCAGTGTACTTTCCTGGCTCGACCAAGATTCAGGGCGCCCTCACCGACTATATGCACGACACCGCCGACTACTTCGAGGCGCTGAACACATATGCCAACGTTCGCCGAGCGCTCTTTTCGCTCAAAGGCGACGAGGCCTCCCAGATGCAATCCCGCCTCGACAACACCGCGAAGAAGCTTGGTGACGACTCGATTAAGGCAATCGATAGCGACTACAACAAGCTGCTCGAAGCAGCCAACACGGACATCCAGCAAACGGAGACTCAATATGAAAAGCTCGACTTTTAGCATTGGCGCACTCGCCGCATTCGTGCTTGTCCTCGCCTTCGGGCCCGCCGAAGATGCCCGATCGGCGGCCGACGGTGGCACCGTGGGAACGATGGTCTACCCACCGTTTGCCCCAGTCACGGCGGCTCAGATTACGAAGAAGAGGGATGAACAATCGGCGAGGGTTGGCGGCACCCTGAATGCAGACAAATCGACCGAATTCGGACACTTCTGGTTCGAAAGTGGGCTAACGAAGGGGAACACTCGCGGTCTATTCCTGAAGGGAACGGACGAAAAAGGAAAGTTTCAGGTGGTCGCCCTCTCCTCCATCCGGTCGATTGAGTTTCCGGGAACGAAAGCGAAGAAGGGTTTGATGGTCGACGTCACCATGTATCCCCAACTGACGCCCGTCCAACTCGCCAAAGGCGCCCCGACCCTTGGCAAGTTGCAACCGGTCGTTCTGAAGCTGACGGTCGCCGCCTCGACTAGGCTTTGCGGTTGCGACACGCAAGCGCCGGGAGCCAAATTAGCGCCCAAGACGATTGACATGAAGGTCGTAGGCATCAAAGGATTCCTCGATACCTACAAGGAAACCCTGCCCTGGTGGCAGACGCCTTCGGTCTATGATTCGATGAAGAAGATGAAGAAGGGCGCCTAGGCGGCTGGGCAGACGGTCCCAAACCCGTCTCGATCCAAAAGGGGTCCCGTAACCATGCAGCGCCTTGCATTGCCGTCGCTCCTTCTCCCGGTAAAATCTGGTTTCCCATGAAGATCGAGGAGCAGTTGGCCATTTTGCGTCGAGGGACGACGGAGATCATTAACGAGGAAGACCTCGCGAAGAAGCTTCAGTCCGGCCGCTCGCTTCGCATTAAGCTCGGGGTGGATCCGACCGCGAAGGACGTGACCCTCGGGTGGGCGGTGGTGCTTCGCAAGGTTCGCGACTTCCAGCGACTTGGCCACACCGGGTGCATCATCATCGGCGACTTCACCGCGATGATCGGCGACCCGAGCGGGAAGAGCAAGACACGCAAGCAGCTCACCCGAGAGGAAGTCCAGGTCAACGTGGAAGCGGTCAAGGACCAACTCTTCAAGATCCTGATCCCCGAGAAGACGGAGATCTTCTACAACGCGGATTGGCTCGGCAAGATGACGTTCGAAGAAGTCATCAAACTCTGCTCTCGCTACACGGTTGCTCGAATTCTGGAGCGAGACGACTTCACGAACCGGCTGAAGGACAACCAGCCGGTTGCAATGCACGAGATCCTCTACCCGCTGTGCCAAGGCATGGACTCGGTGGAGATCAACGCAGACGTGGAGCTTGGAGGCAACGACCAGAAGTTCAACAACCTCGTCGGCCGCACCCTCATGAGCCAATACGGCCAGGAGCCGCAGATCGTGGTTCTGAGCCCGTTGCTCGTGGGCACCGACGGCAAAGAGAAGATGTCTCAGTCGCTTGGGAACTACGTGTCGATCATCGACACGCCGAACGACATGTTCGGCAAGACAATGTCCATCCCCGACAACCTCATCGAGAACTGGTTCGAACTATGTACCGACGTTCCAATGGACGAAGTAAAGGGAATGCTGGGAGAGGGTAAGAACCCTCGCGATGCGAAGGTGCGGTTGGCGAAGGAGATCGTTGCCTTGTATCACAGCGTTGAAGCAGCCGATGAGGCTGAGCAGTACTTCATCAACACGTTCAGCAAAAAGCAGCAGCCGGTCGAGGCCGAGGAGCGCCCAATTCCCGATGATCTGGGTGATCCGATTGCGCTGGCGGCTCTAGTCGCGGCTTTGGATTTGGCGAAGAGCAACGGCGCCGCCCGGCAGCTGATCCAGGCGGGTGCGGTTGGGCTTGACGGTGAGAAGGTTACGGACCCGATGGTTCGCATGTCGCCGGACGATCTCCGTGGGAAGGTGCTGCGAGTCGGCAAGCATCATTTCGTGAAGCTGATCTGATTTTGGGAGTGCTCTCGCTTGCGAGCGCTTTGCACCAGGCCGCTTGCGGCCCCGGATCGTCGCAAGCGACGAGAAATCAAAGCGCTCGCAAGCGAGCGCACTCCCAAAAGGGGATCAAAACCTTCTCCCCTGCGTCCAAGAAACGGTATGAGGTTCATCTCGATTGCTCGGACGCTTCAGCGCTATTGGCGGATGGCCAACGATCCTCGCACCCCGAAGGGTGTGAAGTACCTGATCATCGGCGGCATCGTCTACACCGTCCTGCCCGCCAAGTTGAAACCAAATCGTGGCGAGGGACTCATGGACGACTCGACCATCCTGCCGCTAGTCATCGCCCTTTCCATGATCCTCATCCCGCCGCGAGTGAAGGACGCCCACGACGCGCAAGAAGAGAAGCAGATCGAAGCGAGCAAGCAGGAAGGGCCGGGCTACACACCTCAAACCGTAGCGCCAGCAAGTTAAATGTAGCGTTGGCGTCCCCGCCGACGGTCCGGAATCGTCGGCGGGACGCCAACGCTACTCGAACAACGACGCGGCGAAATCTGCGGCTTTGAAGTCCTTCAAGTTCTCGACCTTCTCGCCCGTCCCGACCAGCTTGATCGGAATCTTGAACCTGTCGTAGACGCCAATGAGAGCCCCACCCCGGCTAGTGCCGTCCAGCTTGGTCAGCACCAAACCCGTGATCTTGGCCGCCTTGCTGAATTCCTCGGTCTGGCGAATCGCATTCTGACCGGTGTTCGCATCGAGCACCAAGAGAATCTCGTCGGGTTTTCGCCCGAGGGCTTTCTCCGAGGTGCGAACCACCTTCTGCAACTCGCCCATCAGGTTCGCCTTGCTGTGCTGGCGGCCCGCCGTATCGGCCAAAACAAAGTCAATCCCGCGCGCCTTCGCCGCGGTGATCGCGTCGAAGATAACCGAGCTAGAATCTGAGTTGGGTTGGGCTCGGACGATGTCCACGCCAATGCGCTCGGCCCAGGTTTCAAGCTGTTCGATAGCCGCCGCCCTAAACGTATCGCCGGCAGCCAACAAAACCGTGAAGCCGCGGCGCTTCAAGAGGTGCGCGACCTTGGCGATCGTGGTGGTCTTCCCCACCCCGTTCACCCCGACAAACAGGAACACCGACGGCGCTTCTTCGCTGTACTCCAGCCCGACCGCACCTTGCGTGGTAAATCGATCTGCGATCGCCTTTTGGAGGCGTTCCTTCATCGCGTAGGGGTCGGTGATCTTCTCTTCGCGAACCGCTTTGCGCAGCTCTTCCAGAATTTCGTGAGTCGTCGTGACGTGGGTGTCGGCCTGAAGCAGGGCCTCTTCGAGCTCTTCGTAGAACTCCTCATCGATCACCCCGCGCCCCATCATGCGGTCCACCCGCTCCATCAGGCGCTTGAACATATGGGAGCCAGAGTACCGCTCAGGCAGCTTGGAATTCTTGGACGGGCAGCCGGGCAAGAAGCTGGGGTCCGGCGAGGGACCCCTCATTCGCAGTGCGAATCTCCACCATCTCGTTGCGACGGTGAAGAAGCATCGGACCCTTATAAAGGGTTCCACCCATCAGGAGGGCATGGAGTTCCATATAGGAGATTCCCAGACGACTACCTAATATGCAGACGACCCTACTCGTGTCGTGATGCTCTACCGTCGCCGAGTGCTTTCCATTGCCCATATGTTGCAAGGTCGGCAAGTTTCATGCCGAAACCTAAGGTCTAGCGGTTAAGTCACGATCGAAAACCCGCAACTTCCTGGCAGTTCTGAGGGCAAGTCGCCACCTTTGCCATGCGCCCGACCTTCTGACCTTCTTGGCGAGTTTGGGTGGATGATTTGGTCGATTGAAGTTGCGATGGGTTTGCAGTCGCATCCTCTCGGTCCTCGTAAGCTCGATGCGGCGGAGCCGAGCCTTCTGCCAAATTTCGTACCACAGCAGCACCGTCCAGATGTTCTGGCTGGGGAACTGCCGGGCGATCAACGTCTTGAAGCTGCGCTCCCCTCGGTCGAGCCTCACCGACTCTTCGCCAGTTGGGTCCGAAAACCGGTTCATCACCTGCAGTCGGGTGAGATAGGTGTGATAGAACGGGATCTCGAGCACTGGCCCCCGGAAGGATTGATTGACAAGGAAGTTGGTCGTGTCGTGATCGATGTGCCCCTGTTCGAAGGCGCCACACGCCACTCGATCGGGCTTGATCTCGTCCATCATCCGCTGAAACTGGGGGTAGAGCGTGGGAATCTCGTCGCATGCGCAACCATCGGTTGCCTCGAAGAAGCGCAGATTCGCTGCGGGCACTCCGAGGAGCAGCGCCACTGCCCGGGCTTCGCTTTCTCGCACCGGATTGCTGTGGGTCCAGCTCATGTAGACCGGGTTGCCGTTGCGCACGAGACGGCTAATCCAGGCGCAAATCGAAATCTCGTCGTCCGGGTGGGTCATGCAGAAGAGCCAGCGGAGCGAGGGATCGGTGTCGAACAACTTCACCCGAGGCCAAGCTCCTTGATGACTCGCGTCGAGGACCGGCCCTCGAGAGTCGGCAAGATCACTACCCGCCCGCCATAAGACTCCACGATCTTGGTCTCGGGGAGATCCTCCGCGCGATAGTCGCCACCTTTCACGTGAACGTCAGGCTTCAGGATCGCGATAAGTGCCTCCGGGGTGTCCTCATCGAACGCAACCACCCCATCTACAAACCGCAGAGCGGCCAACACTTTCATTCGGTCTTGCAACGGGTTGATCGGACGATTCGGCCCCTTGCCAAGTCTCCGCACGCTCTCATCCGAGTTCACGCCCACAAACAGCAGGTCACCCAAAAGCTGCGCCTCTTCCAAGTAGCGGACATGCCCGGCGTGGATGATGTCGAAGACCCCGTTAGTGAACACCAACCGATAGCCTTTCCGCCGTTCAAGAGCCTGTTCAATCGTCACGCCAAGGCCTCCCGCACGGTAGCGATCACTGGCTCCGGCTCGATGAAGGAAAGCCCGGCCGGGTTGTGATGGCATCGGTGAATCTGCCCATACGGGCACGACCTCTGAGGTCGCGTGATCGAGTAGAGGCCGATCGCGGGAACGTCGAGGGCGGCCGCGATATGAGTGCTACCTGTGTCGCCTCCCACATGAGCAGAGGCAATCCGAATCAGGGCCACCAACTCCCGAACGCTCGTCTCGCCGAGCAGCTTGGCCGGCTTACTTTTGCAAAGGGCCACGACTTGGTCCGCCGCTTCTTGGTCGGAGGTCGCTTTGCCGCCGATGAGAACCGACCCGATTCCGTCCTCGGCTAGTGCGTCGACGAGAGTTGCGAAGTGAGCGGCCGGCCAGCGCTTGCTCACCCACCCCGCCCCCGCGTTGATCGCCACGAATCGACCCACGATCTCTCGCTCTTTAAGCTTGCGCCGAACGCTTAAGACATCTTCTTCCAAAGGCTTGAGCTCGAATTCGGCGCGATCCATCAACCCACCGACCTCGCGAGCGACATCCACATATTGATCCACGATGTGAAAGGACGAAGGATCGGGAAGGACACGTTCACTGAAGAGGCCCGCCCCCTCGCGCTGCCAGTGGTAACCCACCTTTCGCTTCGCGCTAGCGCGCATGATGCAGAGGGCGCTCTTTAGCAGGCCCTGGAGGTCCAGCGCGGCTTCGAACCTCTCCTCATAAGTGGGGATCCCCTTCAAAGAAGGCTTGACCTTGACCACCAAGTCAACCGCCGAGCAACACTCCACGATTCCCGCGAAACGGGAATCGACCGCCCAGGTGATGTGGCTCTCCGGGAACGCTCGTTTCAAAGCGACCGCAGCTGGCAGCGAGCACACCGTATCCCCGAGGGCGGAGAGGCGGCTAATTAAGAACCGTTGCAAGAACCCTCCCTGCCGCCTCGACCACTTGGCTCGGTGTCACATTCTCCGTCTTTGTCCCTTCGCGAAGCACGATTCCATTCTGAGTGTACGGTCGATATTGGACTGGGTCGGTCGGTCCGAAAATCGACACCACCGGCACTCCGTAAGCCGCGGCCATGTGCCCGGTCCCCGTGTCGGCGGCCACGTGAAGCGCGCTGTTGGCCACCCACTGCTGAGTTTCTTCCAGGGTGAGCTTCCCGACGAGATCGTCGGCACCCTCGAGCCGAATGCCGGCATCCGTCGGTCCGCCCAGAAATGCGACGTGAAACCCTTGATGCATCAGATCGAGGGCCACCATCTTCCAGCCCTCCGCATTCCAAGCTTTCTCGGGCTGACCCGCGGAGACCGAGATGGTGACGAGGCTGCGGTCGAGATGGCGCTGAAGAGGCATGACCGGCCTTCCCGGAAATTCGAAATCGTCAAACTCTCTGAGCACCCGATGGTTCCAATCCACAACATGAGTGGTTACCGCGGGGGGGGCGATTGTTGGATTGAGGTGTTTGGCAAATTCATCGGTCGCGCGGGCCGACACTCGCTTCGCGGGTGCTGCCAATCTCAGGCATAGGGCGGTCTTCGAGTGCCCCTGAAAATCGATTCCAAAGTCGAATTGATGTCGACGGAGTCGCGTGTAGTAGGCGAGTTGCTCCCGCCACGTGGACGGCGACCAACGTGCCTTCTTCCACCGGTCGCGGGGGAACTCGGCAAGTTCGTTGACCAGCGCGTTTTGGTCAACCACCGCCGCGCACCGGCTCTCCACCGCCCAGCAGAGATATCCCTCTGGGTAGCGGTTGCGGAAGGCGGTCGCCGCCCACGCGGTCATCACGCAGTCGCCGATCGCGGAAAACCTAACGATGAGCAGGCTCGGATCGGCCATCTCCCTAAAGCAGTCCCGCCTGGCGGGCCGATTTCCAGCGGTCGTGCATCCACAGATACTGTTCAGGATATTCGCGGACGACCTTTTCGAGGGCGAGATTGAACTTGGCCATGATCGCCTCGGTATCCGTCTCGATCCCTTCGAGATCGATCGCTTCCTGGACGAACACCTTGTACTTACCCGGTCCGACTCGCACGCAAAATGCGGGTACGAGCCCGGCCCCCGTCTTCTGGTGTAGTTTTGCAGGCCCAAGAACGGTGCCCGCCGGATGGCCAAAGAACGGCAGGAAGCTCTCCTTCGAATTCTGATCTGGCAAGAGGCCGATAAGCTCGTCGGCTTTCAGCTTGCGCAGGATTGACCGCATCGTGTCGCCCCGAGAGAGAAACTCCACCTTGGTCCGCGCGCGTATTCCTGCAATCCGCTCCTGGATCTGGCCCTGATTTGCTTCTCGGGCAACCACCGTAATGGGTCGGCCCGTCGCCGTGCACCAGTGGCCGAAACGCTCGAAGTTGCCAAAGTGGGCGGTCATGGCGATGACCCCCTTGTGCTTGTCGGCGGCCGCGGCATAGCGTTCGTAGCCATCAACTTCCATATTCGCTAGCAGCTCTTCGTCGCTCCGCAGAGGGGTACGAAAGAAGTCGGCGGCGACCAAGCCCCAGTGACGAAACACTTCCCGCGAGGTCTTCTCGACCTTGTTGGTCGACCAGTCGGGGAAGGCCATCGCTAGGTTGGCAATTGTGCGTTCGCGGTGCTTCCGGTCGAGACGATAGAGCAGATCGCCCAACTTTCGGCCGCGCCGCTCCACGACCTCGATGTCCTTCTTGAGAAAGAGGCTTTGGACGCGCCCAATGGCGAAGACGCCAACGCTACCGATTAGAGGATTCTGCCGAGCACTCATCCAGTCTTGCCTTTAGCCACGCCCGAAACTCACCTTCGGCTTCGACGGTTACGTCCTGCCTCGCGATCAACCAAGTCCGCGTGCCGACATCCCCGCGCTCCCGAATCTTCACCCAGTCTTTGGCGGTGACCACCACCGGCAGATCTGCCGGGAGCCGGTTCAACAGGGTACCCCCGGTGAGCGGATCGTGGTCCGGCATCAGCACCTTCTCCTTAATGGTTGCCTCGGGGAGCTGCGCCAGAAACCTTTCCGGCTGGCCGAGTGCACAAAGCACCGAAAAAGCTTGGGGATTTGCGGTTTCCCCTTCAGTCGTCTCGAGCCTCATGGTTGTTCTGCCTATCCTGAACTTGCCTGGTAGGACGAGGTCAGCACGCCGTCGGTTGGACTGCGGTTCTCGGTAGGGGCCCGCGGGGAGACAATGGCTGTTTGCCGGGTTCATGTCGTCGAGCACAATCGTGATGTGCTTCTTCACCGGGAGGTGCTGGAATCCGTCGTCCATCAGCAGCACCGAGTTCGGAAAGTTTTCGTGGCAGATCTGGGCGGCCAGCGCCCGTCGACGTCCGACGATGATCGGTACATCGGGCAGGAACCACCGGTACATGGCCGGCTCGTCGCCATACTTCGCCGGGTCGAGTGGCCCGCCAGGGGCAAGGCTCGCCGCCTCCGAAGACGGGCTTCCGTAGGCGCTGCAGCCGATCACGACCTCGTGCCCGAGTTCGCATAGGACTCGGGCAAGGTGGAGGGTAAGCGGGGTTTTGCCACTTCCCCCGACCACGAGGTTGCCCACACAGAGGACTGGTCGGTGAGGTTCCGCGGCGTGTTTGAGCCCGAGTCGGTAAACCGCAAGATAGCCCTGCCAGCCGAGGGCGTAAAGCCAAGAGAGTGGGATCAGTGCGACGCGGAGAGCTCGCTCCTTCAGGCCATTCCCGTACCAGACGTCAGCCTCGCGCATAGTTCCCTCCGGAGATGGTGCCCTCATGAATACCGAATCCGAAATGGCTGGTCGCCCCCGAGAGGGTCGGCCTGAACGAGGTTCGCCTCGAACGACTCGCTGACGATGAAGCCGTACACGTCCGGCCAAGTCTCGATGCGCGTGACGAGATTGTTGTCTTTGTCGCGGTCGAACGACACTCCGAACAAACTCTGCTCCTCCAAGGGCAAATCGAACGACTTCAGTCCCGACCAGAGGAGGCGCATTCGGACGCTCACGTCGCCCTTCTCCCCCTCTTCCGCGAGGTCGGTGTAGTCCACGACCATCTCGGCACTGGAGTCCGCAGAACGGATGTCGAAGGCGAGAATTTGGGCGTCGTGGAGGGTGGGGTAGTAGCCAAATAACTGCCTGAGGAGCCCCCCATCCGTCGTCTCCGCCCAAACCGCGTCTGGCTCTTCCGGCATCGTGGGGAGGATACCGGGTTGGAAACGATGAGTGATGAATGATGAACGGGCCGGAAGGGCTCGCAGCTCCCTGAAACAAGGGTATAGATTGATCGATGTCTACCCTGTTCACCAAGATCATCAACCGAGAGATCCCCGGCGATATCGTCTACGAGGACGAGCATGTGGTGGCGTTCAGAGACATCACCCCTCAGGCACCCGTCCATGTCATCATCGTGCCCCGCCAAGAAATCCCCGGCTTAGCCTCGCTACCTGAGGAGGGAGACCACCATTACTTGCTGAACGCCGCGAAGAAGATCGCGGAGGCGGAGGGGCTGACGAACGGATATCGCTTGGTCTTCAACCAAGGCGAACACGGCGGGCAGTCCGTGAATCACCTCCACGCCCACCTCCTAGGCGGTCGCCCTATGTCCTGGCCTCCCGGCTAGGGCGTAAGCCTTTGGGACTGCGCGAAGCTCTTCGCGCCCTTGAATCCGCCAAGCTCTTGGCGCCTCGGTATACCGAGGCTGCAGCGCTAACGGGTTTGCGCAGACAAAGCGCGCAGAGCTTTGCGCAGTCCCAAAGGCATACGCCCTGTGGATGAGACAATCCTCGGGTTTTTGCAGGCTCGGGGTTGAAAGGGGTGCTGGCGCGGTAAACATAACCGTGCCATCGCATCCCGATTACCTCCCAACCGGCCAACCCACAGTTGGCCATCGGCGCTCATTCGGGTCGGTAGAGCCAGACAAGAGATTCGGAGTCGGAATCGTCGGCCTCCACGAGGGGCACACAATGTTGGTTGCCCTCCGGGCTTCTGGCCTGTGCAAGGCGGTGGCGGGTTGCGACCTCAGCGAGATCAAGCGGCTCGAAGCCGCAGCAACCGTGCCAAACCTCTTCGTGACCGAATCCTACGACGAGATGCTCGCCCGGCCCGATGTGCAGATCGTGGCGATTTACACCCCCGACGCGCTCCACGCTGACCAGATCGAGGCAGCCTTTCGTGCGGGCAAGCACGTCATCTGCACAAAGCCCCTCATCAACGACGCATCCCAGGCGGATCGTCTCTTAAGAGCAGCAAAAGAACATGGGGTGCGCCTTCAAGTCGGACAGTCGACGAGATTCGGAGAGCCGTTCCAGCGCCAGCGAGAGGAGTTCGAGAAGGGCAGAATCGGTGAGGTCGAGGTGGTGGATGCCCACTATAACCACCGAATGGATTGGTACTACGTGAAATCGCCCTGGACAATCGACACCACCCACTGGGCATACCTAGGGCTCTCGCACCCGGTCGACTTGGTGAGATGGTATCTCGGCCCGATCCGCGAGGTCCACGCCTACGGCACCACGACCAAGGTTGGGGCCGGGTACAAACTCCCGACTCCCGATGCGATCACCGTCAACCTGATCGGTGAGAGCGGCCGAATCGGCCGAGTGCTCGGCAACTACGGCTTCCACGAGTTGCCCAAGGCACGCTCCCTCATCGAGTGCTTCCTCATGGGATCAGAAGGTTCGTCCCTCGCCAGGTATCCCGACCTTCGATTCACCCACCACAACGAGGCGGGAGTCGAGATTGAAGAGGACTTCCACCACTCGATGAGCGGCTACTACTACCGGCACGAGCTGAAGGGAATGCACTACGGCGAGTTCTGTAACTACGCCGACTACTTCGCTTCCAAGCTGCTCTCGGGCGAACCGAACTCCCCGGACCTAGCAGAAGGACTCGAGTCGGTCGGCGTCATGCGCGCGATCGTCGAGTCCTTGGAAACGGGGAGAGCGGTGGCGGTTAGGCCCTGACCGTGAACGGGAACTTGAATTTTTCTTGGGGCATCGGCTTCGGGTCGGTTTCCCAGTAGGTCGTCCACATCACCTCATTGGGAGTCTTGCCGACCACCCCCGTCGTCGTTCGAATCGTGAGAGGCAGCGAAGAAGTTCCGCTCATGACAATTTCAACCTCTAGCCGACCGAGCTTCTTAGCTTGGGCGGCCGATCTGGTGAGAACGATCCGCTTAGTCGTAAACGAACGGCCATTCTTGCTAGTGGTCTTTTCATCGCTGGTCGCCTGGATACCGCTGCCTGGCTTGGATGCACTTGCAACAAGCTCCGAGAACACCCGTCGCCCGCTATACAAGCCGGAATACATAAGCCAAGGAAAGTCGGTTGGCCAAGACTTGAGGACGTCGCCGCTTGACTTCACCTTTCCGACCGGCGAAGGAACTTGCCACCCGTTTAGGTCCTTGCGCGAAAAGTTCTTTCCGTCCGCGATCAACACGTTGGTGATGACTTCCTCTCCTTCGCGTTCACGCCCAAGTCCCATTGACTCGATGTAGAACTTGGAAGGATCTTGGATGTAGAGATGGTCTTCCGAGTGTCCCGCGCCGCCCGTAGAGGTTTTCACAAAGACCTGTGCCTGACCGGAGATGTTGCGAAGGTTTCGCATTTTGTCATCGAGCTGCTTGGCGTACGCAACCGCATTCGTCCCTTTCGCGGTTCCAACCTTCATCTGCGGAAAAGCCTTGACATTGATGGGAGGCGCCTTCTTTCCAAGGGCTTTCTGCTGCGCTTCGGCCATCAACTGCGTCTTACCCTTCGGATGAGTTGGGGTATCCAGCGGCGGCTTGGGAGCCTCGGTCGTAGGGCCCGACGACTTCGGGGTCTCAGTGGTGGAGTCAGACGGGCTCTGAGTCGACGCAACGGGCGTATTCGGCTTGTCGTCCTTCGAACCGCAACCGGCAAGGACGACCGAAAGGGCGGCGACAAAAAAGAGCGAACGCTTCACATGCACATTTTACTTGAGTGCACTTTCTGCTCTATTCGTTCAATAAGTTACTTCCTATAGACCTCGGTAGGTGTGCAAAGGCTGAACTGCTTTCCGTTCACTCGGTAACGCATCTCCACGAAAACGGCAAGGTTCTTGTCCCGAGGCCTCGTGGTTGCGTGAGTGAGATAAGACGTCCCGCTCAGCGAGCCGACGATTCCCACTCCGGTAACCGCCTTCTTCCAGGGTGTCTCTCGAAAGTCGAGATTGTCCGACTCGTTCACCCATACGTAGGCCTTCTCGAACGGCGGGTCCTGGGATGAGACTCTTACGGTCATCTCCCCCGGTTTATTTTTGCCCTCAAACTTCCAAGTTTGTTTGGGCATCGTGAACTCGCCCGCGATCGCCCGAGCAAAGGCACCCGTCGTTTCCACGACCTGCATTCCGTCTCCCAAGGTATGGCCGGCATTCGGCACCGTGAGAATCCACTTGGGCTGGTGCAGATCCCCCCAGTACTGATCCAGCGCGTCGGCGGTCCAGTAAGGGTCGTTGCCTCCCTTGATGATCAGGGTTGGCATCTTGATCCGCGAGCGGTACGTGTACGGATCAACGATCTGACCGAGGAGCTTGCCCTCGGGCGTTTCGAACATCTTCTTCTGGAGGCCCCGGCGCGAGTAGTCCTGAATCTGTTCGCTATACGCGCCCCACGTGTCCAGCTGATGCTTCATCTGCTTGGTCACGTTGAGGTTATCGATGACCATCGGCGCGATCGCCTTCACCCGCTTATCTTGCGCGGCCCCCACGAACCAAGTCGTCCAGCCCCGCTTGCTGGCTCCGGTGACCACGAAGTTTTTGAGCGGGTTGTCCGAGCCCTTGGTCGCCCCAACCACCGCGTCCATCGCCCTTACCGCCGCCTTCGCCATCGGAAACAGGAGCGGCCAGGTGCCGTCTCCGGACTTAAGATACTCCTCGAACGTGTGGGCGATCAGGTCGTCTTCCTTCATCCCCCAAATCGGCTGGTTGGGGATATCGAAGAGCATCGCGGTCGGCATTCCTGTCGATTCGGCGATCAAGCCCAATGTTAAGATATCGCCACCTTTTGGGCCGTCGCCCGTGATGTACAGGATTCCGGTTCCTTTGACGGTTACCTTACGCGGCTGCTGGATGAGGATCGTGTGCTTCCAGGGGTTCCCGTGCCAGGTCTGACTGGTCATCGTGATCTCGGTCCGGCCCGGCCCCGTTTCCTTCGCCGAGTAGGCGAAAGACGAGTCTTTCAGGTTCAAATAGTGATCCAGGTCGGGCGGAATTTGGGGCTTCAAAAGGGCTACCGAAAGGAGGGCGCTCAGCATTTCATTGGGCCTGGGAAAAAGACTTGGTTAATCGGCGAGATCGTCAGAACCTACCTGAATTGCCGACCCGTCCACACTGCGAGACAAACTTGCGCTTGACTTCTGGCGCGACAAGTGCGAGAATAGACCGACCCGTCGATAGACGTGTCTCTGGGGCATTGAGAATTATGCAAATGACTACCAAGAAAGCCATGAGAGTTTCAACTCTGGCCGGTGTTTTAATTTTGGGGACCATGGCTGGCGCTGCTACAAAAGCGCAGGAGATTTCGATCGATCGGGCACTGAACAGCCCCACGATCACCATCCACTACACCAAGGCGAACGCAGCGCTCGTTGAGTTGCGAGTGAACGGCGAGAGCCTCGGCACTCGAGCGATGAACGCCGCCAAGAGCACGGGCGACACCAACTTCACGATCAACCTCACGGACCTTAAAGAGGGCGATAACGAAGTTGAGGTTCGACTGTTCGACCGAACCGGTCGAATCATCGGCAGCGACAAGACGAACATCTCTACCGAATCCACTGACCGTGGCCCGATCTTCTTGAGCACCCCCAAGATCGGTTCCACCGTCAAGGGCCCGGTCGAGATCAATCTTGGCTTTGGTCACCCGCTGAAGAAGGTTTACGTCAGCTTCTTCGTCGACAGCAACCTCAAGGCTTCCACCAACTATCCCCCGTTCAACTACCTCTGGGACACTGAGCGCGAGACCAATGGTTGGCATGAGATCGAGGCTTGGGCCATCGATGACAGCAACACCTTTAAGACCAAGAAGCTCCGAGTCTTCGTCAACAACCCCGGCGGTCGCACCGATCGTAAGGGCGTGGACGTCGAGATCTCGCCGAGCAAGAATCCGCTCCACAGTAACACCGTAGGTGGCTCAAAGGGCCTTCGAACGGTTGGTGAAGGAAACGGGATCTCGGTCGACCACCCGAAAGCGCTCAGCACTCCTGCAATGAGCGGCCCCACGATTTCGAATATGGTCAAGGCGACCCTCGGAACTGCGTCCGGATTGAAGCCAGTTACCCCGGGTAACGCGGTTGCCACCGGCATGAAGAACCTCACGCCCACCGGGAATCGAAACGCGACCGTTAAGATGGCCAGCCAGCTTCCGAACGTGCGTGTGATCAAGAGCGTGGCAACTGCAGCGAGCCTGCTCACGATTACCAAGGGTCAGCGAATCCCCAACGTTGGCAGCTTCGTGGTGGTTCTCGATTCGCAGTACGTGCGATTCGACATTCAGCCACGAACCGACGACGGCGTCCCCATGACCCCGTTCCGATACCTGCTTGAGAAAGCGGGCGGCAAGGTCGACTGGACGAACATGACCAAGACGGTAAGCGCGAAAGCGGACGGCAAGGCCATTTCTCTGCAGATCGGTGAGAAGGACGCAATCATCGACAACCTGAAGGTTTCGCTCGAAATCGCCCCTTACCTCGATCGAGGCAGGACCATCGTTCCCCTTAGCTTCATCCGTGAAGCGCTCAATGTGAACATTGAGTACGATAAGGCAACGAACCACGTTTTGATCACCAGTATCAAAAAGTAGAGCCAATATTGCGATAAATCGGGCTTTGACAGGTGACTGTCGGGGCCCGTTTTTATTCGTAACCTGCCGATGCTTCATAGGGAAGGGCAAACCTTCCCTAAAATGAGGCTACGATCACCACGACTGCTGAGGGCCAAAATCTGGCTGCTGCTTATGTTCGCCTTCGTTACCGTTGGCGCTAGCATGAGTTTCGGGCTGCGTGACATTGCGAGCCAGCGGTACCACGACGACTCGCGTACCGAGCTTCTCACCATCGCCAAGCTGCTCTCAACCGAGGTGGACGTCAAGCAGCACGAAACCCTCGTGAAACCGGAGCAGATGAACTCCGAGGTCTATAAGAGCCAAATTGCAAAGCTAGCCCTGGCGAAGGCGCAGCTCACCGACGTTCGCTTTGTCTACACGATGCGGCCCACCAAGAAGGGCCTCACCATTGTCCTGGACCCAACACCACCCGGTGACGCAGATCGCGACGGAGTCGAAGACAAATCCAACCTGATGGACCCGTACGTGGAGGCCACGCCCACCATGTGGCGCGTCCTTCGTACCGGCGTTCCAGAAGCCGAAACCGAAATCGCCCACGACAAGTGGGGAGACTTCTTGAGCGGATACGCTCCACTCGTAAACAACAATGGCCGAGTGGTGGGGCTCATCGGAGTCGATCGGAAAGCCGACGTCATCGTCGCTCACCTCGCTCTGCTTGACCGAGCGACATTGTGGAGCTTGATCCTAGTTGTGCTGGTCGGAGCCCTTGCCTCCACGATTGCGGTTCATCAGGTGGCCCATCGAGAAGGAGCCCAAACCTCCAGTTGGCTGATCCGGGCCCTTCACCGAGTGCGCGCCGGCGTCCTCCAGACGATTCTCTTCGTCATCGCCTTTTCCGTATTCGCGGTCGGCGGATTCGCATACCGATCACAACGATCGCTCGAATCCGACTACCGCCACTCCCTTAACCGCAGCTCTCGGCTCGAGAGGCTGGACAACAGCCTGGCCCGCCTCGATGATCCCTCCGCCGATGCGGTAGCTAAGCAATCCACCCTGGAACTCGCTCACGCGACCGGGGTTGGTCAAGGACTTCAGTCGCTCACTCTGCCTTCTTCGATCTTGAATCTGGCAACAAGCGTCGCCGGCGAGATTCGACAAGAAGATCGGCGTGGAACCTTGCTTCAGTCCGATATCGATGCCTGCTCCAATCGAGTGGAGGTGGCCTTTATCGCCGCGCTACTTCTTAGCGCCCTGTCCTTGGTTCTCGTCCGAGGAGCTTCTCGTCAGGAGCAGCAGAGAATCGATGCCGAGTCCCTCGCAGTACGAAATGAGCGGGCTTACAGCGCAATCGCTGAAAACCTACCCATCGGCTTCTTCACCTACTCCGGCGCGCAAATCGGCTACGCCAACCGAGCCGGGCGCGAGCTCTTTGGATGCACTGAGACCGATGCAACCTTCGAATCCATTGTGTCGCGCATTCACCCGGACGACTGGACCGAACTGAGCTTGCTCATCGGGGACGCTGAGCAAAGACGGATTGGCTACCAAAGCACCTACCGAGTGGTAGCCGTGGACGGAACCGTGCGGCACTGCGAGACGCATGGCGTTCCCGTTCTCGACACGGACGGAAATCTCGAGCATATGCTCGGCTTTGTCCTCGACATCACCCAGCGGGTGGTGGCTCAACAAGAGGCCGCCCAACGGCATCGCGAGGTGAAGGAGAGCAATGGGTTGCTTAGCCAAGCCGTCCTCGACCTCGAAGATAATTTCGATGCGATGGTCGACTCCCTCGTCAAGGTTGTAGAAGCCAAGGACCCTTACACGGCCGGCCATTCCGAGCGAGTCATGGTTTATAGCCTGCGGATTGGAAAGCGGATGGGCATCCCCTCGGCTGACCTAAAGATCCTGCAGATGGGCACTCTCATCCACGACATCGGCAAGATTTGCATACCCGACGAGATTCTGACCAAGCCGTCGGGGCTTTCACCGGAGGAATTCCGGATCGTCAGGCTGCACCCGCAAATGGGTGCGCAAATCATCGGAGAGATTCCCGCCTTTGCGGAATGCCTCCCCATCGTTCTCCATCACCACGAACGCCTAGACGGCAGCGGTTATCCCGACCAGCTGCAGGGCGATCAAATCTCGACTCTTGTGCGAATCGCGGCAGTTGCCGACTGTTTCGACGCCATGACCTCGGATCGCGCATACCGCGTGAGTCTGACCGCAGAACAAGCCCTGAACGAACTTAGAAAGGATGCCGAACGCGGCACATTAGACCCTAAGATCGTGGCCCATTTTGCCGATGTTATAGAGTGCGATGGCGTTCTTTGGAAGCCGATCGCAGTTGCCGCCTAGAGAGGAACAACCTTGAACCGATCCTTTGAAACCGATAAGCGCCGTTACATTCGATACGAAATGCTGGACTACGTCCTGGTTCGTGCCGGGAATAGCGCCGATGCCTCCAACTCGATTATTGTCGACATCGGTCTTGGTGGCCTGCAGCTTCGCACCCGCCAGCAGCTCCCTACCGGCGAGCACTGCACCCTCGAGGTCGGTCGCGTCGACGCGGATCCCCTGATCCTCAAAGGCGAGATCCGCCACTCCAGCCCCATCCAGGGTTCGGAACTATACGCATCCGGCATCCGATTCAAGCCCGAGTCGCACGAGGACCGAATTGCGATCGCCGAATACGTCCACGCGATCTTCCAGCGCCAGTGCGATCTTCTGGCGACCTAGGTTTCTGTAAAAATTACGCGAAGCGTGTAGTCGGCGATCTCATCGACGCGGGCGTAGCCCGTAAATCGCTCCCGTGATCTGCATCCGGACTCGGACTACATCAACGCCAACGTCTCAGGCGGTAACTCGCCTTCGTACGCCAGCAAAGGCAACCGCGGCGCCTTCGAATCCATAACGCCCGCATGCACGACCAACGCCTTGTTGGTCATCGGCTGAGGCCACTTCCGCAACTCGGTCAATGCCGGAAGAATGAGCTCGTGTTTGATCCGCGCACCCTCCGGGTCGTTCTGCCACTCGGCCACAATCTGGCTTAGCCAGTTTGGCAGGGCGTTGGCCGCCCCACTAATCGTCCCCGTCCAACCGTTGTCCAACGCTTCGGCAAGTAGCGTCTCATCTCCCACAAACAGGGACTTGCCCATCCCATTCATGGCCTGCGCATAGGCGAGCAGGTTGTCGGGATTGCCACTGCTGTCCTTCACTCCCGCGAGCCGCTCGTGCTTTCCGAGCCGGTGGACCAACTCGGCCGAGAGGGTGATGCCAGTCCGTTGAGGCAGGTTGTAGGCGAGAATGGGAGTGGGAGATTTGTCGAGAAGCTCCTCGTACCAAAGTGCAACTCCCTCCTCACTTGCCTCGCGAAAATAGGCAGGCGGCATAACGAGCGCCGCGTTGGCCCCAACTGCCGCGCACTGTTTGCAAAGCCACAACGCCTCGTCAGAACTGGAGGTAGCGATCCCGAGGATGACATCGAGCCCCTCGGCGACCGAGACCGCCGTCTTCGCCAAATCCCGTTTCTCGACGGCGCTCAGCGACGGCCCTTCCCCATTGGTTCCCGCGACGACGACGCCCTTGCATCCGTTCGCGCGGAAATAGGCAAGGAGCCGGGCCACGCCCGGGCCATCAACCGCGCCTTTGGCGTCGAACGGAGTTACCGACGCAGGGTAGACGCCGGGGGCGAAGCTCACTTCGCGGGCTCCACTGTCGCAAAGACGGACCCGAGCCCAACTCGGTACCCGTCGCCCTGACAATAGCCCGAGAGAACCAGGGTGTCGCCATCCTCGAGAAACGTCCGCTGTTCGCCGGTCTCATCCATCGTGAGGGGATTTGTCCCTCGCCAAGTTAGTTCAAGCAGCGAACCGTAAGACCCTTCATCGGGGCCACTGATCGTACCGCTCGCATACAGGTCTCCCGGCTCCACCGAAGTTCCGTTGCTGGTTTGGTGGGCAAGTTGCTGAACAAAACTCCAATATAGGTACTTCGAATTCGATCGGCTGATCACCTGAGGCTTGGTCATCTTCGGGGTCTTCAACAGCACTTCGAGTTCGATGTTGTAGTGGCACGCGTTGCTGCATGCCAGATGCGGCAGAACCGCAGGCTCTTGAGTCGGCCCAGCAATCCGGAATGGCTCAAGCGAATCGAAAGTGACGATCCACGGACTGATCGAGGTGGCGAAGCTCTTAGATAGGAATGGTCCGAGCGGTTGGTATTCCCACCGCTGCACGTCCCGTGCAGACCAGTCGTTGACCAGCACCAGCCCCAACATATGCTCTTCGGCATCCGCCACCGAAATCGGCTCCCCAATTTCGTTCCCGTCGGCAATCAAGAACCCAAGCTCGAGCTCGAAGTCGAGTTCTTTGGTCGGCCCAAAGGTCGGCATCTCGCTGTCCGCCGCCTTGGTCTGGCCCTTCGGACGGGTGATGTTCACCCCACTGGGGATGACCGTCGACGCGCGACCGTTGTATCCCACCGGAAGGTGGCGGTAGTTCGGAAGAAGCGGCGCCATATCGGGGCGAAACATCTTGCCCACATTGCTGGCGTGGTGAATTCCCGAGTAGAAATCCACGAACGCGGGAATCTCGACTGGCACGAGCATTTCCAGCTCCTCTAGGGGAATGAGGACGGCTTCTCGAAGCTCTTGGTTGTCTCGCAGCAAGGGGTTATCTTCGCGAAGGAGTTCGTAGACCGCTTCGCGCAGGCGTCGGATGTCCTCCTTATCCATGTCGATAAGGCTGTGGAGGATCGGAAAGTCTTCGCCCGAGATCACGCCCTCCGCAGACAGGGCGCACAGATCAAGGGCGTAGTCGCCGATCGCCACGACCACCGACTCTTCATCGTCCTCGTTGCACGCGAGTCCGAAGGGGAGGTTCTGGATCGGAAAATGACATTCGGGTGAGACCTCGACCCAAGACCTGGCTTCTGGCGGAACAATGAATTTCATGGTGGTGTGCCTACTTGCATTGAGTTTAGCGCCTTGGGGTTTGACCGGGCACGATCGCGGATGGGATCGTATTGCCGCCCCATTCAGGGCTTTAAATTTGGGTCGGCCCTCACCCAGGGCGTTGCCCTGGGCTGAGCTATTCTCGGCCCTTTGGGCCTGCATTTAGCGCGGCCCGCTAACTGGTCCGCTGCCCTGGGCAGAGATATTCTGGGCCCTGCGGGCCTCCATTTAAGCGTGGTAGTACGTCTCCGGTCGTTCCAAGAACGATCGGTACACCCTGAAGTGCTCGGTCTCCTTCCAATCACGAATCTCGATCCCTTCGTTATCCAACCAGTACAAACGCGAGTGCGGGTAGCTCATGAGAATCGGACTGTGGGTGGAAATGATGAATTGGCAGCCCGCGCAAACGAACTGGTGGATCAGCCCCAGAAACTCGACCTGTCGCTGAGGCGATAGAGCCGACTCGATCTCATCGATGAAGAAGAGGCTGTTTCGAGAGTCCTGCATTCGCTTGTGGAAGATATCCATGAAGCTCTCACCATGCGACCGATGGTGTAGGTTGCCCCCGTTGTGCCCGCTGTAACCCAGTTCCTGCACGTAGCTCATGAGCACGTACGCGCTCTCACCGCGCAGGAAATAACCATCTTGTTCCCAGAACGGTCCCCTGCCTAACGCGATCACCCGACTAAGTTCCAAGTCAGTAGAGTCTTGGTCTGTGCGGAACGATTTACGACCGCCCTCGGCATTGAATCCCGCCGCAACTGCGATGGACTCGATCAAGGTTGACTTCCCCGCCCCGTTCTCGCCCGCAAAGACGGTCACCGCGGGATGGAACTCGATCTTGTCCATCTGCTGAACCGCCTTTAGGTTACGGGCGTAGTGGTTCTCGTCAAGTTCGTCCAGACGCACCCGCATCTTGGAGAAGAACGGCTCCGACCGCATCCCCCTAGCGGACGAGGCCAAGCTTCTCCAAACCTCTCAGCGGCTCGTCCACCGAACACGAACCGAACGACAAGAACAGGTCTCGGGCGATGTCGATGTCGTCCATCATCGCGCGGAACTCGCCCCACTGGATGCTCTCGTCTCCGAAGCGCCAGTTGTTCGCCTTCCCGTCGAGCAGGGCCACCTCGATTTGGCGGGCGGGCAGGTCTTCGGCAACCGCGATGGCACAGGCTCCAAAGACGTTCAAAAACCCGATCGCCGAAGGCGAGTGAGTAAACGGCTCGTGCAGGCCGGCGGTTAGCTTGAAAGGCACGTCGAGCGACAAGCACTCATGAACAAAGCCCGCCAAGTCTGCGGGAGAGAACTTTGCATCGCCACCCGTTCGCGACTTGGCGCCGAGCCAATCGCAGTCGGCGATGGCGGCAAGTGATTCGGCCATGGGGCCGTCCCAGGGGAGCTCGGCGAAGAGTTCGATCTCGTCGAAGTTACGCATGTCGTTCGCGTACTTCTTGACTCCCGCGTGGTCGGGGATCTTTGCCTCGTAAGACTCGATCTCCGCCTTGTCCTCGCAAGTGCTCATGAACTCGTTCATTGCGGTTGCGTCGGCTTCGAGACCCGCTTCCCACTCGGCGGCGCTGCTCACCCGGCCGATCACCGTGATGGGAATGGGGGACTCGAGGGTGTGACCCCGCAGCCCACTGGCCAGCTCAGCCAATCCACTCGAAGGGCACGCGAAACGGTTCATCACCCACGCCTCGTCCCCGTTGATGTACCGGATGTAGTTCAGGATGGACTCCGCCATTCCAAGCTTGGCCGGCGGAAAAAGCCCAGCGTAGTCGATTGAGCCTTGTAACAGACGCTCCAATGAGTCTCGCATACGCATGTAAGTGTATCGCGCCGGGACCCCTTGCCGCAGATCGGGGTAAAATGTAAGTTCCGCAGGGAATACACCGTCGTGCCCCGCACACGTGAATCAGATATGTCGAAGATGAGAGTTTTAATTGCGGACGACGATCCGATTATCCGCCTGGACCTGAAGCAAATGCTTGAGAATCTGGGCTACGAGGTGGTGGCTGAAGCTGGCGACGGACAGCAAGCGGTAGATGCAGCCCGAGAGACGACCCCCGATGTTTGCATTCTCGACGTCAAGATGCCCGTCATGGACGGCATTGAAGCGGTTGAGATCATCACCGAGGAAAACATCGCCCCCACGATCCTGCTGACCGCATACTCCGACAAGGAATTGGTCGATCGCGCTAAAGGCGCGGGAGTCTTTGCCTACCTGGTGAAGCCATTCAAGCCCAGCGATCTGCCTCCTGCCATCGAAGTAGCGCGCAGCCGGTTCGAGCAGAACCAGCAGCTCAGCAAGGAAGTCGGCTCGCTTCAAGAGAAGCTAGAAGCCCGAAAGCTCATCGATCGGGCCAAGGGCATCTTGATGGACGAGCACAAGCTGAACGAGTCGGAAGCCTATCGACGTATTCAGCAGCAGTCGATGAATTTGCGGAAGACAATGCGGGAAGTGGCCGAGGCCATTATTCTGGCAAAAAGTATTTAGGGAATTTTTGATTTTGGTTTTTTGATTGCTTCGGAGCGGATCCGGAATCAAAACTCCAAAATCAAGCAATCCAAAATCGGAATCCCGAATTCGGGTAGCACCCACCGCTTCGGCGTGGGTATAATCCCTCCTTGCGTCAGCCCGTGTTTGAGGCTATTGTGGTGCGCCACGAAAGCAGGCCTTGAACAAGAGACGGACGAGACAGGCAGTTTGATATGAAAGTTAGGGCCAGCGTTAAGAAAATTTGCGATAAGTGCAAGATCATCAAGCGCAACGGTGTTGTGCGTGTGATCTGCGTCGTGCCGAAGCACAAGCAGCGACAGGGTTGAGGAAGAGAATTTAGTTTATGGCGAGAATTGCAGGTATTGACCTCCCGCGAGAAAAAGCGGTCCTTTATGCGTTGCCGTTGCTTTTTGGCATCGGAAAGCACAACGTCCACGACCTCGTGGAAAAGGCAGGCATCGACCCCCGAAAGAAGGTTAAGGATCTGACGGAGACCGAGGTCGCCCACCTTCGCGAGATCATCGACCGCGACTTCCAAGTTGAGGGCGACCTTCGACGAGAGATCAACGGCAACATCCGCCGCCTCATCGAAATCGGCTCTTACCGAGGTCTTCGCCACCGACGCGGTCTTCCCGTCCACGGCCAGAACACCCGCCACAACGCACGAACCCGAAAGGGCAAGGCGAAGACGGTCGCCGGCAAGAAGAAAGCTAAGAAGTAACAACTGAGGGTCGTGAGACCCTCGACCTAAGAAGAACATGGCCAGAAAAGCAGTACAGAAGGGCAAGCAGAAGGAGCGGAAGAATATTCCGCTTGGCGTCGCGCACATCCACGCGTCGTTCAACAACACGCTCGTAACCATCACCGACCCGTCCGGCAACACCATCAGCTGGGCGAGTGCCGGAAACGTGAACTTTAAGGGTTCGCGAAAGGGCACGCCGTTCGCTGCACAGGTCGCCGCCGATAAGGCGAGCCGACTTGCGCAGGAGCACGGTCTTCGACGAGTGGAAGTTCAGGTTCGAGGACCAGGCTCGGGCCGAGAAACGGCGATTCGCGCACTTCAGGCTTCCGGCCTCGAAGTGGGCAGCATCACCGACGTCACCCCGGTTCCCCACAACGGCTGCCGACCGCCCAAGCGACGACGCGTTTAACCTCGATGCGGACCACGTCCGCATCAACCCATTGATATGCCACACATTTCCACGCTAGATCTGCAAACCGAATACGGGAAGTTCATCCTCGAGCCGCTTGAGCGCGGCTACGGGCAGACGATCGGCAACGCCCTACGGCGAGTGCTGCTCAGTTCGATTCAGGGCGCTGCCGTTGCCGCCGTCCGAATCGATAAAGTCTTCCACGAGTTCGCTCCCATCCCTGGCGTCAAGGAAGACACCACCGAGCTTCTTCTCAACCTGAAGGACCTCGCCATTCGATTCGATACCGAAGCCCCGATCGAGGAGAAGACCCTTCGACTCGACGTGAAGGGCCCCGGACGCGTCACCGCATCCGACATCATCTGCCCCGAGGGCGTTGAAGTCGTTAACCCTGAAGCCTACATCGCCACAATCAGCGAGCCAGGCGCCAGCCTCACGATGGAAATGTACATCGGATGGGGAACGGGCTACGTTCTTCCTCAGAATCAGGATCGCTACAAGGGCATGATCGGCGTCTTGCCGACCGGCTCGCAGTTCACTCCGGTTCGAAAGGTGAACTACACGGTCGAACCGACCCGTGTGGGTATCCGAACGGACTACGAGCGATTGGTGCTCGACATCTGGACCAACGGTGCGGTCGCCCCTAACGACGCACTTAGCCAGTCCGCCCACATCCTGGACAAGTATTTCCGAATGTTCTTCGACCTCGGCGAGGCCGGTTTTGAGACCGACATCGAAGCCGATGACACCAACAACGACGAGTTGTTGAAGAACGTGCCGGACCTTCGCATCGAGGAGCTCGACTTCTCGCAGCGAACCTTTAACTGCCTCCGCCGCGCGGGCATCCTCACGCTGAAGGCGCTTGCCATTGCCACCGAATCCGACCTAACGGCGATTCGCGGCTTCGGTAAGAAGTCCCTTCTCGAGGTTCGAGACAAGCTGCACGAGCACGGTCTCGAGCTCAAGCCGCCAAAGGGTGGTTACCGATCGCTCGATACCCTTGACGACGAGGATGACGAGGACTTTTAAGTAGATGAGACACTTAGTTGATAGAAGAAAGCTTGGACTTCCGAGCGACCAGCGGAAGCACTTGCTCACGAACCTTCAGCGACAGCTGATTCGTCACGGGTATATCCACACGACTCTCGGTCGTGCCAAGGAAACTCAGCGACTCGTGGAGAAGCTGATTACCCTGACGAAGATGGAAGACGGCCTCGAGGCCCGACGCCGCGCTCGAAAGGTTCTCGTCGGTCACAGCAGCTCCTCGAAGAAGCCCGAGAAGCTCCTTGCTGGTAAGACGCAGGGCGAGAAGGTTCAGATCCTTGCCGATCGATGCCTTATCAACGGAGAAGATCTGGTCAAGCACCTCTTCGACGAAGTTGGCCCCCGATTCAAGACCCGTCCCGGCGGTTACACGCGAATCACGAAGATTGGACTACGACGAGGCGATGCCGCTCCGGCTGCCGTTCTCGAACTGGTCGACTGAGTTTGATTGAGAATAAAGCTCGTCGTCTCGTACGACGGCACTGACTATCGCGGCTGGGCCGCACAAACTGGACACCGAACCGTCCAGAGCACATTGACAGAAGCTGTTCGCCAAGTCTCGGGCGAGGAAATCGAGATCCAATCTGCAAGCCGCACGGATAGCGGCGCTCATGCCAAGGGCCAGGTTTGCCACTTCGATTCGAACGTGGCGATTCCCCCCGAAAGATGGGCGTACGCGCTGAATCAGTTGCTCCCGGAAGATCTGACGGTCGTGGAATCGCGCAAGGTGCCAAACACCTTCAACAGTCGATTCTTTGTCACAGATCGGTTCTACCGGTACCGAATCCTCTGTGGCAACCGCGACCCGCATCGGGCCAGGTTCACTCACTTCTATCATCGTGAGCTGGACTTAGCGAAGATGCAAGAGGCGGCCAAGCTGCTGGTTGGAGATCACGACTTTCTCGCTTTCACCGAAGAGCTGGATCCTCACGTGCTGAATACACGCAGGATCCTCTTTAGCATTCAGGTGAGACGAGTCCGAGATGAGGTGTGGGTGGATGTGGTTGGAACTGCCTTTCTTCGCGGAATGATGCGAAGAATTGCAGGCTCGCTCCTAGAAGTAGGACGCGGTAAGCGACCCATCGTAGAGGTCAGTAGACTCCTTGATCCAAAGGAGCGGAAGGGTATTCAGTGGCCAGTGGTGCTGCCTGCAAAGGGACTTTGTCTCATGCGGGTACGTTACGGCCGCCACCTTCGCGACCATAGAGCAGCTTCAGAGACCGATTTTAAGAACGAGTTTGGCTACGGCCGCGAGAGCGGTAAGGAAGATCATGAATAGGACGACGACGGTAAAAGAAGGCTCGATTGAGCGCAAGTGGTACGTGGTGGATGCAGCAGGCATGCCCGTTGGCCGACTTGCCGCTCAGGTCGCGCAGGTGATTCGAGGCAAGCACAAGCCTACGTTTGCTTACAATGCGGACGTCGGGGACTTCGTGATCATTATCAATGCGGAAAAGGTTGTCCTCACCGGCAACAAGAAAGACGAACTGATCTATTGGCACTCCGGCTGGCCCGGCGGTCTGAAGAACATCTCTCGAGGCAAGATGCTGGAAGAGAACCCAGTGAAGCTCGTCGAGAAGGCGGTTTGGGGAATGACTCCCAAGACCAAACTCGGCCACTCGCTCTTCAAGAAGCTGAAGGTTTATGCCGGCAGCGAACACCCCCACGAGGCTCAGAACCCCCAGCCGCTCAGCATTAAGAAGGACAAATAAAGGACACGATGGCAGTAACGCAGAATTACGGAACCGGGCGTCGCAAGAACGCGATCGCGCGAGTTTGGCTTACCCCTGGTGAAGGAAACGTCACCGTGAACGGTCGAGACTTCAAGGAATACCTTGGTCGACCCGTCCTCGAGATCCTCGTGAAGAGCCCGCTCGTTCACCTCCAGATGGAGGGTCGATACGACATCAAGGCGACCGCCAAGGGCGGAGGCATCTCCGGTCAGGCTGGCGCCATCCGACTCGGCATCGCCCGAGCCCTCCTGACGATCGACGAAGACCTCCGGAAGGAGCTCCGAGCCGGTGGTTACCTGACGCGAGACTCGCGAATCAAGGAAAGCAAGAAGTACGGCCGTAAGAAGGCACGACGAGGCTTCCAGTTCGTTAAGCGCTGAGACATCCTATTTGACAAGCCGCCGAGCCTTTGGCTCGGCGGCTTTTTCTATTTTCTATTTTGGATTTTGGATTTTGGATTTCCGGAGCGAAGCTCCGTACGCCGAAGGCGTGTAGCCGCGACCGAAGTGTCGCGCGACGGCTCCAAGCCGTCGATTCCCCTCGACCACGGAGGTCGAGACTACAGATCGCTCCGCGATCTAATTCGGACTCAGAATCCGGACCTACCCTCCGAATTTCCCGTCCGGATAGCCGTGAAGAATCCCGAGCAATCGAAGGTTCAGTACGGAGCTTGCCGCCCAATGTCGAGAGGGGACGTCGACAAACTGTTTGAAATCTTCCAGCTGGAGGTTTTCCAATGTAAGCAAATCACTTCGAACGCCCTCCGAGACCCTTCGGACATCGGCGCCGAGTTCCGTCAATTCCGAATCAAACTTTGCGAATAAATCTGTGAACTCCTTCCGGAGTCTTGGTGCTGAGCGTTGAAGATTGGCAAGATAACTCCTCGCGGCCATCCGCTCACTGAGCGAAATTCGCCCGCTGGCGACCGCTTTGGATAAATCGTTTAGATTTGACTGAAGCTGCAACGCCGCACCGTTGGTGAAAACCGCTGCTGCATAATTGTTCATGCCGGGAATGCCACGACCCAACCCATCGGTATATCCGATAAGTAGGCCGAGACTCTGGAAGTCAGCTTTCGCGACATAGACCCAATGGTTCTGCCCGTTGTCAGGAAATTCGACACTCGTCTGACGGTTCGAAGTCCAAAAGCCGATCGGCAAGACGATAGCAAGGATGTGACCAAGCATAGTCACATCACATCTTACAGCGAACTCCGCCTTTTGGGGCTTCGCCCCGCGCTCATGCAATGATCGGCTACACGGCTTCGCCGGGATGGGCATTCTTGGTCTGTTGGTCGAAGTAGTTGGCAGTCGTCCAACTCAATCCCGGCGAAGCCGTGTAGCCGATCATTGCATGAGCGCGGGGCGAAGCCCCGTGTTTGTCAACGGTTACGCGCTCTGCCGGACCTTCCTTTTCCGCCGCACCAACAACCCAACGCCCAACCCTAACGCCACCAACGTCCCCGGCTCCGGAACCGCGGTCAGCTTCGACACGCTGCCGTTGAAGCTGGTCAAATACAATTCACCCGACGAATCGGCGTCGATCGAAACGACAAAGTCGGCCGCTCCGCTCAAACCCGACGTGTACTCCTCCAGCGAGGCTCCGATGTTCGCGGCGTTCGGGTCGATGGACCAGAGGCGCGAGTCCTGAGAGTCGCCGAAGAAGTAGCGACCGTAATAGTGGCTGCCCAGCTCTGAACCGCGATACACGTAGCCGCCAGTGATCGCGTGACCGACCGTGTGGTCGTACACATAGATCGGGTCGGTCAGATTCGGAGGATTGGGATCACCGTTCGCGGGGTTGTGGATGTCACCCTCGCGCACTCGCCAGCCATAGTTCTGGCCGCCTGAGAACGAGTTCGAGCGGTCGATCTCCTCTCGGTTATCCTGGCCTACATCGCCAATGTACAAGTCACCGGTGAGCTGGTCGAAGCTGTACCGCCAAGGATTGCGAACTCCAAATGCCCAGATTTCATCGTTCCCATCAATCCCCACGAACGGGTTGTCGCCAGGCACCGTGTAGCCAGGTCCGACACCGGAGACATCGATCCGGAGGATCTTACCGAGGTCGTTGTGGAGATCTTGGGCATGGTTGTCGGGATCGTTGCCTCCACCTCCGTCGCCAGTGCCGATGTACAGCTTATTGTCCGGTCCGAACCGGATGTTGCCACCATTGTGGTTGCTTAAGTTCATCGGGTGGGGCACGTTGATGATGAGCTGGCGCGCATCCCAGTTGAAGCCGCTGGCCGTATTCATCCGCACCACATTCAGCCCCTTGTTGTCGGGGTCGGTGTAGCTGAGATAGACGTTCTTGGTGGTGGCGTAGTCGGGCGCATACGCAAAACCCAAGAAGCCTCGCTCCCCAGAAGAGTCGATGGAGCTGGTCTGGTCAAGCATCGTCGAAGCGGTGCCGCCCGAGACGATCTTGATCTTGCCCGCTTTCTCCAGTGCAAAGGCCTGAGAGGGCATATTGGGGTCGGCATAGTAGCCAACCGACTGATCGAGGCCAGCCACGACCAATTGGGCGTTTAGCTGGGCAAACGAGACAAACGGCAAACCGAACACGGTTGACACAACGAGAATCCTGAAAGAACGATTCAACGCAAACTCTCCTCTTTTCCGAAACGAAAATCCTTAGATATTTGGACTACGTTTCGCCTGGCAATGTTTGCAGGTTTGGTTAAGAAAGAAGATCATTTCACAACCACCTTCATTGAACGAGAGTGTCCGTCCACATAGCAAACGTTTGTTCGTCGTTCCACCCTTATGCCGCCCCGGAATTGGGATGCTTGAAACCGGATCGGATGAGTTGCGCGCTAGGTTGATGGAGTCGTGGGCCGCCGGAAGAGCTTCTGAATTCTTGACGTCACTAGATTTCGCCCTGCTTAGCTGGCCGTTAAACACCTATCCGGCGAGGCCCACCGGCGCGTTCGGGCACCGGTCGATTCCGGGCTCCTTTCCATACGTCATCGCGCAATCCATCCAAGAATCCCGATCGGGCAATCGGTCATCCTTCGCGTTGGCGTATAGGAGGAGGGCTCGATCAAGGTGCTTGAGGTTTGCAAGACAGGCGGTCGCCTTGGCCGACTCCTTGGGTTCGCGGCCCGGGAACAGGATGAATGCCATGACACCAAGGAAAACCAAGCTAGTGATCGTAACCTTCAAGGGGTCCGCAATGCCTTCGCATGGCCGTCCCCGAAGCCTACGGAGTTGGTCGAAGTATGTCGGCCGAGCGGCGGAAGACTGGTGTAAAGGTCAGAAGCGTTACGTGCAAGGTTCACCGAGTCGTAGACCATCGGCATCGTCTCGGGCGATGGGAACTTCGCGAGGGGCATCCGATCGAGCTTGCCGTTAAAGGAATATCCGTAGAACCCTTTCGCGACATCGGGGCAGTGAAAGAGCCCTTCCATCTTTTCGTACGGCACAATGCCGTCCATCCAACCGTCGCGGAAGGGCAATCGGTCTTCATCCGATTCGTACATCACAAGACCGATGGCCAGCTGTTTCACATTGGACAAACAGAAAGGGTGACGCTGCGGTACATCCTTTGTCACAAGGGCAGGCGTGATAACGATTAGCGAAATAGCGCCAACCGTGATCCATAGCAAGACCTTATCTCCGATTCTCATTGCTATCCAGATGATACGTCGGACCTGAGCGATTCGCAAGGTCCCTGTGAGCGGCTAGACTACGAGGGAATGATTGCTCTTCTTGTCGCCGCGCTCTCATTTAGACAGATACAACCGGACCTCATCGAAACCGACCCATCTACCGGCATCCCCATCCGATATGAGCGTGACGGAATCATGGAAGCCAAGGTCTGGGGAAGGGACGACGAGTTTCCCATCGTTAAGATCTTGTATCCGCAGGAAATTGCACGCATGCGAGTCATCGTCCGTCGGGCCATCGCCAAATATCCGAAGGGATTTCTTAAGAAGCGTATCGACCTAATTTACATATGCGCCAGCCTCTCTGTCGACGACTTTTCCTATGGCGCGACCTACGACCGCCGAGGCCTTTACATCGTTGACGGCGGCGTCTACGCGGGCTTCGACGATCGGTTCCTGGAACAGTGCTTTCACCATGAGTTCTCGAGTGTGCTGATGTACGAACCGAAGTCCAATTTCCCAACCAGGAAGTGGGATGCCCTGCGCCCCGCTGGATTCCGATACCAAGGCTACGACAAAGTCTATGGAGATAAAGAGGGCTTGGTCAAGTGGGATGAACAGCAGCCGCAATGGCTATCGAACGGCTTTGTAAAGAAATACTCGATGGTGAGCGTGGAAGAAGACCTAAACACGGTTGCCGAGAGCATCTTCGACGGAGGAGCCCTCTTCTGGCGTCAGGTAGATAGATATCCACGGCTCAAGACAAAGATTCAAATGGCGATAGGTTTCTACCACCAACTCGATCCCTGGTTCTCCGAGAAACGGTTTAGGGCGTGGGCGAAATAGGCTTCGCCAACGCCTTAAAGTGCACATGCCCATCCGCATAGGCGACGTTGTTCGTTTCGCCCTTCCTATGCCTGCCGGGAACTGGGAGGCTAGTGAATAGATCAGAAGCGTTCCGAGCGTAGTTGATCGAATCGTAGAGCAACGGAATCTTGTCCTGGTCCGGGACTTCATCCATCTTCTTCCAGCTCAACGCGCCATTGAACGCGTATCCGTACGTACCCTTCGGCGCCTCAGGGCAGATAAAGGTCGGCGGCGACTTAACATTAGGCTCGATGCCGTCCATCCACGAATCCCGGTCCGGCATCTTATCGAAGTCGTTCTCATAGAGGAGGGCACCCATGGTGAGTTGCTTGAGCTTATTGATACAGATCGTAGCGGGCGAGTGGGGACTTCCTGAAGAGACCGGCATAAGAATCGCCGCCAGAATGGTCACGATGAAGAACACAAGAAGCCATTGAACCCATCTCGTCATTAAGAGCCTTCGCTCCTTATTGTATGAAAGCAGTCCAATTGTTCACCTTCCCGTCGCCAAAATGGGTTCACTTGACCGGTACCGTCCGGGCGTGGGCGTCCGCGAACGCGACGTTGTTCGACTTCCCGCGGTTGTGCCTCCCCGGCTTCGGCAGGCTCGTGAAGGGGTCGGACGCGTCTCGGGCGAGGTTCTTGGAGTCGTAAGCCAGAGGTGTCCCGGAAACATCCGTCACTTCTTCGAGTTTCTTGTCCGACAGCAAACTGTTGTAGGCATACCCAAACGCCTTCGCCGGCGTCATCACGCAGTGATAGTTGACGTACGAGTGGGAGTAGAGCTGAGCCGACTCCATCCACCGATCCGACTCCGGAAACGACGAATTCTCGTCGGCCGCGTAGAGGGCGAGGGCCGTTCCCATCGCTTTCGTATTCGTAAAACATTCAAGTTCGCGAGCCGCGTTTGCGCTGCCCAGCAGAGGATAGAGCACCGCCGCCATCACCGGCAACGCCGCGCCGGCGGCGACCCATGGAGACCATCGCCGCATTAAAGGAGGATCACCGATCGAATAACGTCGCCGGTTTCCATCTCATGGAATGCCGCTTCCACATCCTCAAGCGCAATCTTCCGTGTGATCATCGAGTCGAGATCCAACTTCCCTTCCATATAAAGTTGCGCCATGAGTGGGAAATCGGTCGAGGGCAAGGCGTCTCCACAGTGGCAGACGTGAATCGCCGCCTTGTTCCAGTACACCCCAGTCGCCATATCTCCTAGATTGAGGTTCACCGCATCGGTCGCGGCCGGGAATCCGATGGTGGTGGCCGTGCCGCCGTAGGAGAGCATCTTAACGGCTTGCTCGGTACACATGGGAATTCCCGTGGCCTCGAATGCGAACTCGACCCCTCCATCCCATCCGTCCTCCGTTAGCCGACGGACTTCGGCGACGGGATCCGTCTCACGAGCATTTACGGTGTGCGTCGCGCCGAAATCCTTGGCCCATTTCAACTTGGTGGGATTCACATCCACCGCGATGATCTGTTTGGCGTGCCGAAGCCGGGCACCCTGAATGACGCTGAGGCCAACCCCGCCACACCCAATGACGGCAACGCGCGACCCGGCGAAGACGGGGGTGGTGTTCATCGTTGCACCAACCCCCGTAATCACGCCGCATGCGATGAGGCAAGCCTTGTCGAGGGGCATCGCTTCCGGCATCTTGATGGCCGCCTTCGCGTGCACCACCGTGTGGGTCGAGAAGGTCCCGCATCGCAGCACTTGGGAGCACAGAGCACCATCCTTTTTGCGGTGGATACGTTGCTGGGGGCGAAGCGCCATATAGCAGTGCCGGGGGTCTCCGCGAAGGCAAGCGGGGCACTGCTCGCAGGGCGCGCGGTAGGCGATGACGACGGGGTCGCCGGGTTTCAAGTGGCTGACGCCGGGACCAACCTGCTCGACAATTCCCGCTCCTTCGTGACCGAGCACGATAGGGAACTTCATGCCGTTGCCGTTTAGGTTTTTGACGGTGAGATCAGTGTGGCAAACGCCACTCGCCACAAGCCGAATGAGCACCTCGTTCGGACCCGGTTCATCTAGGTAAATTTCTTCGATCGAAGCCGCCGATCCGGGCTCAATTAACAACGCCGCCTTGCCTTCTACCGCCATGGAAACAGCGTACACAGACAAGCGGTCGCGTAACAAGGGTCAATTCCCCACCGCGTCCCTTCTGGTCGCCGCAATTTAGATGCAGTTACCTTAAAATTTAAGTCCGAGTCTAGTGCCAGGCAATCCACCGAGGGCGGGGTTTCCATGCACGAGCCAGAGAACGTATTTGAGGCGAAATGGAACCAAGGAACCCAAAACCGTCGTCTAGTATGCATGTCGGACACAGAAACAGTTCCTGTATACTGTCCTGGCAGGGCCCGATGTTGATAGCGGATTTTACGCTATCGGTTTTTGGCCCGAAACTTGCAAGGACGCACCCCACAAAGGGTTCGATCTTGTTGCCATTATCGCTTCCCTAAAGTTAGGCCCAGCTGGGCCTCGGAAATATCGCTTATGAAACAACGTGCATTTACGCTAATTGAGTTGTTGGTTGTTATCGCAATCATCGCAATTCTCGCTGCAATCCTCTTCCCCGTCTTCGCCCAAGCCAAGGCTGCTGCTAAAACGGCTGCTAGCTTGAGCAACGACAAGCAGGAAGGACTCGCCGTCATCATGTATGCAGGCGACTATGACGACGTGTGCGTCAGAGCCACCAACTGGAACACGGGCAGCGACCCGCTGTCCTTCGGTGCC
>JBBQFM010000050.1:0-37131 GCA_038321975.1 Fimbriimonadales bacterium | reverse complement strand
GTTGCGCGCCTGACGAACGACTCCCCCACCGACGTGCCCGATCGCCTGGTGTCCAAGGCAAACCCCGAACAGAGGAATTCGCGAAATCGGATCGCCCGAGAGATACTTCGCAAGAATCGGAAGGCAAACCCCCGACTCCTTTGGAGTGCACGGTCCCGGCGAAAGCATGATGCCGTCCGGCTTCAAAGTCTTAATCTCAGCGAGCGTGATTTCGTCGTTTCGGCGCACGACAACTTCCGCGCCACACTGGCCGAGGTACTGCACCAAGTTGTAGGTGAACGAGTCGTAGTTGTCGATAACGAGGATCATGTCTCCTATTCTATCGCCAGACGGGTAAGGTTGACGCGAATGAAGAAGCTTTGGGGTGGGGCGTTCGCGGAGACGACGGACGAGTTGGTCGACCGGTTTGGACAGTCTATCGAGACGGATCTGAACTTCTGGCAAGAGGACATCATTGGTTCTGTCGCCCACGCACGCATGCTCGGTGCAACCGGCATTATCACGCCCGCCGAAGCCCAAACCCTCATCGACGGCCTCGAGAAGATCCACGAAGAGGGCCCGGAGTATCTAAAGCTCGACGTGGAAGATGTCCACACCGCCATCGAATTCCGCCTCATCGAAGTCGTGGGCGAAGTCGCCAAGAAGCTCCACACCGCCCGATCGCGTAACGACCAGATTGCGACTGACACCCGCCTCTACCTGCACAACCAGCTCATCGAAGTGCAGGACATGCTCAAGAAGCTGCAAGCCGTCCTCCTCACAGAAGGCGAGAAGTACAAAGACAACCTGATGCCGGGCTACACCCACCAGCAGCGAGCCCAACCGATCACCCTCGGCTTCCACCTGATGGCCTACTTCTGGGCGCTGCAACGACATGGTTGGCGTGCGGAGCGACTATTCGAAATGGCGAACTACTCGCCCCTCGGCAGCGCCGCAGTGGCGGGCACCAGCTTCCCCATCGATCGCCAGATGACGAGCGACGAACTCGGTTTCAACGGCCCGATCCCGAACGCGCTCGACGCGACGTCCGACCGCTCGCACATCCTCGACGCCCTCCACATGTGCGCGCTCATCATGATCGATCTGAGCCGCATCAGCCAGGAACTCGTCATGTTCAGCGGCTACGAGTTCGGCTTCGTCCGCCTCTCCGATTCAGTCACCACCGGCTCCTCGATCATGCCTCAGAAGCGAAACGCCGACATGGCCGAGCTGATCCGAGGCCGAACCGGACGGACCATCGCCAACTGGGTCACCCTCGCCACCACCATGAAGGGTCTTCCTATGGGTTACAACCGAGACACCCAAGACGACAAGCCGTCGCTCTTCGACTCGCTGCGAAAAGTCAAGGACAGCCTAGAGCTCGTCTCCCTCATGCTCTCCAGCGCCGATTGGCAACTCGATCGATTGGAATCGACGATTCACGGAGACTTTTCTACCGCCACCGACCTCGCCGACTTCCTCGCCGCTCGAGGCATGCCGTTCCGAGAGGCGCACGAGATCGTTGGTCGAGTCGTACGGGCTTGCCAAGCGGATGGCTGTACCCTGGAAGACCTCACCGAGGCTCGCCTCAAAGAGATCGCGCCGGAAGTCCCCGCCGAAGCCCTTTCTGTTCTCCAGCCGGCCGGATCGGTCCAGCGACGAGAGTCGCTCGGCGCCCCCGGCCCAAAAGCAATGGAAGCTCAAATCGCGCACGCCAAGCGCCTGTTCGAAGCCGAAGGCTTCCACAACATCGCATAAAAAAAATGGGCGGGGATACGCCCCGCCCTACTTACGCTGATCGAACTACTAGTCGATTGAGATAGTCCCCCAGGATTGTTAAGGCGGAGTTACCGTTTGGGATTCTTAGCAAATCCGCTAGGGGCACCATCTCCGGAGTCTAAACCTGCCCTAAACTCCAAGCTTGGGGCGCGCTTCACGTGCCTTCCGTAGAAGTCCATCCAAGTTCAGGGACCAAATTAGCAGCGCCAAACAAACCCACACGAATCCATCGCCGATCACCCGGCTCAGCGGACGCCGAGTCAACAATCCGACACCCCTATTCCGCACCGTGCGCTCGCCGGGGGGAACCGTAAATATGTTACCGGTCCAATCGGTAACCATCGAGTAAGCA
Source organism: Fimbriimonadales bacterium (assembly GCA_038321975.1). Taxonomy (GTDB): domain Bacteria; phylum Armatimonadota; class Fimbriimonadia; order Fimbriimonadales; family Fimbriimonadaceae; genus Fimbriimonas. The sequence goes on along the minus strand of JBBQFM010000050.1, from coordinate 35,021 downwards.
AAGGCATCGTCGCGAACAATAGAAATCCCTAGCTCAGCGGACCGAAACGGGGTGAAGGCGGCATGCATCGCGGCCAACCAGTGGTGCGGCGTGGGTGGATCGATGGTCGGCAAGACGATAAGGTCAACGCCGAGTGCTGCCGTCTCTCGCATTATGCTCGGCGAGCACGAATCGAAACAGATGTTCAGGCCCACCCGGTGACCGTTCCACTCGACCGCAACCGGCTTCTCACCCGGAGTATGCAGCGTTCGCTCGCCACCAAAGAGTAACCGCTTTTCATACCTTGCCGACTCCTTCCCCTTCGAGAAGAGGGCCGCCACATTGTGCGGTTTTGGCGAGAAGTCGTCTTGAAAGCTGGTGACAAAGCTCGGCGCGTGATCGGTTTCAGACATTGACCGAAGCTCCCTCGAGTTACCTAGTGGAGCCGCCATGATGCCCCCAAACTCGGGCCATACCGCCAAGGAATCTGGGTCGTTCCCACTCATCTTGAAGAGTTCCGAGGCGGATCGGTCACTCTGGACTAGGGTCACGGTGGCAACAAAATCAGATGACATCTCGTGTCGGTCCGCCGTCCACCACGCTCCCGCGATAAGCAGGATCACGATGCCTCCCGCGACCCAACCCACCGGTTTGAATTTCGTAGTCGAAACCGCGTAGGCAAGCAGTAAGTTGATGTACCAGAGCACGAACGACACCGACCAAATGCCGAACCAACTCGCCAACATCCGCATCCCGGCCGCGTTGGCCTCCGTTAGCGCGAAGGTTACGGGAAGGATCCGAAGCATCATCCATTCAAGGAGAACTGCCGTCGCCGCCAAACCGAGTATCCGCCGGTAGTCGCCCGACTTCGTCTCCGCAAAGAACGCCCCGATCACGCCAATGATCGACCCAAACATCGCGCATCCAAGCTGGATCCACGTGGCCCCGCCGTCCATGCTCTTGTCTTCGTAGAGATAGCCGCCCACGCTTAGCCACGCTACCGTCATCCCGGTCACGATCGCAAGAAGGAACCCGAGGATGAACCGTCGCCCACGACATGCGGCAAAAAGGGGAACGAGGGCGACGAAGCCAAGCGGCCAACAGCTAACCGGGGGAAGAGCGAACGTAAGCAGAACTCCGGACGCAGCCGCCGCCAATATCCGCAAGACGGTCTGCATTGTTGCAAGGACGTCGAGGGGCCTGTTCACGGTTCAGTCGGGCCCGCCTTCCGTCTGTAGCTCGTCAGTAAAAATCGTGAACCAGGTCGCCCCACCATCTTCGGACGCCATCTGAGTGCGGGTCCATGCCCCATCAGACCGCTCATAGCAGAGCCGAGACTCGCGAAGGCGCTCGGCATCAATCGAATTCCAAACCGCCGACCCATCGGCGAAATCACCCTGCATCTTCACGAACTTCCCCGTAGATCGGTTCACGTAGTTCATGATCCAAACTCCCTCAATGGCGCAAAACGCAGAGGCTGAAAAGCCAAAGTACGGTTTGCTACCCGTCTGAACTTCGATCTCCTCTGTGAAGCCGTCGCCCCCCAGAATGGGTCGGACCGTGATCTTGATCGGAAAGGATCTTCCATCCTTTGCGTCCGTGCGGATGCCGACCCAATCTCCCACGACCCATTCCATTGGTCGATGTTGGCAGACTCACGGATGGGCCAAGTCAGACTTGATCCGCTTTAACTGGGCCACCAACACGAAACTGACGATTACGAGAAGGAACCAAGAGTTCGCCTTCAAAGGCTCGACCATCTGCCAGCCATGCTCCTGGTGCGGATAGCGCCAGCCACCGAGGAAGGTGCCGATATTCTCGGCGAACCAAAGTGACGCCCCGATCAGCACAAAGCTTAGCGTCAGCGGCATCCGCTGACGAACCCCCGAAACCGTGAACTCCGCCCAAGTCCCCCAAAACGCAAGGAAGGTGAGCGCACTAAGCGGCCAACGCATGTCCGGCCAGATCGCGCAAGTAAAGAAGTTCAGATAGATGGCGGTGGCCAACCCGAAAGTAACCCACATACGGGGCAAGCGAACGATTCCCAAATCGAACCGACGCCAGGCTTGGCAGATGTAACTTGCGACGCTCGCGTACATGAAGCCGCTGTACACGGGCACGTTCCCAATGCGAAGAAGGGAAGGTTCGGGGTACGCCCAAGAGCCGATGCTCGTCTTGTGGATCTCCATCGCCAAGCCAAGAACGTGGAAGACGAGGATGACCTTCAGCTCGTCCAAAGTCTCCAGCTTCAACCAAATCATCCCCGCTTGCAGCCCGATGCAGAGAAGCAGAACCATGTCGTACCGAGGAAGTCCGGGAATGTGGACGAGCTTGGACAAAGCCAGGACGCCAAAGATTCCGATCGGGAAGATCGAACACAACAGCTCCTTCCAGACGAAATCTGCTAGCCGATTCCAGATCGGAACTTTCGCGACAACCAGACTCACATGGTCGTCAACCGGACAACGAACGAATCGGTGCCCGGTCGGGACCAAGGCCTAGCGGCCTAGCTTCCCATTCGCCTTGATGGTGGGGTTGTAGTAGGCGTTCGTGCCCTTCAGGTCGAACTTCTTGTCGCCATCGTGATAGGCACACTTCACCGTCTTAGCCTGCATCACCACCGGATGGAGCACGCTGTTGATGTTCGAGTAGGTCATCGGCTTCTTCTTATTCAGACCGTTAACCGGCGAGGTAGTGAGGGCCATGATCTTGCCGCCGTCCACCATCATCGTGTATTTGCCGGCCGAACCGGTGATGTCGATCTTGGCATCCTTCACCGCGCCCATCTTGCCCCAATCCTTGAAAGCCGACTTTGCTAATGCGGCTCCGGCGGCTCGCTTCTCTTTCGTCGGTGCGTCGACGTAGCACTGCACCCACGAACCCGGCTTGGTGGCGTAGGCGAACTTCACGCCGGAAAGATCGGCGCCTTCGAAGCGGCCGCTTGCGATAGAAAACGCGCCGACCCCTTCGCATCCCATCGAAATTCCTGTCAACTCACATGGGCAGGGAGCCGGACAGCTACAGCTCTCCACATACATTCCGTCGTACCGGAGACTACCGTTGTGAGCGGAGGATCCGGCCAAGGCGATTATCAGCATGGCAACACTCATCTGAACTCCTATGCCGTTCCACCAAGAACGGACTCAAGATAAGGTTTACGCCGCCCTATCCTCGAAGTCAATCCGTTACCGAAATGTCAGTAAGTGACAATTTTGTCCCAATAGGCGGATACTGAAACCGATCATGGAAGCCTTGACCTCCGATGAAGCCCTGGAGCGGATCGCTCAGATCTTGGGTTGTAAATGGTCGGTGAAGATCCTGTGCGCTCTCTCCGGCTGCGAACGTCGCCCGAGCGAATTACTCCGTCAGTGGGACGAAATGGCGCCCAAAGTGATGCACCGATGCCTCAACCGGTTGGAGCAAGACGGGCTCATCTCCAAGGAAGTGTTTAACGAGGTCCCGGCGCGCACTGAGTACGAGCTCACCGAGCAGGGCCGGGTGTTTGTGGGCCTGCTAGACTCCGCCCGGACGATGTCGTCTGAGTGGACGGGAACGCTTCGGCGCGTCGAACTCTAGCGAGGAGACAGACCAGCGTGATCCCGATGCAGTCGATCGCCACGTCGGTCCACCTGCCGCCACGATGCGGGATGAAGGTTTGGTGGAACTCGTCGCTCGCAGCGAACGCAAGCGCGAAGAGGGCCACTCTCGGCAAGTTGCTCTTAAGCGGCTTGATGAGTAGGAAGGTCAGCAGGGCGTACTCACAGGCGTGATCGCCTTTGACAAAGACCCACCAATATCGATCCCAGAAGCTGGTGAATTGAGCCTGGGTGAGATGCACAGGGCCGCGAGTGGTGACTGCCTGAGTGAGTTGTTGGCTGGAGATCACCGTACAGGAGGTAGCAAAGATAATCGCCATCCACATAATCGCCGGTCGCCAAGAATGGGTTCGTATTTGCATGGCCGTCAATCCTTAGATTGACTGGCGTGGGCGCTTACGGAAGTGAGGTCGGACGAAACCGAGACTTCTAAAGTGGGTTACGCTTCTGCACGGCGCGGTCGACAATGTGCCAATAGCGACTAGCTCCCTTCTTTTCTTCCTGCGCGATCTTCTCCAGAGCCCACCTGCGGGTGTTGGCGTCTAGGTTCTTCTTCGCTGCGAACATCCAAGCCGCAGTTACGCGGTTTCTCGCCTGCTTTTGGGCCAGCACCCTGCTGACAAAAGCCTTCTCGTCGTTTTCGATTTTCGTCTCATCACGAGTCGGATGCTCGAGTTTGTTCCAATCATCGAAGAGTCCGTCGTCGTGCCTCCCCACGAACATGCTCTTCGGGTCATCCGTTTCTAGCTCTGACTCGAGCATAGCTAGCAACGGAAGGGTGTTTCCTCGATCGGTTTGCTCCAAAGCCTTGGCCAGATTCTCGATCAGTTCCTTCCGAGGATAGAGCTTCTTGTCTACTGCGATTTCAAAAGTAAGTCCTGCGCTGACAGGCACGAGCTTGATGGAGCTGTTGAGTGCGCGCAGGGTTATTTCTTGGTCGGTGGTGGTGAACTTGTGCTCAGTGTTGATATCCTCCTGGATTGCATCGAGAACGGCCCTCTTGCCGTTCCAGTCGCTCAGCCATTGTTGATCGGCGGTCTTGCGCAGTTTGCTCGCGACCGGGGTGGGTCCCTTGCAAGCGATCGCGATAAGGGCGACCAGCGGTATACCGATCCACGGCTTCATGGCGTTAGAGTAGGCCATCAACGGTCACCGCGTCTACTGTGGATTGGCCCCCGACTCCGAACCCTGTAAAATGTCCTCGTGGAGCAAACGGGTGAGGAATGGAAGGTTGAGTCGGTCGAAGACTTGATAACGTGGGTTTTCGGCAGCTTCGTGTACGGACTAGTCGACGAGGTGCGGGAAGTCGCGGAGGCAAACGACGTCCCGTGGCCCTCGACGATTGGGTTCGAGGTAGCTTGCTGGGCATTCAACCATGTGGCTGAAGGCCTTCAAAAGGGAACCGAAACCCCGAACACGCCTATCTTGGTGAACGGGATGCTGCCCGTCATCTATTCCAGCCACTTCGGCCCCAATCCGCCGAAAGAAGTGTCCCCGGCCGTCGAGGCGCGAACCGCCTACTACGACGTGATCGAAACGATCTGCGTGGACAAGGGCGACACCCTCAGCGGCTACTGGGTTCTCAATTCCGGATTTGCACTCGAACAGTTTCGGGTCCAGACCGATGCCGAAAAGGTCACTCTGAGGATGGGATCCAACGCCTGGGGCTTCCCGCCTGTCCGAAACAAGTTCCCCATCGCGATCGCCGCGATGGGCCCCGCTTCGGTTTCCCAACTTTCGGCCGACGCTCAGGATGCCGTTCATAAGCAGCTCTTCTGGTCAACCGTCCGCCTCATTGCCCCCCTTCCCGCGATGTTCGTAAAGCTGCAAGCCCTGTCCGATCTACGGTCTAGGCCAATCGAAGAATTGAAGGAATTCGTCACCACGGCGCATCAGGAGGCGATCACCGACATCGACGCTCGGGGCGGCGATCAGTTGTAGAGGCACGAGCCACTCAAGTGGACCGGGTGGCTTTGACCATCACGCCGTCGTAGGGATGATCGGGGCGTTCCTGGACGTCCAAATAAAGCTCTTCATGGATGAGATTCGACAGAGGTCTGGACCTTAGCGGATTTCTCCGAACAAGTTCCGAAAGCGATTCAGACACTCGGTCGAGCACCTAAACGCGCTTACTCGCCGGTCGCCCTCCACGCGTTACACCAGCAATTCTTCGCGTCAATGATGATGTATATCGCGCCGTTGGGCGGAGCTTTGAGGGGAATCCAGGTCTCGCAGGACTTCGCCACCGTCTCCGCTTACGCCGTCGGAACGATGCTCACACGCCTTCAGCAAGAGGAGATCAGTCGACTGGCCGCTCACACAGACGGATCCGCTGTAGCCAATTCCCTTTTACAAGAACCTGTAGACAAACACTCACTGTTTCGTTAGAATGGTTCGGTGAAGTTTTGGAAGCGCCTAAACGGACTGCGGGCAAAGCGGCCAGAAGCGAGCATGTCTGCTTCGCAACAGATTCTCCTTGAATGCGTGTGTGCCTACGTTGGCTCATGTCTGTCACAGGTGATGGAGGCGGTGAAACCAGTCGCCGGTGAGCTTAGCGTGGCATGGCCGGATTCAGTCGCCCTCGAAATTGCATGCTGGCAAGTCTCAGATTCTGACCGCAGCCCTTGATGCGAGTGGAAAGGGGCCGATAACCGAAATCCTCTTGTTCGCCGTTGTCGACAACGTCTATCGGTTCGTTGAAGTTGAGTGGGAGCAGGAGCCTTTCGAGATCGTTGACTCGCGGACTGCCTTCTACAATTCGGCGCTTCGCGAATGTTCAGCGACAGGTAAGACGATCCTAGGGCAGTGGGCCAAGTTTTCAAACGTGGCCCTCCTCCAGTGTTTGGTGCAGACAAGTGATGAATTGACCAATCTGCGGCTGTGCCCCAAAGCGTGGGAGTTTGACGCGGTCAAATCGGCACTAAAGCCAGGAATCAAAAGCCTCGGTCCCGCGCCCGATCACGGCCTTGATCGCGAAGTCATCGACAAGGTGCATTTCGCATTCTTCGAAGCATCTCTCAACTTGATTCGACCGATGGCAAGTACGTTCATGGGCCTGAATACGACGCAGGGTCTGCTCGGTCATTCGAGCGCGGAGATTGACGAAGTAGTCACATCCTATCACCGGCGCGACTTGGAGTGGTTGAGCCAACACAAGGACGACGCAATCTGACCTACTCCAGATAAGTCCCATTGACGTTCAACGCAAACTTGTAACCCAGCAACTCCGCCGACCGGCGGCACATGATCATGCGGCTGAGGAAGATTTCGAAGTACTCCATCACGGAAGCCTGCTTCGTGTCGATCTCAAGGGTCAGTTCAATCGTCCGAGCCTCGTCTTTCATCTCGACCCGGCTCTTCTGCACCGCGTAGTTCACCCGATCGTGGATATCGAAGCTCTCGATAATCGGGTTCTGCACGCGGCTGTAGTGCACGTCGCTCTTGTCAGCGATGATGAGGGCCGCACTCATGTTCGAAATCGGATTGCCGATGAGCTCCTCGTGGTTGCCAATCGCGCCAAGGATCGGAGCAATCTCCGCCGCATCCATTCCCATCTCGTTCAGCAAAGTAAACGCGATGTTTGCGCCGTGCAAGGGGTGGTTGACCCGGTTAATGACGTTGCCGATGTCGTGCAAATAAGCCGCGATTTGCCCCAGCTCAACCTCTCGAGCGGGCACTGAGAGGCGCTCCAATATGTAGCGTGTGATCGAGGACACGACCCCGACATGGCGATGCCCATGTTCGGTGTAGCCCATCGCCTTCATCACCTCGTTCGCCCCATCGATCAGCTTTCGAACCTTGTTGTTGCTCTTAACTTCTTTGAGGGTGACGAGTTTGGGTCCAACGACGGTGATGGGTTCCATGTGCTCTATAGATTACGTCGCCCGGTTGCCGGTGTATTCGGCTAACGAGGAATTTCGACCTTCCGAATGGGTCGAATGCGCCAGCAAATCCAGCGTTCCTGCTTGCGAAGCCTCTGCGCGGGAAGGTTTAGATCAGCAATAGTAAATCGGTTGCTTTGCCACAACACGCCAATTCCCTTTGGTGCGAGATAGAAGGAAGTGGATTTCGTAGGGATGCACGAATGCTGCCCCGCCAAATTTCAAACTCGCCAACTTCCCCGATGGTGAGTAGCTCACGGGCCACACCGATCCACCCAAGGATGTTTTGGGGGAGTTAAGTGACTTTTTGTACTTGGATTCGAAGATGGGCCTGCAAGGGAGACCAGGCTGGCGGGCCCATTTATCCTCGCTCGATGCAAAATCGCTCGCTGAAGTCCAGTGGCCCAGAATGACAGGCGACTCGCTAAAACAGGAACTGGTCCCAATGAATGTCCTCCTGAAGGAGCCCCAGCGACTGAAGGACCTCTAACATCAACCTAGAAGCTAACAACCGGAGGACGAACCCCTATCCGGGTCAGTTGATATCCAGGCCGAGAGGAAGCACCCTCTTCGACGCTACGACCGCAACTGCAAAGCAATATCCCGCTCCGCACCCGGCAGATCCGTTCGCCTAGTCCGCTGCTCCTGCCGAAGAATCCCGATCCCCTCGCTAAACCACGTCTGGAGTTCCATCGTCCGATCGGGCAGCTTCACAGAAAGGATGGTCAGAACGGCGGGCGTCTGCCGAGAGTGAAAGCTAAGGCTCACCTTCTTGTGAATCAGCGATGCGCTCGCCGGCTGCACCACCCCCAACGACTCCAGCCGCCCATGCCAATGCGCATCCTTCAACTGCGAATTGAGAATCGGAATCGCCGGAGTGAATCGGGCGTTGGCGAAACTGTCGACCAAGAGCGAGTCACCATTCCAGCCCAGCCGCGAAACTCCCAGTGGCCCCGCCAACTCGTACCCTCGAACCCCCGCCACTGCGGTCTCCCGCGTAACCGCAAGCGGCTCGATCCGAGACACGAGACCCGCGTTCACATCGTAGGTCCACTTCCTACCAACTTCGAGAGGCATCAAATTCGACCCACCACCTCGGCAGCCAAAAAGGCTTAAGGCAAGTACCCATAAGGTGGTTCGGCGCACGGCAAGATTGTGGCCGATCTCAGCGGCGCGAGCGTCGCCGAATCAAAAACGACATCCCTATCGCGAGAGCAGCGACGCTCCCTGGTTCGGGCACCGAAGTGAACGCGATCGTCATTTCCGGTTCGGGGGCGAGGTGAGGTACATCGGACAACCCAAAGAGCAGTTCGTCTCCCTCAATAAGATGCCTCGAAGCATCCAACTCGTCATTCTCCGTCCAAGTTGGCATCCACCCCGTCAGAACCAGATCCAACCCACGCTTGGACGAAACGATGCTCTTGCCAAGTGAATCCAAGTGGACATCCACCGTGAAGGGAAAGTCGTACGTCGTCGACATGGAAAACTCATTGGCGGGCGCAATTGGGTGATCGTCCATTCCCTCGAAGATAGTCTCAGCCTCCGATGTGGATAGATCTAAGCGGGTCATCGTCCCGTGGTCAACCGTAGTAGCACCAAGCTGAAACTTCTCCACCGCGTCGTGGCCAGTGGGACTACCCGGGTCGTACCCAAAAATCAAGCTCGTCGCCGCCACCATCTTGAACTTGATGCTCACATCAACAATCGTCCCTTCAAAAGAAGGAATGTGATACCAGAGGAATGAGCGCCTCTCGGGTGATCGGAAGCCGCCAACGGAGCCGTAACCAACGAAGTAGTTTTGGTGCCCGAGGCTGTTGTCGGTGAGGCCGCCCTCAAGGAATCCACCCACCTGTAGGGCATCGGCCTTGATGATGTCGGCTTGCGACAAAACGGACGCCGCAATCATTCCACCGACTCCGAACACTCGCAACACGCGGTTCCCAAACATAAACGACATGATACGAGCAATTGGAATAGCCGCCCAAGACGCGACCGTCGATAATGCCGGAACCCCGTAGTTTTGCGTGCCCCTATACGGGTTCCAGCTTTGCCAGTTTCTGAACCAACTTCTTCACGCCAACCACCCCCGGGAAGGCGACCGTAACCTCCACATCCCCGGAAATAGGATTGCAAGCCACGACCACACCAAGCCCAAACTTCGGATGGCGCACGCGTTGCCCAATATCGAATGGCGGCTTCCAAGGCGGCGAGGCCTTTACCGGCTCAGGTGCCCTCCGAGGCTCGGTGACCGTATAAGTCCCTGTCCGTTCCTGATACACCGATCGCATGTTTACGGGGGCATAACCACCCACGTTCAACGTATCCAAAAGTCCGCTCGGAATGTCGTCCAAGAACCGAGATCTTCGATTGAAGTTCGGCGTCCCGTACATCGATCTTCGATGCGCATGGAACAGGTGCAACTCCTCGCGAGCTCGCGTCATACCCACGTAGGCGAGCCGCCTCTCTTCTTCGATTTCGCTGTCCGAATTGAGGCTGCGCGAGTGGGGGAAGACCCCCTCTTCGAGGCCCGAAATGAAGACCACGGGAAACTCCAGGCCCTTCGCCGAGTGCAAGGTCATCAAGGTGACGGCCTCGCCGTTTTCGCCGTCCAGCGAGTCGACGTCGGCAACCAAGGACACGCTCTCCAAAAAGCCACCCAGCGAAGGCTCCTCCGCGGTCGCGTCGTATTCGCTCGTCACATTGAGAAGCTCTTGAAGGTTCTCCAGTCGACCTAAAGCCTCCTGGGTTCGCTCTTCCTTCAGCATGTCCACGTAGCCGCTCGAAGCCAACAGCGATCGCAAAACGGGGGTGACCGGCCCATGCTCGGCCAAGTCGAACGCATCATTCATGCAACCGATGTAAGCGCGCACCGCCGACCCCGTCTTCTTCGGCAACGAGCCCTGCACTTCTTGATCGGCGATCGCATTCCAAAGCGGAACGCCCCGCTCACCCGCCCAGCTCTCGATTTTCTGCAACGCGCCTTGGCCGATGCCTCGGGTTGGATTGTTAATCGTGCGCCGGAAACTCACGTCGTCTCGCGGATTGAAGGTCAAGCGCATGTAGGCGATCAGGTCCTTAATTTCTTTCCGCTCGTAGAACCTCTGCCCTCCCACCAAGATATGGGGAATTCGGGTTGTGAGGAAGGCTTCTTCCATCACGCGGGACTGGGCATTCGTTCGGTAGAGGATCGCGAAGTCGCTGAACTTGCGGTGCCCGCTCCGCACCTCTTGCAAGATGCGATCCGCGATCATCATCCCCTCGTCCTGCTCGGTACCCGCTTGGGTGAGGGTGATGGGCACCCCTTGGTCGTTCTCGGTCCAAAGCTGCTTGCTGGCCCGGCCTCGGTTGTGCTTGATGACCTCGTTGGCCGCCGCGAGGATCGTCTTGGTCGAGCGGTAGTTCCGCTCCAGTTTCACGATCTTCGCATCTGGATAGTCGCTTCCGAACTTGAGGATCAGACTCACATCAGCGCCGCGCCAAGCATAGATGGATTGGTCGTCGTCACCAACCACCACCACGTTCTTATGCTTCGCGGCGAGCAGGTGAACGATCTGGTACTGGGCGAAGTTAACGTCCTGATACTCATCGACCAGGATGTGCTGGAACCTCTCCTGATACTTCTCCCGGACGTCCTCTCGCTGCTCGAGCAGGCGGTTTGCATAGAAGAGAATGTCGTCGAAGTCCAGGGCGTTTGCCTTCTGCAGAAGAGCGTTGTACGACTTGTAGATATCGGCGGCGATCCGCTCAAAGAAGCCCGTAGTTTTTTCCGCGTACTTCTCGGGCGTAAGCAGCTTCTCTTTAGCGCTGGAGATCTCGCTGAGTACGGCGCGCGGCTGGATCGACTTGTCGTCGATGTCCTTCGTCTTGAAGATTTCACGAATCAGCGACAACTGGTCCGAGTCGTCGTAAATGACAAAATTCGGATCCAGCCCGATGTGCTTCCCATCGATGCGAAGCATGCGCGCGCAAAGCGAGTGGAAGGTCCCGATCCACATGTTTCGCGAGACATCACCCACCAATGCCTCAACCCGCTCGCGCATCTCTCTCGCAGCTTTGTTGGTAAAGGTGACCGCGAGAATCCGGTAGGAGGGCACGCCTTCTTGCAAAAGGCGCGCGATTCGATACGTGATCACCCGAGTCTTGCCCGAGCCTGCGCCGGCAAAAATCAGCAGCGGCCCACCTGGGTGCTCGACCGCATCTTTCTGCTCGGGATTCAGGGATTCGATGTCAAGAACGATAGACACGTGTGCATATTATGACGGCCCTCCGAAGAAACGATGAGTGATGAGTGATGAATGATGAGTCCGGAACCTCCGCCGTTCATCACTCATCACTCATCACTCATCACTTCCCTTGTTACGTCCTGCCAACAATCGGCGTCATAATCCTTGTTGCTGACGGGGCTCTACTCAGGGTCGAAGTCTGGAGAATTGAATGAAGCGTTGGATCGGTAGTTTGGCACTCGCGTGCGTGGCTGGAGCGTCAATCGCTCAGGCTCCGTTTACCATCGTAGCTAGAGCGGCAATCGCTCAGGCTCCGTTTACCATTGCACGCCCCGCGGATAACTCGAGGGTTCGAGAGAAGGTAAAAATTCTCATCCCAAAGGGCAGTATCCCGCCGGGTGGCTATATCGGGATCTTCTTAGACGGCAAGTTCATCGAGGCAACCGTGCCGCCGATCGTGGGCAGGTACTACGAGTACACCCTCGACACCAAAGGCCGCGGAATCGGCGACACCGAGCCCGGTAAGCCGATCAAGCTCGAAGCCGTTCTCTATGTCGACTATAAGGAGCAGCCGCGCATCGTGGATCGCTCTTCGGTGGACATCAACGTTGGCAACAAGGCTAACATCCCCATCCCCAACGGCGGCATCAAGCTCCGCTACAATTTCCATCCAGGCAACGAGATGGTTTATGTAATGGAGCAGAGAATCAGCTTCTCGTCCATCACCGAGTCGCAGAACCAGCTTGGCGGCAGGGCCGCAGAACTCCCGATCGAAGGCGAAAAGATCCGACTGCTCTATGCGGTGGATAACCAGTACGGCAACGGCGATGGCCTCCTTCGAATCCAGCCGCTCCCCATCAAGGGCAAGGACTACGCAGTTCTCACCGCCGTCGGCAACGACGGACCCAAGAAGTACATGGACACCGAGATGGCCGCAATCTATATGCGTGTCGATCAGGTCGGCAAGGAGATATTCGGTTCCGTTCCGTTCTACTTCGCAATGGAAGGCACCAGCGGACAGGGTTCGACGCTCGATCTTTACGCCGACTTCCCGCTTCCCACCCTTCCTTACAAGTCCGTTCGAGTGGGTGATTCTTGGAAGGCGAACTTCCAGCAGGGCAAGCTCGACCTCGAAAATCGAGGCACCGTCGATAAGCTAGTTACCCAGCAGAAGGCTCGTGGCGAGTTCGTGGGCACCGAGTGGGAAATGGGCCACCCGTGCGCAAAGATTCGAAACGTAATCGAGGCAAGCGAGCGATCTGAGGCCACTAGCGAGCTTCAGAAAGCAGGCAGCAACATCTCGAAAGGCAAGATTTCGGTCACCGAAACCATTTGGTTCGCACTTGACACTCATAAGATTCTTAAGATCATTCGAGACCAGACGATTGAAGGCAAGATCGACGCAGCCCAGCTAGGGTTCGGCGGCGGTCAGGGCGGTCAGCCTCCGAGCGGTGGCGGTCGTCCGCCTGGACCGAGCGGCGCAGGTTCTGCAGGCGGCGGTGGTCGGGCCGGTGGCGACCTTCGACTCCCTGAGACGTTCCGGCAGAAAGGTGGCTTCGGCGCACCCGGTCAGCCTCAGCTCGGCGGTCCCGGAAGACCCGGCGGCGGTGGCCCTCCTGGAGTCCCAGGTTTCGGTAATGGAAACCGAGGCGGCGCTCCCGCAGGCGGCGGCGCACAGGCAGAGTACGTCCGGATCCGCATCCAGCGAATCTTCACACTCGAACAGTAGGTAACGTAGTAGAGGGATGGCCCTCTTCAAACGGAATACTGGCGATAAAGGGCGGAACACATCGGATAATCCCGATGAGTTCCGCCTTACACTCGTTGAACACCTTGAGGAGCTAAGAGATCGAATCATCCGGTCGCTCGTCGTGGCCTTTCTCGGCGGAGTCGTCGGCTGGTTCATCCTGCCGTACATTTACGGGTACCTGAATGAGGTCGTCTATCAGGCGATCAAACCTGCGATCCCTAAGGGCGCAATTTTTAAAGAGGTCTTTCACGGCGCAACTGAGCCGTTCCTCCTCCAGTTCAAGCTCTCCACGATGATCGGCATTGGGATTGCCTTCCCCTACATCATCATGCAGATCTGGGGCTTCATCGCTCCTGGGCTCAAGCCTAACGAGAGGAAGCCCTTTCAGGCCCTCGCGCCATGGAGCGCGTTCCTCTTCTTCCTCGGCGCAGGATTCGCGTGGATCATCGTGCCGAGCGCCCTCCACTGGTTCGCTACCTACTGGGGCAACTTCCCGGGCACCGACCTTCTGCAGGAAGCGGGAAGCATGGTCTTCTTTATCTTAAAGATGCTCATCGCCTTCGGCTTTGCCTTCCAGCTTCCCCTCATCGTTTACGCCCTAGGCTCGCTAGATCTGCTCTCGGCGGAAACACTGATGAAGTACTGGCGTCAATCAGCCACTTCCATCTTCGTCGTTGCGATGATCGTGACCCCCAGCAATGACCCGATCAGCATGCTGATGATGGCGATCCCGCTGGTGCTCCTATTCTCGATCAGCGTCTACGCCGTGAAGTTCACCCAGAAGAAAAAGAAGGCGGCAAAGGAAGCAGAAGAAGTGTTTCGAGGTGGAGATGACGCGTCCTAACTCTTGTGGGAGTGCGCTGGCCTGACAGCGCTTTTCAGGGCCGCGGAGCGGCCCTGACGCATTCCACGCGCAATACAAAGCGCCGTCAGGCCGGCGCACTCCCAAAAGGGAAATCCTGATCGATAACCCCGCACCCACCAATCCCGAATTCTCATTCGGGGGCAACAAGGTTCTCGAGGACCAGATCGCATACGTCGAGGAACACGCCCCTCGCGCTGCCGTCTACGCTGAGATCCAAAGGCGCATTCACCCCGCCCTCTCGGAGAAGCTGAAAGCGAACGGCATCGATGGGCTCTACTCGCACCAGGCCCACGCCTACGACGCGGTATCGGAAGGCAAGGACGTGGTCGTCGTAACCGGCACGAACTCGGGCAAGACGATGTGCTACAACTTGCCCGCGCTCAACATCTGTCTGAGTGAGCCGGTTTCGCGGGCGCTTTACCTATTCCCAACCAAAGCGCTCGCCCAGGATCAGCTCGGCAAGCTCGAAGAGCTGATTCCCGGGACGAGCGTCCACGCGGCCACCTACGATGGCGACACCGTCAAAACGCAGCGATCTGCGATTCGCAAGAACGCCCACATCATCCTCACCAATCCGGACATGCTACACGTGGGCATATTGCCGAGCCACGACCTTTGGGCGAAATACCTTAAGGCACTGCGACTGATCGTGATCGACGAGATGCACGTGTACAGAGGCGTTTTCGGGTCAAACGTGGCGGGGGTTCTGCGCCGGCTTCTCCGTCTTTGCGAATGGCACCATTCGAGACCCCAGATTGTGGCGTGCAGCGCAACCATCGGCAATCCTGAGGAACTGTTCCGTCAGCTCACCGGCCGAAACCCCAAGCTTGTGAATGACGACGGGTCGCCGCACGGGAAGCGGACATTCGTGTTTTGGAATCCGCCGGTGATCGGCGAAAACCAGCGGCTTAGCGCTAACGTGGCAACCTCCGAGATCCTGGCGAGTCTCGCCGAAAACGGGATGCGAACCTTGGCCTTCTCACGGGCGCGAGTGTCGGCAGAACTGGTACTCCGATACACGCGCAAACGAGTGGAAGCGGATGGTCACGTGGCGGCCAGCGCGATCGAGAGCTACCGAGCGGGCTACACCACAAAAGAGCGACGTCAGATCGAGAAGGCCCTCTTCAAGGGCGACCTACTCGGCCTCTCCGCAACCAATGCAATGGAGCTTGGCGTCGATGTCGGTGTGCTCGACTCGGTAATCCTTAACGGCTACCCGGGAACCGCAAGCAGCTTTTGGCAGCAAGCCGGTCGTGCCGGTCGAGGGGTGAAGGATGGGCTTGCGATTTTTGTTGCCCACGACGACCCGCTCGAGCAGTTCCTGATTCGCCAGCCGTCGATGCTCCTCGAAGCCAGGAATGAGAGCGTGAGCGTGAATCCGGAGAACGGGCAGATCCTCGGAAACCAGCTTCTTTGCGCCGCCCACGAAAAGCCGATCACGCCCGGCGAGTTGGAACGATTCGGAGTTACCGCAATCGACGTTGCCGAAGGCCTCGACCGGAGCGGAGAGCTCGAATACCGAAGCGGAATGTTCTTCTACCCATCCTTCGAACCGCCCGCTTCGCGGGTGAATATCCGCGGATCGAGCAACGATCAAGTGAAGCTTTATGTGGACGACGTCGAACTGGGGACGATGGAGAAGACCCGAGCGATGACCTCCGCCCACGAGGGGGCGATCTATCTACATCGGGGCGCGTCGTTCCTCGTAACCTCGCTGAATCTCGAGGCCGGGCGAGCCGAGGTGATTCCGATGGAGGCGAGCTATTACACGAGCGCGATCGTGCAGTCGGTGATCGACGCCCATCTTCCGTTCCGAATGACCGAGATTGGTGACAGCCAAGTCTCTTTGATCGGGATCAAGGTGACCGACATGGTACAGGGCTATCGCAAGAAGTCCCTTGACGGCGACACCGTGCTGTCCGTCGAGCCACTGGACATGCCACCGATGACCTACGACACGGTCAGCGTTCGTATCGACCTGCCCGAGATGGACCTTGAAAGCGACATGCTGAGCCAGATCGGCGGAGTTCACGGCCTGGAACACGCGCTCACCGCGGTCGCACCCCTACTGGCAGGTTGCGATCGAGGAGACCTAGGCTCCGCCTGGTACACCGCATTCCCCGACACAATGCGGCCAGCAGTGTTCGTCTTCGACAAGACTCCGGGCGGCGTCGGGCTCTGCGAAAAGCTTTACGACTCGATGGCCCTTTGGATGCAGGCTTCGCTGAAACTTCTCATCAGCTGCCCCTGCGTGGACGGTTGTCCTGCCTGCCTGATGAGCCCACGATGTGAGGCGAACAACGAGACTCTCGTCAAATCGAAAGCGGTCGCGATTCTCAAATCGCTAGTCTGAAGCAGGGCCTTTCGCGATGTCGGCGTTCATTCCGGCACCACCGGGGCGTCGGTCCTCACTGTAGGAGAGGATTCGAAACCTGTCCCCGGCCAGCTCATAGTGATACGGTTCGCCCCACGGGTCCAGCGGTTTTCCATCTTGGTCGGTCTGCCCCTTCCAACCCGCCTTCAGCTCGGGAACCTCGGCCAATGCTACTTCCGAAGAAGGATAGGAACCACATTTGGCCTTCGATCTTTCAATCAGGGAGGCGAGGGTTTCAAGCTCTTGCTTTGCCTCTTGAAGCTTTGGATCCACCCCATACTTTTCCCGCAAACCTCTTTTCGCAGCAAAGACCAAGCAAAACAGGACGCCGAGATATAGAGATATCCGGATGATGGTAGACAAAACCAGTGCTGGGTGACGCCGCGCTTTCACTCGGTGCAAAGGGGGAGACGAGAAACTCTCGTTAAGAGTTTAATGTACATTCCCTCACTGACCCAAGTTTTAGGCGGCCTCTGGTTCTTGAAGTTCGAAATAGGCGGCCATATGCCTTTCGATGACTTCTCTCAAAACTTCGACCTCGGTAGCTTCCAAACCTACCTCCATCTCAACTTCGGGACTCAACTCTCGTTGGCAAGGCCAAACTTCGATCGACTCCCCAAAGAGGCACGCCAAATGATTGGCGTAGGAAAGGCAGGCAAGAGCCGTAAACTCTTCTGGCATTGTCCACGGACTGTTCATCGCCTTCATCGTCTGCGGAAAGAGCGAGGGAAGGGCCCAGGTCTCGGCCGCTGCGGCGCCAAGGACGCCGGTCTCGCCCTTGTAAACTTTCATGAATGCTGCCTCAAGGGTTACTCCGAACCGCGTTGCAAAGTTTTGGGTTCGGGCGAAAGCTTCTGGACAAACCTGCACTAGGAGTGCCACTCCCAGATCGTGCAACACACCCGCCGCAAATATTTCATCCGCACACCACTGAGACCCGAAGGGCTCCCTTTGTGCCTTGCGTGCAAAGATGTAGCGAGCCAAGAAGCCGGTCGCCAGGGAGTGTCGGGCGAATCGCTCCGAGGAAAAGGACGGAACGTCCGACGCCTCAGACAAATGCCTGATTGAAAGGGAAATACCGAGGTTGCGGATGGTTCGCTGACCGATGGCCATGATGGCGTGCCTCAGCGTCGCCACTTGCTCAAGAGGGCGCTCCATCGATGATGATGCCGAAACCCGGAGCACGGCGGTTGCCAGTGCAGGGTCAGAGGCGATAATTCGCTCAAGATCGACGGCCGAAGCCTCGCCAGAATCAATCGCACGCACCAAGGCCATCGTGGTCTTTGGAATACTCGGCAGGGACGAGGAACGGCGGAACTGAATCAGTATCCTTTCGAAGTCTAGTTGCTCCATTGCATCTTTCTCATGGCTATAAAAATCTCGGGCTCGACTTGAAGGTTCAGCCCCGCAAGAGAGGATGAAGGAGATCGCCTGTAGTGCGGTTTAGCAGGTCAACCTCCTTTTATATACTCAGTTCTGGGGACAACGCGGTCCACAGGCGAACCCCACGCTTTCGCCGCAATAAATCATGTCATCAGAATGACGACAGCAATACTGCGGGGGAAGCGAAATTGGGATAGGTTTGGGCTACCATTCGATGCTAGCGGCCCCGCAAAATGTCGAGATAAGGGCAGCGCCAGAGGCAACCTTGGACCGGTGTTGCCTGTGGAAAACTGACGGGTGGCGCCGTCAGTTGGAGAAAATGGGGCGGCTGATGGGTCTTGAACCCACGACCTCCTGAGCCACAGTCAGGCACTCTAACCCCTGAGCTACAACCGCCATGAACGGAGTATTGTGCCTGAAACGGACCCGTCCCCGCAAGGCCAAGCGGTACTCTGGCCCCATGCCGAGCGTGCTTGTGGCGTTGGGGACGAACGTGGGAGATCGATTGGGGAACCTGAACGGCGCGCTGGCGGCCCTTCAGACGTCAATGTGTGTGGAGTCGACTAGCGCCATTTACGAGACCGCGCCGATGTACGTCGAAGACCAACCCACGTTTCTCAATGCGGCGGTTAAGTGCCAAACGGACAAGGGGCCGCTAACTGTGCTGAGGTTGCTAAAGAGCATCGAATCGAGCGTGGGAAGGCAAACTCGGGAGCGGTTCGGACCGCGGGAGATAGACCTCGACCTAGTGGGATACGGGGCCCTTTCCTACATATTCTCCGATGGAGATCGAACCGTGCTTCAGGTGCCCCATCCGAAAACTCCAGAGCGCCGGTTCGTTCTCGCGCCACTCGCCGATATCGATCCCGACGGATTTCTTCCCGGCGTGGGAAGAATCTCTGAATTGTTGAGCCAAACGAACGACCAGACCCAAAGCGTCAAGAAACTTACGGATGCGATTTTTTCAGTACAGCGCGATTGACGGCCAGGGCCGACCATTTCAGGGCACCGTCCAAGCGGCCGATGCCAACGCGGCGCGTTTGATGATCGCCCAAAAGGGACTTAACCTGACTTCGATCCAGGACAAGGGTGGCGGCCCCGTGCCCGTCGCCCAGCCATCCCGCAACCAGATCCTGCTGAACCAACCCTCGACGGCCCCTGCGCCCATTCATCTGCCGCCTCAACCAGTGCAGCAGCAACCACGAATAGTGGAGCAGCAACCAGTTCCTGCCCAAACTCAGCGGCGGCCCGAAGCGCTCGCACCACAGGCGACTCCGTCCCCGATCGACAAGATTAAGACTCGCAAGGGAAGCGACAAAGATATCTACTTCATCTTCAGTCAGCTGTCCAGCTACTTCAAGTCCGGCACCAATCCTCAACAGGCACTGAGTGACCTCTCGAATCGCCAAAAGCGGCATGACTACCAAACCGCGCTAAAGGAAGCTGCCGCGGGAGTCGCCAATGGAGGCACCATCAGCGGCGGTCTGGAGCGGTATCCGTACCTATTCAGTCCCGATGTGGTGGGAACCGTAGCCGCCGCCGAACGCGGCGGATTCTTGCCCGAGGCTTGCGATGTGCTTGCCGAACAGCATCTTCGATCGCACCAGCTCAAGCGGAAGTTCTCCTACTTCATTTTCATGGCCATCTTCATCGCGTGCGTGGCGCCGATCCTGCTCGGTGTCGTTCGCGGCTCGGTTGACACGATCGGCGATCAGTGGGAGCACGACGGCGGCTTGGCCCCTGCCGCCACGATGGCGAAACACACTGGTGCAAACCTGAAGGCCCTGCTCCCGCTTTGCCTCGCTATGTTCGTCGGCTCCTTCGGCTTCCTCGCGATTTGGAACTCGATGCCCCTTCGACGCATTAGACATCAGATGGTGCTGCTCACTCCTGGACTTGGAAAGCGAGCTCGATCGGAGTCCCTCACCCGTGTTTCCTGGGTGATGGGAATGGCTGCGAAATCGGGCGGAATGCCCAACCAAATCCTCGAACTTGGCGCGGCCAGCGCCCCGAATATGGTGATCGCCGATCGGCTGGTCACCGAGGCTCGGGGGATGCGCGAAACCGAGAAACTGTCGGCCGCGCTCTACCGCTCGAACGTGATTCCCGAGGAGTATGCACCGATCGTGGAGACCGGAGAGGTGACCGGCGACATTCCAAGTGCCCTGTTAAACGTTGCCCGAGCTTCCGACGTGGAATATAGGGCTGCTGATTCTACGGTAGTTTTAAAATCGAGTGTCCTGTTCTATGTCGTCCTAGGGGTTGCGGTTGCATTCCTTTTAGGCTTCCTCTACAAGACCCTTATCTTGGGTTATTTCGAAAAAATTCAATGACAGTTGTCGACGTTATCAAATACGCCTTTACCGCGGGGGTCACTTATTCCTGCGTACGCTACGCCGTTTCTGGAGAGATGAAGCAGGACTACCTTCTCTTCAAGGGCCACAACACCAAGTCTTGGGCAGAGATCATCGCAACCAATCTGCTGATCCTCGCGATCACTCTTGGACTCATCGTTGCGGTCTACGTATATGGCCCGGCAGTCTTCCGGTGGTCATGGATCATGCTGTTTGCCACGAAAGACGATCAGGGCACCAATCTCAATCTGGCAGGGACCCAGATTCCGTTTTTCGGGCCGATCTTCATGGTGTTGCTGCTCCTAAACTTCCCGCGCCTGGCGCGCTATGAAGAGGAGGAGTTCCGCGATGGAACGAAGGATTGGAAAGATGCGATCCCGAGAAGCATCAAATTCGGCCTTTGGCACTGCTTGGTGGGAGTCCCTCTTTGTGGAGGAATTCTCCTCGCCATTCCCGGATTCTGGTTCACTCGACAATATTTTCGAGGCGGGGTAGATCGTTCCACCCTCTATCACTCCGTCTACAACATGATCCTCGGTCTCGTCGTACTCTATTTTGTAACCGTATCGTCGATCGAATCGCTCACGTCACATAAAACGCCCCCTCCCCCAAAATCGTCGCCCCAGTCGCTCGCTCCAAGTAAGTAGAAGCATCCCATGCCGACCTTCGAATATCAGGCTCAGAGTTCCGACGGCCACCCCCAGAGTGGGGTGGTCTTTGGCCAGTCGTTGGATCAGGCGCTGAAGGATCTGGCGAACAAAGGAATGCAAGTCACCCATATCGGGGTGGCAGCGGGTACCGGAGATCCGATTCCAACGAGCTTTGCCGCGGTGCGGCAATCGGGTGCCGTGACAGAAGCTGCGAGGCCGGTGCCGACCGGCTACGTCTACGATCAACCTTCACCAGTCGAGGCCTCGGCCCGATCCGAGAAAATCACCGCCCAGAGGTCATATGTTGCGACGAGCGTCGTCGGACCGTTGGTCGGTAAGGTCGCGCTCTCCCACCTCCTCTTCTTCTTCCGACAGTTCTCCACCATGGTCGGCGCCGGCGTGCCAATGGTCCAAGCTCTCGGAACCCTGGCAAACCAAGCCCGCGATCCTCGATTGTCCAGGGTTATCAAAGAGATGCGCGAGAACGTGGAAGCGGGACGCACGCCAAGCGTGGCGATGCAACGCTACCCAGAAATATTCTCTCCGCTTATGCTGAGTTTGGTAAGAGCGGGCGAAGAGTCCGGGAACCTGGATCAGTTGCTCGCCCAGGTCGCCGATTACATCGAGACAGAGATCGAACTCCGCGGCCTTATCCGCCGAGTGACGATCTATCCGAAAATCTTGCTCTGCATATCGGTGATCATCGTCATCGGAACCAACCTGATCATCTCGGCAGTCGCGCCAGGAAGATCGGGGCTTTCATCTCCGTTGACCACCCCCTCCACCTGGATTTGGCTCGGGCCGTTGCTAGTCATCTCGTTCTTGTTCTTAAGGGTGGGACTAGCCAACTCGCGCGTCAAATACAACTGGGACGCCTTCATTCTCAAGGTTCCGTACCTGGGCAGGACGGTGAGGCACCTCGTCATGGCCAAGTTCGGACGGGCCTTCGGCGCCCTCTACAAGGGAGGCATCCCGCCGACGCGGGCAATCGAATTGGCGGCGGACGCCTGCGGAAACGAATTCTTGCGAGCCCGGATGTATCCCGCCGCGCAGAAGCTTAAGGAAGGTGCGGGGATCACCGAGACCCTGCGAGGCACGAACGCGTTCTCTCCAATCGTTCTCGACATGACGCAGACCGGAGAGACCACCGGCAACCTCGACCAGATGCTCACCAAGATGGCCGACTTCTACGAGGATGAAGGCAAGACTCGATCCGTAAATCTGGGCCAAATCTTTGGCGCCGTCATCATGCTCGGCACGGCAATTTACGTCGGCTACATCATCATCAACTTCTGGATCACAAGCTACGGCAATCCCGCCGCCGAAGAGATCAAGAACTCGGGTGGCTAGAAGGTGATCTCTGGCAAAGACACACTACGAAACGCTAGGGGTTAAGAAGGAAAGCTCGGCTGACGAGATCAGGTCGGCCTACAGAAAGCTGGTGCTCGAGCACCACCCTGATCGCTCGGCCGATCCGAAATCGCCCGACATCTTCATCTCCGCGACCAGCGCTTATGAAGTAATCGGCGATGCCGAGAGGCGCAAGCACTACGACGTCACCCTCAACATCGACGCCGCTCGTCGCCTGCAAGCTGCTCAGCCGAAACCTCAACCCGCCCCCGCCAAAGTGAAACCGCAGGGACCGGCTAGCACGATTGCCGCCGACATCACCCGATTGACCCTCGTCTTCTCGCGCGGTCAGCACGCCGAGGCGGAGAAGCTTGCCCACCAAATCATCAAGGCGGACAGCCGGCAGGCAATCCCTTATGCGGTCCTCGGCGACCTCGCGAGGAATCGGGGCAACATTAACGAGGCGGCCAAAATGTACGCCTTTGCCGCCCAGATGGATCCGCGCAACCCGTCTTACCAACAACGCTACGAAGAGCTTCTCTCCTCTAACCGAATGACGGTCAGTTCGAGGCGCGTCACGATGGAAGCGGACGATCGCCAAGTGCTCGCGCCCCTGGGAGGGTTCGCGGTCATTCTCCTGTGCTGCGCATACGTGGTGCTCATGAGCCACGAGGCCGCCCTCGCGCCCGCCATCGGCCTCGTATCTTCGTGGACACTTGGCCTAGTGGTGATGATGTTCCTCGCTGGAGTGACCGTCGGCGCATCGCTTTCCATCGGAAACCTGCTCGACCGGTTTTCGATGATGACGAATAACGCGGTGGGCCGAGTGGGGCCGGCGCTCGCGCTCGCCACGATCGCAGTCGTCAACTTCTGGGCGGCGGGCCTAATGTATCTGGCTCTCGGAGTGACTCAAAAGGCGTTCAGCTTTTCCACAACCCGAGTCGTGGTCGGAGTCGCCGCCGCCACCGGAATGCTCGCCCTCGCCGCCGCCCTTAACCACAGCATCGCCCCCAGCCAGGTCCTCCTTTGGGGTGGCAATGTGGTCTACATGGGCTCGCTATGCGGCTGGATGGTCGCCGACTCGTTCAAACGCTAGTTCTTCTGGGCGCCGACTCCGGGAACCCCTCCGCAGAGGGAGGGGTTCTCGGAGTTGGCCCTCGGAAACCTGCCATAATCCGAACGGCATGGGATTCAAAGTTAGCGTTATTGGTGGAGGCGGTCGCGTCGGTTCAGATGCGGCATATGCGTTGCAGCTAGGTGGCAAGGTTCGCGAAATCGCACTTGTCGATATGAACGCGGAGATGGCGGCCGGCGAGGCCCTCGATCTCCGTCATGGCGCGGCCCTCACCGCGAACATCAAGTTCACCAGCTCCGACACCTACTCGGTCGTCGACGGCAGCGATTGCGTCGTGATCACCGCTGGTCTGCGACGTAAGCCGGAAGAAACTCGGCTCGAGCTCGTCGCCAAGAACGTCAACCTCTTCAAGGGCATCCTTGACAATTTGAAGACCGTGAAGCTGAACCCGGGCGCCACGATTCTCGTCGTCTCGAACCCGGTCGACATCCTCACCCAACTCGCCGCTCAAGCGGGCATCGTGCCCGAGTCGCAAGTTCTCGGCCTCGGCACCGTGCTCGACACCTGCCGATTCCGGTCCCTCCTCGCCGATCACTTCAACGTGAACGCGCTGGACGTGAAGGCGCTCATTCTTGGCGAGCACGGCGATTCCATGGTGCCGATTCTTTCGTCCGCCACTATCGCGGGCGTCCCGCTCACCTCGATTCCGAACTATGCCGAAGAGATTAACGGAGTCTTCGAGTTCACCCGCAAGTCGGGCGCCGAGGTCATCCGTCAAAAGGGCGGCGCGGGCCGCGCAGTTGGCGTCTCGATCAAGGAAGTCGTTGAGGCGATCGTGATGGACAGCGAAGCCGTCCTCCCCGTATCCACCGTCCAGCACGGCACCCTCGGCATCTCCGACATCTCGCTTTCCCTACCGACCGTCGTCGGCCGCCACGGCGCGATCAAGGTGCTGGAGCCAGCAGTTAGTGCCGAAGAGAAGGAAGGCCTTCTGAAGTCAGCCCAGTCGCTGAAAGACGCCTTGGCCCAGATTTCGTAATTGCCCCTTTTGTCGTTTGAGAATGTCATTCTGAGGGAGCCCTAGCGACCGAAGAACCCCTACCCACACACCGATGGATTGGAACCAGGGTTTGCTGGATGCGACGGAAGCCGCGACACACGTCGCGAAGGGGCCCCGCACCCCTCTCCGGAAACAAAAAGCCGGAGGGGCGAACCCCTCCGGCTTTCTTTCTATCGAACTAGGCCTTGCGACGACGTCGCATCAATCCGAGGAGGCCGATTCCGACGGCGGCGATGGGTGCCGGCTCGGGGACGACGCCACCTGCGTTAACGTTGTCCAGAACAACCCCAAGGCCGTTGTAGACAACTTTCGCGATCGGAGTGGTGGACGTCCAACCACCCCAATGCATGGAAGGATCGAGAAGGTCGCCCACGAGCGGAACGTTGACGAGCTGAGTCGTTCCGATCTGAACGTCGCTACTGTCGTACAGCTTCACGGTGATGAGGAATTGGTTGAAGCCCTGAAGGGTCTCCGCATAATTCCAGTAGCCACCAAACTGAGAAACCGGGCTGTTAAACGTGATGGTCGTGGTGCCAAAAGTCGAGCTGTCCATGCCGAGGCCCTTGCCTCCCTGCTCAACCTGGGCCCAACCCTTCGCACCTAGGCTGAAGTGATGGTTGCCGGCCAGGCCGGTCCAATCCTCATAGAAGTAATTCGGCGCCGTAGAGCTTAGCGTCGCCTGGTTGCCCATGATCCCGAAGCTGTTTGCACCGCTGCCGAGAGTAAAGCTCTCGAAGGACTCGTGGAGTGCACCCGAGAATGCAGCCGTTGGGCTGATCTGAGCGTTGGCAGCGCCTGCGAGGCAAGCTGCCAGGAAAATATACGTAACCCTACCCTTCATCATAAAATTACCTGGATCGCTTAAGACCCTAATGCGTAGTGTGCGGCACAAGTCGCACCGCACCCGCTCGTATTATTACCGGATTATTCTGTATCAAGCAACATTGTGGATTCATATTTATTGCGGTTTGTGCGTTCTGGGCTTTAGACCCATGCCTGCAGAACCGAGAAACTCTTTGGGCGTCTAGGCGTGTAATAC
The DNA here is from genome assembly GCA_038321975.1 of Fimbriimonadales bacterium. GTDB lineage: Bacteria > Armatimonadota > Fimbriimonadia > Fimbriimonadales > Fimbriimonadaceae > Fimbriimonas. The sequence continues at coordinate 9,442 of JBBQFM010000050.1, read as the reverse complement.
ACAGCGGAACAGCAAAGGGGATTTGAAGATGCGGATCGTGGACTACGAAAACAATAGAAATCTGAACGATGTGGGCATCTTCTTGAATGCTGAGGAGGTCGCCGAGTTGTGCGCCTACTTACAGCGTCTTTCCGACATTCCCGGGCTTCAGCGAGTCCATCTCAGCGAGATCTCCGGCCCGTCACTCGAGCGAGAGATCACCGTCTCGATCGACCACAAACCCCTCGCGCGAAGCGCGTAACCCGTAGCGTCGGCACCCCCGCCGATTGCGAACGAGTCGACGCTATATAAGCGAGCCTGGTCAGGAGTGGTAGCTCCCCTCGAACGCCACCAGCCCTCGCTCTAGCCGAAGCTGAACCTGCATCTTTTGGGACCCCGCGAGAAGTCGCTCGACCTCGCGCGACGGCGTCCACTGGGGACTGCGTGCTTTCTCGAAGCCCTTCGCCAAGTGGGCGTAGTTTCGGTCGAAATAGAGCGACTTACCAGGCAGGAAGGAATACTCGATCGAGTTTCGCGCCATCTCCTTGAGGTCTGAATAGCTCATCTTCTGGTCTCGCACCGCCCGCACCCACTCCTGGGTCATCGTCGTGCGGCTCACGCCCTCATCATCCGTGTTGAGGAATACAGGTACGCCCCGCGACAGATAGAGGCGCAAGGGATGCTGCTCCCCCGAGATCCCCAGAATGGACGCGTTGCTGGAGAGACAGATCTCGACCGCGATCCCCTCTCGCCGCATCTTCGCCAACAGTTCGTCAACGTTGTCCTCGAAAGCGATCGAAACGCCGTGGCCGATTCGACGGGCATGCCCGATTTCGAACGTCTGCCGGATCCGGTTTCGCATCGGTTCCGGAGGCGAGATGGCCGTGGTTAATTCGCCGGCGTGAAGCGTGAGGTTCGGCTTTCCGAGCTTCTTCCAAAGGAAGTCGAGCATTGCCATCTGCCGCTGAAAATGAGTGCGAGAGAGCGGATGATCTTCGGGAGCAACCATATTCATTGCGGCCACTCTTGGCTCGTGCTTGGCGAGATACATCCCGGCCGCCGCGCTCGCAAAGAACGAGTCGTCGCTCGCCAGTCGGTAGATCGAGTAGACGTAGCGGATCGTGATCGGATTGCCGGACCCGCTCAGCGACTTCTGCCCGAGCCGTCTTCCCAGGCCCTCCCGGGCATCCAAGTTCGGCTTAACCGCGGCCAAGAGCTTCGGCAAGCGAGGCAACAACACCGCGAAAGCCGCCTCCATGTCGGTGCTTGACGGAATGTCTCGGCCGTACTCCGCATTGGCCGAGTCGGGCGCGACCCCCGCCATCAACTCCATGTACTGAAGGTTCTGAGCCTTTGCCCGGCCGATGACCTGCACGAACACGTCGTCGATGTTCATCGCATTCAGGGCTCCGCCAAAGATCCCGAAGGTCTCAAAGAAGTGATCGTGCCCCGTCTGAGCCGCGCCGGTCCAGCCCCGCATGCTCGCGGCGTTCATGAACGAGTAGAGCAGCTTGTTATTGCTCAGCAGGCTTTGCGCGGGCACCTTGGTGCTGTCGGTCGTGAACTGGGCGGTATCCGGGTTGAAGTAGAGCCCTTTGGCGATGGCCGCGTCGAGCATGTAGTCGGCATACGCCGCCCCCGACATGTGATTGTGAAGGTCGCCTCCTTTGGGCATCTTCTTAAGGAAAGCCAAGAGCTCCGGTTCCGTCCGCTTCGCACGGTCGAAAGCCTTCATCGCCTCCTTCTCACCAGCAAAAGAATTCGCGCATAGCGTCAATGCCAGCACCGCAACCAGAACTTGCCTCATGCCCGAATTCTAGCCCTTCCTAACCCGGTGCCCTGCGCCCTAAAATCACCAGCGAATAATGTTCGCGCCCCAAACGAGGCCTGCACCGAAACCGACCGTCATGACGTTCATGCCTCGTTTCAGCTTGCCCTCCTGGACTGCCTCGTAAAGGCCGAGGGGGACGGAGCCGCCACTCGTGTTGCCGTACTTGTGCACGTTAATGAACACCTTCTCGGGAGGTAGCTCAAGCCGCTTGGCGGCCGATTCGATGATTCGCAGGTTGGCTTGGTGAGGCACGAAGAGGTCGATGTCTTCCGACGTCATTCCCGCCTTCTCAAGCACCCGGCAGCACGCATCGCCCATCGCCTGCACGGCGAACCGGTAGACCTCGGCGCCGAGCATCGTGATCTTTTCCTTCTTGCCCTCCGCCTGAGTGGAGCCGAACGGGTATCGGCTTCCGCCGACCTCGATGTGAATAAATCTTCCGCCGCTGCCGTCGGACATCAGGACTGTCTCGATCAAGCCCCGATCGGTGTTCTCTTCAGCCCGAAGTAGCACGCCAGCGGCTCCGTCACCAAAAAGGATGCAGGTCGATCGATCCGACCAGTCGACTTGCTTCGACAGGCAGTCCGCGCCAATAACCAGTGCGGTCTTCGCTCGGCCCGCCTCCAGCATGGATGCCGCGCAATCCAGCGAATAAATGAATCCCGCGCATGCCGCACTGACGTCGAAGGCCGCCGCGTTCCGCGCCCCGATCTCGTTCTGCACCGTGCAAGCGGTCGCTGGCCAAATGTAGTCGCCCGACACGGTACCGACAACCACGAGGTCGATCTCCATCGGATCGATACCCGCCGCTTCGACCGCTTCTTTGGCTGCTGCTACGGAGAGAGTCCCCGTCCCTTCACCTTCGGCGCACACTCGGCGCTCGCGGATTCCCGTGCGTTGAACGATCCACTCGTCGCTGGTTTCAACCACGGTCTCCAGATCTTTGTTGGTGACGACCTTGCTCGGAAGGGCATGACCGATGGACTGAATGACCGCGCGCTTACTCATGACCATCTAAGCCTACTTCATCGACGATCGCCTGTCGAATAGTCCCAACGAGGCAGTTGTCGGTAGCCTTCTGGGCCAGGAGGAGCGCGTTTTTGATCGCTCTCGCGCTGCTTCGTCCATGGCAAATAATGCTGAGTCCGTTCAAACCAAGCAGGGGCGAACCGCCCGTCTCCGCATAGTCCGTTCGCTTCTTCAGCGGGGCCGTCACCTTGGCAACCGGCCAATACATCCACCTCAGCAAGGGATTCGCGGGGATCTCCGTTCGGATCGCATCTGCGATCAACTCGGCGAGACCTTCACTCGTCTTGAGCACGATGTTGCCCACAAATGCATCGCAGACCACCACATCGCATGGCTGCGAGAACATGTCCTTCCCCTCGATGTTTCCCTTAAACCATGCGTGCTGCGAGAGGAGTTTGTAAGTCTGCTTGGCGAAAGCGTTTCCCTTGCCCTCTTCCTCCCCAATGTTCAGGAGATACACACTCGGTTCGGGACGACCCATGATTCGCTGGGCATACGCTCGACCCATGATCGCGAACTCCACAAGGTGCTCCGGATCGACGTCGGGACTCGCGCCCGAGTCCACGATGAGAAACCCTCCGTGCCGGTTGGGCAAGATACTGGCGATTGCGGGGCGATGAATCCCCGGCGTTTGGCGCCAAGTGAGTAGCGAGGTCACGGTGACTGCGCCCGTGTTGCCCGCCGAAACCATGACGTCGGCGTGACCATCTTTCACGAGTCGAGCGGCGACCGCTATGCTCGAATCCTTCTTCTTTCGATAGGCATCGGTGCCCTTCTCGTCCATCCCGACGGATTGGCTCGCCGCCCGGATTTCAATGTTCGGGGGGACCACCGATGGCAAGCACGCCTTGATCGCCACCGGATCGCCGACGAGGTAGAGCGTGCTGTTCAGAAAGGGGGCGGCTTCCAAGGCACCGGCGATGATTTCTGCGGGCGCGTGGTCGCCGCCCATCGCATCCAATGCGATGCTCAAGCTTCGGAATCCTCGGAGGTTTTGAATTTAGCCAAGACGTCTAGCTCGGGGCGCACGGCGAACGGCTTGGACTCTACCTTCGTGGTCGCGTCGGGAGTGGGGCAAGGTTCTTCCCAACTCGCCACGCACAGTGGCTGGATGGGAATCGAAAGCAGGAGGCCCTGACGAAGCAGGTTTTCAACGATAAGGTTGTTCTCGTCAAAGAGCGGAAAGGGCTCGTCGGCGACAACCTTAGCCGAATCCTTCGGGCTCAGCGAACTCGCGACACCCTCGACGGGAAACTGTTCGTCGATCTCAAATGCGACGTCGATTTCGATGGGGGAGGCACATCGGGCGCACTCAAGCACCACTCGGGTAGTGAACTGGCCGGTGATAAGCAATACGTTGCCGGTGCTGACCACTTCCAGAAAACCTTCGAGCGGCTGCAATAGGTCAACGTCCGCTTCCTCGGGAAGCTCTGTGCTTATGTCGACTGCAAGCTCGCGCCCCGGATGCTGCAGGACATCGTTCAGGTCGAGTAAGTCTTCCCGTTTCATGAGGCGACTGGAGTGTACCTTTGACTTCCCCAGGCCCGAAAGCACGTATTCTCACTGGGTCGAAATCTGTTCTCTAACCAACAATATCCCTGTCATATGAGGGAGATCAGTTTAGTTGCCGCCGCCGAGACTCCCCGTATTGCCCAGTTAAGGGTGAAGCTTCGGTCATCCTCGGCAATCCAGAACGCTTCCACTCTGATGGCTCGGCTCACCACCTTGAGCCAAAGGACTGAGCTTTGCTCCACTACCGTGAACCGCGTAGTGGGCGGACATGCAGGCCTGAGGGCGGCCCTTGAGCGCCAGTGGCTCGAGGAAGACAAAGGCGAACCGCTCTCCTCAGTTGCCGAACGCTGTGGATACGCTCCGTTTCGCAAGAGCGCGATGATCAGCGGTTTGCATCTCTTGCACATCGAGATGACCGAAGGTCTTAAGATGCCCTTAGAGGTTCTCACGCTTCAGGCGGTAGCAATTTCCGAAGGAGCTTCCTTTCTTGCGACGCGGCGGCGAGAGAAGCCGATGCGTGTCGACGAAGCGTGGCTGGCTGGGCTCTTTGCAAACGTTGGGATCGTCGTGATGGCTGGCATCTTTGGCTTGCCGTACACGACCATGTACAGCAAGCTGGCCAATCAAGAACTCGCTTTGGCCGAAGCCGAGGAGTCCGTATTCGGCTTCCATCACGGCGAGGCAGGATTCGTGTTCCTCCAAGACGCCGGCTTCTCCGAGCCCATTCTGGAAACCACTTTAACCCACATAGTCGCCGAGTGCTGCGACGACCTTCTTCGCGAGTACGTCGCGCTCGCTGAGTACGCGGCTCAGGCCGCAGGCATCGCAGGGGGGATCAAGGGAAGCCCAGCTCCGCTTGATCCCGATCTCCTCAAGAAATGGGGCCTCGATCAGAACGGGCTTTTCAGCTTGGAGAAGTACGTTTGCACCGCTGCCACCAAGGTTTTGCTGCCCAAAAGCAAAGGCATTGCAGCCTAACGCTGGCGTTTCCGACCGACCGTCATTGTTTTCCACGCAATTGCTGAGAAAGCCCGACCTTTTCGGTTCCTTAAGAGCGTCAACACAAGGCTAGCTAAACTTGCTATACTGTTCGCTGCAAGGAGCTACGCGCCAATCGGCACACGAGGTGATCGGATTTTGAGGAAATGGGCCTATTTGTACGTTGCCGCAGCCATCGGGGTTATTGGATGCGGTGGCCTTGGTGGCAACAACACGGGAACTAATGCGGGCGGCACGAATGCCACCGCTTCTGCGGGAGCCGGGTCTCGCATCAACTTGGATAACCAAGGCTCCGGCGCTTTTGCTGGCGCGGGAACCTACGTTGTCGACTATATGACCGGTCAGGGTCGCGCTCAGAACGATCTTACTGCGATCGTCCGCCGCGAGTTCATTACAGATGACCTGGGCACCGAAGAGACCACGCTGCTGAGCCCGATCAGTTTGCTGCTCAAGGGTTTCCAGCATCAGGCAGCGCGACTAGACATTAAGCCTTTAGCTCGCGACAGCCGGCTGTTCCAGGCCTTCAACCTGGACTTTATCGATTTCGAGGTAGACAATGGCAGCGCGCAGCCCAGCCACCTCGCTCCGCCGAGCAACCTACCGTTTGCGGTGCCCGCTCGAATCCGGATTTTCCCGGGCCGAACGACCAGCATCCCAATCTTCGTAGACGACTCGATGTTCGACGCTTCGTCGGGCAGCGTAGTCTTCAACTCGGATCAGTTCAACGCGGTGAACCTCGGTACGGGCACCGAGATCAAGTCCTTCCTGAGCGACTACGTTGCGTTCGACATCTCCAGCCTCCCGCTTGCCGCGCGACCGCTGCTGACGAACGGCGACCCAGCCGGTCGAATCTATTTCTCGGGTGATGCCTTTGCCCTTTCGGAAGGCGGCCAGTACGACTCGAACGGAAACGTCTTCTCGCCACCGCGAGACGAGCGTGGTCTTTTCGAAGTTCTAACCCAGGATGTGAATGCGCCGATCGATGGCCACTTCGCACCTTCCCAGATCATCACGGGTACGCCAACCCCGGGCACCTATTCCCTCGTGACGCCTGACCCGACCGACCTCACCGGTATCGCTCGAATCACCGCCCTCCAGGGAACGTGGTACGACTTCACCAAGGTTCTGGTCAGCACTCAGACGTTCGAGCTGATCACGCTGCCGAGCAGCAACGACGATAAAGATGACGATGTCGTCGCGATCGTGAAGACGGGCAACAAGATCACCGCACTCTACTACGGGTTCGCCGATCTCGAAGCAGGCACGTTCGACATCTTCCCGGTTGCCAGTATCGTCAACGGAACGGACACCTCCGGAGAGCTCACCGGATCGCTCACCGGCATGGTCACCGGCAACAACGTCACGACCACGGTTGTCCATCAGATGCGCTCGGGAACGTTCACGTTCACGGGTGGCTCACGACCGGCTTCCATTCCGAACACAGGCAGGTTCCTCGTCTACCGAAGGTAAATGAGGCGAATCCTTTCGGGCATCGAGACGGAGTACGGACTCCTGATCAGTGGTCGGGGGGCAGACAGTCAGGTTGACGATGCGATGGCACTCGTCCGGGGTTATCCGGACGAGTGCCTCGTAGCTTGGGACTATCGATACGAGTCGCCGCGCTCCGATCTTCGCGGTTTTCGCCTCGAAAAACTGGCCTACGACCCCGAGGACGCCAAGTTCGACGAGGGTAAGGTTTATGGCCAAGACGGAGACATACGCTCCGACCGAATCCTCCCCAACGGTGCCCGTTTCTATAACGATCACGGCCACCCCGAGTACTCCACCCCCGAGTGCTTCTCGCTTCAAGAGCTAGCTGCCCACGATTGCGCAGGCCAGCGAGTCGTCCTCCGAGCTGCCGCCGTGCTTGCCAAGAAGACCGAAGTCGACGTCACCGTCTACAAGAACAACACGGACTTCCACGGCGCCTCCTACGGCACCCACGAGAACTACTCGATGCCCAGGTCGCTCGGCTTCGAGCCCCTCTTCCGCGATCTCACCCCGATGCTTGTCGCGCGCCAGATCCTGGTCGGAGCGGGCAAGGTGGGCAGCGAGACCGGCCGGGCCGCGACCTACCAACTCTCGCAGCGAGCCGACTTCTTCAGCGAAGCCGCCAACGCGGAAACCCTGTTCCGCCGGCCCGTCTTCAACACCCGAGACGAACCGCACGCGGATCCTCGCGAGTGGATTCGTGTGCACGTCATCGCCGGCGACGCCAACATGATCCCTGCCGCGTCTGCCCGCAAAGTCGGCTTAGCCAAACTTGCCCTTCACCTTTGTGAAGAAGGGACCGCTCCGCTGTGGAAGATGTCGAACCCCGTTCTCTCCTTCCAAGACATCAGCCGAGACGAATCCTATGCGTTTCGGGTCGAGTTGGACGGTCGCAGTTGGACGACCGGCTACGAGATCTTGGAGTCCTACTTCGCCGCCGCCGAGCGCACCCTGGAGTTGGATGACGACATGCGATGGGTGATCGACTCCTCACGCAAACTCCTCGCCGACCTCCACGACTGTCCAGATCGCTTCCGACGCCAAGTCGACTGGGCCGCCAAGAAGGCGATCCTGGAACAGTTCATGGAGTCGGAGGGATCCGATTGGCGCGATCCGTCCCTTCGGGCGTACGACCTCGAATATCACAACGTCGATCCCGACGACGGCCTCCACTCTGCCCTCGTCCAAATGGATGAAGTTGAGTCCGATCCTTCGGAAGAGATCCAACTCGCATGTTTGCAAGAGGGTCCGCGAGATACGCGCGCATTCGCCCGCGGACTGGCGGTTTCCAAATTCAAGGATCAGGTCCTCTCCGCGTGTTGGAATTCGATTACCTTTAAGGTGGCGGACGAGGCAGTTGAAGTCACTTTGCCGCCCGAAGGCGACTATGCGGCGCAACTGAAGGATGCAGCGGACGTAGGAAGCTTTATCGAAATGCTTAGAGGTATTAAATGACCGACGGAGATAGGCTCACACGACCCCTCTCGCCAGAGCCGAGCCGCAAGCTCGGGGACGAGAGTGGCCCTAACAAACCCGATATCAGCAAGCCCGACGGAGGCAACGAACTCCTCCGCCGAATGAAGAAGGTGGATCCCGACCAGGCGAAAAAATATCGCCAGCGCTCTGGCGAATGACCGAATTCGCAACCCTCGTCGACTTCCCCGGTAAGGCCTTCCAAGTCGAGAACGTGAACCCCGCGTTTGAGACTCACGGCACCACCGTGCTCTCCCTTCGGTACGACAAGGGCGTTCTCACCCTTGCCGACCGCCGGGCGACTGCCGGAAACCTGATCATGTACGACCAGGCCGAGAAGATCATGGCCCTCGACGACTCCACCGTCGTGGCCATCTCAGGCGCGTTCGCGCGTTCGATCGAAGTCTGCCGGTTCCTGAAGCACTCGTTCAAGTACTACCGAAGGTCGGTCTTGCACGAGATGTCGCTCGAAGGCAAACTCACCGAGATCTCAAGAGCCCTCGCTGGTAACGCCCCCATGGCGATGCAAGGCATCGGCCTCTTCTTGCCCATCGTGGCCGCCTACGACAAGAAGAAAGACGACTTCGGCGTTTACTTCTTCGACGGTGCCGGTGCCCGCTTCCAAAACGGCTCCTACGCCTGTGCAGGCTCCGGCTCAGAGCGCATCCGAGGCGTCTTCGAGTACATCTCACGAGAGAAAGGCAACTTCGAGACCCGCCCCTTGGAAGAGGTTCTCAACGACGGCCTGAAGATGCTCGACATCGCCGCCGACCTCGACTCGGCAACCGGCGGATTCAACAAAACCCTTCCGGTCACGAGAGTCCTCGACCGAGACGGCAATCGCGAAATCCCCGAAGATCAACTCCGAGTCCTTACCGACCGCGTTTTGGGTCGCAGCTAGTCAATCACCCGCCGACCAATGGGGTCCCCTCCCCTTGGGGAGGGTTAGGGTCACCCTAGCCCTCCCCAAGGGGAGGGGACCCCATTCGTGTTGCCTCAAAACTAAAACCGACCGAAACTGAGCCGTTACCTCAAAACTATTATCTACCGAGTGTGGTGTCTTAGCTCTTGCCTGAGTCTGAGGATTTCCTTGGCAAGAGCGATCGGTTTGATGGCTTTGAGCTGTTC
>JBBQFM010000049.1:0-37520 GCA_038321975.1 Fimbriimonadales bacterium | reverse complement strand
CGAGACCGGGCTAGCTCGCCGATTGACTTTGAACTCATTGTATGCCTCCGATTTCCGGCCATAAAGCAAGAGTGCTTCGGTCGGTTTTAGTTTTGAGGCAACAACCCTAAGCTCGGTCGGTATTCATATGAGGCAATGCGCAGCACCCTGCACCTGAGCCCTGATAGGGTATTCTCTGAAGTTCGGACAACTATGTCCGAGACAACTTAGCCACAGACCAGGCACGCTTCCCTCGCCAGGGGAGTGCGCGAACCGGTCTGACAACGGCGGGAGACATATGGCAAAACAAGCGCTAATTGAAAAGCAAAAGCGGAAACCCAAGTTTGCGGTCCGCGGATACAACCGTTGCAGCCTTTGCGGCCGACAGCACGGATACTTCCGATTCTTCGGAATTTGTCGAATCTGCCTTCGCGAAAAAGCCCATAAGGGCGAATTGCCGGGCGTGAAAAAGGCGAGCTGGTAAGGCTCAGGAGGTTCAGTAACTATGCACAGCGATCCTATCGCGGACCTTCTGACGCGCATTCGTAACGGAGTTCAGGCTCACCTTACGACCGTCGACATTCCGCACAGCAAAATCAAAGTTGAAATCGTCAAGATTCTCGAAGCCGAAGGATTCGTCACCGGCCACGAGATCTCGAACGAGACCAAATTCCCCACTATCCGGGTCCACCTACGCTACGACAGTAAGCGCAAGGCCCTGATCAACCACATCGCACGCGTTAGCAAACCCGGCCTTCGAGTTTATCGACCGGTGAGCGATCTGAAACCGCTTCGCAGTGGTCTAACCACGCGAATCATCAGTACGAGTGCCGGACTCATGACAGACCGCGAAGCGCGAAAGCGCAAGATCGGCGGCGAAGTCATCTGCGAGGTTTACTAAGATGTCACGAATTGGACAACGGCCCATTCCCGTGCCTTCCGGCGTCAACGTCTCCGTAGACGAAGCGACCAACGAAGTTACGATCAAGGGACCCAAGGGCGAGCTTAAGCAGCCCATCTCTCGACTCCTCACCCTCAAGCAGGACGACGGCAAGCTCACCCTCGAGCGACCGAACAATCTGCGAGAGGCCCGAAGCCAGCACGGCCTCGCCCGAACGCTCCTCGCCAATATGGTGGATGGAGTGACTAAGGGTCATGCCAAGACGCTCGACATCGTCGGCGTCGGCTACCGTGCAACCTTGGAAGGCAAGAACCTTCTGCTGAACATGGGCTATTCCCACCCGGTGCGCATTGCCGCTCCGACTGGCGTCACCTTTGAAATCAAGGCCGACGAAAAGTCTCGTACCCAGCAGATCGTGGTTTCTGGCAACGACAAGCAGCAGGTTGGCCAAATCGCGGCCGACATCCGCAAGGTCCGTAAGCCAGAGCCGTACAAGGGCAAGGGTATTCGCTACAACGGCGAAATCGTCAAGCTGAAGGCCGGTAAGCGTGCCGCGGCTAAGAAGTAAAGGAGTAAACGAGAGTGGCAACTAAAAGCAGAGAACACTTGCGAATTTCACGTCACGTGCGGCTTCGAAAGAAGGTCTCCGGAACTACGGAGCGACCGCGCCTGGCTGTCTATCGCAGCTTAAAGCACATCAGTGCACAGATTATCGACGACACCACCGGCCAGACCCTGGCCGCCGCTTCTTCTATTGAGAAGGACCTTTCCGCGAAGGGCAATGCCGAGGGCGCCAAGTTGGTTGGCTCGAAGCTGGCCGAGCGCGCAAAGGCAAAGGGCATCAGTTCAGTGGTTTTCGACCGTGGAGGCTTCAACTATCACGGCCGTGTCGCGTCCCTTGCGGATGCCGCACGAGAAGCCGGGTTGGAGTTCTAAACCATGAGAATGATGAACCGACTGAGCGGCAAGCGAGAGAGCCGCAACACCGAAGGGCCGCAGCTCGACGTCCGAGTCGTGCGCACCAACAAGGTGTTTAAGACCCACAAGGGTGGAAAGACCGCATCGTGGTCGATCCTCGTTGTGGTTGGAGACAACAAGGGTTCCGTAGGCGTCGGCCTCGGCAAAGCCCGTGGAATTCCGGACGCGATCCGAAAGGCTGAAGAAGCGGCCCGAAAGAACATGTTCCCGGTTCCGATGATCGGCCAGACGATCCCTCATGCGATCGTGGCCACTTCGGGCACCGCGCAGGTTATCCTGCGACCGGCCGCTCCCGGTACGGGAGTTAAGGCGGGCGGCGCAGTTCGAGCGTGCTTGGAAGCCGCAGGCATTCACAACGTGCTTGCCAAGTCTTTGGGTAGCCGAAACGCGATCAACATGGCTTACGCCACGATCGCCGCTTTCAAGGCCCTGAGCAGCCCCGAGACGATCGCCGAGCGACGGGGCCTAGACGCCAACCAGCTCACCCCGTGGCTTGAGAAGGCCAGAAAGGAGGAAGCGGATGCTGCGTATTAAGCTAGTCAAAAGCCCCATTGGCAACACCCCGCGCAACCGAGCGACCGTTCAGGCGCTAGGACTACGTAAGGTCAGTCAGACGGTGGATCACGAGGACAACTCGACGATCCGCGGGATGATTCACCACGTTAAGCACATGCTGCTGGTTACTGAGATTGCCGACAGCGAAGCCAAGCCGAGGACACCGAAGCCGACGAAGGCGGCTAAGCCCGTCGTCGCCGCTGCGGCTGCTCCCAAGGCAGAAGCAAAGCCGAAGGCCGCTCCGAAGAAGGAAGCAGTCGCTAAACCGGCCGCTGCTAAAGCTGCGAAGCCGGCTGCAAAGAAGGCCACCGAGGGGAAGAAGTAAATGAGTCTCCACAAGTTTTCACCCACGAAGGGCGATAAGACCAAAAAGCGACGCGTAGGCCGAGGAATCGGCTCTGGCATGGGTAAAACCGCCACGCGAGGAACCAAAGGTCAGAGCGCTCGACGCCAGATCCACCCGAACTTCGAAGGTGGTCAGTCGCCAATCCAGCGACGACTTCCCGTCAAGAAGGGCTTCCGAAACATCAACCACAAGGAATTTGCAATCGTCAACCTTGACGACCTGCAGAACCTGTTCGAGAATGGCGCCGAAGTGACGCCGGAAACGCTGATCGCATCGGGAATCATCTCGAAGGCGAAAGACGGCGTGAAAATTCTCGCGTTCGGAACCCTCGACAAGAAGCTGAAGGTGCACGCGCACAAGTTCAGCAAGGCAGCCGCCGAGGCTATTTCGGCAAAGGGCGGTGAGGCGGTCACCCTGTGAGCCTCCCATCTGGGCTTGGGGGCGGCGGCGGATATACCGGCACCGCGAACAAAGGGGATAAGGGTCTAACCCTTCCCCTTCTGGAAACGATGCGCCTGGCTTGGGCGGATCCGGACCTCAAGCAACGGATTCTCTTCGTCCTTTTGATGTTTGCGGTGTTCGCCCTCGGCGTTCACGTACCCGTCCCCGTGCCCGGATTCTCGGCCGACCAGGTCATGAATCAGCTCAAAGGCCTGCAGGTCTTCGACATGCTCAACATGTTCGGAGGCGGCGCGCTTCGAAGGCTGTCCGTGTTCTCGCTCGGCATGAACCCGTACATCACGGCGTCCATCATCATGCAAATCCTCTACACGGCAGTGCCGGAGTGGAAGAAGGAGATGCAGGAAGGCGGCGAGTACGCACGTAAACAACAGAATAAGAAGACCCGAGCCTTGACGGTGGCCTTGTGCCTCGTCCAGGGTTGGGGCTTGCTCGGACTTATCCGACAGGCGCCCTCGATTGCCGCGATCCCCATGCAGCTTCAGCTCGTCATCATCCTCTTCTGGACGACGGGTGCGATGTTCATGCTCTGGCTTGGTGAGCAGATCTCCGAGAAGGGCATCGGCAACGGCGTCTCGCTCATGATCTTCGCGGGAATTATCCTCTCGCTGCCGACCATGGTGGAGAAGCTGTCAACCGGTCTGAACGACGGTGTCGTTCACTGGTGGAGCATCGTCGTGGTCATCGCAATCTTCCTCGCGGCGACATGGTTCATCGTCTACTTCACCACCGCCCAGCGCCGCATACCGATCCAGCACATGCGTCGCCAGATCGGAACGAAGGTAGTCGGCGGACAGACAAGCTATCTGCCTCTTTCGGTGAACATGGCGGGCGTTCTGCCCATCATCTTCGCAGTCTCGCTGATTGGACTTCCGACCCAATTTGGAATGATGTTCGGCGGAAACGGAGCGCATCCGACGCCACTTGGCAACTTCCTGGTTCAGCTAGGTAAATACCTTCAGCCGAATAATGCCGAACAGGTGGCCACTTGGCTGCCGATTCCTAAGGGAATCATCGGAGCCATTCTCTACACCGCCCTGATATTCTTCTTCACCTACTTCTGGACAGCCATCCAGTACAACGTGGAAGACATCAGCAACAACCTCAAGCGAGGCGGTTCGTTCATCCCCGGCGTCCGGCCGGGCAAGCAGACGAAGGACTTCCTCGACTCGGTGATCTCGCGAATCACCGTCGTCGGCGCGGGATTCATTGCGGTCGTCGCCCTGCTCCAGTACGTCGCCCCGATGATCGCTCAGATCCCGTGGCAGTACATCAGCGTCCTCGGCAGCACCTCCCTGCTCATCCTCGTCCAGGTCGCCCTGGAAACGATGCGGCAGATCGAGGCTCACCTGTTGATGAAGCAGTACGGACAGTAAGCGCAAAATAAAACCCCTCCGGCAAAAGCCGGAGGGGTTTTATTTTGTTTCAGGGTTCGGGGTGCCGGGTTCAGGGTCGGAGGGGGCTCCCCTCCGCCTCCAACACCTCCTTCCCCCGAAGCAGTAAACTAGCATCGAAAGGCTGCATTGGCATCCTCCTTCATTCTTATGAGACTCATTCTTATTGGCCCCCCCGGCGTCGGAAAAGGGACGCAAAGCGCGCTGCTGACGCAACGACTCGGCGTGAAGTCGATGTCGTCGGGCGATATTTTCCGGAAGGAGATCGAGGCGGAGACCGATTTGGGGCGCATGGCGCTTCGTTATATTCAGCACGGCGAGTTGGTTCCAAACGGCGTAACCATCGAGATGATGGCCAAGCGACTCCGCGATGACGATATCCGTCGCAAAGGGTTCGTGCTCGATGGCTTCCCCCGAACGGTACGCCAAGCCGAAGCGCTGGATGAAATCCTCGAGCAGATGGAGATGCCCCTCGACAAGGTGATCTCGATAGAAGTGCCCGACGAAGTGGTCATGCACCGACTCGCTGGACGAATGGGCTGCACCAAGTGCGGCGAGATCTACCAGGCGACCTCGAAGCCCCCGCTCAGAGAAGGACTCTGCGACAAGTGCAACGGACCCCTCATCGTGCGGACCGACGACCAGCCCGAGACGATCCTGAATCGCCTTAAGGTGTTCCACGAGCAGACTCAGCCGGTGGTTGAGTACTACTCGGGCAAGGGGAACCTTCAGGTCGTCGATGGCCGCCAGATCCCCGAAGAAACCTACGCCGAAATCGTCGCCCCCAAGAACTCATGAGCGCGATTAAGACTCGGGCCGAAATCGAGAAGATTCGCGCCTCGGGTCGCATCGTCGCTCGATGCCTCCGGGAGATGTCTGAGGCCATCGTGCCGGGCAAAACCTCGCCCTCCGACCTGGACGCTCTTGCCGCCAAGATCGTGAAGGATGCGGGTGGCGTGCCCAGCTTCCTCAACTATCGAGGCTTCCCCGCCAACACCTGCATCTCGGTCAACCAAGTCGTCGTGCACGGCATCCCGACCGAGGTTCCCCTCAAAGAGGGAGACATCGTGAGCCTCGACATGGGCGTGCTGCTTGACGGCTGGCACGCCGACGGCGCCTGGACCTACCCGGTCGGACAGGCAAGTGTGGAAGCGATGCGCCTTATGAATGTCACACGCGAGTCGCTCTTTCAGGGCATCGCAAAGGCTCGCCCGGGGAACCGCACCGGCGACATCGGCGCGGCCGTTCAGAAGTACGTAGAAGGCAACGGTTACTCGGTCGTGCGCGATTTAGTCGGTCACGGCATCGGCCGTCAGCTTCACGACGAGCCCCACAATATCCCCAACTTCGGCCGCCCCCACAAAGGCGATCTGCTTCGCGAAGGGATGACGATCTGCATCGAACCCATGGTCAACCAGGGCACGCCGCGCGTGGTCACGCTGGAAGACAAGTGGACCCTCGAGACCGGCGACGGCCGGCTTTCGGCTCACTTCGAGCACACCATCGCGATCACGAAGGATGGACCCGAGATCCTCACTTTGGAATAGCCCCCTCATTAACCTATAGGCGCTCCAATCGTGAAGAGCGCGACAAGGTTAGGAGATACTTCACTCGGCGAGCCTCGGTCAGGATGACACCTTAGCGCTTAGTTGCTTGAATTGTCATTCTGATGCAGCCCCAGCGACTGAAGAATCCCTACCCACACCGAGAGCTTCTCGCACTAGAAGCGCTCACGGCCAGAGCCGCTTGAGTTGACGGCCATGCCCTTGATGGAGCACGCAGAGTGTCATCAAATCCATGTCCCCCAAGCCCTTGTTGGCACCTAGCGGTACAATAGGGGTTGCATGGGCAGAAAAAGACCACCATATAAACCGCAGCAAGACAAAGAAAAGGGCATCGAGATTGAGGGCACCGTCATCGAGAACCTCCCGAACGCCCGTTTTCGCGTCAAGCTCGACGAAGGTGAGACCGAGATTCTTGCGCACGTGAGCGGCAAGATGCGCATGAACTACATCCGAATTCTGCCGGGTGATCGAGTTCGCGTAGAGCTTAGCCCCTATGACCTCACCATGGGTCGCATCGTCTACCGTTACAAGTAGGTCATCGGTCCAAAATACGAAAGCCCCACGTCGCATTGACGTGGGGCTTTTCCGTAACTAACCCTACTTGGCCGAGCGGCAATCTTAGGAGCTCAGGTTTGACCGTCTTTCTCTTCCCTTGTACCGAGGGCAAGCGGCTATCATCAGTCAATGGCCGATATCCTTTGGGCGCCTTGGCGGATGACTTATATTGAGAAGCCCTCTACCGGCAAAGACGGCAACGATATCTTCGTCGACTTGCCCGCCCAAAACGACGACGTAAAGAACCTCATCCTGCATCGAGGCAAAACCGCGTTTGTGATCATGAACGCGTACCCGTACACGAGCGGCCACCTCCTCGTCGCGCCTTACAAGCAGACCCCGGGCATGGATGGGCTTGATGACGAAGAACTCCTCGAGATCAATCAGCTTCTGGCGAAAGGGATCCGCTGGGTGCGCGAGGTCTACAACCCAGATGGCTTCAACCTCGGCGTAAACCTTGGCCGCGCAGCGGGCGCGGGAATTCCCGTTCACATCCACTGGCACATCGTGCCCCGATGGAACGGAGACACCAACTTCATGACTTCGGTCGGCGACGTGCGCGTCATGCCCGAAAGCCTCGAAGCAAGCTACAAGAGGTTGACCGAGGTCATCGCTCGTGACGCTTGACGACCTCCGACAGTCGGCCCTCACCTGCCAATCGTGCGACCTCGCGCAGCGACGCACGAACGTTGTGTTTGGCGAAGGAGATATCCACTCGCCACTCATCCTCATTGGCGAAGGCCCGGGCGACCAAGAAGACAAGTCCGGTCGACCGTTCGTTGGCCGAGCGGGCCAACTGCTCACCAAGGCGATCGAAGAAGCGGGACTTACGCGCGAGATGGTCTACATCACCAACACCGTGAAGTGCCGCGCCGCCGACTGGTCCACCGGCAAGCCCCAGAACCGGCCGCCGACCGAGGAAGAGGCGGTGGCTTGCCGGCAATGGCTCATCCCCCAACTCGCCTTCATCAAGCCGAAGGTGATCCTTTGTATCGGCGCGCCGAGCGCCAAGAACTTGATCAAGAAGAACTTCATGATCACGCGGGAGCGCGGCCAGTACTTCCCTTGCGAATTCGCGAAGACGGCGATCGCGACGCTGCATCCCTCGTACATCCTGCGCAATATGAACATGGGCGGAGACGGCGGCTATTCTCTGCTCGTGCAAGATATTTCACGCGCATGGCAAGCCGCTCAGAAGCTTGCCGCTCAAATCTAGCTCCCAACTTCTGCTCCCGCCTTTGCGACTAACTCAACGTGTCGCCTCAGTGTTTTGAGGCTGCTTCTTTTCCGCAGAGGATGACAAACTATGCCCAGATTTACTCAATCTAGGCGCACACGAATGTGCGCGACCGCCGCCGTCTATATTGCGCTTCTCGTGGTAAGTGTCCGCGGATCGAAGGCAACTCCCCAGTTTTCGCGCGAGACCCAGTTACCTTGCATCTCTTGCCATACTCATGTGCCGCGCCTGAACAAGTTTGGTCAACAATTCCATGCGAACGGGTTCCGGATCCCCGGCCACGAGAAGGCAAAGACGCTCCCCCTATGGGCATCTCTCGCAGCAACCGGCATCCGATCTGGCGGCAGCAACTCGACCCCTATCGACTGGGCAGACACGAAGATCGCCTCCGCTGGTTGGATTGGAGGAGTCGATCTGATGTACCACTCCGAGTGGGCTCCGGTCGATCATGCGTTCTCTTTTTCCGCCGCTCATCCGTCCGGCGATCACTTTTCGGTTGCGGTGGGACGTCTGTCCCTCATCTCCCAGTTCGATCCCGGGCACTCAATCAGTCTCTCCCAGCCACTCGGACTCGGCCCGTTCGACCCCACCGATGGAGAGAGCGAGTTTGGCCCCCTGGGGATCACATCAGACATGCTTGGGGTGCGGATAGTCGGATCTACGGGCAGCGCCCTCCCCTATGGCGAAGGTACAAGCTTGGCCGTCTCCATACCCTTTAGCCGGGTTGGCGCAACCGACGGACTGGAGAGTCTGAGCTCGAGACCGAGGGGTGTTTTTGTCGAGGCCTATCAGCGAAGAGATATCAACTCCTACGGCATCAACGCCTTCATTGGCAAGGACGGCCAGCACTCCCAAGGGCTAGTCGTTCAACATCAGATCCGAGACTTCTACCTTCAGGGCTCGGCTGCGCGTGCCACGTGGAATGGGGGCGAGACCAAGGCCTATTCGGTCGGCTTGGACTGGACGCCCCGATTCTCGACCACGACGGGCTTTCGCGTGGACTTCCAAGAGGGCACGACCACTTACGTCCCGTATTTGAGCTACATCGCGATGGGTGGCTGCAGCAGCGCCCTGGCTTTCACCCTCGAGGGAATGATCCGTAAGCAAAGCTTCCCCGAAGTCGCCCTGGCCGTGGCGTTCCACTTTTAGCGAATTGCCGCATCGTAGAACCGATTCTTAAGGCGCTCGACGTCCGGAAGGAGAGAGTACGCATGCACCACGTGCAATCTGGTGCCGTACATGTCGTTTTCGGGGGTTATCGAACCAATATCGTTCTCGCACCATGGGGAAATCGACTCTCACTGTAGCAGGTGGTCGACGAAGTGTGGAACTTCTGGCCCCTTTGCCGCTTTTGGCTTAGTAGAAATATGAAAGCAATCATCGGACTCGTCACCGCACTCGGCTTGGGAGGAGCGGCACTAATCGGAAGCCACCGAACAGCACCCAAACACGTCGGCCCGCGAGTGCCGGTCTTGGTGGAACTCTTCACCTCGGAGGGCTGCTCAAGCTGCCCGCCGGCGGACCGGCTTCTTGCCGAGCTTCAGAAGGATCAGCCCGTCGATGGGGCGCTGATTATTCCGCTCAGTGAGCACGTGGACTATTGGGACAACGATAGCTGGCGCGATCCGTTTTCGTCGGCCAAGTTCAGCCTGAGGCAGGGGCAGTACGTTTCCTCTCTTCACGCTTCGGGCTCATATACGCCGCAGATGGTGGTAGACGGCAGGTCCGAGTTTGTAGGCAGCGATTCCGGCGCAGCAAGCGACGCAATTGCCAAGGCAGTTGAAAGACAGAAGGCAAACGTTTCGCTCTCGTTCGCAAACGGGACCGCCAGTGTCGGCGTGAGTGGCCTTCCTCAAGGCTCAAATGAGCTCTATCTGGTGGTTGCGGAGAACAACCTTGCGAGCAACGTGCGGGGCGGCGAGAACGAAGGAAACAAGCTCGCCCACACCGCGGTCGTTCGAAGCATTCGCAAAGTCGACGCGGTTGGTACCGCTCCGTTTTCGAAGATGGTTCCCTTGGCGCTCAGCCCCAAATGGAAGCGAAACGACCTCACGATTGTCGCCTTCGTGCAGGATTCGAAGACCCGTCGGATTCTCGGAGTGGCGGCTGCCACTGCGGGGAAGCCATGAGCCCAGTCTCCGTGACCGCCGAGAACTTTGAAGAGCTCAAGAAGGGCGGCGCCCCGATTCTCCTCCACTTCTGGGCTTCTTCGTGCATACCATGCAAGTTGATGAAAGGATCGGTCGCCAAGGCCGCCTCGTGTCTCGGTGACGAGGCTCTCATCGGGCTCGTCAATGTAGACGAGGAGGCGGCCTTGGTAGAGCGGTTCGGCGTTCGAGGCACCCCGACCTTTGTGCTCATCCAAGGCGATGAAGTTCTGAACACATTTTTCGGGCTGGCCTCCGCCAGCACGCTGGCCACACGTGTTCGGGAATCGATGAAGGAACCAGCTGTTATGCCCGTCCGATCGTGAAATAGAAGGTGGCGCCCTCGCCCGGCTGGCTCTCCGCCCATACGCGGCCGCCGTGTCGTTCGATGACCTGCTTCACATTTGCTAGGCCAATTCCGGTGCCCCGAAACTGCTCGTCTCGGTGAAGCCGCTGAAATGGTTCGAAAATCTTCTGAAGGTATTGGGGCTCCATCCCGATTCCTTCGTCGGAGACGAAGTACATGTCGTCGTTAACTCCGACCCGAATCGTTCCTCCGGAAGGGCTGTATTTCACCGCATTCTCGATGAGGTTGGAAATGGCCAGCTTGAATAGCCTTGAGTCGGCCTCGGCGACGAGTCCTACTTGAACAACCGCCTGCACTCCCGAATTCGCGTGCTGCTCGATCGCATCTTGAAAAGCCTCGTTCGCCAACTGGGTGAGGTCTAACGGGGTCCGGACGATCTCCTCGCGAGCGAGGCGAGACAGTTTGAGCAGGTCATCAATGAGCCTGGCCATTTTGTTGGCCGCCTCGGCTTGCCTTGCCACGAGGACGTTGGCGGCTTCGGCGAGGTCCTTGCCGTAATCTTCCTGGAGCATTCGGCTCGTGGCCGCGATTGCACGTAACGGCGCACGAAGGTCGTGGGAGACGTGATAGGTGAAGCCTTGCAACTGCTGGTTCGCAGTTTCTAGTTCTAGAGTGCGTTCTTTCACGCGCCTATCCAGGTCGGTGTTCAGGGTTCGAAGTTCCTGCTCGCTTTCCGCGAGCGCGCGCTCCGCGCGAACGTGCTCAAGCGCAGACCACGATCGCTCCGCAACCATCTCCACCAACTCAACCTCTGCAGGTTCCCACTGCCTCGGCGTCGAATTGTGAACCGCCAGCATCGCGACGATGAGCCCTTCCTTCACCAGGGGACAACATATCAGGCCCCGCACCCCCAGGTCTTGGAAGGCTACTCGGCCATCTGCGGGATCCAATTCTCCGATGTCGTCGACTACCGAGGTCTGTCCAGCTCCTTGTTGGCTCGGAATCGTGCTTCCAAAGGACTCGACGCCGTAAGTGCCGACGATGCTGGGGGCCTCCAACGACCAATCCCCGAATACCGTGAACTCACCCGCTACATCGTCGACCGAGGCGTAGGCGCTCCGGCTCACGACGAGGTACTCGCCGAGCATTCGAAGCGTGATGGTCATAAACTCCGCCGGATCGCGAATCTCCCGGGTCGATTCGGTGAGATCGGAGAGGAACCGTAGATTCGCCTCTCTGGCTCTCTGCTCGGTGATGTCGGTCAGCACGCCCAGATTCGTGATCGGCCCATTTCCCAGCGGATCTAGCTTGGTGACCCCAACTAGCAGGGTGACGACCTTTCCGTCCTTTCGAATGTAGCGGCGCTCCCAAGTTCCCCGCTCGCGACGGCCGTCACCGAATTCGGTCATTTCGGTCACCCCAACTTGCATATCGTCGGGATGGCAGAAATCCCATGGAGTCTTTCCGATCAGCTCCTCGGCCGAGTAGCCAAGCAGGTTACAGAGGGCCGAATTGACGCTGACGAAGCTCCGGGACGCGGGATGGACCTCGGCAACGCCTACGGAAACCGTGTCGAGAAGCACCCGCAACCGCTCCTGGCTCTGGTCGAGGGCTTCCATTGCGAGACGCTGCTCGGTCTCATCGACGACCATCGAATAAATGCCCTCGACTTTTCCACCAATGCCAAGCCTGGGTCGATAGACTGCGCTGAAAAACCGCCTGCCTGAAGCGGGAAACTCAAGCCAAACCGAGTACGAAACCTCTTCGCCGGCAAGTGCCCTCCGAAGATAGGGCTCGGTGACCGAGAAGACCTCCGCGCCGACGATTTCGCCAATGAACCGACCGATGATGTCTTCCCTTGTTCGCCCGAAGAACTCGGCATAGGCGGCATTGCAGAATCGATAGACGAGACGGTCGTCCAGATAGGCGATGAAGGCCCGAACTGCGTCGGTGGTTTCGGGCAACAGCTCCTCAGCGAACTTCCGGCCTTGGATGTCTTCCGTGATTCCGTACCAACGGGCGATCTCGCCTTTTTCATTGCGCCTTGGAGTTGCTCGAGAGCGCATCCAATGAATGGTTCCATCGGCCACCCGAATTCGGTGCTCGATGTCCATGGGCTCCCCGTTTTGCAGGCACCGCGCCCAAGTCGAGAGCATTCGAGGAAAGTCTTCTGGGTGAGGGATGTCGGTCCATCCGATCCTCTGTGCCTGCTTTCGGGTTCTTCCCGTCATTTCAAGCCACTTGTCCGAGAAGTCGACCAGCTTGCCGTCCGACGATGCATCCCATAGGACGAAAGGCAAAGCATCGAGCGTGAAGCGGTGATGATCTTCACTTTCGTGAAGGGCCTTGCGAAGACCGACCGCCTCGTGGATGTCGGTGCAAGTGTATAGTTGGTCGTCGGCGCTCAAGGCGGTTATTGCAATTCGAAACCATCCGTACTCGCCGTCATGACCTCGCAACCGCACTTCGGAGCCGCTTTCGGCGAGTTTGCCCAAGTCGTCCGGGTGAACGAACCTAGTAAGGCCAAGCCATCCGGTTGGGATGTCGCTCGCATACTGGTGCCACGCAGGATTCGTGTAAATGAGCTGCCCATCGGCGCGTAACCACCAAACGATGTGAGGAATCGCATCGAGCAGACCAGTCTGGGCACGGATCATGTCGGCTTCTTTCTGCAAAAAGTGACTTCCTTGGGAAGCAAGCGGGACTTACCCCTTCGGGTTGAGCCTTGCCGAAAGTATATCTTCCCTAGCCCTACACACCAAGTAGTGCGCTTCAGGTAATCGACAAATGCCAAGAAAGTAGAAAGCGAACGTCCTTCTGCCCGGACCTTATTGCGAGACAGGCTGATTTCTGCGAACTGGCGGGGTAGATCAAGATGACGGAAATGAAGGAGATGGTCGACAAAGCGAGATCGGGGGATTCCAATTCCTTTGATCGCCTGGTCGATCACTACCGAGGTTCCCTCGTGGAATACGCGATGTCGCTAATCGGTGACGAGCATCGGGCCGAGGATGCGGTTCAAGAAGCACTCTTGGTTGCCTACGAAAAGCTGGATCGCCTTCTGGATTCGGAGGCGTTCCTCGCTTGGCTGCGGGCAATCGTACGACATCGCTGCCTTCGGGGAATTCCTCGCGAAGCGGCTTTTGATGATGTCGCGGTGACCGTGCACATGCCGGACACCGGGCTTTTTGATGCGATTGGGCAATTGCCCGACTCAGAACAGATCGTGCTCGCCATGCACTACGAAGACGGCCTGTCTCAGGCAGAAATTGGCGCGAAGCTCGGGCTGAGCAAAGGGGTCGTAAACATGCGACTCCACTCCGCCCGAAAGCGCCTTCGAAGGAGACTTGCAATGAACGAAGAAACACCCCGGATTGGAACCGTCGAAAGCGTCGAGGGCGCGCTCATCACCCTGAGATTTGATAACCCACCGCTTTGCCTCTCGCGTTTGGAATCCGATCGAGATTCCCTTTGTGTGGTTCGCGCCTTGACGGACGGTTTGGTGCAGGCGATCGCCGCTCGACCACGTTCGATATGGACAATCGGTCAGCAAGTGACCGATACCGGCGAGCCGTTCCTGGACGCCTTGCCAGATGAGCAAGTTGTTGGGGTCGGTGGTTCTACTGGCGGTTCGATGTTGAGGACGGGGATCAAGACGATCGACATCTTTGCGCCCCTAGCGCAGAGTGGCACCACCGCGATCTTTGCCGAATCGGGAGTCGGGGTTCTGGTCCTCCTCCCCGAGTTGGTGTTTAGGCTCGACAAGCCGGAGAACCGGCACACCTTCCTCACCTTCCGACCGCGAGTGGCGGATGAGAAGCAGTGGCGGGAGGTAAACGCCGAGATCACGGCGGGCTCGCGGAAGTTGGAGATCTACTTCATCCCGGTCGAGGACCCCATCCGGCAGTCGTTCATCGATGGCGTTGTCGGGGTCGGTTCGAAGCTCGTCCTGTCCCGCACGCTCGCCGAGCAAAGCGTTTGGCCGGCGATCGACCCGCTGCGATCTTCGTCTTCCCTGCCTGGTTCGGAGGTGGCTGATAAGGTGCGCGGGCTGATTCGGGACTACTACCAGCTCCAATTCTCGCCCGAGTCTTCTCGGACTTTGAATTCGGGAGAGTTGGATGCGGTGCGGCGAGGGCGGCTCGCGCTGCACTTCTTGGGACAGCCGTTCTTTGTCGCCGAACCGTACACCGGCAAGCCTGGACTTGACGCTTCGCCGGAGGTGGCGGTGGAGACTTTCGAGGTGATCTTGGCGGGGCGGCTCGATGGGATGAACCGACAGGCGTTTGTGATGACGGGAGATTCGGTGAAGAGTTGAGAAGACTTTCCGAGATGGATCTTCTAACCGTGGCGTCGGCGCCCCCGCCGATGAGCGCATCACGACCGACCAGGCGTCGTTCAGAAGGAACCCGATCTTGAAAGGAACCCTTCGGAGAGTCATGCTTGATCGCGCAGCGCTGATCGGCGGGGGCACCGACGCTACGGCCGGACCCGCAACCGCGAATCCAGATTTCCGTATCTTTCACTTCATGAACGCAACCGAGGCCGAGATGGGCGCAGCCGAGATGGTCTACGAGCGCGAGACGACCCGAAAGGTGTCGTTCGGCGACATTCCCTCTGATGACCAGGATCGGATACTTAAGGAGATCCGGGCTCGGATGCTTGCCATTGAACAGTTCGCAACCCACGACATGCTGGTTCGCCGAATCGGTGAAGGGCGACGAACGCCACGACGGCACATGCTGGTTGCCTTGGCGGCTCTCATCGTGTTCTCCTTCGCGATTGCGGCCATCGTCAGTCTTGCTAAGTAGCCCTCACCAGTGATACGGATTGTCGCCGCGAGCCCAGAGGTAGCTGATGAGCTGACCCACGTGATACCACTCGTGGCTCGCGATGCTGATGAATAGCTCCGCCCGCGGTACCGCGTCCAGGCCCAAACACCGCAAGCTCCGACCCTGGCACGGCACTTCCTCGGCCAGTTGATCCTCTGAGAACGACTCCAGATATCGAAGCGTCTCTTCCCGAAAAGAAACCAGGGCACCCTTCAAAACCTCCAGCGAGTCGCAATCGCCAATCAACTCCCGTGCCTCCGGATCCGTAATCAAACGCCCCGTACGCATGCGCTCGAGGAGCTGCATCTCGGTTCCAATGATCTCAACCAACTGGCCGCCGACCGTCCGCATCCCTTCAGCAGGTGCCCAGCCGAGCATGTCCGGAGTGATATGCCCAACCGCCTCGTCAAGCTCTTCACGCACAAAGGCAAGTCGGTTCTTGAGGAGGGTTTGTCGCGGAGAGGCCATCACTCAGTAAACCTTGGACGACTATCACTACTGGATCTACAACTACGTCTGCCCGAAAACCTTGCCAGATAAAAAGAGCGGGAGGGTTCCTTTCGGAATCCTCCCATCAGATCTGAATGCAAGATAGGCTTTCTCCTTTCTCAGTCAGCCACCATTTGCGACGGCAACCTGTTCAGATTTGTTCCATTTATCGACTGATAAGAGTTTTCGTGACTTAGATTTAACGGTCAACTCACCCAGTTTTTGCGCTGGTCAATAGTTCGGGGAGCTTGAAAGTGAGCTGACTGTTGGTCGCCAAGAAGTCGCAGCCGACCTCCTTGCCGAACTGCAGCAGCTCTTTCTCCTTATGCCCCGCGTGCCCGATCACATAAATGCCCTTCTCCCTTAAATCCGGCACGAGTGACCGAAACCGCTCGGAGGAAAGGTTTACGATCGCGACATCTGCCGCCTCGTCGGGCACCTGAGAAACGACCGAGCCCTCATGCCCCAGTCCCTTCACGCTCTGCATCAGCCGAGCGCTCCACATGAGGTTGTCTTCAAAGAGAATGATCGTCATTTTGTCCAGGCACCGGAGAGTCACCTATTCTACGGGGTCGCAATAGCTTCCAACTCCCCTCTGCCCATTCATCATTCATCATTCATCGTTCCATCTCCCCTTGCCTCCCATTCATCACTCATCATTCATCGTTCATCGTTTCCCCGCCCCATCCTCCCCGCCTGCCAACCAAGGGGTACCTTCACCTTATGAGTATCCGACCGATGGTCTGGCAAGAGGACAACCTCTTGATGCTGGATCAGCGCGTTCTTCCCACCCGGGAAACCTGGCTCGTCCTCAAAACCTACCAAGAGGTGGCCGATGCGATTCGGGATATGGCCGTCCGAGGAGCCCCCGCGATTGGGGTGGCCGCCGGGTACGGAATGGCGCTCGCCGCCCTCGCCAAAGCTGACCGCGATGAAGCGGCACGGGTACTCGCCGCGTCGAGGCCGACCGCCGTCAACCTCTTCTGGGCGATCGATCGGATTGTGGCTCTCGGCTCCTGGGACTTCAATGACGTCCAAGCCGAGGCTATCGCGATTGAGACAGAGGACCTCGCGATGAATCACCAGATCGGCGCGAACGGCGCCGCCCTCATTCAGCCGGGTTGGAACGTGCTCACCGTTTGCAACACAGGATCCCTGGCCACGTCCGGACACGGCACCGCCTTGGGAGTCATTCGAACCGCGCATCAGGAAGGGAAGGAAATCCACGTCTACTCATGCGAGACTCGGCCCCGACAGCAAGGCCTGCGCCTCACCGCCTATGAACTGACCAAGGACAACATCCCCTTCCACAGCATCGCCGATGGTGCCGCCGCCTCCATGATGCGCGCTGGGAAGATCGACTGCGTCATCGCGGGGGCAGATCGGATCGCTTCCAACGGAGACACCGCGAACAAGATCGGCACCTATTCGCTCGCCGTTCTCGCCAAGTATCACAACCTTCCGTTCTTCATCGCCGCGCCCTCATCCACCCTCGATTCAGCGCTCAAAAGCGGAGACGAGATTCCCATCGAGGAGCGGTCGGCAGATGAACTGACCCACATCGAGGGCGTCGCCATCGCGCCCGAAGGTTGCCCCGTGTTCAACCCCGCCTTCGACGTCACCCCTGGAAACCTCATTTCCGCAATCATCACCGAGAGGGGCGTCTTCCGCGGGCCCTATAACTTCTAAATGGACATCCAATCCCTTATCGCAACCAAACGCGACGGCAAGAAGCACACCGAGGCCGAGCTTCAGTGGCTCGCGAATGCGGCCGCCAAGGGATCGGTAAAGGACTATCAACTCTCGGCCTGGCTGATGGCCGCCTACATCCACACGCTCGATGCCGAAGAAACCGCGTGGCTCACGATGGCGATGGCGGATAGCGGCGAGCGCATAGATCTCACCGGCTTGCCCAAGCCATGGGTCGACAAGCACAGTACCGGCGGCGTTGGCGACAAGACGACCCTCGTCGTCCTCCCCATCCTCGCCGCATGCGGACTGACCGTGGTCAAGATGAGCGGCCGTGGACTGGGCATCACGGGCGGCACGGTCGACAAGCTCTCTTCCATTCCCGGCTTTCGCCTCGATCTCAGGCCCGAGGAAGTGAAAGCGCAGGCCAAGCGCATTGGTCTCGCGCTCACCGGTCAAACCCCAAACTTAGCCCCCGCCGACAAGTCGCTATACGCCTTGAGAGATGCCACCGCCACCGTGAGTTCGGTGCCTCTCATCGTCAGCAGCATCCTCAGCAAGAAGCTGGCGGGCGGAGCTGAGACGGTGGTGCTGGACGTCAAATGCGGCTCCGGCGCTTTCATGCGAACCCTTGACGAGGCGAAGAACCTTGCCGAGTCACTCATCGCGACCGCCAAGCTTTGCGGACTGAAGCTGCGGTGCGAGATCACGGAGATGAATCAGCCCCTTGGGGCCGCGGTTGGGAATGCCCTCGAGGTGGATGAGGCGCTGCGCATCCTGCGAAACGACGAGATCATTGATCCGGGGACGGCTCGATTCCGAGAGTTGTGCCTCGACCTTGCCGGATTCACTCTCTTTGCCGCCGGAAAGGTTTCGAATGCGGAGGAGGGCCGGTCGACCGCCGAGAGCGCTCTCGTGCTTGGCCGTGCCAATCAGAAAGCGTCAGAGTGGTTTCTTGCGCAGGGCGCGAAGACGGACGTCACGAAAGACTGGTTCGTCCTCCCCCGGGCCGCGGTGCTGCGGGATGTGTTTACCTCGGCCGAAGGATGGGTTCAGAGGATCGAGGCGGAGGCAGTTGGGCGAGCAGTGGTAGAGCTGGGAGGCGGTCGGAAAGAGAAGGAAGACTTGATTGACCTGTCGGTGGGAGTTGTTCTGCATGCCCAGGTTGGGTCGAAGATAGAGCAGGGGGATCGGTTGTTGACAATCCATGCCCGGAATCAAGCGGAAGCGGAGGCGGCGGAACGCTCGATACGTTCGGGGATTGAGATCGTGGGCCACGAGGTGATCGCGGGGCCCTCGGTTTTGGCCAGCTACTGAAACGGTTCACCGAATCACCCGGAGCGGGCTCAAGAACGGTAAAAACATGGAAGCACCCGTTATCATTGTCAACAGACACTACTATGTGCACTCGAAGACCTATGACGTAACCTCCAGGCAAAGAACATGGTCGACCCAGAAGCGCCAATACTAAATCCAACAATTCAGTTTCATTTCACACTTTTTTGAGTTACTATTGAAAAAAGTCATTGGAGAAAACAAGGGTTTGAAACAATTAGCATCCGTTGCAGTACTACTCCTCGTGGTGACAAGCGGAGCAATGATTGGGGCCTGGGCAAGTGGAACGCGTGATTCCGTTTCTGAGGCCACACGCGGTGCAGCGCTTGAGGAATACCAGCCCACTCTTGATCCGAGCCTTGGTATCAAGCTGGACTCAGAACCGGCATTCGATAAGGCGTTCGGCGCAAAAAACCCAGAGACAAAAGATAGGCTTGTTATCGTCGCAGGGACTTGCGGAAGTTGTAGCTTAAAGTCGATAGGGCCTTCGCAGATTGACTGGAAACGGTATGACCGAGTGGTGGCTATCTATCAGTCGGAGCATGTTGACGAAGCCTCCAAACTAACAAAGTCGTTCCCCAACTGGAAAGTCGTTCCTGATGCCCAGCGAACCATTGCTCACAAGCTAAACGCAGCATGGATGCCCAGATTGTACGTCTTTGACGGAAAGGGATCTCTAAAACGGATCCAAGGGAAGACAGAAGGTAACAATGTCTTTGGGGTGAAAGATGCAAACTATTCCGCTCGCTAAACGCGTCAGTGGCTTTTCGCTGATCGAAGTTCTAATCGTCATGGCCATAATGGCGCTTCTTAGCGCAATTCTCTTCCCTGTTCTTGGACAGGCTAAGGAGTCAACACAAAAGACCGTGTGTGCCAGCAATCTACATCAAGACTGGCTGGCGATAGGCATGTACCGGTCAGATTACGATGGAGATTCCTTATATGGCGGGAGCTATGACATGGGTCTTCCACCACGACTGAGCTACCTTGCCTATCGCGACCCGCTTGAGGCGGCAAAACTTACACCCCAGGCTCTCCTAAGGATCGAAGGACTTAAATGCTCGCACTGGCCTTCGAAATTGAGCAACTCGGGATTCTCATACAATCTGATGTATCAAGACCCGCCACAGATGAACAACCAAAATCGGTGGGACAAATACGTTGAGGAGTTTAAGGAAGACGCAATTCTTATCGTAGATGTCAACCACAATCCGCGTGACATCCCGGTTTTTTCAAAGATGATTAGCAAGGTTGGTTTTGGACTGACTGTAGGAGGCAGGACCGTAAAGCAAAGAAAGCCTGGAGACCCAGATATTCTTCGCTGGTGGACCAGCCCTTGCAGCGCAGACTGCCCCCTTAATTAGGAGAAACTCATGAATAGACTCGCCGCAATAACTTTGTTGCTCACTTCAATTCTCACGATGTCTGCTCAGGGCACCTGTACGACCCTTGAGCCGACTATCTGCGATCCCCACACCACAACGAGCACGACTTGGGCCTGCAACGACGGTGCCGGGATATGCTGCAAAACGAAGGACATTCTCTACACTTGCTATGCGGGAGATTCGGAGCACCAGGCGCACTTTCGTTGGTTCGTCAACAATTCCGCTTGTGTAGATCCAGCACCGGGTTCCGATGGTGAGCCAACTTGCGTGACTTTGCCTTAGAGGCTGGCAGCAAGCGGAAACATGGAATCTGTTGCTAAGTCGACTTCACTGAACCCGCGAAAGAAGCGGGTTCAGTTGGCCATATTGGGGGCCTTGGTAGCCACTTTGTGCGGCTACGTCCTTTGGCCGATGCTATTTCGTCGCTCGCTCGCAGCGGATGCAACAAGTTACAGGGATTGTTTTTTTGCGGCAGACGTTGAGTGCCTCTACCGTAGCGCCCCAGAATGGGAGCGGTCGCAGTTTAACTTAAGTCATGCCCAAATAGAACGTATTCGCAAAGAATTCTTGCTACCGAAATTATCTGGAATCAAGATTGTAAAGTCCTTGCCTGGAGTCGTAGATTCGCTGGGGGGAACGGGCCGTGATGTAAGCCTTGTCAAACTTCAAAAAGGCAAAGTCATTGAGTGGAATACTTTTGCCGACCTGACAGACGAAGGTTCTCGCTACATGTTTCGACAGGTTTTTAATCATGGTATGGAGATCGGCTACCTCAATGATCACAATTGCGAGCTTGATCGATATGCCATGGCAGCATCTATCACGGAAGGGTTGCACCGCGATAGGCCGCTCTTAGAGTCAATCGGGCTAAAAGGCTACAGCGGTCGATACCCTGGCGAACCATTTCAGACTTGGTCAATGCTTGAAGAACATGCGAATATGTTCAATCGACTCGTGCATGGACGAAAGAGAAACTGATGGCTGACTACCACCGAGTTCACCCGGACATCGAGTGCGCACGGCTACTTCGCTTGGTCAAGCAAACTTTGTGCGGCGGTGAGTTTGCCCGTCGAGAGCAAAGCGGGGACATTGGGTAGTCGCACCTTACCTTTCTTCCGAGCCAGATACAGCTCAACCGGCAACCGGAGATCAGCAGGCTTGAACTTGGTCCGCGTCAGCTTCTGCGTCGCCTCCAAATCCCGATAACCAAACTCGATCGAAGGCTCGATCTGCGTTCCTTCGCCCCAATCGTTCCAAGTCGCGATCTGTGCAAACGGCTGCCCCGAGGCCAGCGCTCGAGTCAAGGTGCGAACAAAGGTCGCACCCTTCGCATCATCGACAATCCCGTAACCATGCAGGCCCGCCTCTTGATAAAAGTCACGGAAGCGCGGATAAGCAGCCGGGATGAACGAAGGCCAGGACTTCGAACGCTCCAAAAAGGCATCCTGTTCCTTCGCGCATCCCTCCGCACCGCCGCTCGGCAGCGGCCAGTCATAGGCGCCAACCGCGGGGCCGCGCTTGTGGTGGAGAGTGTAAAAGGCGGGTTGTGGACTTAGACCGGCGAAGAGAGAAAGCCAATCGCCTTCCGCGTAATATTGGGGACCGAAGACGAGGAAGACGGGCTTGCCGGCTTGCTTGAGATAGGTAGGGTCTTTGAACCACGCCTTCGCGGCTCGCGAGAGCAGGGCCCGGCCTTGATTGACCGCCTGGTCTTTGGTAAAAACATTTCCTGAAATGAGGTTGGGAACGGTTTGGTCCTCATAGACCAGCGCAAACTTCAGGCCCGCCTTCTTGCAGGCGAGGAAAAGCTTCTGGGTGTTGCGGTGGTTGTTCAGGTAATCGTAGCAATCGAGGTCGCCATACCAGTCGACGAACATCCCGTCGATTCCCGACAGCTTCATGAGCTGCACTTGGCAGTCGATCACATTCTGATCGCCCGAGTCGTAGGCGCCGATCAGAGGATGAAAATGCGAAGCAATCTGACCCTTGTCCGGGTCGACCTTGTTCATCGTCCAGTGCCATCCCCATTTCCCGCTCACCGCGCGGTTCTCGAACCACGGCATCATGTGGACCATCAAGATTGGTCGAGGTGGTTGGGCGAGGAGGAAAAGCATGGGTTCCGGGAACCCCTCCCTCCGGGGAGGGCAGGGTGGGATGGCGCTTAGGTGATCGCTTTCAAGGTCAGGTTCCAGACTATCAAGGGAGTCACCGAATCGAATTCTAACGCACCCTGCACCCTGTCTCTACCTTGGCGGCTTCGAGTTCTTGATCTGGGCGATCACTCGCTCTTTTTCTGCCGGGGGCATGCCTGGGTTGTTCTCGATTTCCTTAACGCGATCCGCCGAGGTCTTGACTGCCTCTTTATCGGCATTCAGACTCTGTGCGTCCCTGGAACAACCAAGAACGCACAGGGCGAGAGACAACCCGATAAGGGAACGGACTACCATACGCCGGGGTTCATGCCCTCGATGTAGACGTTCTTGTACCAGCGAATCTTGCCTCGTTGCTGCGACTTGGCATGGGTGTCGGCGAAGATCACGTTGGTGCTACCGCTGTGGCGATAGCGCGGGAACATGCTGCAGCCGCCCCAGTTATCGTAGTGCGGGAACGTGTCGCTATAACCGCGAGGATCGTCGCAGTCCTTGTCGAGGTCGGACTGGGGAGCGTTGTTGTTTTCGGGGTTCGGCTGGAGCGAGCCGACCCAGGCCCACTGGTCGGCCATGAACTGGAGCCAGCTCGAGTTGCCGTCGTTCTGACCCTTCTCGACGATGATGATCTTGCCCGCAATGTCGTCGATCGCGGTGGCGCTTCGGGTAGCGAAGCTGGTTGGCCCTCCTGGCCACCATGCTTCTGGGAAGACGAACTGGTGAAGTCCATACTCCGCCTGCTGATTGCTCGGGAAGGTGGGGCAGTGGAAGATGCCGCCGCCGCCGGATGCGCGACCGTTGAACGCGAACTTATCGCCGTTCTTGATGTACGGGTAGATCGCGTCATACCAGCGAACCTGGTCGGTCGGCGTGTAGTACTGCAGCATTCCGTAGCTGTCCTCGTTGTCTCCAATGTAGAGCTGGAGGCCAAGACCGATGTTCTTTTGGTTGGAGAGACATTGGGTCTTTTTGGCGGCTTCCTTAGCCTGAGCGAAGACGGGGAAGAGGATGGCGGCAAGAATCGCGATGATCGCGATGACGACGAGTAGTTCGATGAGCGTGAACGCAGACTTGAATCGATTGCACTTCATTGGCATGACTCCTGAGCCGGACTTCGTGGTCCGAGAGTAGACGGGCCGAGCAGATTGTCTCGGCAATAGATGAATGGTCATGGCCGCCCCCTCTTGGGAGGCGGCTGGACAGGATTTGGAAGCCCCAGCGTGGGCGCTAAGGTCATTTCGGGCCTTAAGCGTGCGATCGTGTCGATCTGATCCTCACGAAGCACCGCGTTGAGGAGCCCCGGAGAACCGAGGCGGGCGAGATTGTCGATTTCGATGCCTTGGTAGGCAAGCGCCTCGCCAAACATCAGCGTGAAATAGTGGGAAACGATTCCAGCGGCGGCGGAATCGGTCGGACCGAAGCCAAGGGTACGACCGTGGCGCACAAGCTCTGCCTCGAGGGCGTGCCAGGCATGATTTCCCGAGCCAATGATGAAGCCGGTCGGCCTTTGGTCTTCGGGAAGGTCGAGCCATTCGCGAACGCGATCGGCGTTCGGAGCCACTTCATCTTCGAACTCTCCGAAGAACTGCGGCCGCGTGCCGAGCAGCTCTCGATGAGCCTCGGTGTAGCCGCGCCGCAGGGCGTGGACGAACTCTTCATCGTGAGGGAAACCAAGGTAGGCGATGCGCCGATGGCCCAGGGCTACTACCCGTTCCACCGCGTTTCGCATCATCCATTCGTGGTCGAAATCGATCTGATACCAATTCGGGTGTCGAATCTCGTGGCGTCCTTTCACGAGGAACGGGATGCCCTTGGATTCGAGGAATTCGCCTTGCTCTTCGGTGTCTTCCTCTCGTCCCCAAAGAATCACCGCTTCGCAAGATCGGGCGCTTGCCAACTTCTGGAGGTGGTCGATGACCTCCTCGTTGGTGGCGAAGTTCGAAACCATCAGGTCGTAACCTCGCCCCTGGAGTTCGGCAGAGAAAGTGTCGACCAATCCGGTGTAAGCAAGTCGGTAGCTGAGACCTTCCAGTCGCCGATAGACGAGGGCGACGTTGCTGGTTTTGCCGCTGCTAAGCGCTTGGGCGGCGGTGCTGGGATGATAGTTGAGCGCACGGGCGGCTTCTAAGACGCGGGCCCTCGTTTCCTCGGATGCCCAGACGTTCGAGCGACCGTTGAGAACGCCAGACACGAGGGCAGGCGACAGCTTCAAGCTCTCTGCAACATCCTTCAGCCTCGTTCTCATGTCCTTGTATGAACCGCTTCATATGAAGCGGTTCATGTGAGCATGATAACACGGAATTCGGGTTTTTGTCGCAAAACCGCTACATCTACTGGAGGTGCGCAGTATCGTTTCAAGACATGACTCCCATCGAATGCGCAATCAAAGGAATTGAACAAGCTTCCAAATCCTATCTGCAAGACCTGGAAGCGATGACTGAAGATCAGATCTTGGGCAGCGTGGGTGGTGGTGCCCGGAAGCCGATCGATTTCACTTTTGAAACGGCGATCATCAACCGCCGTGTGGCTGCTCGCGTAGCGGGCACGACCCCACCCGAAATGCCTAAAACCGAAGGCTGGATCGAGGCGCCCGAGGAACTGCGGAGCAAAGAAGCGATCATCGCCTACTTCAAATCGGCATCGGACGAGCTTGTCGGTGCGGCAAAGGGGTTGCCCGAGTCAGAGGGTGACAAGATGGTTGGCCGCGAAGGCCACGAGCAACCGGCGTACGACCTCGTTTAACTTCGCTTCGATGCACACCATGTACCACGACGCCCAACTTAATTTCATTCAATCCCTAAGCGGCGACCTAGCCGTTCACTGGGAGTAGCTCTCGAGGGCAAGGCGCTCAACGGGGACGCCTTTGCCCGTATTTTGTCGATAGTGTACTTACCGTCATTTATTTTAACTATACGACTTGAGTTTTCATTCCAAGTAGGTTGGCCGGACTGAACGGTTGAGGATCTCCACCCGCCACCTAATTGCGAGTGTCTGCGCAAAAACGCGGACCAAGATAAGTTTGCGAGAATAGCCATTTCGGTAGATTAGGCGCCAAAACCTTCACAACTTAATCGATAAAGTTGGCCCTTTTTGCATCTGCAACTACAGTATATTTACTTGGTTTTAGGAGGTTTTAACATTAACTCCAATTTTGTCTATAGACTGGTATTGCTCATAGGGGCTTCGGAGACTATTTGTTTTCAGCCATTTATCAGCATTTAGGAGAGGCTATGAATCAACTTCGCTTTACATTTGCATTGGCTTCAATCGCTGCGTCCGTCGCGGTACACGCTGATCCCACCGTCTTCGACCAACCGACCGACCTTTTCCAAGGTTTTGCGTCGCAGAACGACTTCTCCGGCCGCAATGGCAACTTCGCCACCTGCTACGACAACTTCAGCCTCGGCACGAACACGATCCTTACTGGCGCTACTTGGGTAGGCGTCTTCTTCAACGGATCACCGACTCCCCCGAGCGCGTTCACCCTTCAGATCTGGAGTGATGGCGCCACTGGCCCCAACGCTTCGCTGTATTCGACCACGATTCCAGGGTCGGCCAACGAGACAGCTAACGGCAATGTATTTGATTACAGCGCCGCGATCTCCTTCAGCGCAACCGCGGGAACCACGTATTGGCTCTCGATCGTGCCCGATCTCGGCTTCCCACCGCAGTGGGGATGGGAGACGTCGGCGGCAGGAGACGCCCTTTCCTATCAGGACTTCTTCGGCACTCGAGCCGCACTTCCCTCTGACTTGGCGTTTACCCTGCAGGGCCACGACGCTGTTCCAGAGCCCGCGCCGTTCATGGCGATGGGCCTTGGCCTTGGAGCGCTGATTCTGAATCGACGCAAGAAAGCCTAACTTCCGACTCACAGAAAGGCCCGGATCTCTCGCAAAGAGGTCCGGGCTTTTTAGCGCACGCTCGTGGCGTGAAGTGCGGAGAGCGCAGTCGAAAGCTGATCCGCAAGGAATTTGCCGCCCTCGATTGACGCGCTCTCGAGCTTCGACTGAGTGTCGCGTAAACGAGAGCGGGCGCTCAAGTCACCCTGAAGCACGTGCGTCAATTCAATATATCCGGAGGCCAGAAGGGCTCTGCCCTCGTCCTCAGCCCCGATTGCGATTCGCTCGAACTCGCCAAACATCTCCAGCGCCTTGTCGAGTCGCCCGAAGCAGATGTTGTAGGCTCCGAGCATCCAGTGAGCGTCCGCCAACGGGGCTCCCGTACGACCGAGTTCGAAGGCAAGCTCAAGGTTCTTGTGGGCGGCACGCTCCCCGCGAAGCACTTCACCCGGCCCGATAGCAATCTCCGAATCGTTCCACCCTGGCCAGCAGAAGGAGGCAACGTCGTAGTGCATTCCCTTACAAACTCCATTCATCTGGGTAAGTCGGGCTAAGTCCAGACACCTGGCCATCTCAGAATTTGCGAACGCGATGCCTTCGTCGAAGAGAGTTATGGCGCCGGGGAGATCCCGGTGCTTCCAATAACGTTCTTTCGCCAACGAATGGTATCGCTTGGCTATCTCGATTGGGTCTCGGCTCACTGACTCTTGGTGATCAATCATTCTCATTATTGGGAAACCTTCAAGTAAGGTCCCACCTTTGGCGAGAACTACGCAGAGGGTTCCGAGGCGGGTTCCAAGTTTTTGCGATTGGGCCCTTCGAACTAGTGAGCCTTACATGCAAGTCGCTTGAGTCCCGGGTAATTCTGCCTATGTCGCATTTTTTCAGAGGGACGTTTCCCGGGAGAGATAATGTCGACATGACCGATGGCTTTGAAGGAAGACACAGCTCTACCGGGACCGTGGCGGACGCACTGGCCGCGTCCGGCTTCTTGAATCCAAAGACGGGAAAACCTTATACCGAGAGTCTGATCCTGGGCGCGAGTGGCGGAATCGCCTTTGGCCTATTCGTGTTCGAATACAAAGGCCACCTACCCCATGTCTCCCTACTCGCCCGAAACACGTTTGGTCCGTTCGAGCGATCTCTGGACAACATGGCAATTCGCCGAGAGGTCAAGGAGACGGTCAAGCCGGAGAAAGGAGAGCAGAACTTGCGAGAAGGACTCGAAGATGGTCACCCCGTCATCGTGCTCGCCGACCAGTTTTCCCTTCCTCACTCGGGTCTCTGCGGCGGAGACCAGATGTGGTACATGCGCCCACTACTGGTAGTTGGCTACGAGGCACCCAATTACATCCTTGCCGATGGATCGTCGAAGGGCATCCCGATTCATGAAGATTTACTGATGGCGGCGAGGTCGAAAGTGAAGAAGGATCGATTCCGGGTGACCATCCTGGAAGCGCCCGACCCCGCAAGGCTGCCCGAAGGGCTCATCCGGGGGATCGAAACCTCAACTGCTCTATTCCTCGACAAGCCTCCCGCCGGCTCGGCGAACAACTTCGGTCTTCAGGGTCTTCGCCACTTCGCCGCATCGCTGGTCGACTCCAAGAGTGCAAAAGGGTGGCCACGGCAATTCGAGCCGGGTCCACGTCTCGTCCAGGCACTCGCGGGCCGGCACGGCCAACCGGGATTATGGAACTGGATCGAGATTTGGGGCACCAATGCCTCCGCCGACCGGGGAACCTACGCCGATTTTTTGGAGGAAGCGGTTGCCTGGACCGGCATTTCGCGACTTGCCGAGATCGCACCTGGTTTCCGGCGGTCGGCGCAGGCATGGAGCGCGCTCGCGGAAGCCTCCATGCCCGACTCAGTACCCGAGTTCAAAGAGTTGAAAGCCTTGAAGCGACGACACCACCAGGTTTGGGTCGACCAAGGGCCTGAGTCGCTAGAAGAGAGGGCGCGGCTGCGAGAGCGGATGGACGAACTCGTTGACGTCCTTTCCAAGCCCGAGACATTGGCCGGACAAGCGTCGGCCATTCGCGAAGCGATGGCTCACGAGGTTGGGCAAATCGAGGCAATCGAGGGATCTGCATTCGAGGAATTGCGCGCGGTGATCACCGCGCGTTAAGGGTTCCTCTTCGGGCTTGACACGTAGACGGAAAGATACTATAATTACCTTGCAATGAATGCACAAGAATTACTCGTCCACTTGACCGAAAAGCAAGTCAATTCTCTTTTCGAAGCAGCCCGCAACCTCCCCGCCGACAAGCTCGACTGGAAGCCTTCCGAGAAGAGCCGCTCGGCTCTGGACCAGTTGCAAGAATGCGCCACCGCCCTCGCCCAATTTTCGCCAGCGTCCGGTGAGCGCAAGATGGACTTCGACGAGGAGAAGATGGCGAAATGGATGGAAGAGCGCCAGAAAATAACCTCCATCGACGAACTAGAAGCAACGTGCAAAGCCCAGACCGCGAAGCTAGTCGCGGGCATCCGAGCTACCCCAGAAGCAGCCTTCGACGAACCCTTCCAACTCCCCTTCCCAGGCGAATACAAGTTGGCCGACGTTCTCGCTTACCACTACTGGAACTGTGGCTACCACGAGGGGCAGATCAACTATATTGGGATGCTTCTGTAATTGAGGATTTGGGATTTTTGATTTTGGATTGGCCGGAATGGAAGCAGAGAAAGAGTTTAAGCTTCGAACGAAGCGTCTCGGGCTGGATGTGATCCAGCTTGTTTCAAAGTTTCCCCGGTCAATTCCGGCACAAGTCATCACACGCCAGATTGTCCGATCTGCTACTTCGGTCGGGGCAAACTACCGCGCGGCTTGCCGCGCGAGGTCTCGGGCGGAAATGGTTTCCAAGCTACAGATCGTCCTTGAGGAAGCTGACGAGACCTGCTATTGGTTGGAGCTCGTGGAGGAACTCCTCTTAGTACCACCCGAGACCGTTCAGCCAATCGCCGATGAAAGCGATCAGCTCGTCGCGATGGTCCAGGCCAGTATCAAAACCCTTCTCGGAAAGCGGGAATAGGACCCCCTCCCTGCCAAATTCTCCGGAAATCAAAAATCAAAAATCAAAAATCAAAAATCTGATTCCGGTACCCTTCTATCCCTCCATGTCTCGCATCCTCATGCATCTTCCCGTCGGTGAAAAAGTGGGCATTGCCTTCTCCGGCGGCCTCGATACTTCCGTCGCCGTCGCCTGGATGCGGGAGAAAGGGGCGATGCCTTATTGCTACACCGGCGTCCTCGGCCAGGCCGATGAGACCGACGTGGACGGGGTGCCCGGACGTGCCAAGGCTTATGGGGCCGAGGAAGCAAGACTGGTGGACTGCCGACCCGAGATGGTTCGCGAAGGGCTCGTGGCACTCCAATGCGGGGCCTTCCATATCACCAGCGCGGGAAAGACTTATTTCAACACGACTCCGATCGGGCGCGCGGTCACTGGCACAATGCTCGTGCGGGCGATGGCGGAGGATGGGGTCAATATTTGGGGAGATGGGAGCACCTACAAGGGGAACGACATCGAGCGGTTCTACCGCTACGGGCTCCTTGCCAATCCCGACCTCAGAATCTATAAACCCTGGCTCGACTCCCAGTTCGTGAACGAACTCGGCGGGCGCAAAGAGATGAGTGAGTGGCTCGTCGAGCGCGGACTTCCCTACCGAGACAGCACCGAGAAGGCTTACTCGACCGACGCGAACATCTGGGGCGCAACTCACGAGGCGAAGGACCTTGAGTTCTTGAAGAACGGGCTCAACATAGTGGAGCCGATCATGTGCGTCAAGCACTGGGATCCCTCGGTGGAAATTAAGCCGGAAACCGTTCGGATCGCGTTCCACGAAGGCTGGCCGGTCACCATCAATGGAGAAAGCTTCTCGGACGCCGTCGCCCTCGTGATGAAGGCGAACGAGATCGGCGGTCGACACGGCCTCGGATGCAGCGACCAGATCGAGAACCGAATCATTGAGGCGAAGA
The DNA here is from genome assembly GCA_038321975.1 of Fimbriimonadales bacterium. Taxonomy (GTDB): domain Bacteria; phylum Armatimonadota; class Fimbriimonadia; order Fimbriimonadales; family Fimbriimonadaceae; genus Fimbriimonas. The sequence goes on along the minus strand of JBBQFM010000049.1, from coordinate 7,408 downwards.
GCCGCGGCATCTATGAGGCACCCGGCATGGCTCTCCTTTTCGCCTGCTACGAGCGACTTGTGAACGCGATCCACAACGAAGCCACGATCGACAACTACCGAACGAACGGCCGAAAGCTTGGTCGCCTCCTCTATGAGGGACGCTGGTTCGACACCCAGGCATTCATGCTCCGCGACAGCCTTCAAAAGTGGATCGGGGGTCTGGTCACCGGCGAGGTCACTCTCGAACTACGACGGGGCGACGACTACACGATTCTCGACACGACCGGCCCCCACCTCTCCTACAAGCCAGAGAAGCTGAGCATGGAGTCGGGCGAATCCGAGTTCGGCCCCGAAGACCGAATCGGTCAGCTCTCGATGCGCAATCTGGACATTCAAGACGCGCGGGAAAAGCTACTCACCTATCTCAAGATGCACGCCCTCGGCCCCACGGGCATTCCCTCGCTCGGGATGCGGGACGAGGACTAAGTCGGTCGACTCAGTATCTCTTCACCTAATTCTCGCTGACGGTACGTGCGAGGCGAAATACCCACCGCGTGCTTGAAGCGGCGCGAGAAGTAAAGTGCGTCCTCGAACCCCAAAATCTCGGCGATCTCGCGGTGCGGAAGCTGGGTGTATCGCAGCAACTCGATCGCTCGGGAGATTCGGCGCTGTTCGCGGAATTGACCGGGAGACACCCCCGCCTCTCGCAGGAAGCGCTTGCGAAAGGTCTCGTACGGCATCCCTAGATCGCGCTCGGCGAGGAGGCGCAGGTCAGGTGCCTCGGCCAGAGTTTTCTCAATGACTGCTTTTGCCTCGGCGAGCCACAGCGTATTCAATTCAGCGTGTGGCCGTGCGCGGCCAATGGCAATAGCGAGTAAGCCCATAAACCGGTGGAAGAGCTCGAGAGAAGTCCAAACGTCGACCGGGGCAGGGGACTCCAGAATTTCAAGCCACTCTTCGCGGGTTGGTCCGGTTCCGTGGAGCCGGAGGATGGGGCTCTCCGGACTGATCAGGCCACTCGCGTGCCACCGCTCGATCCCGGACCCCTCGATGACGACATAGACCTCGTCCCACACGTCGCCATTGCGCGGACCGTACGTGTGAGCAACCCCTGGAAAAATGAGAATTGCGTCGCCCTCGTCGATGGGCTCGCTCCTTCCCGATCCGTGCAAATAGATCCCGTTTCCGCGTGGAATATAAATGAACGCATAGGCCGGATAGCGTCTCCAGCCCGCCCTCGAAATGCCGTGGCCACCCTCGATGACACCCGCGAGCGTAAGTCGCCCTTCGGGAGTGTCCGGCCAGTCTTGCAGCAAGATTCGGTTTGCCATTTAATCCATGTTCTGTCCCGATGGTGACATTCCAATGAACCTAATTTAACGTTCATAATGAACGATAAATTGCAACTTTCATGAGAAACCCATCCACTCTCCCCGATCTCGACACCGATTACTCATTGTCCCATGAATTGGTGACATCTTATTCCGAAGACGGTTTCGCGATGGTGCGTGGCCTGGCCTCTGCCGCAGAGATGACGATTTACCGAAAGGCGATCCTCGATGCGGTCATCCGATACAACACGGAGACCCGCCCTCTCTCCGAAAGAGACACCTATGGCAAAGCCTTTCTGCAAGTTATGAATTTGTGGACAAAGGATGAGGCGGCGCGCAACTTTACCCTCGCCCGCCGGTTTGCAAAGGTCGCAGCCGAGTTGATGGGCGTGCCGGGCGTTCGGCTTTACCACGACCAGGCGCTCTTCAAGGAGCCCGGTGGCGGGCACACTCCGTGGCACCAAGACGGCTTCTACTGGCCGGTTGATCAGACGAAGGCAGTGACGATGTGGATGCCGATGGTGGACATCAGTGAAGTGATGGGTTCCATGACCTTTGCGGTCGGCTCCAATCGAGACGGCTTGGTTCCGGTCGAAAACGAGATCTCAGATGACAGTGAGGCCTTCTTTGATCGGTACGTGAGTGAGAAGGGCTACACGCTGAGCTCCGGGGGGGGCGATGGCGGCGGGCGATGCGACATTCCACAGCGGAGTCACCCTCCATCGGGCACCAGGCAACGCGACCGACACGACGCGCGAAGTGATGACGATCATCTATTTCGCCGATCCGATGGTGATCAAAGAACCGACGAACAAGTTCCAGGAAGCCGACCTCGCCAACTGGTTCCCTGGCTGCGCCCCCGGCGACGTGGCGTCGAGCACGTTGAATCCGTTGCTATATCGAGTCTAGGGGAGGTGCTCGGGGTTGGGCCAGACCGGAGGGCAGCGTTTTCCGGCCCCAACACCCGACCACTGGTGTATCCTTTGACTCACCAGAGCGGCTGACTAGCGCGCGGGTAATTTGGATTCAAGGATCTAGCGATGCTCAAGTACAAACTTTCCGGCGTGGCGCTTCTGGGCGCATTCTCTCTCGTTGTTATCGGTTGCGGAAGCGGCGACTCTGGCGGAACGACTGGTGCGGCGGGAGCCACAACCGGTGGCGAAAAGGGCGGCAAACACTACAAGTTCGCGTTCGTCACGAACAACCCGTCCGACTACTGGACGATCGCCCGAAAGGGAGTTGAGAAGGCCGACGCGGAGCTGGCCGACGTGGACGTCGAATTCAAGATGCCCGACGGCTCGGCAGAGAACCAGAAGGACGTAGTCACCGATCTGCTGGTCAAGGGCGTAGATGCGATGGCGATCAGCCCGCTCGATGCGGCAAACCAGACCGACATGCTGAACGACGCGGCCAAGAAGGCACTGCTGTTCACGCAGGACAGCGATGCGCCGAAGAGCGATCGCGTTTGCTACATCGGTACCGACAATATTGCCGCAGGCAAGCAGGCGGGCGAAGAAATCAAGACTGCCCTGGGACCGAACGGCGGCAAGATCGTGGCCTTTGTCGGCAAGATGGACGCCCAGAACGCCAAGGACCGAATCGAGGGACTCAAGGAAGCCATCAAAGGCTCCAAGGTCGAATTGATCGATACGCGAACCGACGATGCTGACCACAGCAAGGCGCGAACTAACGCGAGCGACATCATCGTGAAGGATCCCGAGATCGCGGGAATGGTTGGCATCTGGAGCTATAACGGACCCGCCATCCTCAGCGCGGTCAAGGCAGCAGGCAAGGTCGGCAAGATCAAGATCGTCTGCTTCGACGAAGAGAAAGACACTCTCGACGGCGTTAAGGACGGATCGATTGCAGCCACCGTCGTGCAGCAGCCATTCGAGTTCGGCTACCAGGCCGTGATCGACATGCACAAGTATCTGCAGGGCGACAAGTCCGGGGTACCTGCCAACAAGCAGAAAATCATCCCAACCAAGGTGATCCACACCGCCGACGTCGATGCCTTCGCCACAAAACTGAAAGAGCTGCGCGGCAAATAAATGCTCGAGGCCCGCGCTATTGTTAAGCGCTACCCCGGCGTAACCGCCCTTGACCAGGTCGACTTCTCGGTCGGTCCTGGCGAGGTGGTTGCGCTCATTGGGGAGAACGGCGCGGGCAAATCGACGCTCATTAAGATCCTCGGTGGCCTGACCCATCCCGATTCCGGTGAAGTACTCCTAAATGGCAAGGCAGTCGGCCTATCGTCGGTAAGCGAAGCCATCAAGCTCGGGATCGGGGTGATTCACCAGGAGCTCTCCAACCTTGACAATTTGGATGTGGCGGGCAACGTGTTCTTGGGCCGAGAGCCACGCCAGTTTGGATTCCTCATCGACCGCCGCGAAATGGTGCGGCGCACCCAGTTTTTCCTGGACAAGCTGGGCCTCTCAATCTCGCCGGACGCCCCTCTCTCTTCGCTCTCGATCGCGCACCAGCAAATGGTGGAGATCGCCAAGGCACTGTCCCTTGAGGCCAAGATCCTCGTAATGGACGAGCCCACATCGAGCCTCACCTCGGGCGAAACAAAGCGTCTCCTGCAAGTCATCGGCGACCTTCGGGCCGCAGGTGTCGCGATCGTCTACGTTTCGCACCGCCTCGAGGAGGTCAAGGTGATCGCCGATCGACTCGTAGCATTGCGCGACGGGAAGAATGCAGGCGGCTTGAAGAGGGAAGAAATCTCGACAGAAGCGATGGTGCGCCTGATGGTCGGCCGCGATATCCAGCGCCAAGCTGGACGTCCTGCGGTGGCCCGAGAACCTCGCCTCCAGGTGAAAGATTTACGCACCGCCCGCTACCCACTTCATTCGGTGTCCTTCGATATTGGCAAGGGCGAAATCGTTGGACTGGCGGGCCTCGTAGGCGCCGGCCGCACCGAGGTGGCCCAATCGGTTTTCGGCGTTCACCGGCGAGTGTCGGGAACGGTGACTTTGGACGGCGAGGAAATCAGATCAGGGTCACCGCACGATTCGATCCAGAGGGGTCTCTACTTGGCACCGGAAGATCGACGGCACGAGGGGCTCATCACCTCGATGGCGGTGCGAGAGAACATCACTTTGCCCGGGCTGAGCCGCTACGCATCGGTCGGCCTCATCCAGAAGCCAAAAGAGGCAGCGATCTCAGAGGAGATGCGCACCAAGCTGAGGATCAAGGCGCCGACCGTCGAAGACGCAGTGCGCGGACTGAGTGGCGGCAATCAGCAAAAGGTAGTGCTCGCCAAGTGGCTTTCGCTAGAGCCTAAGTGCCTTGTTTTCGACGAGCCCACTCGAGGAATCGATGTCGGAGCGAGGTCGGAGATTTATGAGTTAATGCGCGGGCTAGCCGACGAAGGAGTCGCCATCCTCGTGATAAGCAGCGATATGGAGGAAGTGTTGGGACTCAGCGATCGAATAGTGGTGATGCATGAGGGCGCCGTATCGGGCGTTCTCGCACGGGAGCACGCGACCGAAGAATCGGTGATGCATTTGGCGGTGGGCGGTGCCTAAGTTCGGAAAAGAGCTCGGCATCTTCTTCTTGCTGGTGGTGCTTTGCATCTTCACCCAGTCGATGAACCACCAGTTCCTGGGTGCTGCAAACCTCATCAACCTGGCTAGCCGGGTCGGGATGTACGGCATCTTTGGCATCGGCGCGGCGATCGTCATCATCACGGGCGGTATCGACCTCACGGTGGGTTCGATGTTTGCCCTCCTCGGCGTCCTTATGTCGATCATGTTGGTCGACCACAAGTGGAACCCCCTGCTCGCGGTTGCCGCAACGATTGGAACGGGCTGCGTTTTGGGAGTCTTCCACGGATTCTTGATCACCAAGGTCAAGCTTCAGCCGTTTGTGGTTACCCTCTGCGGACTTCTTTTCTATCGAGGGCTCGCTCAGTTCATTGCCAAGGACGAGACCAAAGGATTTGGCGGTGCTGAAGGGTTTAAGTGGCTGAAGGAGTTCGCGACTGGCAACGTCAAAGGCGTTCCAACTTCCTTCGTCCTTCTGATCATCATCGCGATCATTTTCTCGGTCATCCTCCACCGATCCGTTTACGGCCGGTATCTGTTCGCGGTGGGTCGCAACGAAGAGGCCGCTCGGTACAGCGGCATCAATACGCCCCGAGTCATCGCGGGCGCTTACGTTATCTCGGGATTGCTCGCCGGCATTTCGGCGATTCTCTTCGCCTTCTACACCAATTCGATTTCTCCGTCGACTCACGGTAGCTTCTATGAATTGTACGGAATCGCCGCCGCTGTCTTGGGTGGCTGCTCGCTTCGGGGTGGAGAGGGATCGATCATCGGCGTCCTTCTTGGCACCGTGCTCCTACAGGTGCTGCAGAACTTGGTGAACTTGCTCGGCATTCCCAGTTCGCTCAACTTCGCCGTCATGGGTGCGGTGATCTTGATCGGCGTAACCGCCGACCGTCTCCTTCACCGCCGTACCGCGATGGCTTCCTAAACTCTCGATGGCGGCTGTAAGAGGGGGTTCTGAGAGTCCTCGCAAATTCCTCCAGAAACTCACGTTTTCCACATCGGCTTTCATCAATAATCAAGAAGATTCTCTTCGAACTTCGATGTCCAGATTGCGTTTCGTTCTCGTCATCGGCGGAGCAGTAGCTACCGCCGTTTTTTGTCGCTTGCTCCTTTCAAAACGCAACCCTGGCCTACGTCCGGAGCCAGCGGTGGTGGCGGATGCGAAGGCCCTCCCGGCGAGTAGACCGATGCGCGTCACCGAGCGCAAAGCGAACCTGATGGGACGCATTCCTATCCTGATGTATCACAAGTTTCAGGAGAAGGAGACCCGCTTCAGCCGCTCGTTCGAGCACTTTCGGGGCGATCTTGAGCGGCTTTACGACCTAGGCTTTCGGCCGGTCACGATGTCCGAGTATCTCGAGGAAAAGATCGACATCCCGCCCGGCTCTTCACCAGTCGTGATCACGATGGACGACTCGGCCACGAGCCAGTTTCAGTTGCTACCTGACGGTAGCATCGATCCGAACACTGCGGTCGGAATCTGGTCCGATTTTGCCAAGACCCACCCCGACTTTCCGGTGAAGGGCACTTGGTACGTTCTGCCCGGCGTGATGTGGGGTCAACGGCCTCTGCGGGACAAGAAGGTCGAGATGCTCAAGTCTTGGGGATCGGAGCTCGCCTCCCACACTTGGGAGCACCCGATGCTGAACCACCTCAGCGACGAGCAAGTGAAGATGCAAATCGCGAAGTCGATCGACTTCCTCAAGAAATACGGATACGAGCACGTCTCTTTCGCCTACCCATACGGCCTCAAGCCCAAGAACATGACCATCATGGAAGGCTTCGACTATAAGGGCAAGCACTACTCGGTGACCGGAGCGGTGCTAACCGACACCAACCTGGCCCGCTCAACGAGCAGCGAAAAGTGGCACAAGTATCGCCTTCCGCGCATCGAGGCCACCGAGTTAGAAGATGGAATTAAGTATTGGCTCGACCTAATAGAGTCGGAAAAGTTCAAGGTTTACGTGGCGCCGTAAGAATAAGCTAGTTCGGTGAGCGACACTCGGGTTTCAGATCGACAGCGGCGCGCGGCGAAGGCCTGGGGCCTTTCCAGCGAGATCGTAGTGGTGGGTGCAGGCACCCCGATCAGCATTCCTGGCGGTTGGAACATGTGCTTCCCGTATCGCGAGCATCCCCACTATCGGTGGCTCACCGAAAGGAAGCGCGAGGGCGGAGTGGTCGCATTCGACCCGGGCGAGGGCTGGACCCTGTTCGAACCGCCGATTACCGAACTTGAACTCGTTTGGGGTGGGGGCGACCCCCCAATAGGTCGGCCCATCGAAGAATTGAAGGACTGGCTCGCGAAGCGATCCGGTCGACCGATCGCGAATCTTGGCGTCAAGGTCGAGGGAGTGGAGTCGAATAATGACCTCGCCCAAAGACTGGAGCTGGAGCTCGACCATGCGCGCCGTAAGAAGGACTCTTTCGAGATTGATCTGATCAAGCGGGCCGCCGCCGCAACCGCAAGAGCCTACGAGCACATCGCGGGCATGATGCACCCGGGAATGACTGAACGGCAAGTCCAGGTCGAGTTCGACTACGC